>DHMO01000019.1 GCA_002405835.1 Lentisphaeria bacterium UBA4640 | reverse complement strand
CTCGCCGGCATGCTCCTGCCCGCCCTGAATTCCGCAAGAGAAAAAGCCAGAGCAATCTCCTGCACCTCGAATCAGAAGCAGCTCGGGCTCTACACACAGATGTATGCCAACGACAACGAAGGATGTCTGCCGATCAAACATCAGATCGGTTCTTTGAACCCGTCGGAACTCAGTATTCTCTGGAGCTATATCAACAAGAAACCGATCACCCGCGACGCTGAGTTCCTTACCGTTGTCAGCGGAAGCGGAACCGAAGCTCTTTACAAACCGGCGGATCCCTCGATGCAATGTCCTTCCGTTGCCCCGTTCCAGTACCACAAAGTCGGAAACCAGGCAATCGGAATCAATGTTCACATGATTGTAGACTGGAATTCCACATATAAAAACAACCGCTGGATCACAAAACTGAAACGCCCGTCCGAAAAACTCCTTTACGCGGATATGAAATGCAATGTCGGCTATGAATACTCCATTGCCGTACCCGACAATACAAATGCGGGACATATCTCCTATCGTCACCCGGGACTGACTGCAAACCACACATTTGCGGACGGCCATGTCGTCAATCACCGCGATTATTATCCCGGCTGCACACTCGGATCATCCTACGGCAATTTCAAACTTTTCTGGGCAAGAGAATAACTCATCAAAGGAAACTGCATCATGAAAAAAATCACAACGCTTCTTCTGCTTGCCGGAGCCTCCGGGTTTCTCTCCGCCGGGAATCTGCAACTGCTCGACAACGGCAACCTTGAGATCGATGACTGGCGCGCGACTCCGACGACCTACACCGAAAACTGGCACGGTCTGCAGCCAGCAGTCGATCACCACATCTTCAAAAGGATCAAATCGGAAAACGGCGTGCTCTTCCAGATGGAATTCACAAACGGAACCTCCGGAAAGCTCGCGCTCGCTCTTGACGGGGAGGAAAATGTGTCCAGCTCCGTTGAAATGGAACGCGGGACTCTCGTCAAACCGTTCTGCCTCAACTCTCTGCTTCCGGTTTCCCGCTACCGCGGGACCTCGTTTGAAGTCGACGGGAAAATTTACCAGTTCCCGAAAGAATTCACAAAGGAAGCACTCTATGCGGGAAGCGCAAAACGCTTCCGCATCCCCGTCAAAAACGGCGAAATCCTGATTGAGGGCAACTACTATCTGCGCGTTCAGGACGACCGCAAGTGGGACGGCTCCACATTCAATATCCGCCTCGGATACACGCCGTACACCGGAGGAATTCAGAAATCGAAAATCAGTCTGCGCATCCGGCAGGGCAAAACAGGAGAGTTCGGAAAAGAGCTCGGCTCCGTCACAAAATCCACCTACAAGGCCCAGGCGGATCAGGACTGGAAAACGTTCACCTATACGCACAATGTCAAACACGGAAGCGCGCTGGATTTTTCCGCGAAACTTGACGCTCCCGCAGGCAAATACGGACCGGTCATCCGCAATGCAAACGGAAATTTCGTCTTCCGCAACAGACCGGAAAACGCCGTCCGCTTCTACGGACCGAATCTGGTCGGAACAAGTCAGATCCCCGATAAAAAACTCGCGGAGGAAATGGCGGACCGCTTCGCAAGTTTCGGATTCAACGTCATTCGTTTTCATCACCATGACGATGTGCTTTTCGACCACACGGGAAAAGCTCCGGACCGGCTCAATGCCGCGAACATGGACAAGTTCGACTACCTGGCGAGCTGTCTGAAAAAACGCGGAATCTATTACACAACAGACATTTACGTATCGCGCAACAACATCTCCGCCCCGGAGCTCGGCGATCTGGGGAAAATCACAAACGTGCGCGAATACAAAGCACTGTTCTATATCAACGACCGCGTGTTCAATGAATGGAAACGCTGGGCGGGCGAATTCCTTGGACACGTCAACCCCTACACGGGGCTCGCTCTGAAGGACGATCCCGCGCTCATCACTCTTTCGCTCGTCAACGAAGCGAATCCCGGACGCGTCTGGGGCGCAACTCCGCGAAGCGAAAAAATGTACCGCGAAAAATTCGCGGAATGGAAAAAATCCAATCCGGACAAAACGTTCGACCAGTTCATCTCCTTCCGCGCCGTCACCCGCTTCGAAGAGATGAAGGCGGCTCTGCGGGAACTCGGATGCAGCACGCTTCTTTCCGATCAGAACTACCGCAACAACCTCACGCTCTCCGCCGACCGCAAACATTACGACTTTGTCGACAACCACGGCTACTGGGATCATCCCCGCTTTGCGGAAACTCCGTGGAAACTGCCGGTTCTTGCAGACCAGCGGAATGTGCTCGGCGCGCTCTCCGGAATTCCAGACCGGCTCTTTTCGTCCCGTCTGTACGGAAAAGGTTTCACGATTACCGAATTCGGATATGCAAACCCGAACATCTACCGCGCTGTCGGACCCGCGCTGATGGCTGCGTACGGAGCGTTCCAGAACTGGGATGCGCTCTTCCCGTTTGCCTATGCGCACTGGCTGCCGTATGCGCAGAAGCCGACCCACACGGCTGGATTCTTCGACATCACCAACGACCCGCTCAAAGCGTATTCGCAGAGAATCGGCGCACAGATCTTCCTGAACGCCGGAATCCGTCCGGCGGAAACACGCTTCGCCGGAATCGCAACGGATCCGTTCCGCAAAGACGGCGATACGGAAAGTCCGTTGCCGTTCAACGACCTCGGTTTCCTCGCTCAGATCGGACTCGTCACAGAGCTTCCCGCGCAAGGGGAATACACCGCGCTGATTGATCTCGGCATCGGCTCCGCTCAATCGCAGAAAACGTTCCCGGCGAAAAACGGGCTGATTGACAATCTGCTCAAAGCCGGTCTGCTGCCGAAAGGATGTTACGATGCGAAAACCGGACGCTTCACCGCACCCGGAGGTCAGCTTGAGCTGATCCGCAAACAGAAAACCTTCCGTGCCACTGCACCCGGCGGCGAAGTGCTCGCAACAGGAACGGTCCGGAAACTCAACGGCAAAAATTTCTCCGTCGAAAACAAAAACGACTTCGGAGTTTTCGCTCTGCTTCCCGTGGATGCGCAGACTCTGGCCGACGCCCGGCGTTTCGCTCTGATTCATCTCACAAACACCCAGGCAACCGGAATGGAGTTCGCAACCAAAGACTGCGACCGTCTGGAGAACTGGGGCAAGGCGCCCTTCCTCGCGCAGCACGGAATCGCAAAAGTTGTGCTGAATCTGAAAGGCGAATGGAAAGCCTATGCACTGAACTGCGCAGGTGAACGCATCGGCTCACTCCCGGTGACGGAAGAAAACGGAAAAAACATTTTGAATCTTGACAACTTTGCGTTCCCCGAAGCGGTTTTCGCTTACGAACTGGAACGCTGACAGAAAGGAACTCTCATCATGAAACAGAAACCGGTTGTTGCAGCTTACTACTTCCCGAACTGGCACTGCGACCCGCGCGTCGAAGAACTCCACGGAAAAGGATGGACCGAATGGCGCGTCGCGCAGTATGCCACGCCCCGTTTCCCCGGACATCAGCAGCCCAAAGTTCCCCTCTGGGGATATCAGGATGAATCCGAACCCGATGTGATGGCGCAGAAAATCTCCGCCGCAAAAGCGTACGGAATCGATGCGTTCATCTGGGACTGGTACTGGTTCTCCGACGGACCGTACCGCCACCGCGCGCTCGAAGAGGGCTTCCTCAAAGCACCGAACTGCGAAGACATCAAGTTCGCCATCATGTGGGCGAATCACAACCCGATCTACGCGCACCCCGGAAGCTACTGGAAACCGGCGGAAATCAACTGGAGCGGCGCAGTCGATCCCCAAACCTTCCGCGACTGCACGGACTACTGCATCAAAAATTTCCTCGGGAAGCCGAACTACCTGCGTCTCCCCGACGGCTCGCTCTACTTCATGCTCTACCGTCTCGGCGCGCTCGTTGAAGAGGTCGGCGGACTCGAAACCGCCGCAGTGCTCATCCGCGAATTCCGCGATAAAGTCGAAAAGGCCGGGCTCGGCAAACTGCATATCTCCACCGTCTTCGAAGCGCTCCCGAATGTCTGGCGCGCCCTCGAATCGCCGGAACACGATTTCACCGAAATCAATCACTTCATCGAAACCCTCACCGTCGACAGCATCACCTCCTACGGCTGGGGCTACAAGGATGATTTCCCCGCGACCGACTATGCAAAGTGGGCGAAAAACAACCACTATATCCCGCTTGTGTTCAACAAGTACCTCAAGTGCGCGTTCAACCCCAACGTTCTGACCGGCTGGGACTCCTCCCCGCGCACAGTGCAGTCGGACATGTTCGAAAACCGCAACTATCCGTTCGGTCCCGTGGTCGTCAACAACACGCCGGAACGCTTTCAGGAAGAACTCCAGTTCGCCAAAGACGTTCTCGCCTCCGATGAATCCCGCGGCCAGATGGTCAAACTCTCCTGCTGGAACGAGTGGACCGAAGGCGCGTATCTCGAACCCGACACGCAGTACGGCTACGGATTTCTGCAGGCGGTCAAAAACGTTTTCGGTGCGGAATGAAGTTGAAGACAGGCATTCTCTTTGCAATATTGTGTCTTGCAGCCGGCATGCATGCGGGAGAGTTGAAGAAAATGGAAAACGATAAGTTCAAAGTTGAATTCAACGCGGACAACGGCGGCTTGAAAACGCTCGTTCTCAAGAACGACGCCGACCGCATGAACTGGATCGAAGGTCTCGGCACCTGGGGCGTTCCCGCAGGAATGGAGTTCCTCGGAGCGGAACAGAAAGACGGCAAAGCCGTTTCACGCTACCGCCGCGGCGTACTCGAACTGACTGTTGAGCGCACCATGGGCAGCGATTTTCTGCGGGAGCGGTTCAGCTTCCGCAACACCGCTCCATACGATCTCTATTTTCAGCGCGGCGAACTCGGCGTCTTCGCCACGTTCAACGACAACTACACCGATGCCGAAACCTGCGAAAAACGCCGCTGCAACACACACATCTGGTGCGGCGGCGAAAACGCATATGTTCATGCGCTCAAAATGGGTGAATTCCATACCGAACTCGCACTCATTCTGACGCAGGGATCGCTTGACGCCTACAGCGTCCGCCGTGTTGCGAAGGAGATCAGCAACGACCGCGGAGATTTCATTCTGCATCCCGCGCCGTCGCATTTTCTCCCCGGCGAAACAAAGGTTCTGGAGTGGGAGCTCGCCGCGTTTCCGGCGGGCGCGTTCAGACATGAACTGCTGAAGCGTCCGAACTCCGCGTATCTTTCGTTTGAGCTGGAAACCATCTTTCCGGATGAACGGTTCCGCATCACGGCGGAATGCGGCTCAAAACCGGAAACGGCGGAAGTTTTCTGCAACGGGGACAAAATTCCGTTCCGCATTGAAGGAAATTCCGTTCTTGCGGAGCATGCGCCGGAGAAAACCGGAGAACACAAATTCGAATTCCGGATCAACGGCCGCAGCTTCCGTGCGAACGGATTTGTTTCGGAAGATCTGGAAACGGTTGTCGACCGCCGGATCCGGTTCATCATCCGCAAACAGCAGATGACCGATCCGCGCAGTCCGCTCTGCGGCGCGTATCTGATCTACGACTGCGAGGAAAACGCGCCGTATTTCAGCTACGCGAACGCCAACCACAACGCCTGCCGCGAACGTTTCGGCATGGGACTGCTCATCGCGCGACGCCTCCAGCGGAAACACGATGATGAAATGGAAAAATCGCTGAAGCTGTTCGAACAATTTCTTCTCCGCGAGGTCTTCGACACCGAAACAGGAGAAGTCTGCAACAACATCGGCAAGAACGCCAAGTTCAAACGTCTTTACAACGCGCCGTGGCTCATCACCTTCTGGCTGGAGATGCACCGTCTTTACAAAGATGACCGCTATCTTGTCTGGATCGAACGCTCCATGCGCAATTACTACGGCAAAGGCGGAGCAAAGTTCTATCCGAACGGAAGCATCTTTTCCGATGCCGTCAAAGCGATCCGCGACGCAGGCAAAACCGAAACGGCGCGCGAACTCGCCGGACTCGTCCGGACGCATGTCGAAAACATCCGCGCAAACGGAATTCTCTATCCTCCGCATGAAGTGCGGTTTGAACAGACGATTGTCACCCCCGCGCTGTCGATTCTTTCCGCGTATTACAACCTCATCGAGCGTGACCCGGCGCTGCTTGAAGAGGCAAAAAGGCACGCCGCAATTCTGAAGCGTTTCAACGGAGACCAGCCCGACCACAAATGGAACAGTCTGCCGATCCGCCACTGGGACGGCTACTGGTTCGGCAAACGGGCGCTCTACGGCGATACGCTTCACTACTGGAGCTGTCTTTCCGCCTATGCTTTCCTCCTTCATGCGCAGGGAACCGGCGACAATGCGCTCCGCATGCAGGCAAAAAAGACTCTGCGCAATCTGCTGTGTCTGTTCTTCCCGGACGGCACGGCTTCCTGTGCTTATCTGCATCCGTATTCGGTGACCATGCTGAATCCGGACGGCTCCGAAATCGCTCCCGCCCGGCGCGGCGAATTTTTCGATCCGTGGGCAAACGATCAGGACTTCGCACTTTACTACATCCTCCGAGCGGAGGATGAAACCGACTTATCACTGAAAGGCAACTGATGAAAACTGAAATCAAGAATAAACAATTTCTCCTCGACGGCAAACCGTTCCGCATTCTTTCGGGTGAAATGCACTACTTCCGCATTCCGCGCGAGTACTGGCGCGACCGTCTGCTGAAACTCAAGGCATGCGGACTCAACACTGTGGCAACCTACATGCCGTGGAACCTTCACGAACGCACGCCGGGGAAGTTCGACTTCTCCGGCATGCTCGACGTCCGCGCGTTTCTTGAACTCGCGGATGAACTCGGAATCAAAGTTCTGCTGCGTCCCGGTCCGTACATCTGCTCCGAATGGGAGTTCGGCGGATTCCCCGCATGGCTGCTTGCGGTCAAAGGACTCCGTCTGCGCTGTTCCGAACCGCAGTACATGAATTTTGTCGAACGCTATTTCAAAGCCGTTTTTGAGCAGGTGAAGGAGTTCTACACACGCAACATCATCATGCTCCAGATCGAAAACGGCTACGCCTCCTACGGCAACGACATGGTCTACTACAACTTCCTGAAAAAACTTGTCGACGACAGCGGCTATCAGAATGTCGTCATCGCGGCGGACGGCGACAGCGACACGCGCATTTCCAACGAAATGCCCGATGGAGTCTGGCGCACTCTGATGTGCGGACGCGAGAACCCCGTTCCGCAGCTCGAATTCAATCAGTCGGAACAGCCCGGCATGCCGCAGTTCATCGTGGAATACTGGAACGGACAGCACATGAGCACCGGGGAACCGATCCGCCCGCGCGACCCGGTTCTGATCGTCGAAAACCTGCGCAAAGCTCTTGAATGGGGTGCACACATCAACCTCTATATGTTCCACGGCGGAACAAACTTCGGCTTCCAGAACGGCGCGATGCTCAGCCTCGACGGCTGGTACAGTCAGCTCGTCACGAGCTATGACACCGCGGCGCCCGTCAGCGAGGCCGGCGACACTCGCGAGCTCTACCGCATGTACCGTCCGCTGTTCGCCAAGTACAATTCTGATTTCTCGCTCGACACCCCCGTTCCGCCGGACACTCCGAAGGCCGCATACGGGGAAATTGCCCTGACCGAGTTCGCCCCGCTTTCAGAAAACCTGGATGCGCTCTCTCTCAACTCGACGGAATCCGCATGCCCGCTCACAATGGAAGAGATCGGCGGCGACTACGGGTTTGTGCGTTACACCACGCATCTGAAGCCGCAGACATTCAAACTTCCGGTCAAGGTTCTCGGACTCAACGACCGCGGCTGGGTCTACTACAACGGGAAATTCATTCAGCACATCTGGAAAGGACACGAATCGTTCGCCGTAGAGACCGGCGACGGCGGTACGCTTGAAATCATCGTGGAGAATCGCGCCCGGACAAACTTCTACTGCAACACCGAACACAACTGCAAAGGCATCACCGACGGCGTCATCCTCAACGGCCAGCAGTTCCAGCACGGCTGGACAACCGCCGTCATGCCGATGGAAGACACGTCAAAAGTCGCCTATGGTCCGCTCCCGGAGTTCCCCGTCAAGAACAATATGGGATTTTTCCGGGCGAAATTCGAGATTGCGGATACTCCGGCGGATACCTTCCTGAGTATTCCCGCAGGCAACCGCGGATTCTGCCGGATCAACGGAATTCTCCTCGGACGCTACGACAAGAACGGACCGTTCAACACGCTCTACGTTCCCGCGCCGTTCCTGCGCAAGGGCGAAAACGTCGTGGAAGTGTTTGAGTACGACGACCTCGGCCGTCCGGCGGTTCAGTTCCTGGATCATCCGCTTGTCGGCGGACTCTGATGCAGAGCATGCGCGGGAATCACTTTCCCGCGCTTTTTATTTTTTCTTTCTCTTTTTCCGGAACTGTTTGAAGAGGTCCTTCACCTCTTCAACAGTCTTTTCCACCTCGTCCGTCTCAACCGGAAGATTCAGCCTGGAGGTTGCGAATTTGACCAGGCTCTTCGTTATATCCAGCTGTGGCTTATTGAGCTTGCCGCGGACGGAAAGCGGAATCGTTGTCTGAGCAAGCTCCAGCACCGCATCCAGGTTCAATCTCTCCGAAAGCAGTTCCACGGTTCCTGTCACAGACTCCCGTTTCAGAGTCCCTCCCTCAAACTCGAATTTATTCAAAGTCAGAACTCCCTTGGAGACTGCGGCGTCAAGCTCGCCGGAATCGAACTGCAGGTTTTTCTTTCCCTCCGCAACCGCAAGCAATTCGGAACGGAGAGCCTGGAAATCCGCAGGCAGAGTCTCCGGAGAAATCCGCTCCTCCACCTGTGGAACCGCCTTCAACGGAATCATCAGAAGATTCAGAAAGCTCTCCGTCCTTTCATTCCTCGCCGGAAATGAAAGGTTCCGGACGGTTGCCTTGAGTGTTCCGTTCAGATTCCGCTTCTGTTCCATTTCCGTCTTCCCATATCCAGAAAAC
>DHMO01000036.1 GCA_002405835.1 Lentisphaeria bacterium UBA4640 | reverse complement strand
GATGATCACTTGTACGGGCATTTATCCCAGTCTTTCATCCGATGGTTTCGGAGCCAGCGTTTTTTCCTTGCTTCGATTTTTTGGGGATGATTTGAAGGGCGTGAAATGTCTAAAATTGCAGAGCCAGTTCCCGCAGAAAGAACAAACATATAGAGAAAACCAAAAAAAGCAAGCATAGCACCACCTCCAAAAGATAACATAGCATAAAAAAAGAAGAAAGCAAATTAAAATGAGCGCGGCTCTTGAAAAATTAACATTTACAGTGCTCCTGTTGGATAAATTAAGTCAACCGGCGCAGGGAGTCTGCAAATCTATACGGAAAATTCAGCAAGCAGCTCAGGCTGGATTTAACAGTATTTCAAAAGGGTATGCTGGGGTTGTAGCTTCAGTAGGAACATTTTCCAGCTTAACAACTCCCGCTCGAGAGTTTGAAAAAGCTCTCAATGAAGTTGCATCACTTGATACGTCTGCAGAAGATTTGAACAAACTTTCAAAAGCGAGCAAATCTTTTGCCATGCAGTTCGGTGCGGATGCAACCGAAGTTGCCCGTTCGGCATATGCAATTCAATCGGCAATCCCCGGGCTGGCAAAAGGGGCTCTTGCCGCGTTCACGTATCAAGGGAATTTGCTTGCAAAAGCAACGCAGGCTGATGCGGCAACAATTACCAAATTCCAGGGAACGATGTACAACATCTTTGAAAAATCTGCAAACAAGATGGGACAGGCAAAGTGGATTGAAGCGTTGACCGGCAAGACTGCATATGCAATTAAAATGTATAAGTCTTCGGGGAATGACATGTCTCAGGCATTTACGAACCTCGGTTCGATTGGCCAAAAGGCTGGTGTTTCTTTGGATGAGCAGCTTGCGGTTCTTGGAACCCTGCAGGGAACTATGGGCGGAGCAAATGCGGGAACGGCGTATAAGGCTTTCCTGAATACCGTTGGGCGCGCCCAGCTCAAAACAAAAAATGGAGAAGTTTTGAAATTCTCGGATGATAGTGGAAAACTTCTTCCGATGGTGAAGATCCTTGAGAAAATTCGCGCAGCAGTGGGACCCGGTCAGCTGAAGCTCGCAGACCAAACGAAATTGATGCAGGCGTTCGGCGATGAAGGCGGGAAAGCAGTTTTGAACCTTCTTGACAAAACGGAAAGTTTGAAAACGGATATCGGAGCGCTCGGAAAAATCCAGGATTCCAATCCTGCTATGAAAATGGCGGAGACGATGGTTGACCCATATGAACAGTTTGCGGCAACGATGAAAGTTCTAAAAAGCACACTTGGGCAAACATTGCTTCCTGCTCTCAATGCCGGGCTGAAAGTCCTTTCCGCATTCGGTCGCGTGTTTCTTTGGATTTATGAGAATTGCGCTCCGCTTCGGTGGTTGTTTGCAATTATTGCTATTGGTGCAATGAGCCTAGCGATGACCTTTAGCAGTTTGTATGTTGTATCTGGCGTTGTAAAGCTGCTGCGAGCTCTACGGTTACAGTTGAAAATCAGCTATTTTTGGTGTCTCAAACATTCAATGGCTACTCGAAGCATGACTGCTGCACAGCAAGCCAATGCCATTGCGCAGATGCTCTGGAGCAGGAGCCTTGGCGGGACTGTTATCGGAATGAAACTGCAGGCGGTCTGGACGGTGATCTGCACGAAAGCACAGACTCTTTGGACCATCGTCACGACAAAGGGCGCGTTTGCGGCGGCATTGCAAAGTGTCTGGACGAAAACGCTTGCCGTTTGCAATACAAAGCTGACGGCCGCGACATGGGCGGCGGTTGCCGCCGGACTGAAACATTGTCTTGTGCTCGGCTGGTCCGCGGCGAAAATCATTCTGGTAACCGCAGCGGGAATTGCCTGGAAGGTTTCAATCTGGGCGTGTCATGCGGCGCTGGTGGCGACAAAAGCGGTTCTGCTTGCCGGAGCGATTCCGGCGGCGGTGGCGTGGGCGGGATCGCTCGCGGTCATCAAGGGCGCTTCGCTGTTCGCGGCGGGGGCAATGACTCTTCTGACCGGAGCGCTCGGCACGGCGGCAGCGGCGGCGTGGGCATTTGCAGCGGCGCTGTTCGCAAACCCGATCACCTGGATCGTGCTCGCAGTCGTGGCGCTCATCGGAGCGCTGGCCGCGCTGATTTATTACTGGGATGACGTCTCGGAGTTCTTCGCCGGGCTGTGGGAGAAAGTCAAAGAGCTCGGCGCGGCGTTTGCGGAACTCGGTTCGATGATCGCCGCTCCGTTCAAAGCCGCATTCGGCGTGATTTCGGGACTGTTCTCGAACGTCGGCGGGTTCATCTCCGGAGCGGTTCAGAGCGCGCTTTCCGGCATCGATGCGCTGATCGGCGGAGCGTTGAATCTGCTGAGCAAAATTCCCGGACTCGGCTTTCTCGCGACGGAGACTTCCGTTGAAACGAAATCTCCGGTTGTTCCGGACGCCGTCGCCGCGCGGAAACCGTCGACCGATGTTCCCGCGGGCGGAATCCGGAGCACGAGTTCAACCACGCACAATTACGGCGGCGTGCAGATTTACGCACCGAACGGCATGAGCCCGGCGCAGATGGAAGAATGGTGTTTGCTTGAATGCTGAGGAGGAACGATGATTTATTCGGACATACTCATTGAAAACGATGATATCGCGCTTGCAGACGGCGAAGCGGTGCTCATTGAGGACCGCAAGGTTGTTCTGCAGGATCTGATTCATGCGATCCGCGAGAGCGGCAAGCTCTATGAACTGATTGCCGAGCGCGATCCCGAGCGGCGGCGTCTGATCCGGAATCAGATCATTGAAATCGCGGAAGAGGATGTACGCATCATTCCCGGGACGGTCAAGTTCGAAGGCGCGGAACGTGAATGGCACATCAGCGGCGACACATACGAATTCGGAAAACTGAGGAGTCCGGTATGGTTTTGAAAGTTGAAAGTTCAAAGTTGAAGATTCAAGGCTGCAGGCGCTTCCGCGCCGCTGCCTTTGCCTTTCCCTTGAACGTTGAACCTTTGGAGGATTTATGGATTTGAACAATTTGTCGGCACAGGAAGAACAGTTTCGCGCGGCGTTGACCTCGAACGGAGTGCCTGCAACGGAAACGGAACTGAAAGAGGAATTCCAGAAGCTCGCGGATGACGCGGGACTGACGATCCGGAACCCGTCGAAATATTCGGCGTTCTGGGTGTTCGTGAAATCGGCGGTGACGTCGCCCGCGCTCTGGCTGATCGCGTTCATGGTGCGGCACGTGATGCCGAACATGTACGTGAAAACCGCAAGCGGCGAGTGGCTCGACCTGCTCGCGTATGCGTATGGAGTGGAACGCAAACCGGCGGCGCGCGCGGAAGGAACGGTGACATTCTCGCGCGTGAACACCTCACAGGCGGTGAACATTCCAGCCGGAACGCGCGTCCGCACGCTTCCTCTGAACGGACGGATTCTGCGGATGATCACGCTTGCGGACGCGGTGATCCCCGCGGGCGAAACGGGCGTTGACGTCCTCTGCATTGCGGAGGAGGCGGGAAGCGCGTACAATCTCGCGGAAGGCTACTACGCGCTGATGGATTCGGATGTTCCGGGCGTGACGTCGGTGACGACTGGAAAAGATTATCTTACCACGCTCGGCGCGGATACGGAAACGGACCTGGAACTGCGTCTGCGGATCCGCAATCAGTTCGCCGCGGCGGGCGACTGGCACACGGATGCGAAGTACCGCGCGATGATCGCCTCCGAAATCGGGTTCCGTCCCGACCGGATTTATTTCAAGAAATACGATCCGGAAAGCTACACGTGCCGCGGTCCCGGAAGCGCGGATGCGTTTGTTCTGTTTGATTCCGGGGCAAGCACGGAAACGATTCTCGAAAAACTCAACAAAACCATCGCGGACGAGGGGAACCACGGGCACGGCGACAGCCTGCTCGTCAAGGAGCTTCCGGGTGAAACGCACAATGTTTCGGCGACGGTCTTTTTCGCGTCACCGGTCACCTCTGCGCGCCGCGCGGAAATCGTGGAGATCATCGAGCAGATGATCGAGTGCGCGTTCCGGAAAAATCAGGGCTACACGGACAAGGTTACGCAGACGTGGGCGTATTCGCGCTTCTCGTTCTCGCGTCTCGGCGCGGAAATCCACGCGTGTTATCCGGAGGAAATCACCTCGATTGTGTGGGGGCAGAATGACATTGTGACTCTGCTTGCCGTTGCGCGTCTGGGAACGCTGCGCGTCGTCGCAGGCTGATGAGTTCAAGGTTCAAGAGTTCAAAGTTGAAGGGAGTCAGGGATGGAGAGAGAAAGAATTCAGCTCCGGTTCTGGATGGACAACGGTGTGCTGCGGCAGATTGCGGATTGCGCGGACGTCTGGTGGGACAAGGTTCAGGCATGGTGCACGAGCCAGAGTCTGCAGATCGATGCGGAAACGTCGTCTCTGTTCCTGCTTGATCTGCTTGCGTGGCAGCGGGACGTTGAGCGGATGCCGGACGAAGACGAAGCGCTGTACCGCAGGCGCGTGAAGCATGCGCTTGCGAATGCGAAGGACGCGGGAAGCCGCGCGGGTTTTGCGCGGATCTGGGAACGTCTGGGGCTCGGAACGGTGAAACAGCGCGAGCGGATCGATGCGGAAAACTGGGATGTCATCGAAATCGAAATCGATGAAGCCGTGTTCGGCAGATATGAAAAACTGTTCGGTCTGCTGATCGAGAAGTACGGCCGGACATGTCGCAGGTACATTTTCAGTTCGCGGATCGATGTTGACATGCTGCTTGAGGGAATCGGATTTGAAGCGGAAAACTTTTATTGTAAAGCGAGAGGAAGTTAAGTTGAAGGTTGAAGGTTCAAAGTTCAAGGCTGCGAGCCGCTGAAGCGGCTGTTGAAACGTTGACGGCTGAGCGCCGCGGGGCGGCTTGCTTTGAACCTTGAACATTGAACATTAAACACCGTGCGGAGCGCGGGAAAGGGGAAGCATGAGCAGGAAAAACAGGAACAAAGACGAATTCACTTTTACGTTTGGTGAACCGGAGGCGGTGCACAAGGAGCGGATTCTGGACTATCTCGGCGTGTTCGAGGAGTGCGGCGGGGAGTTTTACATTCCCCCGGTGTCGCTTTCGGGTCTCGCGAAAATGCGGAAGGCGAACGGGCATCACGGCTCGTGCATCCTGTTCCGCCGGAACATGGCGGCGAATGCGTATCTGAGCGGCGCGCTCCGGATCGCGGATTTCCGCGCGGCGGCAACCGATTATCTGTCCTTCGGGAACGCATATCTGGAAATCGTGCGGAACAGGCTCGGAACGATCATCGGTCTCCAGCACGTTCCGGCGATCAACATGCGCGTGCTGACGGGACGCAAAGGCTTCCGGCGTCTGCTTCCCGGCGGGGAGTACATCGACTTCAGCAACGACCAGATGGTGCAGGTCAAGGAATACGACGAGATCCAGCAGATTTACGGGATGCCGGACTGGCTGGGCGGTCTGCAGTCTGCGCTGCTCAACGAGGACGCGACGCTGTTCCGGAGACGGTATTATGTGAACGGCGCGCACCTCGGCTACATCCTCTACACGAACGACGCGAAGCTCCCGCCCGCCGCGCGGACGAAACTTGAGGAGAAGTTCCGCGAAGGGAAGGGCGTCGGCAACTTCAAGAGCTCATACATCCACATTCCGAACGGGACGGAGAAGGCGATTCAGATCATCCCGATCGGAGACATTTCGCAGAAGGACGAATTCGCGAACATCAAGAACATCAGTGCGAACGACGTTCTCACGGCGCACCGTGTGCCGCCGGTTCTGATGGGGATCGTTCCGCAGGGCAACAGCTCGCTCGGTGATCCGGAGAAGATCGAGCGCGTGTATATCCGCACGGAGGTCCGCGCGATCTGTCAGCCGTTCGAGGACCTGAACGACCGTCTGCCGAAAGGACTGCGTCTGAAATTCAATTTCAAAGTGGAAGAGGAAAAATAAGTTCAAGAGTTCAAGAGTTCAAGAGTTCAAGGTTGAAACTTTGAACCTTGAATTCGCGCGAAGCGCGGGAAGGAGTTTTTTATGGCAAACAGCATTATCACAACGGCGGGTCTTGCGCTGTTCGCGGATGCGGCGGCGACCGGGAAGACCATCGCAATCGACAAGATGATTTTTGCAGACGTTCCGGGTCTGGATGTTTCGCAGACGCCCGATCCGGCGCAGGGGCTTCCGGCGGGCATTGTCTGCCGCACGGAGATCGACCGGAGCGCGAAGATTGACGACCGGACTGTCGTCTACAGCAAAACGCTCGCGGCGACGGTCGGCGACTTTTACATCAACTGGATCGGACTTTACAGCACCGCGGAATCGACGCTTGTCGCGGTGTGCTGCGTTCCGCGGCACAAGAAATATGCGACGTCGGAATTCGAGGCGGGGAACACGCTCTACAAAAATTTTGCGCTCAGCTTTGCGAACGCCGCCGCGCTGACCGGCATCACGATTGCTCCGGAAGCGTGGCAGATGCAGGGCGAATACGCGTTGAAGGAGCACACGCACACCATCCCGCAGGTGACCGGTCTGCAGGCCGCGCTTGACGGCAAGGAGAATGCCGGAGCGGTTGCGGAGCACAACGCGTCCGGCGTTGCACACTGGGAGCTGTTCCGGGCGAAAATATCAAAGCCGGAAACGGGATCCGCGGGACAATATCTCAAACTGAATCCGGACGGGACGTGTTCCTGGGCGGACATTGCGGCGGTTCCGATCGGAATGATTTTCCCGTTCGCGAGCAATGTTCCTCCGGCGGGGGCGTATCTGCTGAACGGGCAGACAATCGCAAACTGCTCGACCCTTTATCCTGATTTCTGGGCGTGGGTGAGCGCGGAGGCAACGGCGGGACGTCTGCGGACGGTGGAGGACAATGCAGCGTATGATGCCGAGCTGAGTGCGAAGGGCAACTGTGGCGCGTTCGTGCTCAACGCTGGAGGTGTTGCCGGCGCGGTGCGCCTGCCGAGCGTGGAATACGGATTTGTCATGGGAGCACCGGGGCCGCAGATCGGACAGACGCTGGCGGCGGGGGTTCCGAACATCACGGGATCCTTCGGCGCAAAGCAGTTTACGGCTTACGGCGACGGATGGGGCGAAGGTGCATTTTACGCGGAAAACCCGACGGGCGATTCGGCCGGAGGCGGGAGCAGCGGCAAGACCACGGTTTTTTATCTTGACGCATCGCGGAGCAGTTCCGTGTATGGCAACAGCTCCACGGTTCAGCCAGCGTCGGTGCGGTTTGTGTACTGCATCCAAGTTTATCACGCGACGTCATCGCTTTCGGAACAGCAGGCGGCGCAGCTGGCAAGCCTGATGCAGCTCAAGGCGGATACAAGCCTGAGCAACCTCACGGCGGCAGGAGAGGCGAAAATTGCCGGGATATTTACACCGCCGACTTCCACCGACACTACCACGGTCGACGCGTTCAACGGATACGCGAAACTTCCGAGCGGAATGATTATCCAATGGGGGGAAAGTCTGGTCACGTCCACGGAGGGCGAAATAACTATCACGTTCCCGGTAACGTTCCCGAACCGGTGTTTCACCGTAGTCGCAGGCACGAAAATCGGCGGCAATGTCGCAGCGAGTGACCGAAAAAATGCAGATTGCATGATTCAAATGGTCATTGCAACAACGAGCGGCGCGACATTTTACAAACAGCACATGGACCTTGCCGGGTGGATCAAGGGCTGCTGGATTGCAATTGGCAACTAACGAGAGGAGGCAGAAATGAAGTACTACTTTGGAAAGGCATTTTACGCGCCGGAGATCGGCCCGGTTCCGGAGGGGGCGGTCGAAATCACGGATGACAGATGGCAGGAACTGCTTCGGGCGCAGATGAACGGCAAACGGATCGTGACCGGCGAGAACGGTTATCCGGTGGCGGAGGATTATCCGGAACCGACACTGGACGAACGCAAGGCGGCGATTATCGACCGGCTGTGGCGCAATTACAAGACGTATCAGCAGAAATATGTTGACGGAGAAGACCTTTCCCTCGCGATCGTTTGCGCGTCGAAGGGCTCCACAATGGGCGCGGCGGTTCAGAACTGGGTAATGGAGCTCTGGGCGCGGTATTACACCGTTCGCGACGCGGTAACAGCAGCGGAAACGACGGAAGCACTCGAAGCGATTGACTTGAGTGCGGATGCGTGTGGTGTGCCGCCTTACACGATCAGACAGTTGAACGATGAAGCAAAGGCAGCGAGCACGGACGTTGAATCTTGAACTTTGAACCTTGAACACCGCGCGAAGCGCGGGAAGGAGAAGGCATGAGTGAATATGTTTTGAGCGGACTTGACTGTGCGGCGCTGAACACAACAGCGTTCTGCATCGGTTACAGGTCGGTCGCGGGCGGAAGCCCGATGACGTTCTCCGCGTATGATTCCGCGCGGAGGATGCTGACGATCGCGGAAGGGAATCCGGGGAAGTGCGGACCGAACGTCCGGCTCCGTCTGTGGACGTGCGCGAATGATGAGAACTCGCCGTATGAACTGCGCATTGTCAAGGTGTCCGGGATGACGGTTTATCTCGACCGCGCTCCGGAGTTCAGCAAAGAGGCACTGGAAAAAATCGCGGAATGGATCGGCGCGGTTCCGGACGTGCGGCGGTATGACGCCGCGCTTGCATCCGGCGAGGGATGTTTCGCGACCGGCGAATACTCGTTTGCTTCGGGCGCGTACTGTCTCGCATCGGCGTGCGGAGCGCATGCGGAGGGTGTGCTCTGCGAAGCGCGCGGGGAGATGTCGTTCTCGGTCGGCAACTGCTGCGTGGCGTCCGGGATGGCATCGTCTGCATCGGGGACGAACTGCGTTGCGAGCGGAATGTTCTCCGTGGCGTCGGGGAGCGGCGCGACTGCATCGGGGGACAATTCGCGTGCGGAGGGCGCCGGATGCGAGGCGAGCGGCGACACGTCCCGCGCTTCCGGATTTGCGTCGAAAGCGCGCGGAAGGCTTTCTTTTGCGCACGGGGCGAATGCGGAGGCGAACGCGGGCGGTTCGATTGCGATCGGCAGCCAGCTTGTCAACAACGCGCCGGGTGCGGCTCTGCTCGGAACGCACGGCAAGCTCGAAGGGGCTGTCGACAACATCGGCGCGATTGTGATCGCCGGAGGCACGCAGAAGGAGCAGCGTCTTCCGCTGATTCTGCGTGTGAACAAATCGGTTGCGAATCCGCTGTTCCCGCAGGAGGGCGAAGCTCCGTTTCTGCCGGAACCGGAGTTCACGATGGAGTACGCGGGGCATCTGCTCGCGCACACCGTGTCCGCGTCCGGAACGACGCTGGTCATGGATCACGGAGCTGCCGGACGCTGGAAGTTCACTCCGTCCGGACAGACCGTTCCTCAGCTGAAGAACTGGGTTGACGGAGATTCCGGCGAGCTGATCATCCTCAACGGGGGAAGCCGAATCGCGTTTCCCTCGGCGTGGAAATGGAGCGGCGACCAGCCGGAGCTGAAAAGTTCCGGAACGGACGTTTTCACGATCCGCAAAATCAACGAAACAATCATCATCAAACATGAGGCATCCGTATGAACGACGAAACGAACACCGAACTCGAAACTCCGGTCACCGAAACTCCGGAGTACCCGCCCGAACCCGCGGACGACGACATTGTGCTGCGCAGGCTGAAGGATGAGAAGACCGGCGAAGAGATGGACCTGCGCACGCCGTGGATTGAGCGTGAAGTCATGGTTCCGACCACGGTCCGCATTCCGCTTTACGAGGAGGGCGTGCTGCTCTCAACGGAGGAGCTCGCGAAACTCAATCTTGCGGTCGTCGAGTACACGCAGGAACAGGTTGATCAGATGACTTATCCGGCGTACTACCGGAACAATCCGGACCTCGCGCCGCGCGTGCGCCAGTACAAAGGGTATCTGGACAGTCTCGGGCTTGCGTACAACGCAACGACCGACGACATCGAGGAGGCTGTTGCGATCAGCACCGCGATTGCCGAATCGGAGAAGCTCGCGCTGGTCACGCGCATCAAGGCCGCATTCGACAACATTGTTCTGAACCTGCAGGCGCTCGGTCTTGAGTTTGCGAACTACGAGGCGTGGCGGACGATGCGCAAGCTCATCAAGTATCTGCCGGAGGAGGACGCGAATGTTTAAGCCGTTCACGCTTTTCGATTTGCCGGAGAGTTATCCGCTCAACGAAAACGAGCGGAGCCGGATCTTCCTGTATGTGGACCGTTATGCGGAGACGATGGAGGGCGCGTGGCTGCACGCGCTCAATTACCGCGCGATCAAACTCAAATGGTGCTGCGGCATGACGCAGGAGAACGGCATCATGGGCTGCTTCGCGGCGATGACGAACACGATCTATCTGCAGCCGGAGGACGTCTACGAGGCCGTTCCGGGTTCGGCATGGGTCGAGCTCATGGCGCCGACTCTGATTCACGAACTGCGTCACGTCTGGCAGTGGCGGTCGAATCCGCTGAAGTATCTGTTCTGCGCGATTCCCGTGCTGCGGGAAATCACGCTCGAACGGGACGCCAGGGGAATTGAAGAACACGCTCAGAAAATCTGCGACAAGCTGATGGAAGCGGAAGATTCCTGGAAGTTTGAACTCGCTCAAAGGAGGAAACATGGCAA
>DHMO01000026.1:536-69799 GCA_002405835.1 Lentisphaeria bacterium UBA4640 | reverse complement strand
TTTTGAATTTTCTACAGTAGAAGCTGCTTCAATATTATTAAGTTCCGGAACAGATTCTTCAATAATATTTGTTGAGTCTGCAAGGAGAGTTTTTACGATATTCTCCTGATCCGCAGTTGGTAGAGTTACCTCGATTTTGGTTTGTTTAGCAGTCGGAGAGCCCGCTGTAATGTTTTCCTGTGTTTCAGACAAACTTTTTCCTGTGTGCCTCTGTGGTGCCGTAGGTAACGTTATATCTATTTCCCTTTGTCCTGCTGTTTGCTGGGGGACGGATCGCGTATTGATTTTTACTGTTTTTTCAACATCTCTATTTTGAAATACAGGAAGGTGAATCTCTGCCAGACGTTTTGAAAGTTCGAATGGTGTTTGGATTCTCCGTTCAAGATTTTTTTCGGTCATATCAGCGATTAGTTGTGCGATGTTTTCCGGGATGGAAGGAATAATTTGCCGCACATTTGGGACCGGGGCTTCAGAAACGACTTGCGATAAAATCTGAATAGTGCTTTTCCCTTCATATGGCCGTCGCCCGGAAAGCATTTCATAAAAAACAATTCCAAGACTGTAAATATCGGCCCGGCAGTCAACTTTGCCGGAATCCTTTGCCTGTTCCGGAGACATGTATGCAGGTGTCCCGAATACGGA
Source organism: Lentisphaeria bacterium UBA4640 (assembly GCA_002405835.1). Classification (GTDB taxonomy): domain Bacteria; phylum Verrucomicrobiota; class Lentisphaeria; order Victivallales; family UBA1829; genus UBA1829. The sequence continues at coordinate 69,157 of DHMO01000026.1, read as the reverse complement.
AGCCGCCATTGTCAGCATGGTATCCTGTTCTTCCAGAGACTTTGCAATGCCGAGGTCCGCAAGTTTTGCGGTCCCGTCGGCTGCAAACATGATATTATCCGGCTTGATATCCCGGTGAACCATTCCGTGTTGAAATGCGGCTTCAAGAGCGGATGCCATTTCTGTCACAATCCGCAGAGATTCAGTGAGCGGGAGAAAGGGTTGTTTTTTCAACTGATCGCGCACACTTCCGCCTGGAACGTAATCCATGACGATATAGAATATTCCCGTTTCCGGATTTTTCCCTGCATCATGGACTTCGATCAGATTCGGATGTTTGATTTTGCATGCAAGTTTGGCCTCCCGGATGAAGCGGCTGACAAATGAGTTATTGCCCGAATCGGAATTCAGACTCAGCACTTTCAACGCAAAAAGCGAATCCAGAATATTGTGCCGGACGAGATAGACGGCTCCCATGCCGCCGCGTCCCAACTGTTTTTCTATTGTATATTTTTCAAATACTGATCCTGGAATCAGTTGCTGAGAGAGATTTTTCATCCGGGCTGTTTCCCCTTGTAATTAATTAAAAAGCGGAGTTTTGGAGAGTTCCCAAAGAGCCCCGTTCATTGCTTGACACATCAGCCTGGCATACATGCTGACATCCATTCCATTTCGAGCGTAAAGCCAGTGAACAAGGTAGTCTCTTCCACGGTAGTCGTAATTCCAGATGACTTTTCCTGTTGCGCGTTCAACAAGTTCAAATTTAACCCAGAGTTCATTCTCTGAAGTTCCATTCGGCGCTCCGAGAATCCAAAGGACCGGAGCCAGAAAATAGGTGATGCCATAGGAATAAACGCATCCGCTGTAATATGTGTTGGTAAATGTTCCGCGCCAAATGTAATCGGTTCGGGCTTGTTCTATTGAATTTGCACGTAAAACGGAGGCAAACAATCCGGATTCACGCAAACTTTTTTCTGCGGCATCCGCGAGGTCCTCTTTGGGGTTGAAGTGAAAACGTTTGACGGTAACAAAATCACTGCTGAATTCCGGTTCTTCTTTTTCAACGTAACCTGCCGGAATGAGCGGGAGAAGCCCGAGCCAGAAAGACCCGTGATCGCCCGCCGGGTGAGCTGCCGCCTGACCGGCCTGCATCGGGTCAAAGTATTTTGTCCCGCGCTGATCAAGAAATGGCATGACTGAAACTGTTTTTCGGGCCATGCCTTCTGCACGGAATTTTGACATTCCGCCTGTTTCGTAAGAATAGTCAAACATCGCCACTCCGGAACATCCGGAAAGTATTGCAGCTGTCATGGCTCCTGCGAGAAATTTCATGGATTTTTTCATTTTGTTTACTCCTGTTTTGGCGTCTGTGTAAGTTGTTGGTTTTTTGATTCAAGGGTTCTCTGACTGAGGGCGGTCGCTATATGCATGGTTGAAACCATGCGGCAGAGTTCGATTGTAAAAAAACTTTCTGTTCATTTGGTGTTTCTGTTATTCCTTCGGGTTTTGTGTCCGGTATGGTCCGGGCGGCATTGCCGGATTGCCGCGGTTTATTCCTTTTGAGGCTGATACGAAGCCGGACATTTTCTTCCATGAAGCCCGGAGATCCAGCATCCCGGATATGTTTAGTTCATCCTTGCTGGCAGAAACCTGAATGTTGGTAAGCATGCTGAAGGGGGATGCCTTTTGTTGCTGTATGCCGCTGACGATGATTCGTATCTGCTGGGCGTAATGGGAGGCAAGGGCTTCTTCGCGGAATTTCAGAACGGCATTTAACAGAAGATAATCTCCTTGAACCCGTCCGACCAAAGAAACAGCGTGCAGCATTTGTAAAAATGATTTTAATTGCAATGTCCCAGGTTCTTCCGGATATGAAAATTCTGTAAAGCGTTCTGTTTTTACGAGTGCGGCGAAAGAAAGATCCTGCTGCTTCATCAGTGAAACCGCCGGCGACGGCTTTGTGGGGACTGGCGTCAAGCCAAGTTTGGATTTTTCTTCGGAATTCAGTTCTGCCCGGAAATGAATCCGGTTGTCTCCTTCACGGATCAGGGACAGATTTATTGGAGGCGCTCCGCTGATTTCCAGAGGATATTCAAAAGCCGGCAGTTTCCCGAATTTTGATTGCTGAATGGCCGGGCCGCCATTTTCCTTATTTACTTTGAGAAGTTTTTCAATGTCTTTGCCGAGATTTCCGGTGATATCTGCAACTCCTGCCAAAGAACAGCGGAACGGAGAGGCTGAGTTGATGTAAAGATTTACGACGCCTTCGAGATCCCGTCCGAGAGTGTCGAAAAGCGCGTCTTCCTTATCTTCTTCTAATGATTTTTTTCGATCTTTCTGAATCAGTTTCCAAAGATCCGGAGTCATTGCTTTTTCCGCTTGGCGTGTGTTTACGTAAACAACAGCATCTGCGGATGGCGAAACGTAATCCAGCAGAGAAGAGTTGCTGTCTGCTGCATTTGCATTGCTGCCCAGCAGAACTGCACAAAGTATTCCGCTTTTCCAATAGCGATTCATCTTTAGTCGATCCTTTCTTCTGAAGTTTTTAACAGATAACGGTTTTCAGCGGCGGCATCCTCTTCTTGCGGAAGCATTGCCGGCAGAATGGAGGCTGCGGAGCAGCAGATCATGGTGAAATTGTCTTTTGCTCCGGCTGCTTGAATTTTACGGACAAGGTGTTGAATTACAGCAGAAGAGCCCGTGCTGCACTGAAATGCTTCGGCAATTACGGAGTCTGGGCACATGCTTGTCAATCCATCGCTGCAAAGCAGGAAACGGTCTTCGGGAAGGACTTCAATTTCCGTCCACTCCGGAATGATTGCGGCGGAGACTCCAATGGCTCGAGTCAGAAGACGGGCTGCAGGAATATGTTCCAATGCTTTTATTCCGAGCTCATCGAATTCCATGCCGATGGAATGATCGCGAGTTAAAAGCGCGAGTTCTCCATTGCGCCAGCGGTAGATGCGGCTGTCGCCGACATGACAGAGCCATGCATTTTGCGGATTCCATGAATCCGCGAGGAAAAGAGCCAGAGTAGAGCCCATCTGCAGAAAATTATGGAGTTTTGCATATTCAAAAATTTCGCGATTGGCACGGAGAATTGCCTGCTGCACATTGCACTTCCGGAGTCCAGGGGAATCTGCGGCGGTTCCAGTGATGGCTTCAGTTATGCGATCTTCGACAATTTGCGAGGCCAATTCTCCCGCGGATCCTCCGCCCATGCCATCGGCAACCAGACAGCAGCCGTCCTCCGGGAGAATTGCGTAAGAGTCCTCGTTGTTAGTGCGGACATATCCCGGATCGGTCAGTGCTTCAAATTGAAAATAGGCGAAAGACGGATTCATTTCCGGTTGATTCCCCATGTAAATACGGTTTTATTTTTCCCGGAAGGCCAGATCATCATGATGAGTTCTTCCTGCCCTTTGGTCCAGCAGACAAGAACTGAACCGGCTGTCTGATCGGTTGTGATTTCATGTTTGAGTTTGAATCCGGCGTTGGCGACATTTTTCATCAAAGCCGCTTTGCCCTGTTCAAGCGGGAGTGGTAGAATACCGTTCATCCTCCATGCCTTGCCCGATTCATTCCGAGCCAATTCTTGTGTATTCTCCGGCATTTTAAACGGATCCGCCGCGATTGCACTGATGAGGGTTAGTATGAAAAAAAATGTAAAAAACAGCTTCATTCTTTGTCTCCTGAAAGATTTGTGTTAAAGCCAATCCCCGATTATGGATTCTCCGGAAAAAAGCCAAAGGACACGGTGGTATTCAATGATGCTTGCCGGATTGGGTACATAAATACTCGGAAGAGAGAAATCTATGCTGATATCCGGAAGTTCAGGTATGTCTGGGAGCTGGATAATATCGTCATCACTGTCCACGTTGTTGTCCCAGCCAGGAAGATCAATAACTTCTCCGTAATTGTCCGGGTCCGTAAGTTCTTCATTGATATAATGGCTACGATTTTGCTCTTCCATTGTAAGGCTCATGTTCAAGATAAGTGATGCCAGAGAATGTGTCCAGTATTTTGAAGATTTTTCATCTGAATGAGGCAGTTTTTTTTCAGAAATATTCTCCACAATGATATGTGAACCCAATGCGTCTTTATCGCTTTCCTTATCGTCTTCATTCCGGATATTGATTACGGCATCCGGATCACCTTCTTTCTGAATTTTTTGTTTCAGGTTATCCGGAAGAGCTTCGGGGTTGAACGCGGTTGCTCTGACCAGCTCGGATGGATTCATGTGTGCTGCATAGGCGGCGAGCGAACCGCCGGATGAAGTTCCGGTAACCCGGATTGTCATTTTTGTTGAAGATTTTTCCTGATTATGTTCTGCTACCGCTTGTTCTAATGATTTCAGTATTTCTGAGGCGGCTTCATATTGTTCCGGAGATAAACTCCCCGTATCACTGAACGCAAGAGCTGCGGTTGATCCATCTTTTTTCATGTAAAGAGTTCCTTTTATGCCGTTTGGCCCTTCAAATTTCCCTGTCAACTCGTTGTATTTTAAGTTTAGTTTTTCTGCAAGTTTTGTGGCACTTGTATAGCCGTCTGGGACATCTTCATCATCAAGGGTGTTGCTATTTGCGGATGACGCAATATCGGCGTCTTCCAATAAACTTAGCTGTTCTGCATGTTTCAGGTCGCGGAATTTGGTCTCTCCCAGTACAGAGAGGGTGCAGATAATCATCAGAATTGCTGAAACAAAAAATTTCATGGTTTAGAATCCTAATATAGTTTCGATGATGTTGACGATTGTTCCGACTAGGTTGTCATTGGTCGGAGCCGGCCATCCTGTTTTGAGTGGCGGGTAATAATACAGTTTCCAGTAGCCAAGCAAGGAGTCTACCCTTTCGCGTTCATCACCGCCCATTCTGCGGACAACCAGAATCTCTCCCTCTTTTCGAGTAAGACTGTAGGATCGTTGATACAGCGGTTTTGTCTTTTGATTGTTGTTTGCATTCGCTTCCTCTGGGTACATGACACTGGATATGGCGAGTGCTCCAAGGTATACTCCGGATATACGGTTCATTTCCAGCTGCATGTTGGCGGTATAGAAGGAATACCATGGATTTCTGCACGGTATCTCGACTCCTCCCGCCTTTGAGGTGAACTTGGATAGCTGGATTCCGTTTGTGCGGGCATAGCTCCACATTGGAGTCTCTTCATCCATCTGGTATTCATACGCGTTCCGGATTGCAAAACGGATTGGAGCCCGGCGGATAAGTTCTTTGTTTATCAGCCCTCCGGCATCAAACCTGTCGTCCTGAATCCATGCCAGATTCCGGTTGGATTCCTGCAAATAAACTTTGCCGAGCATAATATCCAGAAGCAGAAGTGTCCCTCCGATCAGAAAAAGATAAATGGGCAGAACCAGAATAAATTCCAGCATGACTGAGCCTTTCTGCTCTTTCTGTACTCTTTGAATGATTTTCATCGTTGTCTCCTTACAGCCATTTCCCTCTCCAAAGATAATAGAGGTTCACTTTTTTGGTATCTTTTCCTTCCGGAATTTTCCCGTCAAGGTTAAGAGAAACTCTGGTGCTTGGGGTTGCTGCTCCGGGAATAGGAAGATAGATCTGATCCGCTGCAGGTTTCCAGATTCCGACGAGATACGGGTTGCCAAATGTGATGAAATCAGGATCTTCCCAAACCCAGTTTGTTCCGCTTCCGAGGGAGTTTGCCTCATAGGCATTTTTGTTCTGTTCGGTGCGTGCACACCTTTGGAATTCGGGGGATTGGTAAATATATGTTTCCCGTGCAGTTTTGTCTACAGTGTTGTAAGATTTTTCTATTTTTTCCCCGTTTTTATGCTCAATAGAGTGAAACAGAAGGGCTTTTGCTCCTGAGAAGCGAACGGGCAGGAGAGTTGCATCCCAATCCGTTTCACAAAGATTCCAGTTCCAGATGAGCTGCATTGATGACACTCCGCATGGACAGCCATCCCAAATGGCAGCGTGGGATTGTTTTTCCAGATTTGTCCGTGTCAAAGCATTCGGATTGTCTGGATCATCCCAGTTCATTACTTGCCCGTTTGTAACAGAATGCCAAGCCTTGTCTTCTGGAGAATAGACCAGAGGAGTGCCATTATAAAACAGATTTTCCGGATCACTGGTCGGATCATAGACTACCTGGTATTTGCGCGGTTGATCATAGTGTCCTCCTCTGCGTGTATGCCGGACGCCGGCTCGCGCGGCGGACATGGTCCACATGTAATAGAATTGGGATTTCTTCCCGTATTTCCTTTGCGGAACGTTGAATGCGGAGAAAATTGTTTTGTCATTATTCTCCTGTGTGACGTTATCGCCCAGCATACTGAAAAGGCGTACAAACGGATTTACATGTTTCATTGCAGCGCCGACATAAATGGTTCCTTCTCCGCTGAAAAAACGTTCATTCAATACCCACGGTTTGCAGATGGCGCCGACATAGCGGTTGTCGAAAATTTCCTTGTCATCTCCATAGATGCGAGCATGCCCTCGGAGAGGTGCTGCGTAAAGTTCATTTCCTGGACCTTCACGTCCAGAACCTTCTTTTATTACTCCAACATCCCAGCTTCCATCAAGAAAAAATGCACAGCTTTCATATTCGTCTCTTGAGTAACTTATGCTTTTTGTTAAAGCTTCTAATGGCTTTACTAAGCCGCCTAAATCAAAGACATTGCTCATATAGCCATGTCTTTTGTCTACGATGCCTTCGCCGTCGAGAGGTGGAAAGTATTTTAGTAATGCCCTTTTGACCTCATCCAGACCTGGAATATCGGAGAAAAATCCTTCCCCAGCATATTCAGGCTTTGCTCCGCAAAACCATTTAGGAATTTGCCAATGTCCCCATCCACGAACTTTTTGGTATCCCGGAATTCTTTTTTTCTTGTGACCACAGTATATTCTTTTATTATTCAGTATTAGGCATGCCTGGTAGTCGAGGCCGTAGCTTTCCTCTCGCAGGAGACAAAACCATTTAGATGTAGCCCATTCGTATTCTGCATAAAGTGCGATAGTTTCTTTTACCTTTTTGCACATTCCGACAAGAACTGCTTGGTATCGGTTGCGGCAAGACGGTTGGATATCAATTTTTTGAGAGATAAAGTTGTTGACGGCATTCAATATGGTTGATAAAAACTCTTGAACAAGAGTAGAATTTCCATCTTGCGAAAGAGAGAGCAGATCGAATTTATAAATATGATTTCCCCGATCTACACGATGGTTGAAAACTCCATCACAGGGGTCATTAATATTAGCGTCTTTATAGACTCTTTGAATTCCGAGTTCTTCTTCTTTGCGCATAGTTCCTGTCAAGATGACTTTGTCATTAACATGCCCGGAAGTCCCTTCTCGATAAGCTGGACCTCCTTTATTTGTTTCTGTTTCTTGTGCTAAAAAACAGGGATGAATATTTTTATCTTTGTCTTCGCGGCTGTCTTTATATAATCCAGCTCCTCGGATGAACCATTGATCTAAGCCATATGCCTTTCCCCCAGGAATCCAGGAGTTGAAATGTTTCGCAAGAGGTGTTTTGTAGTTCCCCATATTCAAAAATAGCGATTCTTCAGGTTCTGTGTTATGTAACGGGGAGAAAAAACTTTTTGCTGGTGCTGTATTGTCTTCTGTATATGGGTCAGTGGCTTGAGGGATACTGATGGATATGTAATAGTCTCTTAATGCGTCTTTATTTGTTCCTAAACGAGCGTCAATGAGCATATTTTTCAACGTGTTTTCTGCTGTTACACGCATTGAAAGCTCCATTTGTTTGTTGATAGTGTTTAAAACATTGTTCAAGGCTAGAATATTTTTCTTGTCTGAATCAATCAGAATACCAAGCCGATATGCCCAGTCCTCAGGTTTATTGCTTGGAAAATTATTATCGAAGACTTTCCCGAATCCATCCAGAAAGTTCTTGAAGATACTTGAGTCTATCGGGATCGTAGAAGGAATAAGAGGCTGACCATTGAATGTTATGGTGCTTCGTGTTGAGCCTCTAACATTGCTGCACCACCAACCTCGTCTTGTCCCTCGGTAATCTCCGTCTTTTTCATGCCAGTCGTTGCATTTTGCATCAAAAATCATACTTTCAAAAAAAGTCACTGCGGCTTCTACTATGGCCCACCATCCATCATTTGGGTTAAATCCAAAACAAAGCTGTTCGCAATAGTTTTTTGCATTTTCTTTATCTTCATTAAATCTTTTGCATGTCAGCCTCAGCCAGCGATAAGTGATATAGTCCATCTGACGGTTGGTCATCTGAACATAGGTCCATGCCATTGCGCGGTTGACGGTTGCCATGCGGCTCAGACCGTCGGCCTGGACAACGGCTGCAGAATATGCGGCAGCATCACAGGCGTTCTGCAGTTTGATTCGCTGGTGAATGGTTTCGCCCACGGCGTAAATGGAGGCGCAAAGCACAAACAGAAACAGGAAGATTGCGAGAGTCGACATCAGAACAAAGCCCCGTGCATCGCGGTGCAGATCTTTGATTCTGTTCCAGAGATTTTGCAAAAGTTTTTTCATGATGAGAGAGCCTTTCTTTACCATATTTTACTGACGTTCGGGATAAGAGGATATGTATCCGTTTTGTAAGGTTTCGCCAAAGTGCAGGTTTGGGTAATGTCGATGTTGTAGTATTCGATACTGTTTCTCTTGTGATAGTTCCGGTTCATTTCCAGCCAAGTGTCTATCTGATCCCCGTGTGGAGCCGTAAAACCTTCGATTCCGATTGGCTGCCGGTCAAGCATTTCGGGTTTTACTTTCATCTGATTCAGAGCAAAGAAATAGGCAACCACCGGAGCTCCAAGCGGGATAAACAGAGGACATTTGAAGTTTACGCTGACCGTAACCGCAGGAAATTGTTCGTGAACAGACGCCATTCTTTCTTTTTCTTTTTTTGAAACATTTTTACCATCTGTAATTTTTTCGAATTCCACAACGCGGACAGAAACCTGTCTTTTTACTTTAGATGAAAGAGGAACCTGATAGAAGCCAATACGGAAATTCTGATAATCTTCTCCGTCCAGAGACCAGCTGATCCAGGAGAGCGCTGTGCAGGCGACATGGTGTACAACGCCGGTGCGAATCCAGCCTTCCGTATCCCAGCTTCCGTCTTTTTGTTCTCTGGCGCCGTAATCAGCGGGATTGTAGACCAGGGCTGCGCGGGTGCCGCAGTAGGCGGCATAATACGTAACCTGTTGAGCCACCCAGACGAAGGTCAGCTGAATCAGCAGGAATATGATAAGAATGAAAATCGGAAGCACAAGAACCGTTTCCAGCATCATGGAACCTTTCGAGTCAATGCGTTTCATGGCTGCACCTCCAGCGCCCAGGCGTAAAACAGTGTCAGAATTGTTCCGATGGCAATGGCGACGCCAAACGGAACCCGCCCTTTTTCATCTTCGCGCGGCGGCAGTTTTTCCGCGCCGGCTTTCCGGTCATAGCGCCAGTCGAAAATACTTCGCAGATTGTGCTTGAGACGTCCGGAGCTGACTGCTCCGAATGCCATCATGACAAGTCCGAGAACGAGTCCGCAGATCGAAATGAAGAGCAGTCCTGCGCAGCTGAAGCGCAGACCGAAGAAGATTCCCGCGGCGAAAATCATTTTGAGATCGCCGCCTCCTGCCCCTCTCATCAGAAAGGGGATCAGGAGGAATGCGGCGCAGAGAAGACCTCCAAGGAGTCCGTCGACAAAACCGGAAATTCCGCCGAACACCAAACGCCAGACGAGTCCCAGCACCGCCAATCCGAGTGTCAGTGAATTCGGCAGCAGACGGAACTTGCAGTCTTTCCAGCAAAGAATCGCCAGAAGCGGTGTTGCAACACAGAGCGTATAAATCCAGTACATGTTGATGACTCCTTGGAAAGTTCTTCGTCTTGGCTAGTTATTCATTGCTCTTCTGACCGTCAGCAATGGCTTCTGCATTGGTTTGAGCTGCTTTTAATGCGTTGTTAAGATTTGTTTTGTCTGTATCGCGTTCCTTCTGCGCCGTTTGAATTTCTGTATTGTTGGTTGATTGTGTAACACCGATGATTTGTCCGAGCATGCTCTGGAGGCTTCCGCTGAAAACCATGACGAGTCCGACAATCGCGGCGGCGACGAGGAGAGCGATGACAATGTATTCCATTGCAACAGCTCCGCATTCTTCTCCGAGGATCCGGCGAAGGATTTTTCCGCAAAGAGTGTTCTTTGCCCGACTGAATTTAAGTTTTTTCATTTTCCCTTTTCTCCTTTATGTTTTATTTTAGTTTAAGGGGTTTTCTGTGTATTTTTTTGTGTCTGTTGTTTGGGAAAACATAGTCACTTGGGAAGGGATCACCCGGTTTGCATACTCCGCCCTCCGAACCGTCTCTGGAGCTGCCGGTTCCACCTTCTGTTCCCTGTCCGTTTGCGATAGCCTTTGCATTGGATTCCGCGCTTGACAATCCGCTGTTGAGAGCGCCTTTATCGGTATCGCGCTTCGCCTGCGCGCTTTGGATTTGTGTATTGTCGGTTGATTGTGTAACACCGATGATCTGAGCGAGCATGCTCTGGAGGCTTCCGCTGAACACGATGACAAGTCCGACGATCGCGGCGGCGACGAGGAGGGCGATGACAATGTATTCCATTGCAACAGCACCGCATTCCTCACCGAGGAATCGGCGGAAAACTTTCCCGCAAAGCGAATTTCCTGTTTCGTTGAATTTTAGCTTTTTCATTTTTTCCCTTTTCAGAACTTTTTCTACTTATATGTAGGATTTGACCCCTCATATTTTCTAGAAAAAATCTTATTTTCCCGTGTTTTCTCCGAAATATTCTTCCGTTTGTGAGTTTGCGATTGCCTGAGCATTGTTCTGAGCAGAGTTCAATGCCCGTGCAAGCCTCCGTTTTTCGAGAGCCCGGGCATTCTGAACTTCCGTGTTTTGCGCATCATCAGCAGAATGCACGGTTCCAACCACATGTTTCATCATGTTTTGCAAACTTTCACTGAAAACGAACGCGGTTCCTAGAATCGCCGAAATCACGAGCAGAGCGATCATAATGTATTCCATTGCGGTTGCTCCGCGGGGATGGCAGACAATCTCCTTTGCTGTTCGCTTCCATTCTCCCATTTTTCAATGTTCCTTTTCAGCTTCCTGTTTTTTCTCTTTCAGAGTTTCCGTTTCCTGTTTTTTGTCCTTTTCAGCTTTCCCGCTTTGGGGCTGGGAGATTTTTTGAACTTCTTCGGTTGTTGTCAGTTTCCACAATTGCTCCACCATGCTTGTGCAGGATTGCCAAAATGTGACAATGAGACCAATGATTGAGGCAAAGATCAGTATATCTATAATAATATGTTCCAGAGCACATGCGCCTCTCTCTTTTCGTTTTCCTCGTTTAACGGGGATGTTCTCTGTAACATATATGCGTTTGTTCTTCATTTCTTTCTCCTGTTATGGTACGGGTAATGCGATTCCGCAAAGAATTCTCTGAAAATATGCGACAAACGGCTTTCCTACATCGGGCGTAAAACCGTTGCCCGGTTCAAAGACAAGATACCAGGCACAGAGGAAGACGACAGCAACGGAGAGTGTCAGCACGTATTCCAAAGCGACAGACCCTTGTTCGTTTTTGTACGGTCTGACGATCATTTTCCGACACCTCCGAAGCGATCTGTCCACGGCTGTTTGAGGAAGGGGTCGCCGGGAATGCCCTCTGCCAGGAGAGCACGTTCATTCCGCAAAACCTGTTCCGGCGGCAAGTCTTTGTTTTTTTCTATTTTTTTTGCCAGACTGCGCCGCAGGTCGATGAACGATTTGTTCAGTGATTTGCGGAGTTTTTTTGATTCTGCAGAGCTTTCGCCGGGAATCAACGCCAAAGCGATTCCTCCGGCGAGGATTCCGCGCCGGGAGGAGGGGACTTTTTGATAAACGGCGGTCATATCCCGAATCAGAGCATTCCGTCGAGAAAGAATGCGGGAGACTGATTTCCAGTAGCGTGTGAATGTGTTTTCTCCGTTGTTTACAGCGAGCAGAAGGGGGATTTCCCCGGCAAACGGTTTGCCTGGAGCAGCCGAGCAGAATGCATTGAAGGTTTCTATTGATGAAAAAAGTTCCCTGGCCCGGAATACTTCCGGTTTGAAACGTTCGTCAAAAATGGTTGTATCAAATTCTCCGTCAAGGGAACGCAAATATTCGAAGAACGCATAGACGCCAATCATGCGGTCATATGTCGATGTGGGTTTCTTTGCTGAGTATGCCGGCAGTTTTGAATTGAGACAGTCGCAGGCAAGAACTTTTTCCCAGGTGGAACTGGAGAAGAAGTTGTCAAGATCGCGATCCGGGTTTTCCGGAGAGATTCCATTATGAACAAGGAATCGTTCAAAGTTTTTGAGATGTACGGCGATTTTTTTGAACTGTTCACATCGAAGTTCCATTTCCGCTCGCCGGGAAGAAAGGTTTGCTGAGATCATGCACTCCGCAGGAGTCGGCAGGGGAAGGCGGAGTTTCTGCTTGCTGAACTGGAACATGGCAACTGCATTCATATTTTTTTTGAGTTCTTCAGCGCTTCGCTTCAGCAAGTCCAGCGGTTCGAGCAGTGCGTCACAGTAAAGTACTACTGTCTGTGAGGCGGAACGACGATTGTTTTTCCGTTCCGTATAACGGTTCTGGGATTTTTCACGGATTGCACGAACTGCCGCGACAATGGAATCCGTTTGTTCGATAGTGCTGTAACGTTCCATGATTTTCTGAAGTTCATTATGTTCTTCAACGAGAGCGTTGATTTCTTTAGATATGTCTTTGGCGCGGGTAATGACTCCTGTTCGGTAATCTGCGGGGGTGCTTTCGCAGACGGCGACAGCTTTTCTGAGCTTTTCATCAAGAGATTTCAAATAGGAGAAATCTTCTTCAGAATTGGAGATGCGGTCTTCTGCTGCAAGAAGTGCGCTCAGAAGATTATGCGTTTCCTGGGCATTTTTCATTTCGCTGGCGGATGCAGAGGCATTCCACGTCCAGTTTTCATTGTCCGAAGAAAGAAGTGATGCAAAAAGCGCATTGGCTCTCCGGATTCCCGAACGGGTTGAGTTGTCGGCAAGGTGCTTCCGGATTGTGTACCAGGTTGCGGCTGTATTCTGCCAGAGGTTAAGTTTCCGGTTCAGGTCTTTTCTTTGTGCTGCATCATTTTCAGCACCCCTGGCGTCAAGGGCTTTTGTCAGGAGTTCGCGGGCTCCATTGAAATTGCAGGCTGCCGCAAGGCGCTCTGCTCTGAGACGCATTGCTTTGGCCGATGGGAAAATCGTTTGAACTGCAAAATATCCTCCGACAACGATGGCGACAGTAGCCGCAACAATTCCGATTTTCAACAGAAGATGCGACCGGACATGAACGACGTTTTTATCCCAGAAGCGGAAGTCGATGTAAGCGATGGAAAGAATGTCGCCGTCTTTCAGCATGCGGCCGGTTTCTGCGTTTTCTTCCGTAAGAGGTGTCCCATTGACTTTTGTTCCGTTGCGGCTTTTGTTGTCTTTGATCCAGCAGGTTCCGTCCGGATGATTTTCTATCACCGCATGAAGATGTGAAATAAGCGGATCCTTGATTTGAATTTCACAGCTTTCGTCGGAACCGATGTTGATAACAGCTTCTTTCAGGGAATGTATTTGTCCTTTTCCGCTTCCGGAAAGCTGTTCCAGACGATTGAATTCAAAAGTTTGTTTTTTCTGTTGTTCCGGAGCGTGTTCCACAATCAGTTTGCAATCCCCGATTGTATATATTTCTCCGGCAGAAAGCTTTCGTTCAACAATCTTTGCTTCCATGAAAAAAACGCCGTTTCTGCTTTCCAGATCACGCAGAAAAACCGCTGGTCCCTTTTTTACGAGTTTTGCATGTTTTCCGCTTGCTCCGCGGTCTTCTGCAGGGATGACCCAAGTACAACCGGAAGCTCGGCCGATCGTGACTTCTGCCGGCATCTCTTTTGCTGTAATTTCATACAGGATCCGCCCGTTGAGTTCGAGACGGATTGCAAGATTGCTTTTCTGAAAAATCATTTCCACTCCTTGCGTTTTATGAGATCATAACGGAAATCAGCCTGTTGAAATTCTGCGGAGAAAACCGATTCGCAGGTCGCTTGAATTGACTGCATGGAGACATTGTCTCCGCTCTGTTCCGCATATTGGTAAGCAAGTTTCTGGGCATTGTACCAGACCGACAGGCGAGCGCGAAGTCCGGCAAGAAGCTGTTTTGCTTCATTCAGGCCGTTGATGTCTCCGGCTGCAGTCGCTTTTATCAAGGCACTGCGCAGACGATAGAAAACCTTTCCCCAGTAAACGGGGGCTTCCTGGCGGAGGAAACTTTTTGCTTCTTCCAAATCCTGAGCAACAGTGGTATTTTTGCGCCAGACGGAACTGCCTTCCCAAAAGCCTACGGTGTGATTGATGGGGATAATGACCATGCCGATCAGCTCGCGACGCAGAAATTGATCTGCGCGCCACTGATACTGCAACGGGACTTCAATCATGATCTGATGTGTGTTCGCAGCATTGCGGAGAAAGACCGCGTACCCGAAAAAGTCATCATTGCCGAGCCTGCGTGTATAAGACACCATGGTGAGCGGAATTCCTGCCCCGCTGGATCGGTTCACGAAAATTGTAACCCGGTCAACACCCCAGCTGAGGGTTGGATCTTCTGTTCGCTGTTTACGCATCCATTGTTGAATTGCTTCATCATGATCAATGAAAAGATTCTTGTTCGAGTGTTTGGAATTAGTTTCAATATGCAGCAGGACATCCCGGTTTTTCCCCGTATAGGTCCATACATCTGTCCGGAAGTTTTTCTTTTCAATCTTTGCAGAGCGGCTTGCCGGGAAAAAAAGTGCAAGATATGATTTTTTTTCATTATCGATTCCCGGAACAGGTACAAAAGTGTAATCCTGAAGGCGCTGGCCATTTGCATTGACGGGCCAGGAAACATGCTCTTCCGTTTCCGGTTTCAGATGAAAGTACATAGAAACACTCATTCCAAGGAACATTGCGATGGCAACAGTCCAGAGGATGACCCTTTTCCTTGCTTTCAGCCGATAAGAGTTTTTGATGTCCTCCAGTTCTTCTTCAGAGGCAACACGTGTCTGGATTGCAATTGTTTCGGATGAGGAATCGTCTGAATCTACTTCGGATGTCAAGGGCGTTGCTTTGGCTTTTGTTGCGGTTGTCGCTTGCGCAGGCTTGGCGGTTGTCTTTGGAGAGACAACGGTTTTACTCAGTTCTGCATCTTCATCTTGAAGAACGGTCTTCTCATCATCAGAGTTTACCTGCTCAAAGATAAAAGCGGTATGTTCTCCCATCTGGACTGTATCGCCTGCGGTGACATCAAGAGTGTCACCGATACCGGCATTTTTTCCATTGCATTTTGTGATTCTGGAACTTAAGACTTCCATGTGGATTTTGTCGTCAGAGCCAAAGCGGACAATGACATGACGGCCGGAAATGTCCGGAGATGTCAAGACAATCCGGTTGGTATGAGACCGTCCGATTGAGAGCGCCTGATTGAGTTCGAGCGGGAAACATTGATCTTTTATTTCCCCGGAAACAAATTTGATCTGCATTTTCATCACATGACTCCTCCAAGTCCACTGCCCATTACTTTAAGCAGAACAGGAACTCCAATGATAATAAACATTGCCGGCATAATGAATACGGCAATGGGGAAAATCATAGCGGAAACGGCCCGAGCAGCTTTTCTTTCCGCAATGTTGAACCGGACTCTCCGCATTTCCTCCGCCTGGATTTTCATCGTTTCGACGATGGATGCTCCGATTTCAATTCCATGAATAACGGCATCGGCAAATGCCGTAAAAGCGTCATGCTGAATGCGTCCGGACATCTCATCAAGGGCCTGCGTTCTGGATTTTCCAAGTTCAATTTGGCGGAGCATGATGCCAAATTCAAATGATAACGGCGAAGAGGAGCTTTCCGTGGAAACATAGTATCGGATTGCCGCTGAAAAGTCTACTCCGGAGCGCATTGCAGAAGCAATCAGATCTATTGCAAAGGGAAGAGTGCGCATAATTTTAGTCTGTCGCTCATCTGCCAGCTTTTCTATTGTCATAGATGGGTAAACAAGCCCGATGAATCCAAATAGCAACCCTGCTCCAATGACAATTCCTCCATTGGAGGATACCATCAGCGTAAAGAGGGTGCCAAAAACAGCTGCAGTCATTCCTGTCAGAATTTCCGCAGCAAAAATATATTCCACATCCATTTTAATATTGGCAACAAGAAGCTTGTTCCGAAGTTTTTTTGCTCTTCCCGGCTGTAATTTTTTCGAAAGTTTGCCGAGGTTTTCCGTGAAGCAGGACAGGATTCCCCAAAGTCTTCGGAAGAACGGCGGCAGATTTCTGTTCTCCAAATCCCTGAATTGCATTTTGGGTTTGTTCAGGAAAAAGGAGAGGAAGAGATACGGCCCGAACACGAGCAGAAAAATTACTGCGTAGATTAGGAAATTGTTGTCTTTAGACATTTTAGACCTCCACTGTGATAATTCGTTTCAGAATGGAATAACCGATAGAGACAAGAATGGAGGCAACCCCGACGGCCAGCCAGCCGGAGCCGGTGGTTACAAGAGGTTTCATCAGAACCGGATCAATGCAGTAAAGCAGGATGAACGCCGCAAGTGGAGCCGCTGAAATAGAGATGGCTTCAAAACGTCCCTGTGCTGTCATGTTTTTCAGACGTTCCTGAAATTCTGTTCTGGCTCTGATGGTATCAACCATTTCATTAAGAACTTCGACGAGACTTCCTCCGGAGCGGGTTGTCAAGGTTATTGTTGTTACGAGAAGATGCATATCTTCGCAGGGCATCCTTTTGTACATGCGTTCAAACGCTTCGGGAAGGTCAACGCCAAGGCGGTGTTCCCTGAGCAGAATTACAAGTTCTTCCTGCATTGGTCCGCCAATTCGCCGGGAGACAGCTTCCACCGCTTGTCCCAGGGCAAGACCGGATTTCATGCTGTTTGTCAGAGCCATTGTAAAATCTAAAATTTTTGTTTCAAACGCTTCTTTTCGCTTTGCCAATTTCCATTGATAGTAACGCAGAACAAGAATCCATGCTGCTATTGCAAATCCGCATGAGACAGGAAGAGCAATAGCCATTTTCTCAACTCCGCCGGCAAGTTGAACAAGAAATGCTGCACATGCCGTGATAAGGGCTGAAAAGATCCGCAGCATCAAAAGACGGTCCGGAGAAATAAAACGTTTGAGTTCTTCATAAACAGGGCTTATTCGGAATTCCAGTTTTTCAAGCAGGTAACGGCAGATTAGCCGGATCGTCAGAAAACAGAACATTCCAGTTGCCGCAAATATCAGAAAAGTATTGAGTGCGTTCATTTTACCTCCTTACATTTTAGGAACAAATACGCTCATATCCAAATTCAGACGACCGCTCTTGCGGAGTTCGTCAATGAATACCGGAATATTGCCGGTAGCTGTATGAAACCCCTGAACCCGCCCGTGTTCATCCAGTCCGGTTTGTTCAAAACTGAAGATATCCTGCATCAGAATCTGGTTGCCTTCCCGTCCGGTAATTTCTGTGATCTTGACAATTTTTCTGGAACCATCCGCGAGGCGAGTTTGCTGGACAATCAGATCAATCGCGGAAGCAATCTGTTCCCGGATTGCTGTAGAGGGCAATTCAAATCCAGCCATCATTACCATATTTTCCAAACGAGTCAGAACATCACGCGGGTTATTTGCGTGCGCCGTTGTCAGAGATCCGTCATGCCCGGTATTCATTGCCTGAAGCATATCCAATGCTTCGGCGCCACGGCATTCGCCAACGATAATGCGGTCTGGGCGCATGCGCAGTGTGTTGATTACCAAATCCCGGATGGAAACTCTTCCTTTTCCTTCAATATTGGCGGGACGGGCTTCCAAACTGACCAGATTCGGATGAGTCAATTTTAGTTCTGCTGAATCTTCCACGGTAATTACACGCTCTCCTTCAGGAATGAAAAGAGAAAGAACATTCAGCAGAGTTGTTTTTCCAGATCCTGTTCCACCGGATACCAGGATATTTTTCCTTACACGCACCGCTTCCTGAAGGAAGGAGGCCATCTCTTTTGTCATACTGCCAAATGCAATCAAATCATCTGTAGTCAGTTTTTTCTCTGCGAATTTTCTTATTGTGAGAGCTGCACCACGGAGGGAAAGCGGCGGAATGACTGCATTCACGCGTGAGCCATCCGGAAGGCGGGCATCAACCATGGGGCTGGCGTCGTCAATATGG
Source organism: Lentisphaeria bacterium UBA4640 (assembly GCA_002405835.1). Classification (GTDB taxonomy): domain Bacteria; phylum Verrucomicrobiota; class Lentisphaeria; order Victivallales; family UBA1829; genus UBA1829. Next base: position 50,967 of record DHMO01000026.1, on the reverse strand, counting down.
CGTCCCAAAGGTTCCACGATACGCTGAATAATGGATTGCAGATGCTGTTCATTGAAAAAGTGGATACCGCTGTCAAACAGTTTTCCCTTGCTTTCTACGAAAACAACGTTGGGACCGTTGACCATGATTTCAGAGATTCCATGCGAGCGCAACAGCGGGGAAAGAGGTCCGAAGCCGACTAGTTCATCCAACAGAGCCTGACGGAACAGTGAAAGCGGAATCCGGTTTGGTATTTCATGGCGCCGTTCTTTCAGAGTGCGTTCCAATGCCGCTTCAACTTTTGCTCGCATTTCCGTTTTGTTCAGCTCTTTACGGGCATTGTCGGAGAGATTCAGCTTTTCCAGAATATCTTCGTGAACAGAGCGGGTCAATAACATGATTTCCGGTTCATAGAGGAGAGTTGCATCTTTGAACTCATTTTTGAAATCCCTTGGTGCTTCTTCTGTACGAACCGGAGGTTGAGCAGGCGTTTGTTCCTGTACAGGGGCTCCGGCCTTTAATGAAAGACGGTAATCAGAAATTTGTACAACATCAGACAATTCGAGAGGAGTCATAACTGTAATGTTTTTGTCATTCAGTTTTGTCCCTCCGGAGCTGTTCAAATCTTCAATGAAAAATGTTCCATTGGCGGAAACCAGTCGAGCATGTCTGCGCGACACTCCATTCCCTGTCAAGACGATATCGCAGTCTGCATGACGCCCGATTGTCATACTGAAATCTCCGGCAGGGAGGGGTTTCGACGTGAACACCTCCCCGTTGGCGGAAAAAACAACAAATTTCTTCATACCCGGCATTTTGGCATCTCCTTTTACCAGTTGAACCAGCCGAGCCAGCCGAGCGAACCGCGATGACGCTTGTTTTCTTCCATTCGCTCTCTGTTGTTGCGTTTGGAGTCGCGATAAGTCGGTGCTGTCTGTTGATCCAATGGAATTTCTATCTGGACATCCGGATTGGCTTTGACCAGCCGTGGGCATGCAAGAATCAAAAGGCTGATTTCTGACTGGTTGTCAACATCGTTGGAGACGAACCATTTCAGAACAGGGGTGCTTCGGAGAATCGGGAGCCCGGAATTCTTGGTTGCCTGGGAAATCTTCTTGGAGCCGGCGATTACGACAGTCTTGTCCAGGTCGCAAAACACTGTCTGTGAAGTTGTGTCTTCCTGAAGATTATAGGAGTCTTCACTTGCACTGACAAGTGAAGAATTCTTGAGATCCAGGGTCAGTTTCGCCCGATTCGGTGAAACCAATCCTCCGGTAACCTTGATTTCCAAACCATATTTGATATTCTGAAGACTGCCGTTTTCCAATCCGTTGACTTTGACATACACGGTGTTTCCTGTATGGAGAGAGCCTCCTTTGGGGTCATTGTTGGCAAATGTGACATGTCCTGCGTTGTAGGTTCTGGTTACTCCATTGGAGGTTAAGAAGCCGACGGTTGCATCCATGTTGCCGCCGAATTGTGCGGTTTTTCCTGTTCCGCGACCGCTGACGAGATCATAGATAATTCCAAAGCTCCCGCTCAATGTCGGTGTTGAATTGGAACCCAGAGCATCGGAATTGTCCAGCACGATTCCTGCGTAGACAATATCGACTTGTAGCAAGGTTTCGACAACACTCAGGCTGGTCATACAGCGAACTCGTCCTTTGGATGAATCGCCTTGTCCGCCAATATCCAGCCACGGTTGTGTAGCAAGAAGCTGCATAACTTTATCCAAGTCTTTTTGGCTGTAAAGTTCTCCGGTCAGCACAACAGCATCAGAGGAAATTTGCATGGAGAGCTGACCGACAGCAGCTTTTTGTCCCGGTTCACAAAATTGGAAGCCTGCTTCCTGAAGCAGTTTTTTCAGATTAAGAACGGTTTCTGCAGAAGGTTTGAACACGGCAAAATTCACACACTGACTTGAATAGTTCGGTAAAACTTTCATCAGGTGCTTCCAATGGTCAGGGTTTGTTACAGTTCCTCGAATGGCTATCTGGTCCTCATTGATGGAAATATCGAGTTCAGTGAGAGAATCCAAGTCTGTACGAAGCTTCTTGAGCGTTTTGGCCAGATTTGATTTTACAGTGACGATGTAATCTTTCTGCATACCGCCGCCGGATACCACAAGAGTGACTTCTCCGACCGCACAGCCGACGATCCGGAGCTGGGACTCTCCAGCTTCAACTTTTATCTTGTCAGATTTACCGGGGATTATCCGGAATGACTCAATAACAAAGGGGGTCTGGATGCTTTTCGTTGAACCAATAATCATACTGATTCTTTCGGCGTCTGCATAGAGAGACAGCATGGTCGCTGTGAGAAGGAAGAATGCAATCAGTTTTTTCATTTCTGGTTCTCCTTTACTTCGCTCGGGACAAGAGGAATGGCAATGCTTTGAAGTCCCTTGACCATGTCTGTTAATGCGGAGTCTTCAAATTTTCCGCCATTCATCCGGTTCAGGGCATTGTCATCCTTTTTCTTTCGCAGAATCGGGAACAGTTTGGCTTTGCGCTGAATTGCTGTCAGTGCAACCGCCTGCTGGGGGGGGAGAGAAAGAAGCACACTGCTGCCGTTGATTTCCAGAATGCTGACGCGCGGATAAATGACCGTTGTGACAGTCCGGTTCATTTCTCGAACTTCCGCATCTGCATTTTTTCCGGTTTTGACTTTTTCTTTGTAGGAAAAAGTTCCGATAATTGCAATATCATCACCGGGTTGAAGCATCTTGAGCAGTACTCCGTCGGCAAATGTTACCGGAACACCCCACTGTCCATCTCCCAATGCACGGCTTTTGCTCTGATCAAGTTCGATATCTGCATAAAGCAGGTAATCTCCTTTTGCGATCGGGCGTTTTGCCCGTTGATTGAAAGTGAATGACATATTTGCTTCGTCGATACAGTTTTTAGGGGCCGCGCTTTCAGGAATCGCTTTGACGGCAATTCGGCTCTCCTGAATCAGTTCTCCTTGAGCAATTTCTGCCGTAACAATGAGAACATTGCGCGTCCGTTCTTCCGGCTTTTCTGTCTTCTTCATGGTTTTACTGACGGCAAAAACCGCGGCAAGCCCGAGAAGCACTGCTGTGATCAATGGAATCACATTTTTCATCTTAATAAATTTCCTTTCCTTTTATTTTAGTGATTTTTACTCTATTCCGAATTCCCGCCTCTCGGGATGGAGATAGAAGAGTTACGAGCTCATGGCTCCGGATATTAAGGTATGTGCTGCATTTCCGCAAAGCATTTTTCTCCTTTTAAGGATATTTTGCCTTCTCAATTCTTTGACTCAAGAATGGAGAACCGTTTTTGTTTTCAATGATATATAGGAAAATACAAATTCATTTTCCAAGAAAACAAGGAACTTTTGTTGAAAAACCCTTTATTCTTAATAAATCTTTCAAACTCCGGAATTTGCTGATTTCCGGAAGCATTCTAAAACAACATCGTGTGAAATAGTTGTTCTAGATTATGTGTTATAAAATATCACTTGTTAAACTGTTTTTCAAATATGTGATATCGTGTTTTGCTTATTTTTTAAAAATAAAAAACAAATAAATATCTTAAAATATTGTTTTATTGTTTATTTTAATAAGATATTTGTCTTAAATGTGCTGTGTCTTGGGGCGCATGTTTGACGGGCTAGCGGTTTGAAAAAGCCTCTAGCCCGTCAAATGTATGCAAATTATCGGACTTTATCTAATATCCTTTTGAATATAAATGTTTTTATATTGTTGACCAATATAGAAAACGTAGTGTAGGAGATATAGAGCTATGTTTAATGGGGATAATGGTAAATATGGAAAAAATAAATAGTATATATGCTAAATAATAAGCTTTGTTACTTAGCTTTTCTGAAATTGTAGTAAATGTAAATGCATAAGCAAAAATCTGGATGTAGACCAAAATATGGCATGCTAAATAATATAGAGGATCACTTCCTAATGAAAATTGCCATGCGCAAAGAAATGTCCAAATCGGATTGCATAACCATATGTTGTCGGAATTGTAAATATTGTTGAACAATAATCTTGATAATTGAGGTATTGCGGCGAATACGATTAAGTTAATATTTAATATGTATAACAAGATTATCTTCATTTTTGCTTTCTCCATTTCTGTCGAACTGCTCCTCCATCAGCCTTTTATAGAGTTATCAAATCAGCACCGAGCCGCCATTGGTTCATATGATAATCTATCATTTTTCAACTGATTTTCAAGTTTCGATACATCAAATCTGTGCAATTCCCCGGATATTGTCTGGCTTTTTCAAGCCTTCATTTTGTCAAAAGTGCACAGTTCCACGGACGTTATCAGCTATTTGAAAAAAATTGACCGGAAGTGTTCAGAAACTAATTGGACGGGGCGGTCCGGAACAATAAAAATGAGTTCAATCGCATGTGGCATATTTCCTGCTTGAAAATTTCCATAAACAAAAGGAGCTTTTATGACGGAAAAGATTCCGACTCAGAACTTTGTTGAAGAATACAGAGTTCTTTACCATGCGTTCCACCAGCTGAACCGACTCTGCTGGCAGAACCGGCTGCCGCTCTGCCGGATAGAAATTTACAGTCGGAGAGGGCGAATTCTGGCTTTGGCCGTCAGGAGGAAACCTTACCTGATCAGGTTTAATCTCCTGAATCTGGTTCAAGGGAATGATAACGGTTTTATCGCAGTAATGGCGCATGAAATGACACATATCTGGCAATACGAAAAAGGAGAACGGGGCGGACACCGCGCGGATTTCAAAAACGAGATGTCCCGGATTGGTGTCGAGTACAAGCAGCTCTGCGGTCCGCTTTGGATCCGTCCGGATTCAGCCGTCGGCTACTGTGTCAACGTACGCAGACTCATGCAGCAGGACTGTTCCGCCGCGCTCAGGGTGATCGCGCAGAAACAGTGCAGCAAAAAACGCGACCGCGAATATTTTGAAATCATCAGAAGAGAACTGTTTTAACACAGAAAGGATTCATTCTATGGATAATTCAAACACAAATTTACTGATTTTCGCCATTCAGGAAGGCAAGATCGATACGATCCGCTTTCTGATCAAATGCGGAGTCCCTGTAGCGGAGGAAGTTTTTCAGGCCGCAATCGAAACGGACGAGATCGAAATTATCGAACAGTTTGTCGAGCGGATGAAAGCGGAACTGCCTGTCCGGAATTTTCTTGCAGAGGCGAAGTCGGTTGAAACGGCAAAATGGTTGATTGAACAGGGCTTTCCCGTCGACCAGCCTTCATCGCTCAGCAAACAGCTTCCATATGAAGCATCTGAAATCCAGGAGGTTGCCGCTTATCTCAAAGAACGCTGGCTTAAACTGCATCCGCCGCTTCCGGCGGTCATTCCGCATTCCGGAACCGGGGCGGGATCAGAAGGGCTGCAGTTCTCCAATTCGCAGATGACGATTCAGGAACTTCATCCGGTCGACTGTGATCCGGCAAGAGGAACGTTTTCGATTGAATACAATGGAGAAGTCTTCCAGGTAACCAAACGGTTCCTTTCCAGTTTCGCTCGGAAGTTGAAAGTCTCTACAAACATCTTCCGCTATTTCTCCGGAGAAGAAGTCTTTGACCGCGTGGCGAAATATAATCCGGATTTACGCCTGCGCGCGACGTTTGATCATCAGGCCGGTGAAATTCTCGGTGTGGTCGAGGCGAACAAAAAGATTCTGCCCCCCGAAATTGCCCGCCGGATTTTCGCTGAAGACCCGCGCACACAGGAGCTGCAATACCGGAACGGCATCATTTCCGCACGGATGGTTCTGGATGAAAAGTTCTCAATTGCCGGAGACAGTGATTACACCCGCAAACTCACCCTCCATTATCCGGTTGACGGCGTCAGCCTTCCCTCCTTTTATCTTGCGGTCGAGCGGCAGGTCTGTTCCAACGGCGCGACGATGCTGGCGGATGCTTTCCGGACGGAAATCGAAGTCAATGACAACTCCGGTACGCACCTTTCGCGTCTGGTCTCCTCGTTCAGTAACGAGCATGGGTTCAGGACCATGCAGTCCAGACTCCGTGTCGCCCACGAAACACGCGCCTCCATTCATGAACTTCTGGTGGTTCAGGAGCTGATCCAGACTCTGATATCCTCCAAGTCCATGTACAGCCGGGTCAATGAACGGCTGGAGCAGATGGCGGGTGATCCGTGCGCACAGTACGAAATCACCTCGCTGAACAACATCACTGCCAAACGCCGTCCGCTGCTTCCCGTCCAGTGCTCCATCAGCGACCTTATCAATTTCTGCTCGGAACTGACGACGTATCACGAGAAGGAGCTTTCCTCGCCCGAACGGATTGATGGGTTGATCGGGCATATGCTGTCGCATGAATTCGATCTGGAGGATATGTATCACACTAGAAAAACGGCGCGGGCATTCTTCCTGGAAAATCTGGATTCCGCAGATCAGATGGAGGAGTTTGCCGGATGAATGACTTTCATTTTGAAGAGCGTCCGTATCAGACAACCGCCGTTCAGAATGTGCTGGCGGAATTCGCCGCCGGACGCAAATCGGTCCTCCTGGAGTCGCCCGTCGGCTCCGGGAAAACCATCATGGGATTGATGATCATCCGGGAACTGCAGGCGAACAGCAGGACTCCGCTGACGGTCAACTGGGTTGCGTCCAGAAAACATATTCTCGACCAGACCCAGCTGGTTAATGAAATGTACTTCCATTGCGATCTCCGCTATGTTTCTGTCTTCAGCTCCAATCCTCCGAGTGCGGATATGATTGTGCTTGACGAAGCGCACCACGAGGCCACTCAGAGCTGTATTGATATGTACGAAAAGACGGGCAACTCGCTGACGCTCGGACTTTCCGCAACACCGATGCGGACCGATCGGATGCGTCTTTCGTTTCAAAACAACGTGGAGTGCTGCGGGATTCAGCAGCTGATTCATATGGGTGTGCTTTCTCCCTACGACTCCTACAAATTGCCGGTCTGGGATCTGAAATTCGTGGAAAAAATCTTCTGCGAAAATCCGGAGAAATGGGGGAAGACAATCGCGTTTTTCTCCCGCATCGACGAGTGCAACCACTTCCGCAACACCCTTGAAAGTTCCGGAATCCGCTGCGAAGTTGTCACCGGATCAAGCAACAAAGACAAACAGCTCGACCTTTTTGTGCAAGGAGACGTTCAGGTTGTCGCAAATGTTTCCGTGCTGACCGAGGGCTTTGACCTTCCGGAACTCCAGAGCGTGTTCCTGCGCGACGCCTCGCGTCTGCCCACAATCCAGATGGTCGGACGCGGTCTGCGCAAGGCTCCAGGCAAAACGTCATGTGCGATTGTGCAGAGCAGCAAGAGTGCGTATCCGGTGGAGCGGATTGCCGCTCCGCGTCAGAGTTTCCGTTACATGAAGGAGAAATGGCTCTCCTGCGGCGGCGATACACAGGTCATTCTCAATACGGTTGAGGAGACCCTGCAGCGTCTTGAGAAGCGCGGGAAGCTGAATCTTGGGAAAAAACACCGGTTCGGTCCCTTCGTACGTGAGGTGAGGGTGAGGTAAAAAACCGTATGCTGTCCACTCGGGAAACCGAAGAAAATAATTTGGTATGACATCTCATGACAACGGTGTCATGTAAAAATAACGGTAAAACAGGAAACCAGTAGAGGAGGCGTGGCTGTGTATAACGAACGGTGAACCCGTCCATGATACGCCAATACCGGGAACGCGAGAGAACAGATTACGGTATTCCGGCCGTTTTTTTATAAAATCGGCGAAGATACGGCTTGCGAAACAGGAAACAATGCACTATATTATCCGGTGTTTAACATAACTGGACAAACAGAAGGAGCATTGCCGACTGAGCAAATTGCAAAAGAAATAAAACGTATTTTTTTCAGCAGACGTCTGCCCTAAAACGCCAAATTAAAGCAGATAACGTAGATGCTGACGGGATACATCCTTTGGACGTATTCTGTTTGCATTCGTTATCTGGTATTGGCGTACCATGGGCAGAGTGCAGCAGGGTGCGTCTTTTTTTTTGCAGAGCTAAACAAAACAAAGGTATACAAGAGGTCTTGTGCGGTATCATGAATGCTTTGGTTCCGGCATGCTGGATACAATAAAAGCAAAAAATCGTTGCAGAGGAGTGTAAAATGACTGAAACGAAAGAATCAAAAGCGTTACAAGTGGCAAACTGGCTGACGGAAAAAGCTGTTGGTGGTGTTGGTCCACTCTCCAGTGCAGAAGAACTTGCATTGGAGTATCTGAACAACCCGGATTATGACGATAACGATACTCGTGTAGAGAGTTTGATCAACTGGGAAACCACAAAAAACTTTTCTACAGGTTTTATTACAGGGCTTGGAGGTTTTGCCACATTGCCGATTGCGATTTCGGCCTCTTTGGGCGCATCGTGGATTCTGCAAGCGCGAATGGCTGCGGCTATTGCAAGAATTTATGGTCATGATCTCAAAGAAGACAAAGTTAAAACTTTAATTCTTTGCGTTATCATCGGACAGGATGTCAAAGAGGTTTGCAAACAGGCTGGAATTAGGCTTGGTTCCAGTTTGACTTATGCCGCTATCAGGAAACTTCCCGGAGAAGCATTGAAGCGAATCAACCAAGCTGTCGGTTTTCGTTTGATAACCAAAGCTGGAGAAAAGGGAATTGTCAATCTAACCAAGCTTATTCCAGTTGTTGGCGGAGTTGTCGGAGGAACATTTGATGCTGTTACGTGTAGAATTACAGCGAAAGCTGCTCAAGCTGCTTTTCGTAAGTGAATCTCTGTTTCAGTTTTCCGGTTCTTTTTCTGGTTCATCAATGGTAAAGTAAATAACCGTGCCTGAAAATGTGGTTATTTCCTGATTTTGATGATTCCAGAGATTGACTTTTTCTTTTTTGCGCTACATTTAGCCTGTTTCCTTTCGTTTGATTTTGGGTCAAAACAATAATCAATCATGGAAACAGGCTTTTTCAAGCCTCTATCCCGTCAAATGTGCGTAATTCCTCGGACGTTATCGGTCATTTAGACATACATAACTGCCGGACTTGAAAAGAAGAGATTCCGGTGGTAACTTATTACCACCTTATGGGCACCTTATAGTCCACTTATTCAACCTGTTTGAGAGCATCTCAGCAAGAGATGCGACAGGCTTCCAAAAGGGAAGATCTAAGCTGAATTCGAGGCTAAATTACGAGGAAAAACGGAGCAAAAAAATGGCTCCGGCAGTAGGATTCGAACCTACGACCAAGTGGTTAACAGCCACCTACTCTACCGCTGAGCTATGCCGGAGCGTTGTATCAAGCATTATCGCTTGGTATGCCATTAATATACTGCACTTCTGAAAAAATGCAAATGCTTTTTCGCATTTTTTTTGTTTTTTTTTGAAATCCACTCCTTACACTCAATTCAACCGCATGAAACAACCGAAAAATAAGAAGGATACAGGAAATAATGAAAAATTTGATTTTTTCTCTGCAACTCGGCTTGCATTTGCCAACGATGGCAACTATCTTATACCGGAATCCAAAAAACAAAAGGACAAAATCATGGATCTGCTTAAAAGAAAAAACGCTCCGGCTCTCCCCGTTAAAGTACTCCAGTTCGGCGAAGGAAATTTCCTCCGCGCATTCATCGACTGGATGATCAATGAAATGAACAAACAGGGAAAATTCAACGGGCTCGTACAGCTCGTGCAGCCGCTCCCGAAAGGACTCACCGATTTCATCAACGCTCAGGACGGACTCTATACCCTCATCCTCCGCGGAATCTCCGATGGAAAAGTTGTCGAAAAACGTGAAGTCATCGAATCCGTCAAGGGATGTCTGAATCCGTATGAAAGCTGGGGGACTGTCGTTCAGGCGGCGTGCAATCCGGATCTCCGCTTCGTTTTCTCCAACACCACCGAGGCCGGAATCGAGCACAAGCCGGAACCGTATACACCGGGAACCTGTCAGAATACCTATCCAGCAAAGCTCACCAGCCTGATGTTCGAACGCTGGAAAGCATTTGACGGAGCGGCGGATAAAGGAATCATCTTCATTCCCTGCGAACTGATCGACAAGAACGGCATCACGCTCAAAAAATACATGCTTCAGTATGCTTCCGAATGGAATCTGCCGAAGGGATTCTCCGAATGGCTCGAAAAGAACTGTCTGTTCATCAATACGCTCGTCGACCGCATCGTCGCCGGATATCCGCGCGCGGAAGCGGAGAAAATCTGTGCGGAACTCGGATATCAGGACAATCTGCTCGACTGCGGCGAAATCTTCCACTTTTTCGTTATGGAAGGTCCCGAATCCGTTCTCAAGGAACTTCCGCTCAAGGAATGCGGCTTGAATGTGGTCGTGACCGACAACCAGTCGCCGTACCGTACCCGCAAGGTGCGTTTCCTCAACGGTGCGCACACGGCGGATGTTCTCGCGTCCATTCTCGGCGGACTCACGTTTGTGGATGAGATGATGAACGATCCCGTCTTCGGCAAAATGGTCCGCAAGGCGATTTACGGCGAAATTTTCCACACGGTCAATCTGCCGGAAAACGAAAAACAGTTCTTCGCGGATTCGATTGTGGAACGCTTCCTGAACCCGTTCGCCCAGCACCGTCTGCTTTCGATTTCCCTGAACTCCGTTTCCAAGTGGAAGGTGCGCGTCATGCCGAGTCTGCTGGATTACACGAAGCTCAAAGGCGAACTGCCGGAAGTTCTCGCGTTCTCGCTCGCGGCGCTGCTCCGCTTCTACCGTCTCAGCAAGGACGCCGAAGGCAAGGCGACCGGAACTTACAACGGCATTACCTGGCCGGTTTCCGATTCGCCGGACGTCATTGATTTCTTTGCCGGAATCGCGAACGATTCCACGGCGGATTATGTCCGCAAGGCTCTTGCGAACACCGCATTCTGGGAAATGGATCTCAACACCGTTCCCGGGTTGACCGCATTTGTGACGGACAAGCTCGAAGCGATCGACAAGGCCGGCATCCGCGAAGCCGTCAAAACCGTTCTCTGAGGAAACGCCGCTATGCAGAGCATCCGAATCAATCCTCTGGATAATGTGGCGGTCATGCTGGACGACTCCTCCGCCGAGGTCCCGCGCGGACACAAGTTCGCGCTCCGGGACATTGCTGCGGGGGAGAACATCATCAAGTACGGCATGCCCATCGGCCGCGCGACATGTGCCATCCGCAAGGGGGAGCATGTGCATACGAACAATATGAAAACGAATCTCGACGGCATTCTCGAATACACCTATTCACCCGTCGAAATCACGCTCCGTCCGGAGCCCTGCACGGAAACGTTCAAGGGCTTCCGGCGCAAAAACGGGGCAGTCGGGATCCGCAACCATATCTTCATTGTTCCGACGGTCGGCTGCGTGAACAAGCTCGCGCATACGCTGGCGGAACGCCTGAACCGCACGCTCCCCGCGGGGAGTGTCGACCGCGCGATTGCACTGGAGCATCCGTTCGGGTGTTCGCAGCTGGGCGGCGACCATGAGATGACCCGTGCGATTCTCTGCGGACTCGTCAAGCATCCGAACGCGGGCGGCGTCCTCGTCGTCGGACTCGGATGCGAGAACAACACCATTGATTCGTTCCGCGAAAAGCTCGAAGAGATTGATACGGAGCGCGTCAAATTCCTCGTTGCCCAGAAAGAATCCGACGAAGTCGCGGCGGGAATGGAAATTCTGAAAGAGCTTGCGGCACGCGCGGCGGAAGACGTCCGCACGGATATTCCGGTCAGCGAACTGGTTGTCGGGCTCAAATGCGGCGGTTCTGACGGGCTCAGCGGCATTACGGCGAATCCGCTTGTCGGACGGTTCTCCGACTGGCTGACAGCCCGCGGCGGAAGCACGATCCTGAGCGAAGTTCCGGAGATGTTCGGCGCGGAAACGCTTCTCATGGCGCGCTGCCGCAGCCGGGAAGTGTTCGACAAGTGCGTGGCTATGGTCAACGACTTCAAGCAGTATTTCACCCGGTACGGGCAGACCATTTATGAGAATCCTTCGCCGGGCAACAAGGCGGGCGGCATTTCGACACTGGAAGACAAGTCGCTCGGATGCACTCAGAAGGCGGGAAGCTCCGCAGTGAACGATGTGCTGCTCCCGGGTGAACATGTGCATGAAAAAGGACTGAATCTGCTGACCGGACCGGGTAACGACATGGTGGCATCAACTCTGCTCGCGTCGTCGGGCGCGCATCTGATTCTGTTCACGACCGGGCGCGGCACGCCGTTCGGTTCGGTTGTGCCCACGATGAAGATCGCCTCCAATTCCGCGCTTGCGCAGTTCAAACCGAACTGGATCGACTTCGACGCCGGACGCGTTCTGGCGGAAGACCGCAATGCGGTGGATGCGGAATTCTTCGCGAAGATTCTCGCCGTTGCCGGCGGCGCGGAAGCCGCAAACGAACGGAACGGCTACGAAGAGATTTCCATCTTCAAGGACGGCGTTACGCTGTAACACGGCAAGCTGCGCACACGCAAAAAAGCTCCGGCTTTCGAAAGGAAAGTCCGGAGCTTTTTAGTGTTTTGCCGAATTGGAATCAGGGAATGAAATCGTATTGGATTTCTGCCTGAACGGTGTCGTCCATCTCCATGTCATGCGTTTTGAACGGAATAAGGAGAATGACCCAGTCGATGTAGCGGGCGCTGGAACGGGTTGTCGGGAGGACCGCATGCGGTTTGCGTCCTTTGGCTTCATAGACGACGAAGGAGAACTTTCCGTAGCCGTAGCGCGTGAACTTCTGGAACAGGGGGATTTCGGGGATCACGATATCGAGGTTTGCATTTGGAACGGGAACCGGGAGGGAGGGGGTTCCGAGGAAAATTTTGGAGTGGTCGGTTGCGAGAACTCCGCAGAGCGGCTGGATGATGTAATCGGCCTCTTCCGCTTTTTTTACGACGATCATACCGAGTTCCGCCAGCCGCAGTTCGAGAACGCCCTGCGTGTACTGCTTGTCGGTCTGCGGATCGAAGTAGGTGTAATCCATCGCGACTTTTTTGTTTCTGTAGTCTTTGAAGCTGGCAGAGGAGATGCCGCGTTCGACAACGGAGGAGATGAGGTACTGTTCAATCGCATTCCGTTTTGTGTTTGTCATCCAGGGGGTTGCGCATCCGGAGAGCAGGAGCAGCAGGGCGAGGGTCATCAGCGGAAGAGTGAATTTCATCGGGGATCCTTCATGTTGTTATGTTAAGTGCATAATATACAACAGAAGCGGGAAAAATCAATAATCCTTCCGAAAAAGTTGTTTTCCCCTGAAAAAACCGTTTTTTTTTGCGGAAAAAAGTGCGAAAGACGCCGTTTCACCTCTTGCGTTTTAAGCGTTTTGTATTATAATGTAATGAAACAGGAAATGATATGAGAAGAGAAATAACAGGAAAGGCGTAAAGCTAATGAAACATCTTATGACACTCGCTCTTGCGGCGGCAACACTGATCTCCGTTCAGGCGACAGAATCTGAATTCCGTTCGGACATTAACTGCGTCAAGACACAGAATCCGCTGGAAATCAAATCCGACAATATGAGTACCGGAAGACTGAGCTGGCTCAAGAACAAAGAGGAGCATCAGTACACGACAACCGCCGTCAAGAAGATCGGCGACGACTGGCAGACCGTCAGCTACACGGTCACGCCTGCCAAGAACGGCGACTTCAGATTCTCCCTTCAGGGACAGTGGGCAAAGGACAAAGAAAAACGCAGCTGGGTTCTGATCGACAGCGTGAAAGTCAACGGCGAACTTGTTCCGAACGGTGATTTCAAGACGACCTGGAAGAGCAAAGAGGGCAAGCGGTATCCGCACAATTTCTGGCTCCATGCAAAAGCTCAGTATGTCCCCGACGGCGGCAAGGACGGTTCCGGTGCAATTCTCGTGAATCACGACAACGGCTCCGGATACACCATCAAAAACGCGGAAGCCGGAAAAGCATATACCATTGAAATCACTCTCAAGGCAGCTGAAGCTCCGGCGGAATAATCAGAAAGGACTGCACCATGAAAAAACTTCTTACACTTTCACTCGCAGCCGTTGCGGCATTCGCTCTTCAGGCGGCGGATTCGATGTTCCGTTCGGACATCAACTGCATCAAAACTCAGAATGAACTGACTGTCAAATCCGACAATATGAAGACCGGCAGACAGGGCTGGCACAAGAACAAGGAAGAGCACAAATACACGTCTTCCGTCTGGTCGGTCAAACTCGGCGATGAGTGGCAGACCGTCAGCTACACGGTTACTCCGGCCAAGAGCGGCGACATGGGGATTTCTCTCCAGGGACAGTGGGCGAAGACTGCCGACGCCCGCGGATGGGTTCTGGTTGACAGTGTAAAGATCAACGGCGAACTTGCCCCGAACGGCGATTTCAAGACGACCTGGAAGGACAAGAAAACCGGCAAGATTCGTCCGCAGAACTTCTGGCTCAGCAACAAGGCGCAGTATATTCCGGACGGCGGCAAGGACGGTTCCGCGGCGATTCTTGTCAACCATGACAACGCCTGCTGGAGCACCCTCAGAAACGTGGAAGCCGGAAAAGCGTACACATTCGAATTCACAGTCAAAGCCGCTGAAGCTCCGGCGGAATAATCAGAAAGGATTGCATCATGAAAAAACTTCTCACACTCTCGCTCGCCGCTGTTGCGGCATTTGCTCTTCAGGCGGATTCAATGTTCCGTTCGGACATCAACTGCGTCAAGGATCAGAATCAGCTGACCGTCAAATCCGACAATATGAAGTTCAGCAGACAGGGCTGGATCAAAGACAAGGCCGGTCTCAAGTACACCTCGACCGCCTGGACGGACAAGCTCGGTGAAGACTGGCAGGAAGTCAGCTACACCATCATTCCCTCAAAGAACGGCAACATCAACATCAATATGATGGGGCAGTGGGCAAAGACCGCGGACGCCCGCGGATGGGTCCTGATTGACAACGTGAAGGTCAACGGAGAACTTGTCAAGAACGGCGATTTCAAGCAAACTTGGAAAAGCAAAGAAGGCAAAGTCTATCCCGCGCATTTCTGGCTCAACCGCAAGGCGCAGTACATTCCGGACGGAGGCAAAGACGGTTCCGCGGCGATCCTTGTCAACCACGACAATTCCGGACATTACACGCTCAAGAACGCGGAAGCCGGCAAGGCTTACACGATTCAGTTCACGGTGAAAGCCGCTGAAGCTCCGCTGGATTGATTTTTCTCCGGAGTCTTATTTCCCGAAGCCGCTGACGGTGGTAAAACGCCGCAGCGGCTTTTTCGCATTTTCTTGTATTGAACGGGCGACATGCCGAAGCGTTTGCGGAAACAGCGGCGGAAGTAGGAGAGGTTGTTGAAGCCGACGTCATAGGCGGTTGCGCTGATGTCGAGTCCGGAGTTCAGAAGCAGATGCACGGCTTCGTCCAGACGCAGTTCCAGAATGTAATCCTGCGGGGAAATGCCGTAGTAGCGCCGCATGGAGCGGCAGAGATGTTCCTGTGAGCGTCCGGCAAGATGAATGAAGCGCGGCAGCCCGAGTTTGTAATTCTCCTTTTTGCGCATTTCGCGGCAGCTGTCGCCCAGCCATTGCGGAACCGCGACCGCGGAATAATCCGAACACTGCATCAGGGTCAGGAAAACCGTTTCAGTAAGGTGGCGCATGATGACGAGACGGAGCTGCTGGTTCAGCGTTTTGTCGTGCGCTTTGCCCGCTTCGGCAACGAGATATTTCCAGCTCGGGGAATCGACGGGAAGACGGACGCTCTGGACGCAGTCGTCGAGCGAAAAATCGTGTCCTCCGGTGAGGAATGCAAGAACTTTGACGATTTCGTCGGAGATGACGTTGCAGTTGTAGATTTTGACGTCCGGGCAGCCCGGAGCGGGGCGGAGCTCGTGGTGGTCACCGGGGTGAATGAGCTGGACGGTTCCTTCCGGGAGAAAAAAACGCTTGCCGTTCAGACGGTGCTCAAGTTCACCGCGGACGACGAGGAAGAATTCATGGAACGCGTGCCAGTGTTCGGGGAAGAATTCTCCGGTCCGGAACTCGGAAGTGTGAATGTGATAATTGTTTGTTCCGGCAAGCGGAACGGAATTGCGGTCTAAAAACATGATTTTGTTCTCCTTGCGTCAATATAGTATCGTTTTTTGAATTTTGTAGTCGTTTTCTGAAAAAAAAGCGATATTTTATCCGGAAACCAGAGGAGAACTCTATGTCAAACATGAATTTAGCTTCCGAATGGACTCTTTCGTCCAGCAAGCCGGGCTTTGCGCCGGTTCCGGCCCGTGTCCCGGGCGACAATTATTCCGCTCTTCTCGATGCGGGTGTAATCCCCGATCCCTACATCGGCACGAACGAAGATTCCGTTCAGTGGGTGCGCGACTTCGACTGGACCTGGAGCCGCGATTTTGAACTCGACGAGGCGTTCCTCAAACAGAACGTCATTTTCCTGAACATTGATTCTGTCGATACCTTCGGCGCAATCCGCATCAACGGCCGGACTGTCGGGCACTCCGAGAACATGTTCACCCGTTTCCGCGCGAATGTGAAGGAGTTTCTCAAGGCCGGAATGAACCGCATTGAAATCACGATTGATTCCGCGGTCCGTCATGCGGAAGAGGAATACCGCAAACTGCCAGTGGACGTTCCCTGCACTGGAGGCAATACGGTCAAGCACCTGAACCTGATCCGCAAAGTGCAGTGTCACGGCGGATGGGACTGGGGAATTACACTCCTTGTCAGCGGACTCTACGGAAAAATTTATCTTCAGGGTGTTCAGAATGCGCGCATTGAGCATGTCTGCTCCGAACAGGAACACAGCGCCGGACTCTGCAAGCTGACGGTTCATGCCGAACTGATCGCGGATCATGAGGGAACCGAAACGGTCGGTTTCACCTTCAACGGCGAAACGAAAAGCGTTTCCGCAGACCTGAAGCCGGGCGTCAATACGGTATCGGTTTCATTTGAGGTCAGGAACCCGAAACTCTGGAATCCCGCCGGCTATGGGGAACAGAATCTCTATGAACTCACCGTTGCGACTGCCGACGAAAAACTGGAAAAGAAGATCGGTCTCCGCACGCTTGCGCTTATCAATGAGGACGATGAAGTCGGGCGGTCGATGAAGTTCCGTGTGAACGGAGTGGACATCTTCTGCAAGGGGGCGGACTGGATTCCGATGGACGCCATGCCGCAGCGTTTTACCCGCGAGCGCTACCGCAGGATCCTTTCGGATACCGTGGAAGCCAATATGAACATGCTCCGCGTCTGGGGCGGCGGACAGTATGAGAATGAAGATTTCTATGAACTGTGCGACGAACTCGGCATTCTGATCTGGCACGACTGCATGTTCGCCTGTTCGCACTATCCCTCGTTCCCGCACTTCCTTGGACTCGTCCGCGAGGAGATCGAGTATCAGGTGAAGCGTCTGCGCGACCACGCGAGCATCGCGCTCTGGTGCGGCGACAACGAAGTCGCACGCGCCATCAACTGGTATCCGGAGGAGAGACGCAAGTTCCTGACCATCAACTACGACCGTCTGAACCGCGCGATCGGCGAGACGGTTGAAAAGTGCGACCCGACCCGCACCTTCTGGCCCAGTTCCCCGTGCAACGGCCCGATGGATTACGATGAATCCACGCTGAAGGGCGACATGCACTACTGGCTGGTCTGGCACAGCGGCAAACCGTTCTCAGCCTATTACGACGTGATTCCGCGTTTCTGCTCCGAGTTCGGCTATCAGTCGTTCCCGTCGCTGAACTCGATTGACATCTATTGCGCGGGCAGGCAGCGCAACGTCACTTCCCCGCTGATGGAACATCACCAGCGCAACAATGGGGGCAACTCCAGAATCATGGAGATGTTCACGCGCTACTTCCGCTTCCCGACCGGGTTCGAGAATTTCATCTACCTGAGCCAGGTTCAGCAGGCGCTCGCAATCAAAACGGGCGTGGAGTTCTGGCGCCATCTGAAGCCTGTCTGCATGGGCACGCTCTACTGGCAGCTCAACGACAACTGGCCGGTTGCTTCCTGGGCGAGCATCGATTACTACGGAAACTGGAAACAGCTTCACTATGCGGCGAAGCGTTTCTACTCCCCCGTCGTTGTCACCTGCTTCCAGAACAAGGAGAACAAACTTGAAATCTGGGCGACCAGCGATGTTCAGCGGGAACTCAAGGGCACACTGAAACTTTCGGTTCTCGACTTCGACGGCAAGGCGGAGAAGGTTCTTGATTTCCCCGTGGAACTGAAACCGCTCGAATCGGTCAAGGTTCAGGAAATCGGCGTTCCCGAGCTTGCTCCCGCCGTGGACAAGTTTTTTGCGTTCCTCGAACTCGAAGTCTCCGGAGACGGAGAGACGTACCGTCATTACAACGACCACTTCTTTACGGAGTACAAGCACTGCGATCTCCGTGAAGCCGGAATTGACCACAGCATCGAACAGCGGGACGGCGTGTGGCATCTCAAACTGAGCTCGAAGTTCCCCGCGTTCTTCGTCTTCGCCGAACTGCGCGGAGTCCCTGCGGTGTTCAGCGACAACAGTTTCACGCTGCTGCCCGGTCAGCCGCGCGAACTCACCTTCCGCACCGACTCCCCTGTCACCCGCGAGGAGCTGGAGCGCATTCTGAGTATCCGCGACCTCCGCGGCTCCTACACGGAATAATTGCGGATTATCTGTTCCCCGGTTCTTGACTTTGCACAGGAACCGGGGTATTTTATCTTCCAAAAACGGAACGATGAACAGTTATTTCGACGGTCTTGAATTCAGTCTCTGCTGCTGCAGCCCGCGTCACCGGGGCGAGATCCATCATGTCGCGTCGTTTTACGGCGTTCAGTTCAACTGTTCCGGCGGATTCTATCTGCAGATCAACCGCGGCGAAATGATTCATGCGGACCGTCCCTGCGTGTTCATTACGCATCCGGGCGTTTACTACGAGTACGGAAACTGGAAGACTCCCACGCGTTCCCACAATTTTCTCTGCTTTTTCGGTCCGCGCGTCGAACGGTATCTGGAAACTGGACTGCTGCAGATTAACGACGGCAAGCCGCTGATCCCCGTTTCGGAGCCGGAAAAGGTGCTGGAGCTGATGCAGGACATCATCGCGCTTCTTCACGCCTCGCGGACCACGCCGCCGCGCGCGGTGCTGAAACTGGAGGAACTTCTGCTCCTGCTCCATGAGGAAAATTCCCCGTCCTCCTCCGTTCCGCGTCACCGGCGCGACACGCTGACGGAGCTGATGGAAATCATCCGGAATCATCCGGAAAAAAGCTATGATTTTGACCGCTTCGCCGCTTCGCACGGAATGAATCCGGAGTATTTCCGGCGTCTGTTCAAAGCGCAGAGCGGGCTTCCGCCGCTTCAGTTCCAGATTCGCTGCCGGATGCGCAAAGCCGCGGATCTGCTGACCGGAACCGGACTGCCCGTCAAGGAGATCTGCCGCCGATGCGGAATCGAAAGCGAATTCTACTTCTCGCGTCTTTTCAAAAACACCTTCCGCGTATCGCCCGGGGAGTACCGCCGCGAATTCCCGTCCGATTTGTCGGTTTCGTGTAAATAAAAGTCTGTTTTGTGCATTCCAATCTTCCGTTTTGAGAGTATATTATCTCTAAAACGAAAGGAGAACCCCATGAAATATCCGTACCAGAATCCCGCGCTCCCGGTCGAGGAGCGGCTCGACGACCTGATGAAGCGTCTTTCGCCCGAAGAGAAGATCGGACAGCTCTGCAAGCCGCGCGCGTTCTGTGAATTTGAAAAGACTGAGGACGGGGTTGTGCTGAAAGAGGAATACCGTGAGTTCTCACGGAAGAATCCGCCCGGCTGCGTCTACGGTATTCTGCGTTCCGATCCGTGGACGAAACGCAATTTTCAAAACGGTGTATCCGGAAAAGACCGCGAACGCATTGTGCGTCTGTTCGATGAAGACGCCGCATCGCGCGCCGTTCCAGTTCCGCTTGCGAAGGCGGAAGAGGCTCCGCACGGGCTTTCCGTGCTTGAAGCAACCGTGTTTCCGTGCGGACTCGCCATCGGAGCGTCCTTCGACCGGGAGCTTGCTTATGAGATCGGACGTGCCATCGGACGCGAAACTCTGGCGTGCGGCATGAACACGGTCTATGCACCGGTTCTGGATATTGCATCCGATCTCCGCTGGTCGCGCGTCGAAGAGTGTTACGGCGAAGATCCTGCACTGGTCACGGAACTCGGCGAAAGCTGTTTCCGCGGGATTCAGGAGACCGGCGTTCTGGCTCTGCTCAAGCATTACATCGGCGGCGGAACTTCCGAAAACGGACTCAATCAGCAGCCCGCGCACATGGGGACGGCGGAGCTTTACAACGGTCCGCTCCGTCCCTTCCGCCGCTGCATCGCTGCGGGTGCGAAAGCGCTTATGTCGACCTATCACGACGTCGACGGCGAGCCGTGCACGGGGAGCCGTTATCTGCTGACCGACGTTCTGCGCGGAGAGCTCGATTACAAAGGATTTGTCACGGCGGATGGAGGTGCAGTGGAACGCCTTTACCGTCTGCGTCTTGCAAATTCGTTTCCGGAGGCGGCGGCACGCGCGCTCAAAGCCGGCTGCGATATGGAGTCAGGGCATTCCTCGCTTGTCGAATGCGGGGAGATGCTGCGCGACGCCCTGCGTGAAGGACTTATCGCCGAAACCGATCTTGACCTTGCCGCGCGGCGTGTCCTGCGGGTGAAATTCGAGATGGGCTGGTTCGACAAACCTGTCACATTTGATTCATCGGTTCTCCGTTCTCCCGCGCATCGCGAACTTGCGCTGCGCGCGGCGCATGAGTCAATCGTGATGGTGAAGAACAACGGGATTCTGCCGCTCAAAATGCGCAGAATCGCACTGACCGGACCCAATGCAGCGAATGCGATGAATCAGCTTGGCGACTACACGGCGTTTCAGCGGCGGGAGGCAATCACGACCGTGTTTGATGCGCTGAAGGCGGAGCCCGGATGCGAACTCCGTTTTGAACAGGGCTGCCGGATCCGTTCGATGAACCGCTCCGGCTTTGCGGCGGCGGTCGCGGCGGCGGAGAAGTCCGACTGCTGCATTGCCGTGCTCGGCGGTTCGAGCTGGCACGATGCGGAAGAGACGGTCGATCCGGTTACCGGAGCCGTCGTCGGCGCGGAGGGTGACACCGCCGAATGTTCCGAGAAGGAGAGCGGCGAGGGAACCGACCGCGCTTCGCTCAATCTCTGCGGCGTTCAGCTTGAGCTTCTGCGCGAACTCAAAAAGACCGGCAAGCCGCTGATCGCCGTTCTGATCGAAGGGCGTCCCCTGCAGATTGACGAAATTCTGAAACTTGCGGACGCGGTCCTGATCGCGTTCTATCCGGGCGAAGCGGGCGGACGCGCGATTGCCGATATCCTGACCGGGCGGGTCAACCCTTCCGGACGCCTCCCCGTTTCCGTTCCGTATTCAGCGGGACAGCTTCCGGTGAACTACAACTCCGCCGTGGACCGCAAGGGGCGCTTCTATCTGGATTCCCCCGCATTTCCCGCGCTTGAGTTCGGCTTCGGACTCTCTTACACGACATTTGAGTACAGCCGCCTTGTCGTTGAGGGGCGGCAGGTGCGCGTCACGGCTGCCAACACCGGCGACCGTGCAGGGGAAGAGGTCGCGCAGTTCTACCTTACGGCGCACGGTGATGCGATGCAGCGTCCGTGGTGCGAGCTCTGTCACTTCGAGCGTCTTTTCCTGAATCCGGGCGAAAGCCGCGAGCTCCGGTTTGCGCTGACCGACGAGATGCTGTACCGTTACGACCGTTCCGGAACGCTCCGGAAAGATGTTCGCAAGTTCACGGTCCGGGTGGGCGGAAATCTGCGTGATGTGCTGACCGCCGATTGCGAAATTATCTGAATTGACAAATTCCTTGTCCGTTTCATCATTGTCTTTCCTGTTTTGCGGAGTATAAGTATTCCTCAAACAGGAGGACAGGATGAACAGAAGCATTTATCTGCATGAGCTCGACCGCGCGCTTGTTTACGCGGCGGAGCATACGGATTCCGCCGGACGCATGGTCGCCGGCGGTGAAATCGACACGAAGGATTCCGGCTGGCTTGTGCTCGGCGGAGCCGTGCGCGGAATCGAAGAGGGATGGAACATCGGCGGGCATGATCTGCGGGATCTCTGCCGGAGGTGGACTCTTGCAAGCGTGCGCGTGGACGACGTCAGGAGCGCATGGACCACGTTTGCGCTGCTTCTCTCTTTTGAATTCACAAAAGGTGCTTTCCGGAAACTGTTTTCAGCGGAGGAATTGAACGAAATAACAAAATTCCTCTGTCAGATCGACATGCGTTTTCTTCTGGAAGCCTCCCGCAATTACCGCGTCGCCGCGGCTGTTATCGACCTGCTCCGCATTCGTCACGGTTTCTGCAAAACGCAGAGCGTGGATCCGGAGTCATGCATCAATTACATGCTGGATGGATATCTCGGCAGCGGTTTTTTCAATGACGACGACGGGCGCGGCGATTCCCGCGACAAGCGGATCGACGCCTACAACGCGGAAATCATCGGTCTGCTTCTTCATTACGATGAAATTTTCAACTGGAATTCTCCGCATCACGAACAGATTTTTTCCATTCTGCACGACTTCTGCGAATCCGCGCTTCCGCTGATTGATTCGCGCGGCGAATTCGCCAAATGGGGACGCTCCCTGCGCGGCGAAGCGGAGGTCAAAAAAATCTTTCTCTGGGAGTTCGCGCAGTTTCGCGGGCTGACCGCATACGGCGATTCCGCCGCACGGAAACTGTTTGAATTCTTTCTCAAAACCGGAATCCGCGCGGATGGAAAAATCGGACGCGACAAGGCATTCGACGCGGGAATATGGGATGAGTACACCACGCATGTCCAGGCGCAGGGCTACGGCGTGTACGGTCTTGCAATGGCGCTCCGTTTCGCCTCGGGGGAGCACGCACCCATTCCGCTGCCTTCGGAGACGGCGGATTATGTGAAATACCTTCCCGGTCCCTCGGTCTTCTGCGGAAACTGCCGCACGACGGGCGCGCATTACATTCTTCCTGCGGGGAACCGGCTGACGAAAAATATGTTTTTCTGGCACAACCGCATTACGGGCGAGAACGATGTGGAAGTGGACGTGAGCGCGAAGTTCATGCCGGTTCCCTATTTCGGTTTCGCGCTTCCCGCGCCGTATGCCGGACCGTCGGTTCCGTTCCTCCCGATGCTCTGTCTGCCCGGCGGAACGCTTCTGGTTCCGCGCAATCTTGATCCGGCGTTTCACGTTGAAGGGTATACGGTGACGCAGTTTTTTGACTTCTGCCGTCCGAAGGAATACTGCGCGGTCACCGCATACCGCTTCAGAAGCGGCATCCGCTGTTTTCCGGAGCGTCTGGAGTTTTCATTCCGTTTCGAGGGGGCGGCTCCGGAGGGGGCGGAACTGCGGATTCATCTGAGCAAACCGGCGGAAAATCTCAAATGCGGGACAGCGTTCCGCCCGGCTCCCTGCTGTGAAACGGATGCGGTTCTTGAACCTTCGATTTACGCGGCGGAGACGCCCGCGCGCGTGTACCGTTTTCACCCCTGCGAAACACTCGAATACTCTTTTAAACTGGAGAAAGCATGAAAAACGAATTCATTCACGGTGCGGTTCTTCTGCTTGAGGAAGATGAAACGCGTTCCGGTCTTGCGGCAAAATGCGCGGCAATGAAACGGCTTGGCCTGAACACAGCCGTCATCTGGCCGCCCTGTTTTTACAAAAATGGAAAACGCGATTACGCGGTTCAGCACACTCTGCTCGACTGCGCGGAGGAGACCGGACTCAAAGTAATTGTCGAATTGACCGGCCAGGTCTCCAACCTCGAATATCTGCCCGACTGCGACTGGAAAGATGATTATGCCGTCACCAATCCCGACGGCACACCCGCGCGAATGCAGAACGGGCTGGGTGAGACCAATTACAATCATCCCGAAGTGAAACGCATCCTGCATTCATTTTTTGCGGAAGCCGCGGCGGAGTTCAAGGATCATCCGGCTCTGCTTGCGTGGGACGTCTGGAACGAAACGCATTTCAAATCGCATGACGCATACACGCTCCGTGAATTCCAGCGCTGGCTTGAACGCAAATACGGCACGGTCACCGCGCTCAACACGATCTGGAAGAAGAGCTATACGGCGTTCGGACAGATCCGTCTTGATCCTGTAACATGGGCGTCCATTGCGTCCGGCTGCGACTGGGAGGAGTTCCGGACGGACAATCTCGCTGCGATCGCGCACGAATGGGCGGAGATTGTGCGCACCGCCGACCCGCGCCATCCGGTCATTGCGGATAATGTCATGAGCAATGCCGTCTGGAGCGAATTCGACCGCGGAAGCGATGACTGGAAGCTGGCGCGTCAGGTTGACTGTTTCGGGCTTTCATTTTATCCGAAAACGGGCGGACGGCTCCTGAAGGTCAATGAACCATGGCTGCGGCGTCTGACTTTTGCGGGTGCGTACTCCGCCGGAAATGGAAGTTTCATGATTTCGGAGATGCAGAGTCACTGCTATTCGGAAATTTTCACTGCGGAACGCGTCGCTCCGGATGAACTGCTCGACTGGAATCTGGAAGCTCTTTTTGAGGGGAATGCGGGAACTGTCTACTGGAAATGGGAGCCGTTCAAGGCGGGATTTCAGCTCGGCGGACGCGGACTCGTTCTTGCGGACGGTTCGTACAGCAAACGCGCGGCGGCGGTTGCGGAATTCAGCCGGCTGCTGGAAACGCATCCCGACCTTGTGCATCTCACGCCCGCAAAATGCGCCGCCGTGCTCTATGACCGTTCCTGCAACTTCGCGGTGAAGGAGATCAACAACCGGATACGCGGAATCATCGGCGACGCCCAGTGCGCGCAAGCCCGCTTCGGCGTTGCAATGAGCGCGGCGGAACGCAGTGTCCCGCTCGCGGTCGTCACGCCGGAACAGGTTCTGGAGGGGAAACTTGCCGGATTTCCGCTTCTCTTCCTGCCGTATCAGGTTGTACTGGACAAGGCGCTCGCGGATGCGCTTGTGCGTTTCATGGAGGGAGGCGGAACGGTTGCCGCGAACTGGCCGTGCGGCGATATATCCTCTTCGGCGCGTCTTTACGGAGAGATTCCCGGCGGTCCGCTTTCGTCTCTTTTCCATGCGCGTCAGACGGATAATCTTCAGGATTCTTTCCACGGGGAACCCGTTGAGATTCAGGAGCTTGAGATGCTTTCCGGAGAAACGGAAGTTCTTCTCCGAAGCGATTCCGGACTTCCGCTTCTTCTGCGGACGAAATGCGGAAAGGGCGCGTTCTTCTATTTCGCCTCCGCGCTCTGGAATGAACTTTTCCTGCATGGAAGGCGTCTCTGTGCAGACGCCTTCTGGGAACGGCTCAGCGGTTTTGCTCCGATGAAATCGAGCGTTCCTGTTGTGTTTGCTTCGGGGGCGGAATACGATTATGTTCTTGCTGCAAATCCGGAAGGTGCGGCGGAATGCGTCATTGAGACGGAGCGTCCCGCCGAACTCATTTTCGGGCGCGGCGCGATGGTTCAGGAAAACGGAAAAATCAAACTCGCAAATGCGCGTCATGCAATTTTGCGGATGGAGAAAATCAAATGAACTGTGCAGACTTTTACCGTCTCGCCCCGAACCGCGTGTGGCGCACGTATCTCGGCGGAGCAACACTGGATGCAATTTCCGGAAAAACGGATCCCGCCGATTCACATTTCCCCGAAGACTGGATTCTTTCCGCCACGCGCGCAGTGAACGCCGGACGGGAATCCGTGGAGGAGGGAGTCTCCAGAGTCGTCACGGAATCCGGTGAACTTTTGCTGACGGAGCTTCTCGACCGTTTCCCGGAGGAGATTCTCGGCGCGGCGCATCTGGCGAAGTTCGGGAAACGGACCGGGTTCCTGCTGAAATATCTGGATTCTTCAATCCGTCTTCACCTGCAGTGTCACCCGTCAATTCCGTTTGCGCGGAAATATCTGAATTCCGAATGCGGCAAGAGTGAAGGATATTACATTCTCGGCGTGCGTCCCGGGTGCGAAGGCTATATCTATCTCGGTTTCCAGAACCCGCCGTCGCCGGAGGAGTTCCGCCGGATGATTGCGGAGCAGGATATTGCCGCGCTGCTTGCGTGTTTTGAGAAAATCCCGGTGCGCCCGGGCGACGCCTTTTACGTTCCGGGCGGATTCCCTCATGCGATCGGCGAAGGCGTTTTCATGATCGAAATGATGGAGCCGACCGACTTTGCCGTGCGCATTGAATTCGAGCGCGGCGGTTATGTCCTTCCCGAAAGCGCGCGTTTCATGAACCGCGGAATTGATTTTGCCGTTTCAATGTTCGATTTCAAGCGGCGTTCCGTTGAGACGATCCGCAGGGAACAGTTCGCTGTTCCGCTTCCGCTCCCCATAGAGGGTGCGGCGGAGCGCTGGTCGCTGTTCGACAAACGGTATACGCCCTGTTTCCGCGCGGAGAAACTGCTCGTTCACGGCAGCGCTTCACTCCGGCAGAGAGGTTTGCGCGTCCTGATGGTGACAAACGGTTCCGGCGAACTTGAAATCAATGGAAAATGCTGTAAATTATCCGCTTATGACCGGATTCTCATTCCCGCGAAAACGGAAGAGATACGGTTTTATTCGGGAAAACAACTGGAACTCATCGCGGCACTGCCGCCGGAGGTTTGAAGCATGTCGAAAATCATTGACGTCGCCGCGATTCATTTCAATGTCAGCGAGCGCGGCGACCAGGGACGCGACGAGGCGTTCCGTCAGTTCCGCGAGGCTGAAAAACGGCTCGACGGAACCGGAGCAGACCTTGTGGTCACCTGCGAAGGCATGTCGAGTCTCGGACAGACGATGGCGCAGGCGGAGAGTTTTGACGAACCCGGCGAACTGCTGACCATGTACCGCGATTTCGCTCTTCGCAACCGCTGCACGGTTGCAGGGGCGGTGAAACTCCGGATCGAGGATAAAATTTTCAATGCACAGGCGTTTATCGGACCCGACGGAGCGTTTACGGGCTATTATGCAAAGGCATATCCGACTCCGCGCGAACTGGAAAAGGGAATTTCCCCCGGGCCCGGCGCGGTTGTGGTCGACACCCCTGCCGGAAGACTCGGCGGGATGATCTGCTACGATCTCAACTTCGATGCTCTTGCGGAGCAGTACCGCGCGCTTTCGCCGGACATCCTCTGCTTTTCGAGCATGTTCCACGGGGATCATCTTCAGTCTGCCCGCGCGTACTGCGCCCGTTCGTTCTTTGCGGGCGCGGTCAAAGACGCGTGCAGTTCGATTATCGATCCGCTCGGACGCGAGCTTTCGGAGAGCTGTTACTACAACCGGATCGCGCGAGCGCGGATCAACCTCGACCGTTTCATCATGCATCAGGATGAGAATATCGAAAAATTCCCGGATATCCGCCGCAGGTACGGCAAGGAAATTCTGATCGACACGAATTCGCGTCTTGGCGTATCTCTGCTCTACAGCTGTGTTCCGGACCGCACGGCGGCGGATATCGCGCGGGAGTTTGAGCTGGTTCAGCTGGATGATCTGCTGAGCCGGTCGGCGGAACTTGCGGGGAAGTGACACGATGAACCGGAAACAGCTCGGCGGAGAATTCGCGCTTCTGATCACTGCGCTTATCTGGGGCAGTGCGTTTGCATTTCAGAAGAACGGAAGCGATTTGCTTCCGCCCGCAGTTTTCACAGCCGGACGTTCCTTCCTCGGCGCGCTGTTTCTCATTCCGGTTCTTGCGGTTCTGGATTCGATCCGGAAACAGCCGGTTTCCGTTTGGGGCGGACTCAAGACGCCGGCGGAACGTAAAACTCTTCTGCTTGGCGGGCTGAGCTGCGGCACAATCATATTTTTTGCGACATTTCTTCAACAATACGGGATTCATTACACGACGGCCGGGAAAGCCGGATTTCTGACGGCTCTGTATATCGTGATGGTTCCGGTTGCGGGACTTTTCTTTCACCGGAAGACTTCGAAGCTCCTGTGGTGCGGCGTTGCCGCGGCTCTGGCGGGGTCCTACCTTCTGAATTCTCCGGAAAAAGGAGTTCAGTTCTGCGACATTATTCTTTTCGTGAGTGCGGTTTTTTATACGCTGCACATTCTGGTCATTGATTATTTCGCTCCGAAAACGGATTGCACGCGCATGGCGTGCATACAGTTCTTCGTATGCGGAGTTTTCAGCGCTTTTGCCTCGTTCGCGCTTCGCGAGACCTGGGATCTCCCCCAGTTTTACCGGGCTGCGGTTCCGGTTCTTTACTGCGGAATCGGCGCGAGTGGAATTGGCTACACGCTCCAGATCGTCGGACAGAAATATCTGCATCCGGTGACGGCTTCTCTTCTGATGAGTCTGGAATCGGTATTCTCCGTTCTCGGCGGCTGGCTGATTCTGAATGAGCGTCTTTCTGCGCGGGAACTGCTGGGCTGTGCGGTTATCTTCTGCGGCATTCTTCTTGTGCAGATTCCGGTGAAGCCGAAGAGCTGATCAGCTGACTGCGTTTTCAGATTTCCAGCTGGAAATCTGTCCTTTTTCCGAATCGAACGTCACGCCGACGAGAGTAACCGGCTTTCCGGAGCACAGGAATTTTTTGAAGTATTCCTTCTTCCGGATTTGCGCGAGGGCGGATTTGTCGTGATCAAGTTTGAATTCAAACAGATAGATATGTTTTTCCGTTTGAACAACTGCATCGATGCGTCCGTCGTTTGTGCAGGATTCTGCTTCGATATTGAATCCGAGCAGACGGAAAATAGCGTAGAAAATAGTCTGGAAAGTCGCTTCGCTCTTTTTATGAATCGGATACGGAATACCTGCAAAGAACGACTCAAGAACTTTTCGCGCCTGCTTGAGATCGTTGTGAAGGAAAGCCATTGCGAGGTCAACCGAAAAATTCGAGACTTCCCGCTGAGTTTTTCCGACGTAGCTGTTCAGCAGATATGTGCTGAAGGCTTCCGCGACTTCTTCATTCGGGAAATCAAGCCAGTAATAGCGCCGGTTGAAGCGGACTTCCGTTGATTTGATGGTCAGATATCCCGTCTGCAGCAGCAGAGTTACCGGGTCGATGTTCGGAATTTCGAATGCATCGAAAGTGACTTCTGGAACCGGTTTGGAGACGGCGTCTTCGAAGTTGAAATCCGTTTCCTTTGCAAGCTCCACAAGGAATGAAGGCGTTCCGGTTGCGAACCAGTAATTCTGGAATTTTCCGTAGTTCTCGAAGAATTTCGCGATGGATACGGGGTTGTAGACTTTTTCGGAATTCTCTTCAAAGCAGTAACCGTCATACCATGTCTTGAGCTGCTTTTTGAGTTCGTCTTCCGTCAGATTCAGGCGTTTTGCGGTTGCCTCGATACGGTCGCCGAAATAACGTTCGAGTTCTTCCTGTGTGTAGCCGAACATCGTTGCATAATCCGGATGCATGGTGATGTCCGTCAGATTGTTCAGGTCGGAGAACAGCGAAACATGACAGAATTTGGTGACGCCGGTGACAAAGAGGAAACGTTCGCGGTCGTTATAGGTTTTCAGCACACTGTAAAAGCCCTTCAGAACCTGTTGAATTCCCTTGATGTCCGGGTTGGAAATGTTGTCCAGAATCGGCTTGTCATATTCATCAATCAGGATGACCACCTGTTCACCGGAAGAGGTCAGAAGTTCAATCAGAGATGCAAAACGGAGTCCTGGATCGGTTCCCTCCGGGGAGAGCCCGTGAATCCGTGCCGCCTGATTGATTTTTGTGACAAGATATTCCTGAAGCAGTTTCGGCGTGTTCATCATTGCGGAACAGTCGCCGAAATTGAAGTGAAGAACCGGATATTTTTTCCAGTCATACGGCTTATCGTAAACGGCGAGTCCTTTGAACAGCTCTTTGCGTCCTTCAAAGAATGCTTTCAAGGTGGAGACTGTCAGCGATTTTCCGAAGCGGCGCGGACGTGAAAGGAAAAAAAGTCCCTTAAAAGAATTCGCAAGCATCCAGATGTATTCCGTTTTATCCACATACAGACAATTTCCCTCGATAAGAGAGGAAAAAGAATAATCGCTGCTTGTCAGTCCCTTCATTGTCCAACTCCTTGTTATATTGAAACTATACAGCGGATTTTCCGTTTGTCAAGTTTCTGCAGAGATAAAGCCCTCCCGCCGGGGAGGGCTTCGGATTGAGCAGGAACGGTTACTTTTTTACTGTATCGAAATGCGGCAGGGAGAGGAACTCTTTTACCTGGCCGTCATTCATGATTTCAAATTTTTCCAGGCATGTGCCGTCCGGACGGAAGGACTGGACGGTCAGTTTTTCCGGGGTGACGTCGACACGGAAGACCGAGGCGGCAAACGGAGTTTCCGCTTCAGGACCGAGTCCGGCAACGACGGGGAACGGATAGTTCTTTCCGTCGCACGGAGCCTTTGTCTGCGGCGGAACCAGCGCGGCGACCTGCGTCGTGCCCGGAATCGTGCGGGTGTAGGTATGCGTGTGTCCGGTGAGCATCAGGGCGACCGGGGCGTCAGACTTGCGGTCGCGGTAATACGGCGCGATCATGGAAGCTGTCATACGCGTGATGCTTTCTTCAAATCCGCCGACGGAGAACGGGGCCGAATGGGCAAGGACAATCCGGTGTTTTGCATTTTTCCATGCGGGGGAATCCATGACCTGTTTCACAAACGCCTGCTGTTTTGCGGCGAAGGCGGCGGGAAGCGTGTATTCCGCGCGGTCCGATTTCCAGTTCCCGAGCGCGTAGCTGTCAAGACGCAGAAACGCGGTGCTGCCGAAACGGAAGAAACCGTAGGTTTTGCCCTCCGGAGTGCCGCAGCATTCGATGTAACGTTCCGTGTCGCCGAGAAACTCATGGTTGCCGCGAATCCAGACGAGCGGACGCGCGGAGCCTCCGTTTTCCGCATTCAGTTTCCAAACGGTGTTCAGCAGAGCGTCGATGGAGAAACTGCTGCCGATGTCGCCGCCGAGGAGAATGAAATCGCAGGTTTCTGCGCCTCCGGCTTTCAGCAGAGCGGGGAAAATTTCATTCTGTTTTTCCGGAACGAACTGCAGATCAGCAGTGAAGAGGAAGCTGAAGCGCTCTTTTTTCTCATCCGGAGCGGTGAACGTGTAAATTTCGCCTTTTCGCGGATAGACAAGGTTTTTCGGTTTCGCGGGATCCAGCATGACGATGCGGTATTCATACTGCGCAGCGTGTGTGAGGTTTTCGAGTTCGACGGTATGGAAACTGCGGCGCTGAATCAGCTCTTCCACGGCGTCCCAGGCGGTCAGCCATGTTCCGGAGCCTTTCGTGCGGTATTCCACGCCCGCTCCGCAGTTGCCGAGAGAGGTGAAGCGGACCGTCATGCGTCCGGGACCGGGATTGTCGAGCCAGGGACCGACCGCTATTTCCGGAACATCGGGAAGCCGGAAGGGAACTTTGGCGCATGCGAAACTCCAGGTATAAGAGCCGCGTCCGGTGTGGATTGCAAGCAGGTTTTCGCCGCGCTTCACGGGAATGAAGAACGGGTGGTTGGAGGGCTGGTAGGTGCTGTCGCCGTTGCCGTCCTTCATGGTGGTGGCGCAGAGCGTGCCGTTGACGTAAGCCTCAAAGTACCAGTCACAGCCGATCCCGATTTCCGCAATGCCGTCGGCGGGAGAGGTGATGGTGCAATACAGCACGGCATGGCTTTTCAGATCTCCGGTTTTCCCCGCGACGGTGTCGAGGTCGATTTTGTTGTCTTTGAGACGGAAAGTTTTGCCTTCCGCACGGGTGTTCTGCCAGCCTTCTTCGGGCATTCCTTCGCGGAACGTCCAGTCCTGCGCGAGTGTGACGGGCTGGAGCTTTTCCGCATTGAGAGCAAAGATTTCCGGCAAATGGTCATCCTGCCAGACTGCGAATACCGTTGCCGTAAGGAGCGAAAGCGCTCCGCAGAGAATTTTTTTCATTCGTATGCCTTTCCGTTTTTATTGAAAATCATCGGATAATTTAACATCAGTCAGACAAAAAGCAAATGGAGATGTCGTGGGACGGCACCCGGTTTCAGCGCTTTTCCTGGATAGGGAGAAAACGGACATTTCATGTGGGGGAGTTACTGATTTGTGCAACGCTTTTCCGCTGGACAACCTCCTGCGGACAGTAGAAGATTTTCTCGTCGAGATGTTCCCCTTTTGCAATTTCCGCGGCGCGGCGGCAGAGTTCGCCGTAATCGGGCCGGAGAACGGTCAGCGGAGGATTGCTGAATTCAAACCACGTGGACTCTCCTTCGCCGATGATGCTGATCTGTTCCGGAACCCGAAATCCGGATTCCGTCAGAAGCGGAAGCGCGGCGAATGCTCCGGCGGAAGATTCATAGACCAGCGCGGTGAGTCCCTTTTCGCGAATGGCGTTCAGATTCTTTTCCGTAATCTTCCGGGCGGCTTCCAGAGAACTGTCCCACGAATGAATTGTTTCGGAAAACGCGCAAAGTTCCGCCTGTTTGCCGAGTTTTGCGCGCAGGCGTTTGAACAGCGCGTTCTGTTTCAGCCGCCCGTAGTCGCTCAGCGGTTCGTTCCGGATGCTGGCGACGCGTGAGTGGCCGTTTGCGAGCAGAGTATCCGCAAGCAGAACTCCCGCCTCTGCGGGATTATGGGAGAGAAGGTAAACATTTGAAGGCATTTCATCATAGAAGTTTATGGCGTCGATCTGGATGACCGGGAACGGCAGTCTGCTCAGGATTTCCAGCTCTTCAAAGGAATAGCGGTCTGTCGTGGGGATGATGACCAGCGCGCGGCAGTTCGGGCAATCGTGCGCGGCTTTTGCGATCATTTCAAGCGTGGTGACCTGTGTGGTTTTGTAAGGAACTGCGCAGAGTCCGCTGCGTTTGGCATATTGTTCCAGCATGAAGGCGGTGCGCCACACCTGTTCCGAGGGATAATCGGGGTATGCAAAGAGAAGATTTTCCGTATTCTGCGCTTCCGGCGGAAACTTTACGTCGGCTGGGTTGCGGGCGGCGGCAATGCCGCGTCCCTGACGACGGATGATCACATTTTCGTGTTCCAATTCCAGAAGAGCCTGATTCACCGTGACCATTGCAACATTGAAGCGTCTCATCAGGGTGCGGACGGAAGGCAGGGCGGTGACCGCTTCCGGTTTCAGAGCCTCGTTTTTCAGGTATTCTTTAATCTGTACATATTTCGGTGTAGCCATTGCCGGAATCCAGTTCTTTCATTGCTGTTTCAATACTGTCTGAAGTATACATCCGTTTTCCGGTTTTGGCAATAGGAAGAATGGAAAAATATAAAAAAAAGCGGCGGCCGGAAAAACGACCGCCGCGATGCGGAAACTTACTTGAGCTTCGCGTACCATTTCGCGCGGAGCTTTTCTTCCGCCATCAGACGGATGAAGAGTCCTCCGACCACGGAACGCGCCTGGAATCCGACTTGGCGGCCGTCGCCGACCGTTTCGTACCAGTCGGTCATGGGAACGCGGGTAACGCCCTCTTCGAGCCACTTGACGGCGGGAGCGAGAAGTGCGCGGAAATCCTCGTCTTTGCCTGTGAGGGTGGCTGTCCAGAGGAGCCAGTCAAGTTTGGTGTAGGTCTTGCGGCTGTCGAGCGGGAGACCGTAGACGTTCTGAACCTTGCGGTAGAATGCCATCTCTTTTTCCGCAACCGAGGCGGGGAAGAGATTGAGTCCGAGGAGACGGTCCCAGACCAGGTTGTACTTCTGGCTCCAAGTGCCCTTCTGGTCGAACGCCAGACGGTAGCATTCGCCGTCGTCGGCATCGACAACCCAGCGGTTTGCAAATTCCTGTGCGAGTGCACGATAGCGTTCCGCCTCCTCCTTGTTTCCGAGCAGACCGGCGATGATCGACCAGCCGCCGAGCGCGAGGATCGCCTTGATCGAGAGGTTCGTGTTGTGCGCAAGGTGACCGGCAAAATCGTCGGTGCAGAGCTGGTTTTCCGGATCGTAGCCTTTGTCCGCGAGGTATTCCGCCCACTTGCGGAGCACGGCTTCATATTTGCGGAGGAACGGCAGATCGTCTGTGAATTTCGCGAGTGCCGCGGCGAGAATCAGCATGTTTCCGCACTCTTCCACGGGCATCTGATTCTCTTCGGTGCGTTCTCCGCCGCCGTAGACCTGACCATTTGCGAGCGGATAGGTTCCGAGGTCGTGCGGGGCAAACGGGAAACGCCATTTGCGGCTGTTTGCATAGTCGAGAATCGGGATGAGCATTCCTTTCAGCAGAACCGGCTGCATAAGCAGATAGAGCGGGGCGGAGGGATAGGTGATGTCGACCGTCGCAATACAGCCGTTCGAGAAGTTCTCTTTGGAGAAGAAGAGCGGAGTTCCGTCAATATCCGCCACGAGCTTGTGTGCGGCGATCGACTGGCGGAACGCTCCGGCGAGGAGCTTTGCGTAGTCGGCTCCTCCGTACGCTTCGGCGTCTGCAAGCAGTTCCACGTCAAAGGCTTCGCACTCTTTGCGCAGAGCGGCGTATTCTTCCTTTGCCACGGTGAGGAGCGTGGAGAAATCGGGCTGGAAGAGAGTCCAGTACCCGGAAAGCCGGCGTTTCAGGAATTCGACGGAATCAAGGTCGTTGTAGCCGATCATGAACCATGCGGAGGCAGTGGTTCCGGGAACGGTCTTCATCGGAATCGCTGCGCAGACGGAGCTCCAGACGCGGTAGAGCGGAGAGGGACAGTAGGCGTCGTCCTCTTCGGGAAGGTGTCCGGTGTCGGCGAAGCACTGGGCGGCGATGACGTTTCCGGCAAAGCATGTTTCCGCATGGAATTCATTCGGAACGGCAAATGCAAGATAGCCCCAGTCGATGCGGATGTTGTCTCCGGTTTTCTGGAGAATCGCCTGATTGGCTGCGCCGATGGAGAGAAAATCCATGTCTTTTTTGCGCAGACGGCTCCATGTGACTTTTGCGCTGTTTTCATTGACGCAGGCGTCGGCGGTCGCGGCAAGATAGACGGAGAGTTCATGTTCCGCACCGTCGGTGGATTCGATATCGTAGCAGACGTATGTAATGGGGCGCGCCATGACGTCGAGTTTATGCGGCAGGGCGGGTGTGACAAAGGTCAGGCGGAAGCGGACGCCGGCTTCTGTGAAGGTGTAGACGGTGCGGGTCGGAAAGACTTCAACGGATTCCTGGTTCATCGGGGGGAACTGCTGGCGCGGCCCCATGAAGCGGAAAGTCTTGCCGTCGATGCGGAGAAGTCCGCAGAGGTCGTTGTTGTTTCCGGTCCAGTGGTGAGTCCAGGTCTCTGTGAGTTTGTCGGAAAAACTCCAGATGGAGAAATAGGGATCGTGTGTGATGAGCGGATATGCGGGATAGCGAGTCATGGAAACCTCCTTGTTTTCGTTGCATTAATTATAGCACACTTTTCCCCGGTTGAGAATGGAGAAAAATTAAAAAAACATGAGGTTTCTGCGCATCCGGCGCATATTCAGGTCTGTTTCTCCTCTTCCGGCGGTTCCGGGAGAATCCGTGAAAACGCAATCAGCATTGCGCCGCGGATGATGATAAGGAGCCCCGCGATCCAGAGCATCCCCGCCATGCTGGTCAGCGGCCAGATGAAGAGGACAACGCCGATGAAGAGTCCGATAAATCCGGAAATGACCGGCAGGATCTTGAAGTTGGCGGGGACCGGCAGCATCGCGGTGTTCCAGAGTCCTGTAACTCCGCCGACAATCAGCCAAAGAGCGATCAGCCATGCGACGAGAAAGATGACCTTGAACGGCTGGAACACCATGAACAGTCCCCAGACCACAACGGCGAGTCCGAACGCGACCCAGAAGAGTCTCCGTCCGGTTCCCGCCGCGCCGCTGAGCACGGTCCAGCCACCGAACATGGCAAAAAACACGCCGAGAATCTTGGCTGCAAGTTCCAGTGAAATCACCGGATTAAGCGCGATCAGTGCGCCTGCCAGGAGCACGAGGATTCCGCGCCAGAAGAACATCCTGCGCGAAATTCCGCCGAAAAGAGCCGAAGCTGCCATAAATTTATTCATAAAAATACCCCCCTCTTTCTTTTATGTTTCAGTAAACGGTGAGTTTCGGAGAAGCTCCGGAGCAGTCCGCAAGCCATTGCAGTTCAATATCGCGTTCGACATTGAGCTGGGCGAGAATGTCGTTCCGGCTGATGACGCCCGCGATGCTCTTGTTTTCGATCACCGGGAGATGGCTGATGTTGTGGCGGACCATGACGTTCATGAGATACTCGACGTCGTCGTTGACATTTGCCACGATCATGCGGCGGGTCATGAAATCATCGACCGTATCGGTATCCGGGTTGGATTTTTCCATGCAGAGCGAGCGGATGATGTCGACCTTCGTCAGGATTCCGATGAATTCCGCGGGCGTGCGGTCTTTAGCCTTGACCATGAGGTAATCGGTTTTGAGGCTGATCATCTTTTTGGCCGCCGTGCGGAGCGACGCTCCGGATTCAATGGTGTAGAGACGCTGGGTTTCCTTTTTTTCCGAGAGAACTTTCTGAAGTTTCATAAGGCATTCTCCTTTCCGGTTGAAATTTTCTGAGAAAAAGTATAACGCGGAAAAAATGTTTTTCAAGTCGGAGACGCGGATTTTTCTGTTCAAATGGCAAAAAAAATGCCGCGCTTCGCTTCCCCAAGGAGAGTTTGTTAGAAAACGAAGCCGCGGCTGCCCGTAAAATCAAACAATGCAAAACAAAAAACACATTGTCTGTATGACGCATTACTTTACATTGCGATTATTGTCGGAATATGGCAGAAAGATTGCAAATTGGCAATCTTTGCATTTTTTTGATTCCCCGCCACAGCTATCCCGTAAAAACTCAAACGCGAGGTATTGACTGGAGTATTCCTGCATGAAGAATATCCGTTTTGAAAAAACTGTTTTGTCTGATTGATTCCCTTGAAAAACACCTCGATTCCCCGCCTTGCAAGGTACAGTTCGCAAAGCAGATGCCGCTCAGACTCAGCGCATGGCTTAATTGTGCAAAAATCATGGCAACAGCATGGCTTGTTGCAGAAAAATTTCTTATCTGAATTTTGTGCTTGCGCTTCAGTTTTTCGATAAGTCCTTTCGGAATGTTCTTGACAATTTACCCCGTTCTCTCCATGTTATGCTCTTGAGATCCCGTGTTTCTGTCTTTTGTTTTGCCGCAGGAAAAGTTTGCTTGGAATCTCTTATGATTATGATTTTTATTGTTTTTCTTGAAATAATGTCTTGGGGTAAAATTGAAAATTTGCTGAAATATGCTACTGTAATATACAGTAGGCGCTCCAGAATATTGTCAAGAACTGAATGAACAGAAGAGTCATACAAAAAGGAAAGCTCTGTATGGATATGAATCAACAACAGGATTGCCGGTTTTCGGTG
The DNA here is from genome assembly GCA_002405835.1 of Lentisphaeria bacterium UBA4640. GTDB lineage: Bacteria > Verrucomicrobiota > Lentisphaeria > Victivallales > UBA1829 > UBA1829. Next base: position 13,812 of record DHMO01000026.1, on the reverse strand, counting down.
GAACTCGAATATGTTCCGTTTTTCAATTTGGCATTGCAGCAGAATGCGGTTCCTGTAATAAATGAATTGAAACTGAAGAATGACACGGGACACGACTTGGAAAATCTTGAATGCGTATTTTCTGCCAATCCCGCATTAATTTTGCCAAAGACTGTTTTTGTGGAATCAGTGAAAAACGGAGAAGAACTGCCAATCCATGATTTGGGAATCGAGCTGGATTATGAACTTCTGGTTTCTCTCTCCGAAGCCTTGAAAGGCAAACTGGAACTGGAAATTCGGAGCGGCAATGATGTTTTGTTTTCAGACCGGTATGATATTGAGGCCTTTGCTGCCGATCAATGGCTTGGACTTGAGGTAATGCCGGAACTTCTGGCCGCATTCGTTACTCCGAATCTGGAAGTGGTTGCCCAGCTTCAAACAGTTGTTGCCGACGAACTGCAGAAAGCTACCGGAAGTTCGGCTATCCAAGGATATCAGGCGGACAAAAACCGAGTTTACGAAATTTGTTCCGCTGTTTACCGGGCGATTCATTCATGGGGAATTCATTACTCCAATCCACCCTCTTCATTTGGCGTTGCCGGACAACGAGTCCGTCTGGCCGATGCAATTTACCAATACCGGCTCGGAACCTGTCTGGACACTTCGATCCTTTTTGCTTCTGTTCTGGAACAATGTGGACTGCACCCCGTTATCATGCTGCAGAAAGGGCACGCTTATATCGGCTGCCATCTGACAGAGCGTTACTTTCCGGACATTCCCATGGATGATCTGCAAGCCATCCGAAAACTGGTTGATCTGGATGAATTTCTTGTCATTGAAACTACGTTGGTTACCGGAAATGCGACTTTTTCTGCTGCAGAAGCTGCGGCGCGTTTTGAACATTTGAATATCGACGGGGAATTTCAATGTGCCATTGATATTGTCCGCGCCCGTTTCAGCGGCATTCGTCCACTTCCACTGAAACACAGCATCGACGGCATGGAATTGATCCGGAAGGATCGCAAGGTCGAAAACCTGGGAGAGGAACAGAGGCGTCAGCTGCAAAAAGAAATCGATCTCTCTCAACTCGAAAACAAAAAAACACATTCAGGACGCGTAGCGCGCTGGACCCAAAAACTGCTTGATCTCTCGCTTCGCAACAGGTTGCTGAACGTTCGGGACACCAAGCAGATCATTCCAATTGCCTGTACGGATATTTCCTGTCTGGAGGATAAGATCGCCGCCAATGAGATGCTCTCACTGAATCCGCTGGCAAATCTGCTCGGAGAAAAAGATCTGCACGATCTGGCCATGCTTCGCAACAGCAAAGTAAAAAAAGATATTCAAATACTGCTGGACAAAGAATTGTCGCTGCGGCGGCTCTGGACGTGGCTTTCTCCGCAGGAAATGACCCGGCGTTTAACCGGATTGTACCGGCAGAGCAGAACGGATTTGGAAGAAGGCGGCATCAACACATTGTTTCTTGCTGTCGGATTTCTGGAATGGAAAGTCTCGGAACGAGATGAAAAATCCTATCTCGCACCGATTTTGCTTATTCCAATCCGTCTGCTGCACAAATCCATGACCGAAGGAATCCGAATCAGCAGACTCGATGAAGATACGATAATCAATGAAACCTTGCTGGAGCTTCTGCGTAGTCAGTTTAAATTGACAATTCCGGGTATTGTCCCGCTGCCTGCGGATGATTCCGGTGTAGATGTCCCGCAGGTCATGCAGATTTTCCGGCAGAGTATCAAAGATATGAAAGGATGGGAAGTCCGCGAAGAAGCGCGAATCGGTCATTTTTCATTCGGCAAGTTCATTATGTGGAATGATATGACGGCACGGATAGATTCTTTGCAGCAGAACCGTCTGGTAAGGCATCTGATCGAAGGCGGCGGTCTTTTCGATGATGAAATCGATGTCTTTGATGTTGCGGAAATCAGTAAATATCTGGACTTGAAAAATCTTTACTGTCCGGTGAATGCCGACTCTTCCCAGCTTGCGGCAGTGCTGTATTCACAAATGGGCAAGAATTTTGTGCTCCATGGACCTCCGGGAACTGGAAAGTCTCAAACCATTACCAACATTATTGCGCACAATCTGGCTACGGGGCGGAGGGTGCTTTTCGTTTCCGAGAAAAAAGCGGCCCTGGAAGTTGTTCATAAACGGCTTTCCGGCATAGGACTGAAGCCGTTCTGTCTCGAACTGCATTCCAGCAAATCGGGAAAAGCGGAAGTCCTTGCACAGTTTGCTGAAGCTTTGAATGTGCCGGAACAGTCTGTTTCCGGGGAATGGGATGCAGTTGTCCGGTCAATGATCCAGGTTCGGGCGGAACTGAATGAATATATTTCTGCACTGCACCAGCGTTTTCCGAATGGCTTGTCCGCATATGACTGTTTTTCGCGTCTGCTTCATAAAGCAGATTCTCTACGGGGAAATCTGTTGAAGATCGACTGTTTGAATCAGTCTCAGGAAGCATTTGAAACAATCGGACGTCTGGTATCTGACCTGGCCAATGCCTGGCAGGGAACTTCAAGAGAAGCTCTTGACGCATTGCAAGACATTTCCGTGCAGAACTGGAGCCCGGTTCTGGAAAATGAAATTTTGAGTGTGTTCGGCGAAATGTTGAAAACGCTTGATAGTCTGCAGCAGCATTTTATGAAGCAGACGCAAGCGCTGGAATCGGGCGGAAAATTTACCGTCCATGATGTTTATCATGCAGCTCTTCTTTCTCAAACTCTCAAAAATTGCGGAAATATTCCGGCGGGATTTCTTGATGACGATTTTCAGGAGAATGCAGATTCTCTGAGAAAATTTTGCACCTGGGCGGAAGAGGAACGGTCATTGTCTGCAAAATTGCGGAATTATCATCTGAAAGAACTCATCAATCTGGATTTTTCCGGCATTGCCGCCCGGATTCAGCAGAACAATCAGGCTTTTTTCCTGATAAAGTATATCCGGAATACCGCGTTGCTGAAAGAGTTGTCCGGCATAAAAAAACTTGGCGGTCCCCGGTTGACTATTGCTGAATTGTCACAGTTGCTGCCAGATGCGGAAAATTTCTCTCTTGTTCATCAGAAAATAGAAAATGTGCAAGTGAAAGTAAAAACACTGCTCGGAAAACTTTGGAATAACGGTGAAGTTGACTGGAAAGCAGTAGACACGGTTTTGGCACAGACAGAAAACATTCTTCAGCAGATAGACGATGCAGCCGGAATGGATCCGGAAAGAAAAAACAGGATGCGGCAAAAATTGCAAACCTTGCTGCCGGATGCGGAACAAAATTTTGCAAAAAATGCACAGGTCTGCGAACAGATCGATGCCTTTTTGCTGATCTGGAATGATTTTCAGGAAAAAATACATGGCATCGGCAGCTATGCCGCAGAATTTCAAACGGAAGCCGACCTTGAAATTCTGGGAAAAAAACTCCGGCATATGATCGACCTCTCCGGAGAATTGCGTGGCGTGCTGCGCTACCGGAAGCTGCGTCGGGAAGCCGATGCAGCCGGGCTTGCCGCGTTTGCCGATGCATTGGAAAACGGCGAACTGGAAACTGCCGGGATTTTCAAAATATTTTCGGATTGTTATGCAGTGGAAATGCTTAACCAGATTTTAGCTCAATCGCCCGTTCTCTGCAATTTCTCCGGAGCAAATCAGGAAGAGCGGATTCTAAAATTTCGCGAACTGGATGCAAAATATACCCATCTGTCCAAACAGATCATTTTTGCCCGTCTGGCCTCGGCATTGCCGCGCCGCCGCTCCGGGCCATGTCCGGATGGCACAGAACTGGGGATTCTTAAACGGGAATGCGAAAAACGCGCCAGACAGAAACCTATACGCCAGCTTCTGGAACAGATTCCCACTTTGGCGCCAGTGCTGAAACCATGTTTTCTGATGAGTCCGCTATCTGTTGCACAGTATCTGCCGCCGGATTCCGAACAGTTTGATCTGATTGTTTTTGATGAAGCTTCGCAAATTCCGGTCTGGGATGCGGTCGGCGTCATTGCCCGCGGGAAACAGCTGATCGTTGTCGGCGATCCCAAACAGATGCCGCCGACTAATTTCTTCCAGAAAGGCGAGCAGGAGGATGAAGAAAAATTGCCGGATGAGCCTGAAGACATGGAAAGTATTTTGGATGAATGTATTGCCGCTGGACTTCATTCTACTTATTTGAACTGGCATTACCGCAGCCGCCATGAAGCATTGATTTCATTCAGCAACCATTATTATTATGAAGATCGTCTGTTTACCTTCCCTGCTGCACGCAATTCGGATAGTCTGGGAGTGCGCTTTGAATTTGTGCCAAACGCAATTTACGACCGAAAAGCGACAAGAACCAACCGCAAAGAAGCGGAAGCACTGGTGAAGTATGTGTTTACGCATTTGGAAAAACCGGTCAGAAAACAACGCAGTATCGGGATCGTGACCTTCAGTCAGGCGCAGAAAGAGCTTATCGAAGACCTGATGGAACAGGAGCGGATCAGGCATCCGGAACTGGAAGAATATTTCAGCGATCGTAATGCAGAACCGTTGTTCGTCAAAAACCTGGAAAATGTTCAGGGGGATGAGCGTGACGTCATCCTGTTTTCCATTTGCTATGCCCCTGATGCAGACGGAAAATTCTCTATGAATTTCGGCCCATTGAACCGTCAGGGCGGCGAACGGCGTTTAAATGTCGCCATTACACGGGCCAAGGAACAGGTCGTGGTGTTTTCTAGTATTCGCTCGCAGCAGATTGAATTGAACCGGACCAATGCAACAGGAGCAGCTCACCTGAAATATTTTCTGGATTATGCCGAAAAAGGATTCCATATTCAGAGTAAAATCTCTGCGGAAAAGAATACAGAAGGACTGATTGACACTATTGCGGAGTTCCTGTCCGCACATGGTTTGACTTGGGAGCGCAATGTGGGCTGTTCCGGCTATCGGATTGATCTCGCGGTCCGCCATCCGGATAAACCGGATGAATTTCTACTCGGAATCGAATGTGACGGCCATGTCTATGCGGCACAACGGACTGTTCGAGATCGTGACAATTTGCGTGACAGTGTACTTCACTCGCTAGGCTGGCACACCTGCCGTGCATGGAGTGTTGACTGGGCATTCGACCGCAGGCGGGCGGAAGAGCATCTGCTGGCTCTGATTGAAAAGCTCCGGACTGAACAGGAACCGGCGCCCATATCGCCAGTTCCTGTTCAGTCTGCGGAAATTCCTGCCGTTGAAACCAAACCGGAAAGCGGAGCAACGGCGTCTTATCGACCGGAACACCGCAAAGAATACTGCATGTGGAATGGAGAGTCTGTTTACGCACAGGAATTCTTTTATGACCCGTCAGCACGGGATTTGATCCGCAGACAGATACGTGAAATCATCCAATTTGAAGGTCCGATCTATGAAACAGTATTAAAGAGACGGGTCGTGAAAGCGTGGGGATTCAACCGTATGGGCGACCAGATTCTCCATATATTGAATGAATGTCTGCCCCAATATTGGAAAATCACAAAAATTGGAGATGTCCGCGTATTCTGGGCTATGGGGCAAAGTGCGGAAAGTTATCTGGACTACCGGGTTTCGCTGGACAGTTTATCACGCCGGGCAATTGATGAAATCCCACCAGAAGAACTGGCCAACGCCATGTTGGAAATTCTGGAGGATTTCAATGCCTGCAAGCAGAATACTCTTTATCGTGAAACTGTGAAATTATTCGGTTTTTCCGCAGTAACAGACAAGGCAAGAAAATATCTTGATTTCGGGATGGAAGCATTGAAAAAATCTGGACGAATTTTAAGATAATCATAAAAATTCCAAAGAATGTTTTCGTGTTTTCTGTCTGTGAATTTCGTGCGGCATCTGCTTTCAAACAGGCATCGAAAATGGAATCCGGAAATTTTTCAATCCGTTTCTTCTGTATAAAAGCGTTTTTCGACAAAAATATCTGTCTTTTCTCAAAGTAAACACACGGCTTCATTTTTCCTCTGTGCGTTTACTTATCCCGGCATCAATCGAAAAAAAGTGGGATATCTATGATTTTTCCGCTGAATTCTGATGGATAAAATGATGTTTCCTCTTGAAAATCACCTGGGATATGCCATATTACCTTTTTATCATTAAAGGAGATTTCAAATGCCGGATAAAATTTATTTGTGGAGCGACAGCGAAGCCGTTCCGTCTTCGATTACTCCGTTCCTTCTGCCCGGGACGGAACCGCGCGCAGCGGTGCTCGTCATCCCCGGCGGAGGCTACGGCGGAGTCTGCCGCAACACCGAAGGAATTCCGATTGCAAAGGCGTTCAATCAGCTCGGACTTCATGCGTTTGTGCTTGATTACCGCGTTGCCCCGAACCGCTGGCCCGCTCCGCAGCAGGATGCAATCCGCGCAATGCGCATCATCCGCGCCAATGCGGCAGAATGGAACGTTATTCCCGACCGCATCGCCAGCTGCGGATTCTCCGCCGGCGGACACCTCGCAGGTTCGCTGGGCGTCCTGACGGATCTTGTGAATGCGGACAACGGCGACAGCATCGACAGAGAGCGCGGCGACGCCGACGGCATGATTCTCTGCTACGGTGTGCTCGTCTTTGAGCCGTGGAGCCATGTCGGTTCCTACCAGAATCTTACGGGCGGAGATCCAGAGCTGTTGAAACTCTGTTCACTCGAAAAGCACGATCTGAGCAAGGCCCCTCCGGCGTTTGTATGGGCAACCGTCACCGACCAGCTGGTTGATTATCACAACAGCATCGTCTTTGCCGAAGCCATGAACGCGGCGAAGCGTCCGTGCGAACTTCATATCTACCCGCACGGCGACCACGGGATGCTGCTTGGACTCGAAACCCCGGACGTCTGCGCGTGGCCTTCCGCCGCGGTGAATTTCCTGCAGAACGAATGGGAACGCCGCGATACGGGCTGCGCGAATGCAAACCGTTACACGAACGGCTATCAGTACGAAGCGGAAAAAAGAGCCGGTCTGACCATTTAACCGAAAGGATTGAATATGAAATTGAAATTTGTTGCAGCCGCCCTCTGCGCGGCGGCCGGACTTCTCTTCAGCACGGGATGCGGAGAAGCGAAGAGCAATGCAGACACGATTAAAATAGGCGTTTCGATTCCCGCCGCCGACCACGGCTGGACGGGCGGAATCGTCTGGTGGGCGGAACAGGCGAAGAAAAACTGGGAAAAGAAGGACCCGAATGTCCGCGTCATCATTTCGACTGCAAAGGATGCGGCGGAACAGGTTGACAAGATCGAGAATCTTCTGGTTCAGAAAGTGGATGCACTTGTTGTTCTTCCGCAGGAGCCCGGACCGCTGACGAGCATCTGCACGAAGGCGTCGAAACAGGGGAAATACCTGGTTGTCGTCGACCGCGGACTGACAAAAGATGTGCAGAATGTCACGGTCGCCGGAGACAATGCCGGATTCGGCAAAGCCGCCGCGGACGCTCTAGTGAAACAGCTGAACGGCAAAGGCGACATTCTTGTGATGGAAGGCATTCCGTGTCCGGTGAATTCGGATCGTGTGAATGCGTTCAAAGCTGAGATTGCAAAGCATCCGGGGATGAAGATTCTGGAATCGCAGTCGGCGTACTGGGATACGGAGAAGGGCTTGAAGCTGATGGAGAATTACCTTCAGAAGTATCCGAAGATCGATGCTGTGTGGGTTGGCGACGACGATGTTCTTCTCGGCGCCCTGAAAGCCTGGCAGGAGTCGAAGCGCAGCGACGTGAAGCTGATTGTCGGCGGCGGCGGAAGCAAGCAGATCGTGAAGCGCATTCTTGACGGTGATCCTGTTGTTCCTCTGACAGTGACCTATCCTCCGCGGATGATTGCCGTCGGAGTGGATTATGCCGTAGCCGGTGCGCGCAAGCAGCCGCTGACGACGGAAAAGCGTGTTGTCATTCCCTCGGAGATTGTGGACAAGACGAACGCCTCCAAGTTTTATTTCCCCGACTCAGCATACTGAGCCAAAGGAAAAATTACTGGACAAAAAAAGCACGGTCGCGAAACCGTGCTTTTTTTGTGCGTCGAGCTGGGATTCTCAGGTGTATTTCAGCACCTCTTCCATGGTGGTTTCGCCGTTGAGAATCGCACGGACGCCGTCTTCGCGCATGGTCGTCATGCCGAGCTCACGGGCTTTTTCGCGGATCGCAATCGTCGGGGCGTTCGCTAAAATCAGATCGTTGATCTTCGGATTCATCACGAGAAGCTCCGTGAGAGCTTTACGTCCCTTGTAACCCGTGTTGTTGCAATACGGACAGCCTTTGCCGTAGTAGAACATGTTGTCGCCGACGTCGGCGCGCTCAAGCTCAAGAAGACGGAGGTCCGAATCCGACGGGCGGAACGCCGTTTTACATTTCGGGCAGACACGGCGCAGAAGACGCTGCGCCAGAATTCCGATCAGCGCCGAGGTGATAAGGAACGGTTCCACGCCCATATCGACAAATCGCGTCACCGCGCCGGCGGCGTCGTTGGTGTGCAGGGTGGAGAACACAAGGTGTCCTGTCAGCGCGGCCTGAACAGCCATCTGACCGGATTCAATATCACGGATCTCTCCGAGCATGATCACATCGGGGTCCTGTCGGAGGAACGCGCGCAGCGCACGGTCGAAGGTCATGCCCACGGCTTCGTTGATCGGAAGCTGGATGATGCCCTCAAGGTCATATTCCACAGGGTCCTCGGCGGTGAGGATTTTGTCTTCGACTTTGTTGATCTCTTTCAGGGCGGAATAGAGCGTTGTGGTTTTTCCGGAACCGGTCGGTCCCGTCACGATGAAGATTCCGTTCGGGCGCGAAATCATTTCGCGGATTTTCTCCAGCACGTTTTCGTTGATTCCGAGAACATCGAGGTCCAGGTTCACAACCGAGCGGTCGAGAATTCGGAGAACGACCGATTCGCCGAACTGAGTCGGGAGCGTCGAAACACGGAGGTCAATCGGTTTGCCTCCGATCTTGAGCTGAATTTTACCGTCCTGCGGGCGTCGGCGTTCGGAAATGTTCAGGCCGGAGAGAATTTTCACGCGGCTGATGACCGGAACCGCGAGGCTCTTCGGCGGAGGGGCCATTTCGTAGAGCGCGCCGTCGACGCGGTAGCGGATTTTGAAGTTGTGCTCGAACGGCTCGAAGTGGATGTCCGACGCCTTGTCCTTGATTGCCTGATAGAGAACGGCGTCGACGAAGCGGACGATCGGGGCGTCGTTGGCGGCGGTCTGGATTTCAGATTCGCTCATGTCCTCGGCGTCGCCCATGTCGATCATGTCCATTTCGGCGAGGAGGTCGGCGGCGTTGGCGTTGTCTTCGGGGTAATACTTTTCGATTGCTTCCTGAATCTGCTCTTCGGGGGCGACGACAACGGCGACGTCTCCGCCGAGGATGAAGCGGAGTTCATCGACGGACTGGTAGTTCAGCGGAGAGCGGAATGCTGCGTAAAGCGTGGAGCCGTCGTACTGGACGGGGAGGACGCCGAGCATGCGGGCGTTTTCCGGCGTGACGAGTTTGATGGTCTCTTCGGGAATTTCGATTCCGGAGAGGTCGTAGACTTCGGTTCCGAGGCTGTGGGCGATCTGTTCGAGGATTTCCTCTTTGGTGAGGAGTCCGAAATCGACGAGCAGTTCCTGGAGCGGGGTTCCGGTGCGCTCATGCTCTTCGATGACGGGGGCGAGCTGTTCCTCGGTGCAGGCGTCGTTCGCAATGAGGATGTCTTTCAAGGTCTGATTTTCAGTGTCAAGCATGGTCAGTCTCCAGATTAATCGACGTCGCCGACGGTTGCGGCGATGACTTCGGACAGGGTTGTGATTCCGGACGCGGCTTTGCGGAGAGCGTCTTCACGCAGGGTTCTCATACCGGATTTACGGGCGGCTTCGCGGATGGTTGCGGCGGCGACTTTCTTGTAGATGAGGTCCTGCATTTCATCGGTGAGCATGAAGATTTCATAGATGCCGACTCGGCCTTTGTATCCGGTTCCGCCGCAGACGTCGCAGCCGCGTCCCTTCATGAGTTTCGCCTGGGAAAGGAACTTGTCGTCGAGACCGAGCATGCGGATTTCCGTGGGATCGGCGGTGGTCGGTTCGCCGCAGTTCTTGCAGACGCGGCGGAGGAGTCGCTGAGCCATGACGGCGCGGACGGAGGAGGCGACGAGGAACGGTTTCACGCCCATATCGACGAGTCGGGTGACGGCGCTGGGGGCGTCGTTGGTGTGCAGGGTGGAGAACACCAGGTGACCGGTCTGCGAGGCGTTGATTGCGATTTCCGCCGTTTCAAGGTCTCGGATTTCACCGACCATGATGATGTTCGGCGCCTGACGCAGCATCGCCTTCAGCGCGGCGGCGAAGGTCATTTTCGCGGCGACGTTCACCTGAACCTGGTTGATGCCGGGGAGCATGTACTCGACGGGGTCTTCCACGGTGATGATTTTGCGGGTCGGCGTGTTGATGGTGTTCAGGAACGCGTAAAGCGAAGTCGTCTTTCCGGAACCGGTCGGTCCGGTCACAAGGAAGATTCCGTCCGGATAGTTGATGATGCGGTTGATCTTCTCCTGGTCGTCCGAATAGAAACCGAGTTTCGGAATATCGAGCTGGATGCTGGACTTGTCGAGAATACGCATGACGATACTTTCGCCGTGCGTGGTCGGGATGGAGGATACGCGCAGGTCGATGTCCTTGTCCTTCAGCTTGATCTGGATACGTCCGTCGAGGGGGATTCGCTTTTCGGAGATATCCATGTGCGCCATGATTTTAAGACGGCTTGTGATGTTGGGCTGGAGGTATTTCGGGGGGCCGGGCTGTTCGCGGAGCGCACCGTCGATGCGGTAGCGGATGCGGTAGCGTTTTTCCATCGGCTCCATGTGAATATCGGACGCCTTCATGTTGAACGCGTTGATGATGATCTGGGAGACGAGCTTGATGATGGGGGCGTCTTCTTCGGTGTCGGCGCCTTTGCCGATGGTTCCGTCCTCGGTTCCGTCGGAGACCTGCTGGATATCTTCAGGCTTTGCGAGTCCTGCAGAGGCAAGGTCGAGCTTCTCGGCGTCGCTTCCGTAGGTCAGCGTGTAGAGCCGGTCGATCTGTTCCTGCGGGGCGACGACGGCGTCGATATCGCACTGGAGGACGACGCGGAGTGCGTCGACGGTGTCCATATCGGTGGGGTTGCCCATTGCGATGGTGAGAATGTCGTCGTGCACGCGGACGGGGACGATTTTATACTGTTTTGCGAGTTCCGGGGAAATGCGGGCGGCGACGTCTTCCGGAATTTCATATTCCGAGAGATCCACGAGTTCGAGTCCATACTGTTCGCAGAGCATGGAGAGAAGCTGGTTCTCGTCGAGATACCCGAGCAGTTTGAGGGCGTCGATAATGTTGAGTTCACTGCTGGACGACGCCACTTTCGCCCAGCCCTCGGCGATCTGGTCGTCGGTGACAAGATGGTTCTCCTTGACCAGCTCAAGAATATAGTCGCAGTCTTCCGCCACTTTTCTCTCCTCGATGCTGAAAATTATTATGTGAAATTATACATCGGTATTAGAGTTCCGAAATGCGCATTTGTCAAGTGGAAAAAGAAAAATTTTTTGTTCCGGGGGAAAAGAAGAGACAAAAAGGCGGTGCGCTTGATGTTGCATTCTTCAGAGAGCGTGCTATATTGTCATGGAACAAACAACTCATCCGGGACCGAAAGCATGGATAAATCCGCTCTTGAATTTGCCGTTTTCTGCATAGAATCCGTTGCAGAGCGGCTGAATCTGCCCGGGAATCAGGTGTACGATATGCTCACGAAACAGTCGGATATTCTGTATGGCTATGTGATCCCTTCGTTTGATGTGCTCCATACACAGGGGAAAAACTATATCGTCGACGACCTGCTGTCGCTGATGCGGGAACGCGGAGTGCTGTCATGATGAAAGTGTATCATGGTTCTTTTCTGGAAATCCGCAAGCCGGATATTTCGTTTTCGCGGCAGGCGCTTGACTTCGGGAAGGGGTTCTATGCAACTCCGCTTCAGGAGCAGGCTTCCAGGTGGGCGCTCCGCTGGCGGCAGCGCGGCAAAAAGGCAATTGTCAATATGTATCTTTTTGATGACAGCGCGGATGCTTTGACCGGACTTCGTGTGAAGAATTTTCCCGAATATGATTCGGAATGGCTGCATTTCATCATGGAGAACCGGATCGGACATGTTTCGGAGAGCTATGACATCGTTCGCGGAGGTGTGGCCAACGACAAGGTGTTCAATACGCTGGAACTGTTTTTTGACGGATTGATTTCCGAAGCGGAGGCGCTGGGACGTTTGAAGTTTGAAAAAACGAATCATCAGATTTGCATCCGCCGCCAGGATTTAATGGACCGGCTTCTGACATTTCAGTCATCGGAGGAGGTGTTTCATGGAAGCAAATAAAATTCTGCTGCAGATGAAGTATGTCCGAATCATCGCGCTGTTTGCGGAGCAGATGCGGTTTTCTCTGGAAGATGCACTGAATTTTTTCTATCACTCCCAGACGTACCGGGAGCTGCGCTGCGGGATCGCCGATCTGCATTGCCGCAGCGACCAGTATATCGTGGATGAGCTGAAGCTGGAATACCGCTAGACGGGGGCTTTGCGGCAAATTTTGTTTTTCTTTAAAAGAGCAGTTGAAAAAAAAAGGTTTTGAGTTATCTTTCTGTCTAGAGAAAAGGAGTCGAATCAATGTCCCAGGAAGAAACCGAAACAACCGCTGCGGAAGAGAAAACGCAATTCCGGTTCCGTTATGTGCTCGTGGCAATTTTATTGCTGCTTTTCATACTGTCCATCGCATCACACAATCCGGCGGATCTTGCCGTGCTTGAGGGAGGAAGCGCCGAACCGGTGCGCAACCTCATCGGCCCGCTCGGCGCAAAAATCGCGCGTGTGCTGTTCTATCTCTTCGGACTCGCCATCTATCCGATCACGGCGTTTCTGCTGATCTGTCTCGGCCGCAGTTTTATTCCGGTTCCGGCAAAACGGAAGGGGTATATCGCCGCGCTCGCAATGGTGGTGATCGGCATGACGCTGATTATGGCGATGTTCCCGCGCGACATGGTCGAATGGACCACAAAGCTCGGCATCGGGCATCCGGGAGCGCCGGAACTCGCGCTCTCCGGCGGAGTGCTTGGCGCGCAGTTCGCCGCGCCCGCATTCGAAAACGTCCCCGCCGGACTCATCCGCAGACACATCGGAACCGTCGGAACAATGATCGTCTCCATGACCGTTCTGCTGACCGGGCTCGTGCTGGTTTTCTTTGCGGACTGGAAAAGCATTCTGCTGAACAACCTTGATTTCCGCATCCGTCTGAAGAAGGAC
>DHMO01000026.1:0-411 GCA_002405835.1 Lentisphaeria bacterium UBA4640 | reverse complement strand
GCAGCCGCCCGCTCCTGCACCTGTTCCGGAACCGGAGCCTTATCCCGAACCGCCGCGTCCGCAACCGGTCCCGCAGTACGCGCCGCCTCCGCCGCAGTATCAGCAGCCCTATGCCCAGCCGTATCCTCCGCAGTACGCGCCGCCCCCGCCGCAGTATCAGCAGCCCTATGCCCAGCCGTATCCTCCGCAGTACGCGCCGCCCCCGCCGCAATATCAGCAGCCGGCTCCGCAGTATGCACCTCCGCCGCAGTATCCGCAGCCGGAAGCGCCGCGCCCTCAGCCGGCTCAGGAGATGAATCAGGCTCCGGCGCCCGATCCGGAGGACGACGGTGTGCCGCCGTTTGACGTCGATCCGGTGAAGGACGAAAAGAAGTCGCCGCCGGGTTCATTCTCCAATTTTGAAGGAGAGCC
>DHMO01000043.1 GCA_002405835.1 Lentisphaeria bacterium UBA4640 | reverse complement strand
CACATTTTTTTTGCCAATTCAAGTGCCTCCTCGCACTGGCTCCCTTTGCGATTTTACAGAAAATTCGTTACACAGACTCATCGTCTCGCGTGCAAAACAGCGAATACGCTAATGCCAAGGCAGAATATGATCGTATTGAGTCAGAGCTTAATCGGCGCAATAAAAAATTGGCAGAAATCCTTAATGCATATGATGCGGGTAAGTTGCTTGCACAAATGGCTGTTCTCTCTGGAAATGTCTCTCCAGCAGATGTTTTCAAATTGAATAAACAAATGAAAGAACTTGAGCTTGCAATCGAGCAGGAAAAGGCTGCATTAGCCCGCCTCAATGCGAGAAAAGAAGAATTGCGAATTCGATATAACCTTTAACGGAGAAACAATAATCCGTCAGAAACAAATGTGTGCAAAAATGGATGTGTCTGTAAAGTTGATTGCAAAAAACGATTCCCTGGTGCTTGTTTCGCCCAAGTGGAGAACCTTCCGAATGTAATTGATTACGACAGGGCAACTGCGGAGGAGGCTGCTTCCTGATCCGGAAACTCGCGGCGGAGATACTCCACGGCATCTGGCGGAAGCTCAAATGCGGAGGCAAGCAGGTTCTCGCGCATGTGCGCGGGATTGCGCGTCATGGAGATGGTGACGACATTCGCCTGACTCGTTAGCCAGCTTAATGCAAGCTGCGCGGCGGAAAGACCCGTCTGATCCGCAATTTCTCGGACACAATCCGGAACTTTTTCCAGAAGCATACCCTTCTGAAGCGGACGCCAGGCAATCAGCATGACGTCGTTCTCCTGACAATATTTCAGCAGTCCGGATTTTTCCGCCTCGCGGACTTTTAGATTGTAATGCACTTGATTTGCAACGACTTTGGAGTCCGCCCAACCTTGCGCATGTTCAAAACGCTCAATCGCAAAGTTGCTCACGCCAATGTTGCGGATCAGCTTCTCGTCAACCAGGCGGTTCAGCGCACGCATGGTTTCACGGATCGGAACCGTGTCGTCAACCTGGTGGATGAGATAGAGGTCGAGATAATCGGTTTTCAGCCGTTTCAGCGAGCTTTCTGCGGCGCGGAGGACATCGTCGTAATGCAGATGCGTCTTCCAGACTTTGGAGGTCAGGAAAAGGGCGGAACGGTCAAAGCCGGAAATGGCGTCGCCGACGATTTCTTCGGAGAAGCCGGCGGCGTACATCTCGGCGGTGTCGATATGGCGGTATCCCATTTCAAGTCCGGCCGCGAGCGCGGCGGCGGAAGATTTGCCGTCGTCCGACGGATCCCGCGTTTCACGTCCGCCCATCTGCCAGGTTCCGAGCCCGAGAACGGGCATGGAAAAGCCGCAATTGAGTTTTTTTTCCGCGTTCATTTCGGGAATCCGACCGACTGGATGAAGAAGACTTCCGAGCCTTCCGGGAGGTTCAGTCTGGAGATGAAATCCTTGCCGAAGCTCCCGCGGATTACGGTGGAGAGTCCGGCGGAGGCACAGTAAAGGTAGATGTTCTGTCCGATGAATCCGCAGTCAACCGCGCTCATCTTGAGGTTCGGCTGTTTTTTCGTGTCGGCAACGTAGACGACGGTCAGCGGGGCTTTTCCGGTGATGGACTGCGTCAGATTCTCGTTTGAAATCTGTACGAGAGTGTTTGCTTTTGCATCGTAGCGGTACATGCCGGAGGGGAGGATGACATAGAGCGTGATCTCCTGAATGTTGCGTGCAGTGGGGGCGGTCATGCGTCCATCGGGGCGGTTGACGCCGCCGGCTGCCCAGAGCAGGTCGGAGACGGTCTGGAGGGAGAGCGGTTTTTCTGCATAGGCGCGTCCGGATTTGCGCTGATTGAGCGTCTGCATGAGCGGCATGCCGCCTTTGCGGTCAGGAGCGGGGAGGGCAATATCGGCGGCGGAAAGCAGCGATGAGACAGAGAGAGCGGCTGTGAGAGCCAGAGCGAGTTTTGTGTTCATGAGAACCTCCTGTGATTTTCTGGAAATATAGTCCGGCGTATGAAATTTTTCAAGGCTGAAAATGAAAAAAGCCTGTCCCGGGGAGACCGGAACAGGCCTGGATTCATGCGGTTTGCAAGGCTCAGTGGAGCATCTTCGTGCCGATGTTGAGGATCGTGCCGATGTGGTAGGCGATGAACGTCATGATGTAGGCGAGGCAGAAGAGCCCGCCAGCTTCCACGAACATCATCTTCCAGGAGTTCAGCTCGCGGCGGATGACCGCCAGAGTTGCAAGGCAGGGGATCGAGAGCAGGCAGAACAGCATGATGCAGAAGCCCTGCAGCGGGGTGTAGACCGACGCCAGCTGTTCGCGCAGCGGAACGGATTCCTCATCCGCTTCACCTTCCGCATAGAGGATCCCGAGCTGGGAGACGAACACCTCTTTTGCGGCGAGTGCGCCGATCGAAGCGGTCGTGAGCTTCCAGTCAAATCCGATCGGACGGAAGAAGGGTTCGAGAGCATGTCCGATGCGTCCGGAGATGGTGTACTCCATCGACTCCGCCTGTTTCTCGTTTTCGAGTTTGGAGACTTCATCGTTGAGTTCCTGGGAGAGCTTGACGATCGGAGCCTGGGCTTCGGTGAGTTCTTTTTCGCCGAGTTCCTCAATGGCTTCAGCGGGGATGACTTTATCCTTCTTGACCTGAGCGAGCACTTCTTCCTCGAAGAGCTTGGTGTCTTCCAGAACCTTGATCTGGGCATCGGTCAGCGCCTTGGCTGTCTGAACCTTTTCGATCATGCCGTCGTAATCCTTGGAAAATTCGGTCTTTTCGGGCAGAGTGTTGCAGATGTAAAGGATGATGCTGGTCGCGAGGATGATCGTTCCGGCTTTCTGCAGGTACATGCGGCCGCGGTCCCACATGTGGAGCAGGAGGCTCTTGAGTGTGGGGAGACGGTACGGCGGGAGTTCCATGAGGTAGACTTCGCCGTCGCCTTTGAAGAGCGTGGATTTCATGATGCGCGCCGCGATGAGGGCGATGATGACGCCGATCAGGTACATGATGAACATCATGGTCGCCTGATACTTCAGTGCGAAGAAGGCGGGGATGATGAGTGCGTAGATCGGGAGGCGTGCGCCGCAGCTCATCAGGGGGAGAACCATGACGGTGACTTTGCGGTCGCGTTCGGATTCAATCACGCGGGTTGCCATGATTGCGGGGACGGAGCATCCGAATCCGAGGACGAGGGGGACGAAGGAGCGTCCCTGCAGTCCGAACTTGCGCATGATGCCGTCCATGACGAACGCAGCGCGGGCCATGTAGCCGGAATCTTCCAAAATCGCGATTGCGAAGAAGAGGAAGAGGATGTTCGGGAGGAAGACGATAACGCCGCCCACGCCGCCGATGATGCCGTCTGTGACGAGGTCGCGGAAGTAGGGCAGGGTATCTTCACTCCAGACGGCCTTGACGGTGTCGCCGAGCCATGCGAAAAAGTCTTCGATGTAGCCCATGAAGGGATCGGCGAGGGTGAAGGTGAACCAGAAGGTTGCGTAGATGATGAGGAGGAAGAGCGGGAGACCGAGGAATTTGTTGGTCATGACCGCGTCGATCTTGTCGGAGATTTCGCGGCGTTTTTCCTGCGTCATGGAGATGGCGTCGCGGCAGGCTCCGGCGAGCATTGCGTAGCGGCGGTCGGCCATGAAGGTGTCGGCTTCGATTGCGTGTTTGTCCCAGAGGTGCTTGATCTGGACTTCGACTTCCTCGTGGACGGCTTTGAACTCGGGAATGCGCATTGCGGCGGTATCGTGTTCAAGAAGTTTGATTGCGAAGAAGCGCGCGGGGATGTGCTTGTACTTTTCAACGTTGAGGGCGTCGATTTTGCCGGCAACGGCTTTGATGGCGTCATCGATGTCTTCGCCGTAGGTGAGCATGGGAACGCCGTGGTCTTCAAGTTTGGAGAGTGTCTCGGCGAGTTTGGAGAGGAGGGGGCGCACACCGTCGGCTTTGCTTCCGATAGTCTGGACGATCGGGGAGCCGAAATATTTTTCCAGCTTCGGGATGTCGAACTTGAGACCTTTTCTCTTGGCGTCGTCGCTCATGTTGAAAGCGAGGAGCATGGGGATGTGGAGTTCGGCGAGCTGGGTGGTGAGATAGAGACTGCGGCGCGGGATGGAGGAATCCACGACGTTCAGAATCAGGTCGATTCCGGGCTTTGTGAGTTCCTGGAAGACGACGTCTTCTTCGGGGGAGGAGGACGAGAGGGAGTATACGCCCGGGAGGTCGATGAGTTCAATTTCCATGTCGTTCAGTACAAATGAACCGGATTTGCTCTCGACAGTGACACCGGGGTAGTTGCCGACGTGCTGGCGTGCGCCGGTGAGCGCGTTGAAGATGCAAGTCTTGCCGCAGTTCGGGTTGCCTGCAAGAGCGACTCTGAAATGTTTTTTCATCTTAGTTTGCCTCTTCTTTCTTGATAACGAAATTTGCGGCGTCGTCGCGATGAAGCGCCATGCTGGTTTCCATGACTTTGACGCGGAGCAGACCGCCGAAGGGAGCGTGAGCTTCCATGAGGAGCTCGGTTCCTGCGACGAGACCGACATCGGCGAATTTTTTGCGTCCGCGCGCGTCCGGAAGAACTTTCACAATCGTCGCGGTCATACCGACGGGAAGTTCATCCAGGGTGGTTTCATTTCCGGTGGGGACTTTGTACTCGCGGGTTTTGGAGGCATCGCATCCGCATCCGCACGAACATTTGTGTTGTGCCATTTTCTTTCTGTCCTTTTCTGAAAGCCGGAGGAGCGGTATTTGAGACCGTTTCGCCGGTAGTTTGTTTTTATGAACATTAGTGGCTTCTAACTTCGTTGTTCAAAAAAACGCCCGATGAAATCATCTGGCTGAAAGATGACTGATTCGAGCATTTTTCCGGAAAATCCACTGCGGGATTTTCCCCGGTTCCCGTACGGAAACCGTCCAATGAAGCTACTTTTCTGCCGTTACTGTAATTTACCGCAAAAAAAGAGTTTTTCAAGTAGTGACGGCTAATTTTTGTTGTGTTTTTGTTTCCATTGAGCTGTTTTAGGCGAAAAACGAACCGTCGCGCAGTTCCAGAATCCGGTCGGCGAGCGCCGCAACGGAGCGGTCGTGGGTGACCATTACGATCGACATATTGCCGGATTCGTGGATGGAACGGAAGATGTCGAGGATGCCTCTGCCGGTGACGGAGTCGAGGTTTCCGGTCGGTTCATCGGCAAGGAGCAGCTCCGGTTCATTGAGCAGAGCGCGTGCGATTGCCGCCCGCTGCTGTTCCCCTCCGGAAAGTTCATTCGGGCGGTGGCCGATGCGGTGGTAAAGTCCAACGCGTTCGAGCAGTTCCGCCGCGCGTTTGCGGCAGAGGGAGACGGGGCGTCCGTCGAGCATTCCCGGGAGCATGGCGTTCTCGAGAATCGTGAGTTCAGGGAGCAGGTGATAGGACTGAAACACGAAGCCGATTTTTTTGCGCCGGAATACGATGCTTTTGCGCGGGGAGAGGGCGGCGGTGTCGGTGCCGTCGATGAGGACGCGTCCGGAATCGGGGCGCGAGATGGTTCCGATGATGTCGAGCAGGGTTGTTTTTCCGCTTCCGGAGGCTCCGGTGAGGGCGATCCATTCGCCGCGCCGGGCGGTGAAGGAGACGCCTTTGAGAACGTCGATGCGGCTTGCCGCGATCCGGAACGATTTCGTGACCGTTTCCACGGAGAGAAACGGTTCGCTGGTCTGGTTATTCATAACGCAAGGCTCCTGCGGGGTCGAGTTTTGCTGCCCGGAACGCGGGAATCACACCGCCGAACGTGCAGAGAAGGATGGAGATGGCGGCGATCCAGAGGACGTCGCTCACAACGATATGCGCGGGGAGTTCACTGAACACGTAGAACTCTTTCGGGAAGATATCCTGTCCGGTGATGAAGCGGAGCGCGGCGAGGATGTTCATGCGGAAGCGGACCACGAGCACGCCGAGCCCGATTCCGCAGGCTGTTCCGATCAGTCCCACGAAGAAACCCTGCAGAATGAAAATCCGCATGACGGTTCCCGAGGAGGCTCCCATCGACTTCAGCACGCCGATTTCGCGTGTTTTCTGGATCACTGTCGTGATCAGCGTGTTGGTGATGCTGAACGCGGCAACGAGCACGATGAACACGAGGAGGAAGAACTGCATGTTCTTTTCCACGTTCAGCACGCCGAGCAGACGCGCGTTGAGCTCCTGCCAGGAGTAGACGCGGTGGAGCGGGAGGTCGCCCTTCAGCGCCTGCATGAACGGGGTCATGTGGAACGGGTCTCCGGTCCAGATGTAAACGCTTGTCGCGGCTCCGAGAGGAAGTCCGAAAAGCTCGTCAGCGTCCTCCAGATTAAGGAAGATAACATCTCGGTCGAAATCGTATTTGCCGAACGCGAAAGTTCCGCTGATTTTGAATTCCCCGGGAAGGTACGTTTTGTCGCTGAGCTGAATCTTGCCGTCTGCATCGCGTTTGACGAGTCCCGCCAGATGCGAGGGCGAGTGCAGGAGCACCTTGTCGCCCGGCATAAGCCCGAGGTCGCGCGCGGTCAGATAGCTAATGAGAATCTCACCGCGGTTCAGGGAAAACTTTCCGCGTTCAATGACCTCATCGACCTTGAACTGTTTTGCGCCCTCTTCCGGTTCGAACGCCACGAGCTGCTTCGGGATAAAACGGTCGCCGACCTGGAGCAGGACGGGCGCGGCAACGATCGGGAGCGCGGTTCCGCCGTGTTTTTTGACGGTTTCAGTGACGGTTTCCGGGTACGCCATGTATCTGCCGGTGAGCGAATACGCCTGTGCGTGGGAGGTGGTGTCAAGCAGCTTCTCCTTCATCTTGTCCGTGAAGCCGGTCATGACTGCGAGGACGACGATGAGGACGCCGACGCCGAGCGCCACGCCGACCACGGAGATCAGCGTGATGACCGAGACTGCGCTGCGTTTCGGTTTGAAATATTTCCAGGCGAGGAACAGGTCCGCATAATGAATCATGGAATTTTCCTTACTTTTTCGCCGCGAGGGCTCCGAGTTCCGCCGAGCGGTCCGCCGCGGAGACTACAGCCTGTGCGACCGTTGCGGCAAATGCGCCTTTTGCGAGTTCCATCACGCCGCGCGAAGTGGTTCCGGCGGGAGAGATGACTGCATCGCGCAGTTCTCCGACGGTCGCTTTGGCGTCACGCGCCATCTTGGCGGAACCGAGAACGGTCTGGATTGCAAGTTCGATTGCAGTCGCGCGGGGAAGTCCGGCATAAACGCCGCCGTCCGCGAGCGCCTGGATGAATTCGAGAACAAACGCCGGACCGCTTCCGCTGAGTCCGGTCACCGCGTCCAGCTGGTTTTCGCCGACTCTGCGGCAGAGTCCGACTGCGGAAAGCAGAGTTTCCGCTTCGGCGAGATCCTCTTCGGAAACGGCGGGAGAAGCGGCAATGCAGCTCATTCCTTCACCGACAAGTGCGGGTGTGTTCGGCATGACGCGGATGATGCGTTTCGTTCCGGTCAGAGTTTCCAGAGCCGCAATTGTCGCGCCGGCGACGATTGAGATTACCAGACGGTTTCCGATGGCGGCGCGGATCGCTTCCACCGCGCCGGTCAGATACTGCGGTTTGACGGCAAGGAGAACAACGTCGGTGTTTTCAAGTGCGGCGACCGGGGAAGGAAAGGCGGTTCCTCCGCAGGTTCTGCAGAACTGTTCCGCCGCCGCGGGGAGCGGATCGAAGGTGTGAATTTCGGTTTTGATATTCTTCCGGACCATTCCTCCGGCGATTGCGGTCGCCATTTTCCCGGCGCCGATGAAACAGATTCCACGCATGGGGCGTTCTCCTTTGTTGAATTATTTTACAAAGGAATATAGCATCATCTGCGGAAAATAAAAGAGGAATTGGAAAAAATTACCTGCGAATCATGCGCGCCGGATCGGGTGTGCCGACCGGCCCCTTGCGGACCTCGTCCATCATTCGCTGGAAATCCGCCTCCGCTGCGATGTACGACGCCGAGGCGCGGAGTGTGCTCGGATAGCCGCGTCCGCGCAGATACTCCAGAATGCATTTGCGTCCGATGCGGAAACCGAGTTCCTCGCCGTAAAACGCGGTCATTTCATGCAGATGCCGTTCCAGTTCGTCCGCGAACTCCTGCACGGTCGGCGGCTGAAACGCCGGGTCGGAGACTTCGGAGAAAATCCACGGGTTGCCGAGCGCTCCGCGGGCGATCATCACGCGGGAGCATCCCGTTTTTTCGCGCATTTCACGGCATGACGCGGCGTCCATGATTCCGCCGTTCGCAATCACAGGAATTGTCAGCGCTTCGCGCACGGCGCGGATGATGTGGAATGCAACCGGACCCGAATAGAACGCTTTCATGACGCGTCCGTGAATTGTCAGCGCCTGCGCGCCCGCTTCTTCGAGACGTTTGGCGAAACGGACGGTCGGTTCGGGATCTTCCGGGTGCTGGATGCGAGTTTTGACGGTCACCGGAATGCGGGAGGTTCGGACGATGAGTTCGAACGCCTTCACCGCTTCATCGGGACGGCGCAGGGCGAAAGCGATGCCTTCGCATTTGCGCTCGACTTTCGGTGCGGGACAGCCGAGATTGAAGTCCAGAACATTGTAGTCGCGCTCATTGATGATTTCGACGGCGCGCTTGAGGTGGTCAAGGTCGGAACCGACAAGCTGGATTCCGAGAAAATCCTCCTGAGGAGAACGCTGCGCCAGAGTCAAGGTTTTCTGATTGCCGAAGACGAGAGAACCCGCATCAATCATTTCCGTAAATGCGTAGCGGCAGCCGTGGCGGCGCGACGACAGCCTCATCGGCATGTCGGTATGCCCCGCCAGCGGAGCCTGAATCACCGCATCTTCCGGATAGACGGTCATTCCCATTTGGAGAAGACGATGCACGCGTTGGAGCCGCCGAAGCCGAAGCTGTTGCTCAGCGCGTGTTTGAGGTCAACGTTTTCGCGTGTTTTGCGGATGAGATCTGCCCAGGCAAATTCGTCGCCGGGCTCGTCGAGGTTGGCGGTCGGGCAGATGAACGAGTGTTCGATCATGAGCGAGGAGAAGATCGCTTCGACAGCGCCCGCTGCGCCGATCATGTGACCCGTCATGGATTTCGTGCTGTTGATGACCGGTTTTGCGGTTTCATCAAAGACGAGGCGGATGGATTCCATTTCCACGGGGTCGCCGACCGGAGTCGCGGTTCCGTGGGTGTTGATGTATCCGATATCTTTCGGTTCGAGGTTTGCCATGCGGAGAGCCTTGCGCATGAGGTTCGCGCTGGATTCCGCATTGGGAACGACCATGTCGGTTGCATTGCTGTTCGCGGAGAACCCGGAAAGGATCGCTTTGGGCTTGTGACCGCGTGCAAGCGCGCGGGATTCGCGTTCGAGAATCAGAATGCCGGCGCCTTCGCCGAGAACGAAACCATCGCGCTTCTTGTCGAACGGACGGCTTGCGCACTGCGGAGTGTCGTTGTAGGAATGGGAGAGTGCGCGCATGGCGTTGAATCCGAGCGCCTGTTCCCAGCTGACCTCTTCGGAGCCTCCGACCATGACGATGTCATATTCGCCGGAGAGAATGAGACGTGCGCCGGCGATGATTGCCTGTGCGCTGCTGGTGCACGCCGCGCTGATGTCGTAGGATTCTCCGGTGAGCCCGAAGACGAGCGAGAGGTTTGCCACTGCGGAAGAGGGCATGATGCGCGGGACGGCGAACGGGGAGACGCGGCGGATGCGGCGCGTTTCCATGTAGGTGGTTGCGTTCGCGTAAACTTCGGAGTATGCGGAGCCGCCGCAGCCGTTGATGACCGCCATTTCATGCGGCAGGTTTTCCATGGTGAATCCTGCTTCGGTGAGAGCCTCATAAGCCGCCGCAACCGCCATTTTCGAGTTGGCGGACATGAACCGTTTGTTTTTCTGATTGAGAACGGGGCATTCGACGTCGTGGTTTGAGAGACCTGCGACCTGAGCATCGAGACCGAGTTCTTTCCATTCGGGAACGAAAACGGTTCCGGTTTTCCCCTCTTTCAGAGCCTTCATATTTTCGTCGAGCCCGACGCCGATCGGCGTGACGAGTCCGCGTCCTGATACAACAATTCGATCTGTCATGGAATATCCTTCCCCGGTGTTACCCGATACTCTCAAAAAATCCTTTGCGCAAATCTCACGGTTAATATACAGCCGAATGAACAGTTTTCAAGGGAATTTGAGAATTTTATTCTCCGGATTGGCAAGAAAAACGGTGAACGGGCGGGAAAGAAAAAAATAGCCCTGGAAAAAGATGTATTCCTGATACTTGAAAAAGTAATATTTTGTGATATATTACAAAATGCGGAGATTAATATGTGGACGGTAAGGATTAAACGGAAGCTGGAACGGCAAATAGAAAAATTGCCAGTTCGAACGATTGCTTTATATATGGCATTGAAGCAGGATCTTGCTGACAATGGGCCAGAGCAACCATCGTGGAAGAATTACTCTAAATTAACAAATAATAGACATCATTGCCATTTAGGGTATCACTACGTAGCCTGTTGGCAGGTTTTGTCTGAAACAGAACTGGAACTGGAGGTGTATTATGTTGGCTCTCGTGAAAACGCCCCATACGCAAAATGAAATTTGTATTCATGGTGTGGATGCGCAGGAGATAATCAATTATTTGAAGCAACGCTGGGAAGTCTCGCAGATTTCTCCCGAAGAGAAACTGCTTGATGCAAATCGAACCGCATTTGACAAGGCGAACCGCTGGAGAGTTCTTCTCGGTTATCGGCTGAAAAATGAGATGACTCAAAAACAACTTGCAGCTGCGACGGGGATCCGGCAGTCCGTGCTGAGTGAATATGAACGGGGAAAACGCCCTGTGACTATGGCTGCGGCGGAAAAACTTGCAAAAGTTCTTCATACAAAGCCGGAAAATCTGGTTTCCCGCAACTGAACAAAATTACAAGTACAGCAAAAAAGCCGCCGGAGTTGAGCTCGCGGCGGCTTTTTGCTGACCGGATTGCAGATTACTTGCAGCAGCAATCGTCATGATCATGATCGTGACAGCCGCAGCCGCATTCATCGTCTTCGATCGGGGTGTAGCAGGCGTCGAAGAAATCGCTGGCTTCCACCTTCTCCACGCCCGGAATGGAACGGAAGAATTCAACCATCTTGTCCTTGCGCTCGGCCTCGTTCGTGCGGATGCGGCCCGTTGCGAACAGAAGATCGCAGTTGTCAAGATTGAAGGTTCCGCCGCAGGTCATGTTCAGCTCGCCCGCTTTGGCGAGAATCTTGTCGACAAGCTCGTCGGCAGCTTCCGGTTCGAGCTTGGCATAGGTTGCGGTCAGATCGAAGGCGAGTTCCTTGAATTCGCCGAGACATTTTTTCTTGCGGATACGTTTGTTCATCTGTTTTTCTCCTTACACTCCGGCGAGTGTGGCTTTGTAGTTCGCGACCATCTCTTCCACCGGGACGTCGACTTTGCCCGCGGCGGAAACAAATTCCAGATTGCCGCTTGTATTGGTTTCGCCGACTTCCGCGAACGGAATTCCGGCAAAGATTTCTTTCAGTTTTGCAACATCGCCCTTCGCGCAGGTGATGAGGAAGCGGCTGTTCGATTCGGAGAACAGGGTCTCCAGATCGTTCAGCTTGTCCGTCTTCGGAACGGCGTCGAGGTTGATTGTCATGCCGAGACGTCCGCCCATTGTGGCGCGCGCGGCGGCGATGGCGAGTCCGCCGATCGCCGGGGAGATCGCGGAGTGGAACAGTCCGGAGTTGAGCGCCTTGTAGTATGCCGCATAGGTCTTGTTCGCCATATCCGCATCCACCTTCGGAACGTCGTTGCCGATCTTGCCCAGCATGGCGAAGTATTCGCTGCCGCCGAGTTCGCGCTTGGTCGCGCCGATGACGCAGACGGCGTCGCCCGCGAGCTTGGCGTCGATGGAGACGGCTTTGGAGATATCATTGATCTTGCCCATGACGCTGAACAGAACGGTCGGCGGGATGGAGATCTTGCGTCCGCCGCGTGTGCTGTCGTTCTTCATGCTGTCCTTGCCGGAAACGCAGGGAACGGTGAAGGCGAGCGCGTAATCATAGAGCGCCTTGTTGGCGCGGACGAGCTGGGCGAGCTTGTATTCGCCGTCCGGAGTCTTTTCGCTCTGGACCGGGTCGGGCCAGCAGAAGTTGTCAAGTCCGGCAAGGTGGTTCGGATCGGCGCCGACTGCAACGGCCTGGCGGATTGCAACATCCATGGTGGAGGCCATCATGTGGTAAGTGTCGATGTCGCTGTAGCGCGGCATGATGCCGGCGGAGAGGACGACGCCTTCCATCGTGAGCGGTTCAACCATGTAGACGGTCGCATCGGAAGCAACGTCGCGTTTGACGCCGGTGTACGGCTTGATGACGCTGAGACCTTTGACCTCGTGGTCGTACTGGCGCGCCTTGTATTCGCCGGAGCAGATGTTCAGGCGGCCGAGCATGGAGAGCACATCGGCCTTGACGGAACGGCTTGCGAAATCGGGCTCTTCAAAGAGCTTCGGCTCCCAGACTGCCTTGAGGTGAAGGCGCGGAAGTCCGTCGTGCATGAAGCTGATATCGAGGCAGGCGACGACTTTATCGCCGTAGGTCATGCAGAACTTGCCGTCGTCGGTGAATTCTCCGAGAACGGTTGCCTCAACGTCGCGGGCTTTCGCCATGGCGAGGAATTCGTCGATGTTTTCCGGCGGAACGGCGAAGCTCATGCGCTCCTGCGCTTCGGAAACGAGGATTTCCCACGGACGGAGTCCGGCGTATTTCAGCGGGGCCTTTGCGAGGTCCATGCGGCAGCCGTTGGAGATTTCCGCCATTTCGCCGACGCTGGAGGAGAGACCGCCCGCGCCGTTGTCTGTGACGAAACGGTAGAGGTTGCGTTCGCGGATTTCATAGATGAAGTCGGACATCTTCTTCTGGGTGATCGGGTCGCCGATCTGAACCGCCTGCACCGGGCTGTCCTTGTGCAGCTCTTCGCTGGAGAAGGTCGCGCCGTGGATGCCGTCCTTGCCGATGCGTCCGCCGGTCATGACAATGAGGTCGCCCGGCTTGATGGTTTTCGTGGAGCCCGGAACTTTGCCGACCATTTTCGGGAGGGTTCCGAGGGTTCCGCAGTAGACGAGCGGCTTGCCGATGTAGCGTTCGTCGAAGCGTTCCCAGCCGATTCCGTAGGGAATGCCGCTCTGGTTGCCGCCGTCGATCACGCCCTTGTGAACGCCGTCGCGGAGGCGGCGCGGGTGGAGCAGACCTTCGGGAACATCTTTCGGGGCGGTGAACGGCGAGCCGAGACAGTAGCCCCAGACGTTGACGAGAAGATCTGCGCCCTGTCCGGTTCCCAGCGGGTCGCGGTTGACGCCGACGATGCCGGTCATTGCGCCGCCGTAGGGATCGAGCGCGGAGGGGCTGTTGTGGGTTTCAACTTTGTAGACAAGGTCGAGCTTGTCGTTGAACTTGATCACGCCCGCGTTGTCGGTGAAGACAGAGACGAGCCAGTCGACTTTCTTGGCGATCTCCTTTGTGCCCTTCTGGACGAAGGTTTTGTAGAGGGAGACGTAGTGATCGTGTTCGCCGGTGGTCTTGTCGGTGTAATCGACTTCCGCGCTGAAGATTTTGTGTTTGCAGTGTTCAGACCAGGTCTGCGCGAGAACTTCGAGCTCGACGTCGGTCGGTTCGCCGAGTCCGTACTGCGCGCGGTCCTTTGCTGTGCGGAAATAATTCTGAATGGATTTCATCTCCTCAAGGGTCAGCGCGAGCGTTCTGGAACGGCTGATTTCCATGAGTTTTTCATCGGAGACATTGAGGTCGATGAGGTGGACTTCACCGCCGCCGATTCCGTTGACGACCGGCTTGTTGAGCGGCATTCCGTTCTTCGCCACTTCGTCGCGGGAGAGAACTTTGACGGATTCGATCAGCTGGTTTGCGAGAACTCCGTGCGCGATGGTTTCGACCTGTTTGCGGGTGAGATCCTTTGCGGTGAACATGTATTCGACGGAGCTGTAGACGTCTTCGGAGCGTGAGAGCTTGCGGCCGATGATGTCGCCGACCGCTTCACGCGCGGTGCGGCCGACGTTGTCGGTGACGCCGGGGCGGAATCCGACGGCGACGATCCAGTCGAAGTCGAAGGGCTGTCCGGGTGCGGATTCTCCGACGCGGTGATCCTGGAGAACCGGATTGGCGAGTTCGGCGGCGATCTTCTCCGCCTGTTCCTTCGTGATGTCCGCTGAGACGGTGAAGACGTCCCGGGTGCGGATTTTTTCAACGTTGCCGTGAAGGAAATCGTTGATTTTCTTGAGGGCGGCTTCGCCTCTGGCGTCATGCCATTCGGGCTTGACCGCGATTTCAATTCTGTAATCCATTCTGACCACCTTTTGTTCAGTTGTAAAAATCATCCGGTAAGATACACCGGAAACACATTTTTTTCAATCGCGAAAACGAGGAAAAACAAAAAAGCCGGGCATTTCGCCCGGCCTGGACGGAGAAAAAACCGTTTTTTTACTTGGCTTCGACCGTGAAGGACTGCCAGTAATTCAGGGAGAAGCCGTGATCGGATCCCTGGCAGAATCTGATCTTTTTCGGACCCCGGATGTTGTTGTAGATGATGGTCACGCCGCTCGGAGGGCAGACATAGTCGCCGAGACCTGCGCGCTCAATGTAGGTGTTGCAGGTCAGCGGGATGCGCTTGGCATGGTTGACGATGTCGTAGTAGTCGAGCGCGGGAACATAGTCCGGACGCCAGCCGTTGAGACGGTTGATGGTTTTGTGAGCGCCGAGGTCGGCGCACCACGGAATCGTGGGCTGCGCATAGGTGACCTGCGGGTCGAGTCCGGCCGCCCAGATGGTCTGGAGTCCGCCCTGGCTTCCGCCGGAGACGTTCAGTTCCTTGCCGTTCCACTGCGGGAGGGATTTGACGAACTGGAGCGCGCGCATCACGCGGAGCGCCATGCCGTTGAAGTAAGCGGTCTCCGGATCGCTGTTCTGCTTCGGGTCGAACGCGTAGATTTTGCCGTTGGATTTGATTTTTTCAAAGAAATCCTTGTAATAAGCATCATCCTTTCCGAGGTCATAACCGTGAGCGTTGACGTCGAATCGAATGGCGTTTCTCGGGAACCATGTTGCGTTGGACGGTCTCTGGATGCTGGTTCCGTAGCCGTGGAAGCAGACTTCCGCCTTCAGGGATTTGTCTTTGGCGTTTTCGGGAATGGTGAGGTAGCCGGTGACTGGGCGCGGACCGGCACAATCCACGGAGACTGCGTACTGCTTCACGCCTTTGGTTTTGCACGGAACTTCCGTCATGGTGTACTTGACCGGAACGGCGTTGAGTCTCGCCTTCTGTTTTGCCCAGAACGCATCGAAATCCGCCGGTTCGGGAACCGCCTGCTTGAGGGAGTAGATATCCACGCCTGCACCGCCGTCAAATTTTGCGCGCTTGATGAATTTTCCTTTTTCCCACGGATGGGGATAGGAGATGGTGACCTGACGACCGTTGTGGTCGAGCAGCCATGCTTCCATGCGGACAAATCCGGGCTTGTCGGAGCTTGTGGTGACGGTGATCGGCTTCCCCGGAGTGACAACTTCGATGCCGGATTTGGTGATGCCGTCATCGCCGGTGCGTTTCCATTTTAAGGAATAGGGTTTCTTGGGAAGCTGCTGATTGCCGAAATCCACGGTGAACGTGAAGGTCATCGGTTCCCCTGGCTTGTAGTTGGGGTTGTCCCGGTCCAGTCTCGGCGTGAATTTGATCTTGGAAGCATCGACGCGGACAACGGGGAGCTTCTTGAGATTTTCGAATTTGCCGACTACAAAGATCTGTGCGTCTTTGTAGTTTCTGGAGGCGCCGGTGAAGGTCCAGTCCGGGTGTCCCTTCGGGTTGTTGCCGATGCCGAGGTCCGGGGTGCCGTTGCGGTGATTGTTGAAGGCGAAAACGGTCTGCTTTTTCAGGTAGTTGTGAACCTGCATGGAGCCGTAACCGGGTCTCTTATCATTGGTGCCGTCGCCGAAATCGTACTTGCCGTTGCTCGCGCCGGGGATATTCTTATTGTTGTTGGCGCCGTAATTGCCCTGCCAGAATTCGATGTTCCCTTTTTCGAATGCTCCGGTTTCAACACCGGGGACATTGGAGGAGACTGTCAGATTTGTGACATAGTCCGCAATGATTCCGGATGTTTCAGTGGGCACGCCGACGGCAGAGAGGTTCTGGGAGAAGGGATCCATTTCCGCATAAGCCCAGGTCTGTTTGTCCTGTTTGTCGGTGAGTTTGACAAGATAGCCGATTCGTTTGAGATTTCCGATGAGACCTTCGGCGTTGTCGATTTCGTATCCGTTCTGGAGATACGTTTTCGGATTGAATTTGTAGATGAGCTCGAAACCTTTGGCTTCGGGCACGAGGCTCTCCAGTTCCGGAACATCCGCCGCGAGGGGGAGTGCGCCGATCGCCAGAGCCGACAATGCAAGATGCATAACTTTCATTCTTCGACCTTTTGTTCTGTTGATAAGTTGCGGGAAACACAAAATCCCGGTTTCCGCTAAGTATAAACCCTGAAACGTTAAAAATCAAGAAGAAAAAATGAAGAATCGTTATTTTTTTGCAAAATAATTTGAAGGGAGCCCGTGCCCGGAACGGTCAGCGCTCGATTCGGGAGAGATCGAAAAACAGAGAGATTGTGGGGGCGTCCGGATCTTCATCTTCTGGAGCGAGAGTTCGGGTGAAACCGTTCTTTTCATAGAAGGGGACTGCTCCGCGGTACGCATCGACTGTGATGAACCGGCAGCCGGTACGGTTGTCTTCCAGGAAAAAATGTTTGATGACGGTGAGCAATGCTGTTCCAATTCCGCATTTTTGCTGTTTCCGCTGAATTCCAAGACGAGTGATTTTTACAGCTGGAAACGTTTCAAAACCGCGCTTCAGATGCGGAATTTTCCGGCGGGAGCTTCCGGGAATCGCCTCTTTGGGAAGAGCGTCATTGCAAAAATCGACAGCGCCCCATACAATGGGCAGAGGGTCAGCAGTTTCGTAGAATACATAACTCTGTGTCATCAGAGCCTTTTGGAACAGCGCGCATTGGGAATGAAAGTATTCATTCAAATCACTGTCTCCGCAATCCACGCTTTGCGGAGACAGCAGTTCGGATGCTTTTTCAATTGTCCATTTGTCAAACTCAAAATGGTTGCGCGAATTCATTTAATGAGACCTCTTTCCTTCAGGATTTCCAAGCGGGCCTGGTGAAGTTTCTCCCAGTCGATTTGGGGCATGACAAGTTTCTCTTTGGGCTTTTTTTCATTTTCTTTCATGATGCGGTCGAAACGCTCGGCGGATTTCCCGGTCAGAAAAGGTGTGGGGGCGATAGGTATGGCCATGATGAATCCTCCTTATTTTACTCTATATAAATATAATACACAATATTGCTTTTTCAAGGACGGCGGGGAAAAAGTTTTCTGTGCTCTCCGACCATGCAATTTTTTTGCGATTTTTTCTGCTTCGGGGGTTGACAGATTGAGAGATTGGCTGTATAATTCAGCTCAGAAGGAAAATTGACAGAAAGAAGGAGTTTTCCCCGTATGAAAATCAAATGCTACACTCTTGTGGAAATCCTGATGGTGGTGGGAATCATCGCCATTTTGGTCGGTCTCGCGATTCCCGTTCTCAACAGCGCCCGCGCGACTGCGAAGCTGAATAAAGCCGCCGCTGAATGCAATTCCATTGCGCTCGCCATCAAGAACTTTGAATCCGAATACGGGCAGATGCCGAACCCGACTTCGACAGGAGCTCCAACGGGGAACCTTAAAGATGAAGGGGATTCTGGTTCAGCTCAGAACCTCTATTCTCCCACAGAAAATGCTTATCCGACACAGTCAACGACTTTGACTCAAGGGTATAAGAATTTCTTTTCTATGCTGACTGGCTATCAGTACTCAAACAAGGATAATAAGAAAACTGAAGCTGGTTCTGGTAATGAACAATTTCATAATAATACGAAAAAAATAACATTTTTAGATCCTCCTGCTTCCTATGTGAAAAAGGGGACGTCTTTGGATCCGAAAACTGAGGGGTTTCTTGATCCTTGGGGGAAGCCTTATACTATTATCTATAGAACCAACGGAGATACAGCTTCCAGTTTTTATTTGTACCAGGAAAACGGCACAAACAAAGATGATGTGAAGATGACTCTGTTGGCTCCTGTTGCAGTTTATACAATAGAAGGAAATGCAAAAACTTCTAAACCTGCTTTAGGAACGAGTACATTCCGGTATGCAACCTCATGGAATGGTGTCATATCAAGACCAGAAAAATAAGAAAGGAAAGATAGAATGAAGAAACAGAATTTCACCCTTACAGAGCTCCTCGTGGTAATTTCCATCATTGCCATCCTCGCAGGTCTCACAATGCCGGCTTTGAACAAGGCTCGGGCGAGTGCAATGGCAACGGCATGTTCCAGTAATTTGAAGCAGGTCGGTGCTGTATTTGTGCTGTACGCGAATGATAGCGAAGATTTGTTACCTCCGGCGGAAACAGCAAACAATGAGCCATGGTTTTGGGGGTTGGAAGATAAAAAATACTTCCGCAACGATATGAGAAACAACACAGCAAAAACGGTTGTAAACTGTCCTCTGACACGAGGAAATCCGAATGGAGCTGAAGGCTATGGTGTGCCTGTTGGAGATGCTGATCTTGATGGCGGAAAAGCAACGTCGTTCAATGCTAAAATTTTCATGCGCTCTCGCTTGGATATGGATCCAACAAAGTCGTTTTTAGCGGCTGACTCGATCATTTATAAAGGTGCTCCGATGAATTCTTCTAGAAAAGAGGCTTATTCTATTGGGCAGAAACAAAGCTCTTATGAAAAAGGCAAGGGGGTTGTTGCATTGCGTCATAGCAACAGAGTAAACACTTTGATGCTGGATGGCCGTGTTGATACTTTGGATCGTGAGAAAGCAAAGAAAGTGATGGAAGAAAAGTACACCTACTTCATTGACGAAGAGACAAAAGAAGGGAAGATGGTAAAGTTTTCGAATTTTGCTGAAGAGACTGCTGAATAAAAGTAGTTTCTTTTAATAGTTCTTCCGCCGTTCCAGTCTGCAAAGAAATGGAACGGCGGTTTTGTTTTTTAATTTCGGGAGAGTTTGTTTTCCGTATTTTAGCGTAAACTTCAGAGGAGGCTCAGGAAGCTCAAAATCACCACTTGCCGAGTTCGGAGCCGAGTCCGTCGAGGTGCGAAGTGTCGTTCCAGGTGAGCAGCTGCCACGTGCCGTCTTCAAAATGAATCACTTTGGAATAGGCGGCGTTGCTCGTTTTCGGGCGGCGGGAGAAGGAGACGGTCTCCGCATTCAGAATGTGCTTGAGGATCATGCCTAATGCGCCGCCGTGCGAGACGATTGCGATCCGTCCGCCGGAATGACGGGCGACCAGCAGGTCGATTGCATCGGAAACGCGGCGCTGAAATGCGGACCGGGGTTCGCCGCCGGTGATGACCGCAGTCAGAGAATCATGAACAAATCCCTCAAATTCGCCGGGGAAAAGAGTCAGAATGTCCGCAATCCGGCGTCCCTGCCATGCGCCTAAGTGCCACTCGCGGAACTCCGGAGACGGAACGACGTCGAGCTTGTGCGGTTCGGCTACGATTCGGGCGGTGTGCATGGCACGGGAAAGGTCGCTCGCATAGATGGCGTCGAGGCGGACGTCGCGCAGACGTTCCGCGAGACGCTCCGCCTGCCGGACGCCAGTTGCATTCAGTTCGACGTCGAGCTGTCCCTGCACGGTGCCGTTGGCATTGGCAATGGTTTCTCCGTGACGGAGCAGGATAATTTCTGTTGTCTGCATGTCGCAATCCTGAAAAAAAAGCGCGTCCGTCCCGGGGGGAGCGGACGCGCCAGAGAGACAATGTTATTTGTCGAGTCCGAGAACGCGCATGGTGGAGAGGGCGATCATCAGCTCTTCGTTTGTGGGCATGACGATTGCTTTCCATGCGGAGTCATCGGTGGAGATGACGCCTTTTTTGCCGAAGCAATGGTTGTTCTTCTCGTTGTCGATGCGGATGTTGAGAGCGGAGAGCCCTTCCATGATGCGCTGGCGGATGGGGAGGGAGTATTCGCCGATGCCGCCGGTGAAGACGAGGGCGTCAGCACCGCCGAGAAGGACGTAGTATGCGCCGATGTACTTGATGACGCGGCGGACGAACATCTTGATTGCGAGTTCAGCCTGAGCGTTGCCGTCGGCAGCGGCGTTCATCATGTCGCGCATGTCGCCGCTGTTGATTCCGCCGATGCCGTAGAGACCGGACTGCTT
The DNA here is from genome assembly GCA_002405835.1 of Lentisphaeria bacterium UBA4640. Classification (GTDB taxonomy): domain Bacteria; phylum Verrucomicrobiota; class Lentisphaeria; order Victivallales; family UBA1829; genus UBA1829. The sequence goes on along the minus strand of DHMO01000043.1, from coordinate 47,610 downwards.
GTTGAGGATCTTGTCGACTTCCTCGCGGGAGTGTCCGAGTTCGATGAGACGGAGGACGGCGGCGGGATCGAGGTCGCCGGAACGGGTTCCCATCATGAGACCTTCAAGCGGGGTGAGTCCCATTGTGGTGTCGATGACTTTTCCGTTTTTGACAGCTGCCATGGAGCAGCCGTTGCCGAGGTGGCAGGTGATGATGGTGGTGTCTTCGAGTTTCTTTCCGAGGAATTCGGCGGAGGAGAGGGTCACATAGTGGTGGCTGGTTCCGTGGAAGCCGTATTTGCGGATGCCGTACTTTTTGTAGTAGTCATAGGGGATGGCATAGAGGTATGCTTCCGGGGGCATGGTCTGGTGAAACTGAGTGTCGAAGACGCCGACGTTGGGGACTCCGGGGAAGTCTTTTTCGCAGGCTTCGATTCCGGTGAGGTTCGCGGGGTTGTGAAGCGGTCCGAGGGGGAAGCATTCGCGGATGATGTCCTTGACTTCCGGCGTGATTTTGACCGGCTGGGTGACTTTTTCGCCGCCGTGGAGGACGCGGTGACCGATAGCGGAGACTTCGGAGAGGCTCTTGATGACGCCGACTTCAGGATCGACGAGCATTTTGCGGACTTCGGAGAGAGCTTCGCCGTGGTTTGTGATATGGAGGGGAATCTCTTTCTTGAAGCCGTCGGGGCGTTTGTAGATCAGATTGGGGGTATCGCTTCCGATACGTTCGACCTGTCCGCTTGCGAGAACTTCATTTTTTCCGCCTTCCATGTTGAAAAGCGTGTACTTGAGGGAGGAGCTGCCGGCATTGACTACCAGAATTTTCATGTTCTACTTTCCTTTGTTATTGAGAAACAATCATTCCGTAATATACCATGCTTCGGGGGGAGTAACAAGCGCGGATTTGAAAAATAAGTGTTTTTTTCTTTGTTTTGCGGGATGATTTTTTGCAATTGAGGTGTATAGTACGAGGGTAAAGAAAACTGTTTACGGAAGGAAGGTACGAGAATGAATCTGATAGTCAATCCGAGAACCCTTTCGGGAACGATTGCCGTTCCCGGTTCAAAATCCCACACGATCCGCGCCGTTGCGCTGGCGATGATGGCGGACGGCGTTTCCCGGATCCATGCGCCGCTGGTTTCGGCGGATACGCTTGCGGCGGTGCGCGCGGCGAAGGCGCTGGGAGCGACCGTTGACCGCGGAACCGATGCGGTCTGGACGGTTACGGGAACCGGCGGAGATCTGCATCAGCCGTCGGGCGTGATTGATATGGCGAATTCCGGAACTTCCATTAAAATCTTTGCGGGACTCGCGGCGTTGCGCCCGTTCCCCGTTTCGTTCGACGGCGACGAGTCGCTGCGCTCTCGTCCGATGGCGCATCTGCTTTCCGCGCTGGGGAAACTCGGTGTGAAGACGGAGGCGTCGTTCGGGCGGTGTCCGTTCACCGTCGAGGGACCGATGACGAACGGGAAAACGCTGGTCAACGGCGAGTCGTCGCAGTATGTGACGGCAATTCTGCTTTCTGCTCCGTTTGCGGAACAGGATACGGTGGTCGAGGTGGAAAATCTGAACGAGAAACCGTATGTGGAAATTACGCTCGGCTGGATGAAACGGGTCGGACTGCGCTTTACGGCGTCGGAGGACCTGACGCATTTTGAAATTCCGGGCAAGCAGAGCATCCGTCCGTTCGATGTGACGATTCCTGCGGATTTTTCGACTGCAACATTTCCGCTCGTGACGTCGGCCGTGACCGGCTGCGAGCTTCAGATCCGCAATCTTGATTTCAACGATCTGCAGGGCGACAAGGCGGTGTTTTCACTCATGGAGCGCATGGGCATGAAGATCATCCGCGACGGCAATGTTACCACGGTGCGCCGCGACGGTCCGCTCGTTGCCGCCGAACTCGATTTGAACGCCACGCCCGATGCGCTGCCCGCGATTGCCGTTGCAGCTTCGTTTGCAAAGGGAACGACGCGCATTTACAACGTCGCCCAGGCGCGCATCAAGGAGACGGACCGGATTGCCTGCATGACGCGCGAACTGCGCCGTTTCGGAGTGCGCATCGAAGAGGAGCCGGACGGCATGATCATTCATGCCGGAACGGAAGTTCACGGCGCGGCGTGCAACAGTTACAAGGATCACCGGATTGCGATGGCGCTTGCGATTGCCGGACTCGGCGCGATCGGTGAGACGATCATCCGCGATGCGGAGTGCGTGAACGTGACGTATCCGCGTTTCATTGATGATTTCAATGCGCTCGGCGCACGTTTCCGCGTGTTCTGAGAGAGGAGTTGTCAAGATGCAGGTGAAAGAAGAGTTTTACGGAGACGGAATGCCGCAGATTCATTTTGCGGGCGGACTTGTCCGGATGGATTTTGCAACGTTTCAGCCGGATCCGGCGGGGAAGGAACCGACGCCGGAGAAAAATTTCCGTCTGGTGATGAACATGCAGTCGTTTCTATCCACTTTCGACACCATGAAGAAGCTGGCGGAGCGGATGGTTGAAATCGGGGTTCTGAAGCGGAATCTGACCGAGAAAGTGGATGACTGAAAATGGCGGTCATGATACCAGTCGAATGCGATCTGACCCGGCGTCCGATGTCGGAGCAGATCGTTTTTGAAGCGATCCGGAAGGAGCTTTCCGATGAGTGGTACGTGTTTCATTCCTTTGACTATGTGACGCGGGATCTGAACCGGAAACGGTGGGACGGCGAGATTGATTTTCTGCTGTATCATCCGGAAAAGGGAATGCTCGTGATTGAAGTCAAAGGCGGAGCGATTTCATACCGTCACGGACAATGGTATCAGGAAGGGCGCCCGATTGACCCGGTGGAGCAGGCAAAACGGAACAAATATGCGGTGATGCGCCTGCTGCAGGAATCGCTGCATCGGGAATTCCCGATGAAATTTGCACACTGCGTCTGTTTCCCCTCCTGCGGCTACGGAGAAGTGTGGCCGGCGGAGGCGCAGGATATTGTGCTGACCGGAACCGGATTGCCGTATATCGAAAAGTTCGCGACGCGCCTGCTGGATGATGCGCAGATGCCCTCGAACCTGTCCGGAGCGGTTGCACCGGAGGAGATTCTGCGAGTGCTGTCGCCGGTTTTTGAATACGGGAAACGACTTTCGGAGCGGATTGGAATCGAGGAGAAGCAGTTTTTCCTTCTCACGGAACAGCAGTGTACGCTTCTGGACGCGCTGGGGAACTTCCCGCGTCTGCTGGTGGAGGGCTGTGCCGGATCGGGCAAGACGGTTATGGCGGTGAAGAAGGCGGAGCGTCTGGCGGCGGACGGAGCGAATGTGCTGCTTCTCTGTTTCAATCAGCTGCTTGCGAAACACCTGAAACAGGCCGTGAAAAAGAGTCGGACGATCAAAGCCGCCGCCTTTTTTGAATTCTGCATCGAACTTCTGAAGATCCCGGAATCGCAGGTCGGCAAATACCGGAGCAATCCGCGTCTTTATTCGGAGGTTCTGCCGAATCTGCTGAAGACCTACCTTCAGAGAACTGATTTTTATTACGATGCGCTTGTCGTCGACGAAGGACAGGATTTTGCGCCTGAGGTGTGGAATGTGATCACGATGCTGATTCCGGAAGGTGCGCCCTGCTACATTTTCTACGATCCGGATCAGAATATTTTCACGAAAGAGCTGAAGCTGCCGGATTTCGGTATTCCTCCGGTTCTGCTGACGAAAAACTGCCGCAACACCAGGAAGATTTATGAAATGCTGAAGCCGTATCAGACCACGGTGTCGACCATCATGGATTCGGCTCCGGAGGGGGCGGATGTGCATGTGCTGCATGGCGACTGCCGCGCACTGCTGGAGCAGGAGCTGGAACGGCTGGTTTTGACGGAAGGCGTTCCGCTTCAGGATATCGTGATTCTGGGCGGGCATTCGCTGGAGCATACGAGCATCGGGGAAAATCATGACGTCGGGCGATTCCATATCGTGGAGCGCGCGCCGGAGATCGGCGCAATGGAGGTTTCGTATTTCACCTACATGAAGTACAAAGGCTGCGAATCGAAAGTCGTGATTCTGCTTGATGTGGATGAAAACGATGAACGCTGGAAGAACAGGCACGGCATTTACACCGCCATGAGCCGGGCGATGCATCAGCTGATCATCCTGCATAAATAAAGCAGTTCTGCATAAAAACTGCGCCGCATCCGGAGGAAAAACGGATGCGGCGCTTTTCATTTGGCGGGAGTCTGTCAGACGGTGCGCAGCCAGAGAGTCATGGCGGCGTCTCCGCGGTTCTGCCAGAGAGCATACGGAATGGCGTGGAATTCCGTTTCCGTGCGTTCGGGACGCGCCGCGCTGTAGAGCGTGTCCGCTTCGGGGAGCGTTTCGCGGATGGCTTTCCCGGTGATCCCGGGAACGTCGAGGAGTCCTTTGAGCGGCTCCAGACGGAATGTCTGGTCTCCGGGAATGAGGAGCTGTGAGAGCAGTTTTCCGTTGTCGACGCTTTCAAGACAGTAGACGACCGGACCGCGCGAAAGAGCAACTTTTCCGGCATCCTCTTCCACAAGCGGGTTCGCCCGGACGAGCTCGACGGGCATGTCAAAGTCGAGAACAACTTCGTCGCCCGGCTTCCATGCGCGTTTGAGAACGAGGAATCCCTTTTTGAGTTCTCCCTGCATGGAGACCGTGTACTTGCGGCACCAGCCGGGAATGCGGAATTCGAGAGCGACCGGAGATTCCGGAGCGGAAAGAACGCGGAAGACAACGTGTCCGTCGAACGGGTAGCCGCCGGTCACTTCAAATTTGAATTCACCGTTGTCGAGAGCGACAGCACCGTTCGCGGCTACTGGGATGGCGATGCGGAGTGCGTCGCCGGATTTCGAGTAGGCGAAAGATGCGATCTGCGGGATGAAACGGCAGAAACTTGTCGGGCAGCAGGAGCATCCGAACCAGGGCTGGCGTGTGCGGGTCATGTTGTGTCCGGAGCTTGGCGGGCAGTTGTCGGCGATGACAATGGGGTTGGCGTAGAAGAATTCCGTTCCGCTGAGGGAGATTCCGCTGATTGCCCCGTTGCAGAGTCCAAGTTCCATGACGTCCGCATATTTGGAATCACCGGTCAGATTCAGCATGCGTTCGGAGAAGAGAACGAGCGCCATTGCGGCACAGGATTCTGCGTAGGCTGTTGTGTTCGGGAGGTTGTAGGGGTAGGAGAAACTTTCATCGTGCGGATTGCTGCCGACACCTCCGGTGACGAACATTTTGCTGTGCACGACACTGTCCCAGAGGCGTTCGCAGGCGTCGAGGAGAGACTTGTCGTCGGTCCGGAGCGCGACGTCCGCCATGCCGGAGTAGAGATAGAGTGCACGGACGGCGTGTCCGACTGCTTCAGTCTGTTCACGGACGGGCTTGTGCGCCTGATAATAATCGAGGGGCCATGCCTGGCGTTTCAGCTGTTTGATCTCTTCTGCAAAATAGTTCGGTTCGGTTCCGCGTTCATCGACAAAATACTTGGCGAGGTCGAGATACTTTTTGTTTCCGGTCGCGTCGGCGAGTTTGCAGAGAGCAAGTTCAATCTCTTCGTGTCCGGGGTATCCGCGGAGCTGTCCGGGCTCACGCCCGAAGACGCTGGCGATGTAGTCGGCGTAGCGGCACATGCAGTCGAGGAAGTTGCGCTTCCCGGTCGCCTGCCAGTGTGCAACGGCGGCTTCCATGAGATGTCCGGCGCAGTAGAGCTCGTGGAATTCATGGAGATTTTTCCAGCGCATGTCGGGGGCAACGACCGTGAAGAAGATGTTCAGATAGCCGTCGGGCTGCTGAGCGGAGCAGACGAGATCCACATACTCGTTGAGTTCTTTTTCGCGCTCAGGATCGGGGTTGAGGATGAGGTCGTATGCCATGCCTTCCAGAACTTTGGCGACGTCGGAATCCCAGAAGAAATGGGGATGATTCGGCATGCCCTTCTTCCAGTCGAGACGGAATGCCTCAAGACGGGTTGTTTCGTGGCATTTGCGGACGTTTGCCGGGAGCGTGTTCGTGTGGTTGGCTGCGATGCGCGGCGCGAAATAGGCGTCGTTCAGACGTACTTCACCGATTTTTGAATTCTGATAGGCGTTCATTCCAAGACTCCTTTGGTTTGGGGAACTTTGCTCCTTTTATTATACACCGGCTTGCAAAAAAATAACAGGGGTGTAAAGTAATAGAAAAAGAGGAGAAATCTGACATGACCGATATTCCATGCCCGCATTTTCTTTCCGCCGGACGTTTCGTTTCGCGCGGACACGGCCGGCATCCGGTGCGGACGATTGATTCGCTGGAACTGATTATTGTTCTAAGCGGACGGCTGGATATATTTGAGGAGGAACGGGAGTTCCATGTCGAAGCGGGGGAACGGCTGTTTCTGCTTCCGTTCCGCCGTCATGGCGGACTCGCGGCATACGAGCCGGAGCTTTCATTTTTCTGGATGCATACAGCATTTGAAAAGAGAGAGGATTATGCATATTTTGCCCAGGAGGAACCGCGTGCGCCGGTTGCGTCGCCGGAATTCGCCGGGGCATATCTGCAGCTCCTGCTCGGGGAGCAGAGGCGCCGGATGCTGGAAGGGGAGGGAACGGCGCAGGAGAATCTGGATGCGCTCTCGGCAATTCTGCTGCGCGAGGCTTTGCGGAAATGTGCGGGAGGAGGCGGAAGAACCGCGCTGACCGATGCGGCGAACCAGTATATCCGGATTCATTTTGACGAGGCTTTGACGACTTCGGAGATTGCCGCACACCTGCAGTGTCATCCGGATTACCTGAGCCGGCTCTATTCGCAGGTGTGCGGGTGCACCGTCGGGGATGCGATCCGCCGCGAACGGATCCGCAAGGCATGCGAAATGCTGGAACGGTCGAACGCGCCGGTCAAGCAGATCGCATACGAGGCGGGATACAGCGATGTTTCCTATTTCCGCAAGCAGTTTTTCCGTGAATGCGCCATGACGCCGAAGGAGTACAGAAACCTCCGTCGGCGCGGGCACGTGAACACGGAGTGACGAATCAGTCCTTGTTGTATTTGAGGACGAAATCGACGATCGGCTGCGGGTTCTCAAGGCAGTGCGGGTGATGCTTTGCACCGGGCTTGTAGATGACCTCGATGTGACCGCCGAGTTCACGGTAACGTTTCTCAACGATCATTGTGTTTTCATCGGCGGGAACGACTTCATCGGCGTCGCCGCAGAGATGCAGAATCGGAATTCCTGCATCGGCGAGCGGCTTGAGGTTGTCAAGCGGATTTTTGTCGTATGCCATCGCCTGTTCTTCGGTGAAGTTCCAGGCTTTGAGACAGTTCTTCCAGCTCTCTTCGTCGCCGGGACCGTGACCTTTTGCGCCGGGCCAGCTCTTGAAGTCGCAGACGGGGTTGTCAAGATAGAGGCAGCTTACCTTGTCGGTGTTTTTGACCGCCCAGTTGTAGACGTCGAGTCCGCCGCGGCTGTAGCCGACGGGAACGCATTTCCTGTTGAATCCGAGCGAAGTGAGGAAGTTGTAGAGCATGTCGAAGCGGCGGTTGGATTCCGCGGAACCGTAAAGTTCGGTGACGTCGATATGCGCGACATACCATCCTCGGTCGAGCAGAGCCCAGTCGGCGTTCGGGAATGCTCCGAAGAAACGGGCGCGCCAGAACCAGCGCTTTTTCGGGTCGGGCGTGACATTCGGCTTGACGAGCTTGCAGGGAATGCCTTCAAGTTTGAAGTTGAGACATTCGTATCCGTACCAGTCGGAGACGTGTCCGGGGAAGTCTGTGCGGAAGCCGTTGATGTTGACTTCGAGCGAGCGCGCTGCGAGCATTTTCTTCAGGAATTCCGCGACGATATCCGCCTGCGCCGAGCGTCCCTCAGCATTGTAATGATAGCCGTCCTTCGCGCTGTATTCCGGATGCTGTGACATGGGGGTGTAGAGGTCGAGAACCGGAACGTGGAGTTCTTTCATGATCTCTTCCGCGATGCGGTTGCGGTGGAGAACCATTTCATTGAGCTCCGCAAATTTTTCCGGTTCGTTTTTGACTGTGATCGGCGTGGAATTGCGCCAAGTGAGGCGGGCGCGGGTGTTCTGGCGCAGGAAGAGAACAAGCTCTTTCAGGCGCTCCCGGTAGTATTCATCCGTGTAGGGCGTGCCGTGAAGACCGTTGTTGATGCAGATCAGGTCGACCGGATAATCCGCGAGAGCAAGCTGAAGCTCGCGGTAGAATCCCGGGTCGCCGACGATCTTCGAGGAGGAGAAGGCCGCAACGGTTGCGATCCCTTTCAGCCTGTCCGAGACGTCGAAGCGGTGACCAGCGACAATGGAGTCGCCGATCAGCAGCACGCGCGGCAGAGTGTTGTCATCCGTGTCGCACCAGTAGTGTTGCGACCATTCAATTTTTTCTCGATCCAGCATAGTGTAATCCCTTTTTTTTGTTTTTTGTTTCAGGGGTGATGTTTTTGTCGCAGAAGCCGGCTTTGTCTGAGAAAAGAGGGCTGTTCCGGCAGTGAAAAGGATGGCGGAAAACAGAAGTAAAAATTTATTCATTGCAAAGCAAGTCCTTTTCATTGTACTTTTTTGTTGACCGGCAGAATCATGCGCATGACATAATTCTTGCGGATGTTTTCTCTGGAATCCCACGGGAAATTCGGTTCGCGGGCGGTGACGGGGAGACGGTTGAGCGTTTCTGCCGGAAGGTTCTCGAATTTGCGGTTCTGGGCAATCAGCAGAATGCGCTGTCCCGGTTTTTCCCTGCGGAGTTTTTCCAGTTCCTCCTTGTCCGCAATGACGGAGATTCTGGATTTCCTGTTCAGATAGTATACGGCGTCCCGCGGCTCGGACTGGTAGAAGTAAATGTTTTCATCCGGCACGCGCATCTGTTCGGCGCGGAGCATCATCTGGCGGAATGTGTAGCGGATTGTGCGGAACTGCGAAGCGGTCGGGATGACGTAAACGAACACCACGAGCAGGGAAATGTAGATGGAGAAGATTGACTTTGCAAGTTTCACATCCGGCAGGATTTCCGTAAACGGCGGTTCGCTGCGCAGATGAAACAGGAACATTCCGAGGATGAACACCGCGGCGAGCGCGGCGACTGTGGACTGCGGGACGAGCCGCAGTAGCATCTTGTATTCCGCGGGGACGATTCCCGGGAAGAATTTCAGCACGATTCCTGCGAGTGCGCAGAGAAGCAGTCCCGCAACCGGAAGCGAGCGGAACAGCAGAAGCAGAATCTGTTTGGTCTTTTCCATCCAGCGGTCGAAGGATTCGCGGGAGAGATAGAGCGCCATCAGAATGGCGCAGAACGGAACCGCGGGAAGAATGTAGTACGGGCGGCGCGATCCGGAAATGGAGAAGAAGAGGAAAATTGCAATCAGAGTCCAGCAGAGCCAGCGTTCCGTCTCCTGCAGCTGCTTGCGTCTGCGGAAGGCATCGATAACTGCGAGGATCATGATCGGGCTCCAGGGAAGGAGCAGGCGCGGCAGATGAATGAAGTAAGCGTAGAACGGTTCATCGTTGTGGTCAAACGGAGCAAAGAAGCGGATGATGTTTTCGCGCAGGGCGAGTGCGATTCCGCTGGTCTTGAGCGTGCCGTCGGCGTCGATGATGTTCTGTGTTTCAGGCGCGATTGCCGGGGCGATGTGTTTGGAAAGCTCGAACGGAATCATGTAGACTCCGATTCCGATGAGAAGCGCAAGCACGGATTTCCAGTTCAAATGGAAGAGAATTCTTTTCGCAAGGAGCATGTCCACGCCCGCGGCGAGAAGGGGAACCGCAATAGCGGCCATTCCCTTTGCGTGTGCGCCGATGAAGCAGAGCAGGAAGAAGCCGAGATACCCGGGGAAACTTTTGGTTTTCCGAAAGGCAAGATACCACGCGATTGCGCCGGCCGAGAATGCAAGATTTGCCATATCGGCTTCGGCAAGGCGTCCCCACCAGGCGAACGAATAGCAGGTGAGGAAAAGCCAGCCGGAGAGACGCGCGATTTCTGCGTTCCAGAGGCGTTTGGCAATGGAAACGGTCGCCATGAGTGCGGCGACTGCCGCAAGTGCGCTCGGGAGACGGGCCAGGAATTCATTGACGACTCTGCCGTTGAAGAGCGAGGTCAGAACGATGAACCAGTAGGTCAGCAGCGGTTTGTCGTAATAGGGATCGAAGTTGATGGTCGGGTGAAGGAAGTCGTTCGTGAGGAACATTTCACGGACGACTTCGAGCCAGCGGGATTCGGAGCCCTTTACCGGTTCAACTCCGAGATTCCCGATCAGCAGAAGCGCGGCGCAAAGCCACAGCGGGAGCCAGAACAGGATTTTTTTCTGTTTGTCATTCAGTCCCGGTTTTTCCGGTTCGGAACCGGTTTTGGGCTGTACGGGAGTCTGCTGAGCGGGACGGTTGAACTTCATGCGAGGACCTCTTTGATTGCGGCAACGACATCATCCTGGTCTTTCTCCGTCATGGAGGGGAAGAGCGGGATGGAACAGATGCGGTCGGAGTTCCATTCGGTGTTGGGAAGCATGCCGGGCTTGCAGCCCATCTGTTCGCGGTAGAACTTCTGGAGGTGTGTGCAGCGGAAATGCAGTCCTGTGCCGATGTTTTTCTCTTTCAGCGCCGCCATGAACTCGTCGCGGTTGAGCTTGCCCTTGACGACGCGGACGACGAAGAGGTGCCACGCGTGTTTGAAATCGTAAGCGGGATCGGCGAGCGGCTGAATTTCCTCGACGTCCTTAAGCAGTTCACGGTAACGGAGGGCGAGGGCGGTGCGGCGGGCGTTGATCTCCTCAATGCGCGCGAGCTGACCGAGCGCGAGCACGGCCTGCATATCGGGCATGTTGTACTTGTATCCCGGTTCGACAACCTGCGCCTGGGGGGAGCGTCCGTGTGTGAGACGGTCGTAAGCGTCAACGCCGAGACCGTGGAATTTGAGGCTGCGGCAGCGTTTGCCCAGCTCTTCTTCATCGGTGACGAGCATTCCGCCTTCGCCGGTTGTGATGTTCTTGATGGGGTGGAACGAGAACATCGCGGTTCCGGAGGAGCCGATGAGTTTGCCTTTGTAGCGGGTTCCGAGCGCGTGCGCGGCATCTTCCACAAGGCGGATTCCGTGTTTTTCCGCAATGGCGCGGAGCGGATCGAGATCGGCGCTGGCTCCGGCGAAGTGGACGGGGACAATCAGTTTCGTGCGCGGCGTGATGTGCGCTTCGACCTCTTCGGGATCAACCATTAAAGTGTCTTTGTTGACGTCGACGAAGACCGGTTTTGCACCGGCGAGGACGGTGAGGTTGATCATGGAGACCCAGGTCATGGAGGGGGTTATGACCTCGTCGCCGGGTCCGATTCCGAGCGCGTGGAGGAGAACTTCCATCACGCCGGTTTCGGAGGTCATGGAGACGGCGTCGTCCGCCCCGAGGTACGTTTTGAAATCGGATTCAAACTGTGCGACTTTGGGGCCGGTGGTGATCCAGCCGGAGCGCAGGACATCCGCGACAGCCTGAATATCGGATTCTTTCAGATCAGGTTTGGAAAAGGGCAGAAACGTGTCTCTCATGACAAAACTCCTTGTTAATATTCCTGATTTGTTTCCGGATTGACGAGCCGGAACTGTTCCATGTGCATGGTCGGGTCGGCGCGGAAGGAGAGTTCCTTGCCGTACTTTTCCTCCAGCTCGCTGAGCAGTTCAGCGTCGTCGTTTTTCAGCCGTTCGAGAATGGTCGGATGCATGATGACGCGGACCGACATTTTACGGGTGCGGCGTTTGAGCAGTTCTTTGAGGCGGCGCTGAATTTCAACGCTCATGCTGACCGGTGATTTGACGCGTCCGGAGCCGTTGCAGTACGGGCACGGGTCGTAGACGGCGTCTTTGACGCTTTCGTGTTCGCGCTGACGGGTCATCTCCATGAGTCCGAATTTGCTGATGGGGAGCAGACGGGTTTTTGCGCGGTCGGGCTGAACGTAAGTTGCCATTGCGCGCTGAACGGCGTCGCGGTCCCGCTGGGTGCGCATGTCGATGAAGTCGATGACGACAAGTCCGCCGACGTTGCGGAGACGGACCTGCCGGGCGATCTCCTCGGCGGCTTCAAGGTTCGTGCGGAGAATGTTTTCGGGCTGGTCTTTGGCATTTTTGTTTTTGCCGGAGTTGACGTCGACGGCGACGAGCGCTTCGGTTTCGTCAATGCAGATGTAGCCTCCGCTTGGGAGCTGGACGACGCGGTTGAATACGGTTGCGACCTGTTCGGCGACTTTGTAGCGTTCGAAGACGGGCTGCGCGCGGTTGCTGAGAGTGATGCGCGTGTCGTAGCAGCCGAATTCGGCGAAATCCGCCTTCAGTTTTTTCGCGGCGTCGGGATCGTCGACGACGATTTCGTCGATGTCGTCGGTGAGGAAATCGCGGACGGTGCGTTCGAGCAGATTGGGTTCGCGGTAGACGATTGCGGGCGCGTTTTTCTCTTCGAGCGCGGCGCTTGCGGATTCCCAGATTTTGAGGAGCATGCCGAGATCCTTTTCAAAATCTTCGGCTTTGTGTCCTTCGCCGATTGTGCGGCAGATGAGCCCCATGCCTTCGGGAACGTCGAGCTTGGCGAGAATCTTGCGGAGACGGTCGCGCTCCTTGCGGTCGTCGATGCGCGAAGAGAGTCCGATGTGGTCGGAGTAGGGCAGAAGAACGAGATAGCGTCCGGGGATTGTGATGTTCGTTGAAAGACGCGCACCTTTGGTTCCGATGGGGCCCTTGACGATCTGAACGAGGAGTTCGGAGTTTTCGGGGAACATCTTCGGGATGTCGGCGACGGTGATTTTCCCGCTGTGGAGTTTTGTTTCGAACTCTTTGAGGCGCTGCGCCTTGTTGGTGCGTCCGACGAGCCCGCGGATGCGGTCGGCGACTTTGCTGAGGACGGATGTTTTCTTGCGCCGTTTTGCGGCGGGTCCTTCTCCGGACTCTGCTTCGGCGTGGCGGATGTCGTCGAGCATGTCATAGGAGGCGGGAAGCATGTCCTTGTAGTGCAGGAATCCGTTTTTGACGGCGCCGATATCGACGAAAGCGGCCTCAAGTTTCTTTTCGAGATGCGTGATGCGCCCGAGGTAGATGGAACCGGCGACGAGCTCGTCCTCGTCACGCCGTTCGATCTCATACTCTTCGAGTCTTCCGTTCCGCAGGAGAGCGAAACGTGTTTCGAGCTCTTCGCAGTTCAGTATGATCTGTTTTTTGTTTTTCATGAATTGATTTTCTTTTCCTGTGGAGTGTTTTTGGGCTCCGGCGGCGGGGGGCCGTCGAAGACCTGTCTGACGGCTTCCGGGTTGTTGAAGCCGCGGAGGAAATCGGCGGCGTTCATTTCGCGGGAGCCTTCCGGGATGACGCGGACGAGTTCGAGTGCGCCCTGTCCGCAGGCGACGATCCACTTTTTATCGCAGGCGAGGGTGGTTCCGGGCGAGCCGGATTCGGGGAGAACGCGGGCTTCGGTGATTTTGATGGACATGAGTCCGTTCTTTCCGTTGATGCGGAAAGTGGAAGCCGGCCAGGGGTAGTACGCGCGCACCTTGCGTTCGAGCAGTTCGGCGGGTTCATCCCAGTGAACCGAACCGTCGGATTTGTGAATCTTCCGGGTTGAAGTGGCGTCCGGTTCGTTCTGGGGAACCGGCTGAAGCCCTTCGGCGATGTTGTCGATGATTCCCGCGATGTTCCGTGAGCCGAGCTCGGAGAGAGCGATCTCAAGGGTCTGCGTGTTCATCGAAGGCGGAACGTCCATGGTTACGACAGAGTAGACCGGCCCGGTGTCCAGCCCTTTGTCCATGCGCATGAAGGTGATTCCGTTTACTTTGTCACCGGAGAGAATGGAGGTTGCAAGCGGGGAGGCTCCGCGGTATTTCGGCAGGATGGAACCGTGAACGTTCAGGCATCCCAGACGCGGGAAGTTCAGAAGTTTTTCACGCAGGAGCTGACCGAAGGAGACCACGACGACGAGATCGGGGACAAGTTCGTTCATCAGCTGCATGAATTCATCGGAACTGACCGATTCGACTCTGCGGCAGGGAATTCCGACCGCGTCGGCGAATCCTCCAAGCGGGGTCGGTTTGGGCAGACGCTTTCTTCCGGACGGTTTATCCGGCTGGGTGCCGACACCGACCAGTTCAATGTTTTCCGCCTTGTTCAGCGCGTCGAGAAAAGGAACCGCGAACGCGCCCGATCCCAGAAAGTAGACTTTTATTTTATTTTTCTGCATAAATTGCAACCGCACTCCGTAACAGCTTCAGTATGTAGGAGCTTAATCTACCACACTTTCTTACATTTGGCAAATCGCGGAAGCGAAAATATTCAAGAAATGATGAAAGTGTAATGTTCTTTACCGCTCTTTCCGGTATTCCCGCGGCGATTTCCCCGTATGGCGCGTGAATGCTTTGGAAAAAGCAAACGCATTGGAGTATCCCGTCTGCGCCGCGATTTCATCCAGTTTGGCATCGGTGCGCAGAAGCATTTCCGAGGCGAACTGGAAGCGGATTTCGTCGATCAGTTCTCCGGGGGAGCGTCCGCATTGCTCCTTGACTCGCTGATAGAGCAGGGAGACAGACATGTTGAGCCTGCGCGCCAGTTCGTCAACCGTCCATTTGTGCGCGGGGGCGGATTCCACAAGCTCGATCATCCGCCGGATGCGTCCCGCCAGATGCGGCGCCTTGAGTTCTCTCTGGAGACAGTCGTTCAGCAGTTCGGCAATGTGCTGCATCTCGGCCGGAGCGGATTTCTCTATCTGGAAGCGGACGAACAGGTTTATCAGCGCCTCAATCTCCGCGGCGTAGAGCGACGGTGTGACCGTCTGTTCCCAGCCCGGTCGCGGAGTGAAGGAGAAATAGGTGTGACGGAAGATGCCTTCACGCACAACACAGCGTCGGTTTGTATCGGAACTCATGAACAGAGATGTTCCCGGCGGTGCGCGGAAGCGTTTGCCCGGAATTTCAAATTCGACCGTTCCTTCATGAATCAGCCAGAGGGTCCAGTGCCGCCGTTCGCTTCCGCCGGTCCGCACCATTTCATACGGCGCGCGAATCGCGGCGGATCCTCCGCAGAGTATCCCGAAAGGCGCCAGATATTTTTCCGCTTCAGGACAGGCAGTGCTGCGGATTTGCAGAAATCCCTGATGTTTCATGGAATTGGATATGTTTTTTGTAGATTTGGACATGTTATTCCTCCCGGCTTTGTGCTATATTATAGCGTGAGAAAAACATAAATGCAAGGATCTGTCATGTTTCTTTTTGAAAAAAAATCTTACCGCATCGCCGCTGTCGGCGCGGAGCCGGACGCGCTGGAACTGCTTGAAACCCGCAATGGAGCGTTCCGTTCCTTCCGCATCATCAACCGCGGCGCAGCGCCGTGCCGCATCCGCGAAGCGGTTGTTCTGAGTCTCCCGCATACGTTCCCCGCCGATACCCGTATTTACGGCGAGGGCTTCAACATGCTTTCGCAATACTGGGGAACTCTGGAGGAGATCGAATCGACCACCTACACCGACCGCGACCATTACCGTCTTCCGGTCCGCGAAGGATTTTTCACCTGCTACAATCTGCTTCATCTTTTTCCCGCAACGGGTTCTCCTGTGCTGGGCGGCTTTTCCTCCTGCCGGCGGTTCACCAATGAAATCCGGTTCAACCGCGAACGCATCGAATTCGTCGTGGACTGCGAAGGAGCCGAAGTTTCCGCGCACGGCTCTCTTGAGCTGGAAGAGCTTTATCTTTCCCGGACGGGCGGACGCGAGGAACAGCTTTCGGAGTTTGTCGCGCGTCTTGCCGCGAATCATCCGCCGCTGCCGTATTCCGAACCCGTCACCGGCTGGTGTTCGTGGTACTGCTACGGTCCGGAGGTCACGGAATCCGATATCCTCCGCAGTGCCGGATTGATGAAGGCAAAATTCCCTGAACTGCGTTTTATTCAGATCGACGACGGTTATCAGGCGCATATGGGGGACTGGCTGGTTCCGCATCCGAATTTCCCGTCGGGAGTTGCGCCGCTCTGCCGCAGAATCGGGGAGCTGGGACTGGAGCCCGCAATCTGGGTCGCCCCGTTCATCGCTGAGGAGAACTCGGAGCTGTTCCGGAATCATCCGGACTGGTTTGTGATGGATGAGACCGGCGCTCCGCTGCGTTCAGACCGCTGCACTTTCGGCGGCTGGCGCTGCGGTCCCTGGTATATGCTCGACACTTCCGTTCCCGCCGCATGCGATTATCTCCGCACGGTTTTCCGGACGATGCGGCGTGAATGGAACTGCCGCTATTTCAAACTGGATGCGACTGTCTGGGGCTGTCTTCCGTTCGGTGTCCGGCATGACCGCTCCCTGACGCGCGTTGAAGCGTTCCGCCGCGGGATGGAGGCTCTGACGGAGGGGGCTGGAGCCGATTCTCTCATTCTCGGCTGCAACGCTCCGATGTGGCCCTCGCTCGGAACCTGTTCGGCAATGCGGGTGACGGGAGATATTTCCCGCACGTGGAGACACTTCAAGTCTCTTGCCCGCGAATGTTTTTCGCGCAACTGGCAGAACGGGAAGCTGTGGATCAACGATCCGGACTGTCTGGTGCTGGAGAATCTGTCCAAAACGGTGGTCGGCCCCGGCGGAGAACTGGTGGATGTTCCGCAGAGTTCGCTTTCGGAAAATGAATTTTCCTTTCACCGCGCCCACATTCTTGCATCCGGCGGAATGCTCCTTTCGAGCGATGTGCCGGAAAGTCTGTCGGCGGAGTCGGCGATGGTAATCCGCAAGCTCGTTTCAATGTACGGGCGGACGGCGGAATTTTCCGATCCGGCGTTTCGTCACGGCACGATTCCGCATCCGGAAGGGACTCTGCACTGTTATTTCAACTGGAATGATTCGGGACGGATGTATGTGTTTCCGCCTTCCGGAATGCGGACGGATTTCTGGACGGGCGAGGCTGTCTGCGGAGATGTTCTGGCTTTGCCGCCGCGCTGCGCCCGCGTGATTCTGGTGCGCGGGTGACGTTCAGCGCTGTCTGCTTTCCCATTCGGCGAAGGTGATGCACTCCGCACCGAGGTTGCGCATGTCGAGAATATTCGCTGCCGCGACGGCTTCGGTTTTTGCGCTGCAGGCGTCGGTGATGACGCTGACCGCGTAGTCCAGCGAAAGCGCATCGGTGACGGTTGCGCGGATGCAGTTCGGATACTGGGTTCCGCTGACAAGGACTCGTTCAACTCCGAGCCGTTTCAGCATGAGGTCGAGATTCGTCTGGAAGAATGCGCTGTAGCGCGGTTTGATGACGGTTTTTTCATCCGCTTCCGGCGTGAGTTCCCCGATGATTTCCGCTCCGTGCGTGCCGGGGACGACGAACGGCGTGTGGCGGAAGTCTGCAAGGCGCGTGCGCTCCACGGTGAGCCCGTCCGCGCTGTAGGAGCGGATGATGTGGAAAACTGGAACCGCATATTTTCTGCAGGATTCCCGCAGTTTCCGGATGACCGGGACGGTTGCGGCCGCGCCGGCGACATGAACGGGTGTGCCCGGATGTACAAAATCATTCTGCATGTCAATGATGAGAAGCGCCTGCGCTGTTTTCTGTTCGTTCATACGGATCCTCTTTTCTTAAAATAAAAGCCGTCTCTCTGCGGGAATGCGGAGAGACGGCAGGTTTTCAGAAGAATTATTTTTTCTTTCCTTTTTCCTCCTCTTTCGGACGGAAGGAGGGGACCTTTTTGATCATGGTGATGACCTGCTCCGCGGAGATGAGCTTTGTGCACTCGAAATGCCGGTCGGTGCCTTTGTGACGCGGACACCAGAGGAAGTCATAGTGGTCGAAGTCGATGCGCATGTCGTTCCAGCAGGAGTGGCAGGTGTGGTAGTTGATGACGCGGTAGGGCGTGGCGAATTCGTTGGTCGGGTGCGTGAAGCCGGAGATCATGATGACCGGGACTTTGCATCCCCATGCGAGCCAGCTGAGTCCGGAGCTGAGACCGATGAAGAAATCGGCGTCTTTGATGAGGTTGATCCGTTCCTGAAGGGGCAGCTGTCCGGTGAAATCTTCAACGCCGTAGGGAATGTGATTCCAGTTCAGCCCGGTGCCGTGGACGCGGTCGCGGTCGATGCAGAGCACGCGGTAGCCGTTGTCCTTGAGGAATTTGACGACTTCATACCAGCCGTAGGGGTTGTTCCAGTATTTCGCCTGGCTGGAGCTCTGAGCGGCGATGCAGACATATTTTTCCTTGATTTTGCGCGGAGCGGAGAGATCGAAGCGCGGGGGCTCGTCGGCGGGATCGACGCCGAGGATGTAGCCGGCGGTGCGGTGGAGCCCGATGTAACGGAAGTCGATCGGCTGATGGTCGACGTCGCCGCGGAAGAAGAGTCCCATGTAGTAGCAGGCGTAAGGCTTGTAGTTCTTGGTCTCTTCCGGAGCGATGAAGGTGATGTTCGGATACTGCTTTTTGACGACTTCTGCAATCCACGGGGTCATGACGCAGACGAGTTTGCACTGGTGTTTGAGTTGGAAGCGTTCCACATAACTGAACCAGCCGATGGAGTCGCCGATGGTTCCGACGGGAAGCTGGATCATGACTTCGCGACCCTTTGCGTCGAAATCGTGCGTGAAGATCGGCTCTTTTCCGCCCTTGTTGTGAATGATGAGACGGAAGCGGATGAAGAATTTCTTGACGCTTGTGACATACGCGCCTGGGACGGTGTCCTGGCTGAAGAGAATGATTCCGGTGTCGATGTCGGTGAAGGTCACATGGTATTCTTTTCCATTGTGCGGGAAGAGAATGCGGATGCCGTCGTTGAAATCGAATTTGATGCCTTCGACAGCGTCCTGCGTGGGGATCTGGGGAATGTCGCCGTAGATGGAGGGCTGTTTGGGCTGTTCTTTCTGCGGCTGAGCCGGAGCGGGAGCCGCCGGCTGGGCGGCGGATTGCGCGGATACAAAAATATCATTCTGCACATTCAGATTCTGTGCATTGGGCGTAATGGTGAAATCGTTCATAAAGATCTTTTCTCCTGACTGATTGTTCCCGGTTACTATATTCCGTTTCCGGATATAGTCAAATAGAAAAGACTAATTTTTTTGTTGTTTTTTCAATTTTTTTTTCAGAGGTTCCACTTAACCACGGTGTGATACTCAAAAGTTTCGAGTTTCCGGAAGAGCGCTTCGGGGTCGGTCGCCGCAATCATCATCTCTTTCTGTTCGCGGCGGAGGAAGCCTTCCTCGCACATGCGTTCCATCCAGAGAATCAGCGGATCGAAAAAGCCGTTGATGTTCATGACGGCGACGGGACGGGGATTGAGATCAAGGGTCTGAAGCGACATGGCTTCCACGAGTTCATCCGCTGTTCCGAGTCCGCCGGGCAGGGCGATCAGTGCATCGGATTCCTCCATGAACATGCGCTTGCGTGTTGCCATGTCGGGAACGACGCGGTATTCGGTCAGCGCAGGGTTGCCGACGATTTTATGGAGCTGTTCCGTGATGATTCCGAGGACTTTTCCGCCGTGTTCGAGGCAGCTTTCGGCGACGGCGCCCATGGTTCCGCAGTTGCTTCCGCCGTAGACGAGACGGATGTTGTGCTTTGCCAGATATTCGCCGAGTTTTCGCGCGTTTTGAACATAGATTTCAGATTTGCCGGGATTGGAGCCGCAGTAGACGCAGACGGATTGAATTTTCATGGAATCACCTTTTCAGAAAAAACGCGGAGCCGGACGAGCCGGTTCCGCGTGTGTAAAACAGAGATAAACTCTTATTTATCGCTGAGAGCGACAACGCCCGGGAGAGCCTTTCCTTCGAGGAATTCGAGGGAAGCGCCGCCGCCGGTGGAGATGTGGGACATCTTGTCCGCGAGTCCGCTCTTGTTGACAGCTGCGACGGAGTCGCCGCCGCCGATGATGGAGATGCCGCCGTTTGCCTTGACTTCCGCAACAGCTGCGCAGACGCCGAAGGTGCCCTTGTTGAATTTCTCCATTTCGAAGCATCCCATCGGGCCGTTCCAGACAACCGTCTTGGCGTCCTTGATGGCATTGCTGTAAAGTTCGACGGTCTTCGGACCGATATCGAGACCCATCCAGCCTTCCGGAATGTCGTCGCCGACAATCTGGGTGTTGGCGTTGGCGTCGAACTTGTCCGCGGCGACGTTGTCGACCGGGAGGAGGAAGTTCACGCCGAGCTCTTTCGCCTTGGCGATCATGTCTTTGGCATATTCGAGCTGGTCGTTTTCGCAGAGGGAGTTTCCGACGTTGTGACCCTGGGCCTTGAGGAAGGTGTAAGCCATGCCGCCGCCGATGATCAGAGTGTTGACCTTGGTCAGGAGGTTGCTGACAACGGCGAGTTTGTCGGAGACTTTGGCGCCGCCGAGGATGGCGACGAAGGGACGGACCGGGTGTTCAACGGCGTTGCCGAGGAACGCGATTTCCTTTTCCATCAGGAAGCCGGCAACGGAGGTGCCGATGTACTTGGTGATGACGGCGGTGGAAGCGTGGGCGCGGTGAGCGGTTCCGAACGCATCATTGCAGTAGATGTCGCCGTAGGAAGCGAGCTTCTTGGCGAGTTCCTTCTGCTGTTCCTTGAGAGCGGCTTTTGCGGCCTTGAACTCTTCATCGGACTGACCGTCTTTCTGTTTCAGCTTGGCCTGCTCTTCTTTGTGGTAGCGGGTGTTCTCGAGCATGAGGATTTCGCCCGGCTTGAGAGCCTTGACCTGGTCGTCGGCGGTGGCGCAGTCCGGAGCGAAAGCAACCGGCTTGCCGAGAAGGTTGGAGAGGTAGTCGGCGACGATCTTGAGGGAGGTGTCGGGGGTGATGCCCTTTTCATCGGGGCGGCCCATGTGACTCATGAGAACGAGGCTTCCACCCTGTTCGAGAACGTATTTGATGGAGGGGAGAGCGCCCTTGATGCGGGTGTCGTCCTTGATGACTCCGTCTTTGACCGGCACATTGAAGTCGACGCGCATGACAACGCGTTTGCCTTTGAGATCAACGTCGCGAAGTGTTTTCTTGTCCATGATCAGAATTCCTTAAAGAAAAAGTTTGGAAATAAAAAAGGGCGGGCGTTCAAGAGTCGCCCGCCCTTTCAAAATGCTGTTGTCAGTCAAGCAATGAGCTTACTTGGCGATGACGCGAACCATTTCGAGGACCTTGTTGGAGTATCCCCATTCGTTGTCGTACCAGGAGCAGACTTTGACGAAGGTCGGGTCGAGCTGGATGCCGGCCTTGACGTCGAAGATGGAGGTGCGGGCGTCGCCGCGGAAGTCGGTGGAGACAACGGCTTCGTCGGTGTAGCCGAGGATGCCCTTGAGTTCGCCTTCGGAGGCTTCCTTCATAGCAGCGCAGATTTCCTCGTAGGAGGCTTCTTTGTTGAGCTCGACGGTGAGGTCAACGAAGGAGACGTCGGAGGTCGGGACGCGGACGGACATGCCGGTGAGCTTGCCGTTGAGTTCCGGGAGGACCTTGCCGACAGCCTTTGCAGCGCCGGTGGAGGAGGGGATCATGTTCTCGAGGATGCCGCGGCCGCCTCTCCAGTCCTTCTTGGAGGGACCGTCAACGGTCTTCTGGGTAGCGGTTGCAGCGTGGATGGTGGTCATGAGACCGCGCTTGATGCCGAACTTGTCGTTGAGGACCTTGGAGATCGGGGCGAGGCAGTTCGTGGTGCAGGAAGCGTTGGAGATGATGTCCTGGCCGGCATAGGTCTTGTGGTTGACGCCGTAGACGAACATCGGGGTCGCATCCTTGGAAGGAGCGGACATGATAACTTTCTTCGCGCCGGCAGTGATGTGCTGACGTGCAAGCTCGTCCTTCAGGAAGAGGCCGGTGGATTCGACGACAACGTCGGCGCCGACTTCGTTCCACTTGAGCTGGGTGGGATCCTTTTCAGCGGTGAGGCGGATCTTCTGGCCGTCGACGATCATGTAGTTGCCTTCAACTTTGATGTCGTGGTTGAAGATGCCGTGGACGGAGTCGTACTTCAGCATGTAAGCGAGGTACTCGGGATCGAGAAGGTCGTTGATTCCGACGATTTCGATGTCCTTGGAGAAGTTTTCCACTGCAGCGCGGAAAACCATGCGGCCGATTCTTCCGAATCCGTTAATTCCAACTTTGATAGCCATTTTTTTTCCTTCCTTCTTGTTTAAAGGTTAAATAGCCGAATACTTTTCTTTGTCCGGTAATATATCATCCGCTTGCCGGTTTGTCAATGCGGATTTTCAGATTTTATACGCTTTTCCTTGCCGGATTAATTGAAAATTCTCCTCTCTTCCGGTTTGTTTCTGCAATTCAGGGAATTTTTCCGCTTACTGGCACCGCAATTTTTTTGAGAAAATTTTTCCGCGGTGCTTTTTATTCTCCGTTTTCCCTGTATATTGCTGATGAACAACAGGAGATTGGCAATGTTCGAAACAAGATTATACAGCTCGCTCGTCAAAGTCATGCAGCGCACGGCTCCGACGGATGGAAGGGTTCTGAATTCCGCAACGGCGCTGCGCGGTGAAGTTTTTTCGTTCCAAGTCGCTTACCGGGCGGACCACGGAGATGAAATCATTTCCGTCAAACCCGTTTCCAGGCTGCGCGATATTCAGATCCGTTCCGTGGAATGCGTTCCCGTGCGCAGTCTCGGGTGGACGGAGCCGGATCCCGATTCCCTGCTCAAAGAGCCGGGGCTGATGCCCGATATCCTCGGCGATCTGCCGGCTCCGTTCATCGTCCCGCAGCATCTTTGGCGTTCCCTCTGGGTCACTGTGCGCATTCCCGCAAAAACAAACCTCCGGGAAACTGAAATTGTTCTGGTTTTCAAGACAAAAGAAAACGGAGAAGTCCGCACCGAGCCTCTGAAACTGGAAATTCTCCCTGCAGCTCTGCCGCCGCAGAAGCTCATTCATACCGAATGGTTTCATACCGACTGTCTGGCGAGCTACTACGGCGTGGAAGTGTTCAGCGAGGAATACTGGTATCTGGTCGAAACGTTCCTGCGCAACGCCGTGGATCACGGCGTCAACATGGTGCTGACCCCGGTGTTCACGCCGCCGCTCGACACGCAAGTCTGGGAAGAGCGTCCGACCGTTCAGCTTGTCGGCGTCAAGGTTACGGAAAACGGTTATGAGTTCGACTTCGACAAACTTGCGCGCTGGATTGCGCTTGCTCAGGTGGCGGGAATCAGGTATTTTGAAATTTCACACCTTGCGACGCAGTGGGGCGCGGAAAAAACTCCGAAGATCATGGCGGATGTCAACGGCGAACAGAAGCGGATTTTCGGCTGGGACGTTCGCTCGGATTCTCTGAAATACCGCAAATTCCTAGCCGCGTTCCTGCCGGAACTCGTCGAGTTCCTGGCGGTTGCCGGCGTGGCGGAAAACTGCTGGTTCCACACCTCCGATGAACCGGAGGGCAAACACCTGGAGAGTTATTGCAGAATCGCGGAGCTCATCCGCAAGTATACGCCCGGATTCAAACACATCGACGCGCTTTCCGAAGTGGAATTTTACGAAAAAGGCGTGGTTGAAATTCCGGTTTCCTGTATTGACCGCACGATGAATTTCATCCGCGCCGGCGTGAAGAATCCGTGGACCTATTACTGCTGCTGTCCGACGAACGGTTACACAAGCCGTTTCATTCATCTTCCCTCCGCTGTGACGCGCGCGCTCGGCATTCAGCTTTTTCGCTATGGAATCGCCGGATTCCTGCACTGGGGATTCAATTTCTACTTCTCGCGTCTTTCCCGCAAACCGGTTGACCCGTTCCAGGTGGTTGACGCCGATTACGGTTTCCCGGACGGCGACTCTTTCATTGTCTATCCGGGATCCGAGTGCGAACCGCTGGATTCGATCCGCAACGAACTGATGCGTGAAGCTCTTCAGGATCAGCGTGCGCTGGAACTCCTTGCGCGTCTGACCTCCCGCGAGGAGGCTTGCGCCGTGCTCGACCGTGTGTGCGGCGGAACTTTGACTTTCACGGAATTTCCGCGTTCCGAATCCGCTCTTCGTGCCGTCCGCGACGCCGTCAACGATGCCATCCGGGCAGCGCTGAAGTAAAGGGAAATGCGGTTTTAATCTTTGCTGTTCCGGTTCCGGTATTCCGCGGGCGGCATTCCGAAATGGCGCTTGAAGGCGCGGTAGAAACTTTCGATGTTCTGAAAGCCCGTGTCGTTGCTGATTTGACGGATGTTTGTCGCCGTGTTGAGCAGGGCGAACGCCGCGCGTTCAAGACGTGTATTCAGATGGTACTGATAGGGGGTGATTCCAAACTCTTTTTTGAACAGACTGGTGAGATACGCCGGACTGTACCCGGCCCGGCGGCAGAGTTTTTCCCAGTTTGTGTAAATGCAGTCGGGATGCGCGAGCAGGTCCCGTGTCTCAAGAAGGTTGTGGTGCGAGATGTCCATATCGGTTCCCTGCGAACTGCTGCGGATGAGGTTCCATTCGATTGCGGAGTACAGATATCTGCAAAGCTCATCAAGATGGCGCCCTTCGGAAAAGGCGTCGAGCGCCTCCTCCACGAACGGATCAAGAGAGGATTTGTTCACCCAGCTGCCGATGTGCGGGAGGTGGTGTTTCGCCGGATCGTATCCGGAGAATGCGATCAGCAGGGCGCGGTAAGGATGCTTGTCCGGGAAATCGTGAATGGTTTCCATGCCCTCGGCTTGTGCGAACAGGGCGCCGCGCCGGTAAGTTTTCCCTTCGTAGAAAACGACTCCCCCGAGCAGAAGTTCCGCATAGAGACATCCTTTGGGGATGATGGTTGAGTTGAAATTGTGGTCGCGCGGTGCGCGGAAATAATAAACAATGTTGAGCTTCAGTTCATCCATGTGAAGGGGGGCTCCGGTTGAATGGTTGAATTTACCTCCGGAGTAATATAATTCGGGGTCCGGAGAAAATCAATGCAGCTTTGTGAAAAATGCCTTTGGCGTTTTTCTTTAACCAATATTTATATTTTTATCCTAAAATAGTAGTTTTTGTCAATAGACAATTTCAGGTTTATGGTGTATAATTATAGAAGACAACCGAAACAGCGGAGATGTGGAAGATGCATTTCTTAAACTCAAAATGGAAAGGAAGTTAGAAAAGAATAATATTTTGCGCATGAACTGCAGAAACACAGGACATTGCTTTTTGTCAATGACGGATTCCGGAGGCTTGCTTCTGCTGAAGGAACGAATGAAAACAATAAATCCGTTTTTCGGAAAATTTTTCCGGACGGACAGAACGAAAGAAAGGGAAATATGATGAACAGAAGAACGTTTGAGCGACGCATTCTTGCAGGCATAACCCGCAAGCTGCATAGAAAATTCACGCTTGTAGAACTCCTTGTGGTAATTGCTATCATCGCAATCCTTGCCGGCATGCTGCTGCCGGCGCTGAACAAGACGAGAGAAAAGGCTTTCGGAATCAAGTGTGTGAACAACAAGAAACAGTGCGGAACCGGATTTGCTATGTATGCAAATGACAACAATGATTACGTTGTCCTGCTGGATGCGGGCGACAACCGGGTTCTGCATCCGACGGAAAACACGATCTGGTATGAGACGATTATCGAGTCCAAATGGAAAGGTTACAGCAGAACGGGAATGTTTGAAGGTCCGCTCTATATCAAAAACTGGGATGTCGCGTTCTGCCCTTCCGGTGAGATCAGGCTGACAAATTCCGGGCATGACCGGAAATATTCCTGTTACGGCGCGAATACGAACGGCGGCGACTGGGAGCCCGCAGGAGCCGGACCTGGAAAACCTGTCGTCTTTCAACAGGGAAGAGTTCCGCTTTGTAAAAAGAATCTTCCTTCATGGATTACAGAACTTCCATTTCTGGGAGACGGTTATAAACCTTCTGACGAGAAAAAAAACAATTGGACGATCAGTCATGGAGATTCCGGAGCACCTTTGGCGGTCCGCCATGCGGGAAGCACAAATTTCCTGATGCCGGACGGTTCCGTCAGCAATGTCGGAGTCGGCGGTCTTTACAAATTCGGATTCCAGACAAACCACAAACAGTTTTGAGCATTAAAAAAGGAGATTGACTTATGCTGAAACAGTTTTTCATCGCTGCCGCGCTCGGTCTGAGCGGACTGGCAGCCGTTTCGGGCTTTGAACCGGCTTCGGTTTACACCCCCGAGAATTTTTCCAAAGAGTACCGGGAAGCAATCATGAAGGAAATTCCGGCGTTCCTGCAGAAGACGGAGAAAAGTCTGAAGGCTTTGAATGCGGATTTTGCAAAGGCTCCGGCTTCGGAAATTCAGAAGGAGCGTTTTGCCAAACGCATGGAGATTGCGGAGAAGCTGTTGGCACTTATGAAAAAAGATGCAGGTTCGGAGAATCCGGACGCTCCGCTCTTTCTGGAGCGGGAACGGAATGACATGAACAGTTTTCTCGCCTATTTCAAACAGGAGATCCGCCTTGCCAAACGCATGGCCGTGATGAAGGAGACCGTGTTTGACCTCACTCAGTTCGGAGCCAAAGGCGACGGTGTGACGAACAATTACGCCGCGTTTGAAAAGGTTAAACAGGAGATCGCGAAAACGCGCGGAAAAGTCCTTGTAAAGATTCCGAAAGGTGTTTACTACATTCATCCGGGAAAGGACGGAACGCATGTTGAAATCAAAGGGATGAGCAATGTCACTTTCGACGGCGGAAACGAAGCTGTTCTTCTGTTCGGCAATTCGGGCAATCGCTGTTCCGGAATTCAAATTTTTGATTCGGAAAATGTCACATTCCGCGGTTTGACTTTGGAATACAAAGGCAAGCTTTATGCACAGGGAACGATTGTTTCGGTCGATCCGGCGACATCAAGCGTTGTTTTGAAGATGGAACCGGATTCTCCGCTTCCGTATCTGAAGCAGGTGACGATGGCGTTTGATTCGAACGGGAAAATGGTGAAAGCCGCCAGCGACAAGTTCTTTCATAAAGTGGAAAAACTGGCGGATGGAACCTGCAAGGCGCAGATCGGTCATGCGCTGAACGGCAAAATGGAAGGTCTGAAGCCCGGTGTCGTGCTGGTGATTCCAAACCGTCTTTCTGGCGCGGCGTTCGGTATCTCTGGAGGAAAATTCTGCTCGGCGGAAAATATTACGGTTCTCAACTCTATCGGACTGGCGTTTTCCTCTTCCAACAGCATGTCTCCTTGCTTTGTAAACTGCACGGTGAAACCGCGGAAAGGAGAATTTCTCTCCTCCAATGCGGATGCTCTTTTCAATTGGCGTCCGGTGGAAATCGGTATTTTTGCGAAAAACTGCAACTTCCGCAATATGAGCGATGACTGTTTCAACACGCTCGCTCCGGGTGTTGCTCTTGCAGAAATCCGTGACGGCAAACTGTTGCCGGACAACACGAACCGCGACGCCGGAACAAATCTTCTGCTTGTATCTCCTTATACCGGAGAAATCAAGATGCAGACGACCGTTGTCAGAAACGGAACAGCAAAGTTCAAGGACGGTGTAACCGGTGAACTGACATTGAAACATCCGATTCCGAACAACATCGTCACCTACGCGAACCAGAACCAGGCGGTCGCGACGGAAAGAGAGCGCCAGGAGCACTTTATCGGTACGAAAAAGCTCCGGAATGAGCCGGATATGTTTTTTGAGCCGAACCACTGCGGACTCGGAACCGTGCTGATCAATTATACGGCCGGGAACAACCGCAACAACGGCATTACAATTCATGCCTCCAACGTTCTGATTGAAAACTGCAAACTCGAGAACACCGGCTGCGGAATCAATATAACGGCAATGCTGAACTGGAAAGAAGGTCCGGCTCCATACAATGTCACCGTGCGCAATGCAAAATTTACCGATTGCGTATTCGGTATCCAGAGCGTCTATCTTTCCACTCTCGGCAAGACTCTTGATATGCGTTCCATTCGGGAAATCACAGTGGAAAATGCCGACTTCACAAGAATGGTGATGGCCGGACTCCGCATCAACAACGTCGACGGCGGAGTTTTCAAGAACCTCGTGTTCAAGGATATGAACCGCGCGGTTACGATTGATAATTCCGGAAATCTGAATTTTTCGGACTGCAAGTTCGGCGATTCGGAACTGACCCTGAGCGACTTGAAGCTGGAACGCGCTTCCGAAGATTCCATCGAAGGCATTTACTGATTGTTCCAGCCAACACCCGCCCGGAGTTTTCCCTCCGGGCATTCTGAAAGACGATCCCCTATGAAAGAATATTCCGCGCCATCCCGTATTCTCTCTCTTTCCGGAACCTGGAAGCTTTCCGCCGACGGCGTGAAGGAAATTCCATCCAAAGTTCCCGGAGATGTGCTCGACGACCTTTGCACCGCAGGCTTGATTAAAGATCCCTGTTACCGCATGGATTATCTGGACTGCGTCTGGTGTGGAGAGAAAGAGTGGATTTGCCGCAAAAACTTCCGCGGCAGTTTTCCCGCGGGTGAGATGCATGACCTTGTGTTTGACGGTCTCTCCTATGTTGCGGAAATTGAACTCAACGGCAAACACCTTGCCACGCATAAAACGATGATGCGCGGTCTCCGTATCCCTGTCGCGGGAATCCTGCGCGACAACGCGGAAAACGAACTCGTCGTCCGTCTGAAAGCGTTCAACAAGGAGGAATTGAACACTCCCGTCATTTCCTTCTGGAGCGACTGGAGCGAGGGCGTTTACGATCCCCGTTTTGCCGCCATGCGCGGCGCGGGACGCAAAGCCGACTATTCCTACGGCTGGGATTGGACGCACGGTCTGCCGTCTTGCGGAATCTGGCGGGATGTCCGCATCGAATCGTTCGCGGTCGCCCGTCCGGAAAAAATCTTTGCGGAAACATCGCCGGACGGACGCGTTCGTCTTTCGTTTCAGCTGCACACGGAACTGGAAGATATTCTCGACGGTCGCGCCGCATTGGAGATTCGGGAAAAAGAGACGGGAAAGCCGGTCTTTTCTGCCGCGTATCCGGTCAAGCTCGGTCCCGGCGAGACGGAATATGTGTTTGACGCGCAGGTGGATTCTCCGGAACTCTGGTATCCGGCCGGCTACGGCAGACAGGCTCTCTACGATCTTCATCTGCAGATTTTTTCCGGAGCGCGCGAGGTTGTGTCGTTCCGTCACCGTTTCGCGTTCCGCACATTTGAGATTGAAGAGAAACGTTTCACGGAGAAGCAGGGGCTCTTTCAGTTCCGGGTCAATGGCATTCCTGTGTTTGCAAACGGCGGCAACTGGGTTCCGCCCGACATGCTCCCCGGAACCGTGGGGAGGGAGCGTCTGCGGCATCTGATCGCACTCGCGGCGGAGTGCGGATACAACTATCTGCGCGTCTGGGGCGGCGGCTATTATGAATCCGATGATTTTTATGACCTCTGTGATGAAGCCGGCATTATGGTCTGGCAGGATTTCATGTTCGGCGGACCGGAAGTTCCGGAATTTGATCCGGCGTTCCGTGCGGAGTGCCGCCGCGAGGCGGAAGAGGTCGTCTGCCGCCTTCGTCGTCATCCCTGCATCTGCGTCTGGTGCGGATCCAATGAAACGGATGAGTTTTATCTGGTCGCGCAGAATTGCAAACGGGAGCGTCCCGGCGGATACTATTACGGCTGGACGCTTCTGCACCGCGACTTCCCGGAAATCGTCCGCCGGCTGGTTCCGGATGCGGTCTATATTCCGTCATGTCCGTTCATGGGCTCGGCTGCGCCCGCCGGGACGGAGAACAATGCGCATGGATTCGGAACGTGCCACACGCAGTGGCTTCCGCAGTTCTCGCCGGACGAGGCGTTTGACCGGACGGTGATTCCGACGTTCATGAACGAATTCTACGGAATGTGCCCGGTTCCCGCCTCTTCCGTAAAGCGTTTTCTACTTCCGGAAGATCAGGATTGTTACAGCAATCCGGTTTTTTCCGCGCACAACATGCTGGAAGTCCAGCGCAACGATGAATGGGGACAGATCTTCCGTCATCTGTGTTTCCATAATCCGCGCCGCCGCTTCGATGTTCCGCTTGCGGAGCTCCTGCGCGGGTTTGAAATCTGCGCGGAAGAGCTTATGACCCGTTATCTTGCCCTGCTGCGCCGCAACCGGAAATACTGCGGAGGAGCAGGCTACTGGCAGTTCAACAGCGCGTATCCGATGATCAATTGCGACATCGTCGATTACTACGGTCTTCCGAAAGCCTCATACTATGCAGTGAAGCGCGCGTCGGTTCGAACCGCTCCGGTGCTGGCGGTTTATGACGACCGCGTCGATGTTTACATGGTTAATAATTCCGCCGTTTCCTCCACCGGAGAGCTTCACGCGGCGCTGAGAGATTTTTACGGCAATATCCTTGCGGAAGAGCGGAAAACGGTTTTGATTGAGCCGGAATGTTCGGAAAAGATTCTTTCGCTTCCTCGCGGTTCCGCCGTTCCCTGCGGTTCGTTTGCATGGGCGGAGTGGCGCGGAGACAGCGGGAGCTCTGCGGAAACGCACCGTTTCTTCTGCGATCCGCGCGAACTGCGGCTGCCCGAAGCGGAAGTGGAGATTCGCCGTCTGGGTGAAAATGAAGTGGTTTTGCGTTCAACCCGTTTTGCCCGCCGCGTTTCTGTGACGCCATACGATACGGCGTGTTATCCTTCCGACAACTTTTTTGATCTGTATCCGGGCGCGGAAAAGCGGATTGTATTTTCCTCTTCTCTGTGCGAAACAGTCCGCGTGGAATATGAAAACTGCGCCGGACGTTCCCCCTATGTGACCGGAATGCGGAAAACGCAGAATCCGGAGGATGATTTTTGGAAGATTGAGCTTTACAATCCGGGGAGGGAAGGACGTTCCGTTTCCGTTTCCGTGGAATGCGAAAACTGCGATTTTGAGTGTGTCTCCGAGCTCTTTATTCCGGCGGAAGAAACCGCGCACTTTTCGATCCGTCTGCGTTCCGCGCTTTTCCGTGAATATCCGTTTTCAGTTCCGGTGACTTTGCATTTCGGTGAAACGGTTCTTCTGGAGACTTTTTCGCGCATCAGTCTTGAATCCGTTCTGTATCACGGTGTGCTGAATTTGCGGAACGCATGGGAAAAGCTGCTTCCGCTTCCGCGTCTGGAATACCGCGCAAAATATGCGGACGGAACGGATTTCGTTTCGGTTATGCCGGCTTCCGTTCTGCGGAAAGGGGAGCGCCGCACCTTTGATTTTGAGGTTCCGGAAAACATTCTCCCCGATACTGTGGTCCTTTGCGGCGGCGATTCTCCGGTAGCTCTGTTTGAGTCGAAATTTTCGCCGGAGGCATGGTGGGCGCGTATGAATGTCCGCCCGTTCGACGGCGGAGATTTCCCGCTGGTTCCTGCGGGTGCGCCCCTCTGCGGCTGCAGAATCAAGGCGAATGAACATACGCAGTTCCTCTCTCCGATGCCGGACAGCCGGGCGGAATTGAGCCTTTTCTGGGAGAAGGGGGAAGACCTGATCCGTATGACCTTGTACGTCCGCGGCATTCCCTACCGCCAGCCCTATGAAGGGGAGCGTGTCTGGCGTGCGACCTGCATTGAACTTCTGATCGGAACAGCAGATAAACGGAAGTGGCGTGATTTATCGCTTGCTCTGACGGAGACCGGACCGCAGATATGCCTGCGCCGTTCCTCCGGAAAAGATTGCCGGGGGCTTGTTCCTCAGGACGCCGGTTCTCTTGAAGTTCTCCGGAGCGGGGAGCATGATCTGATGACGTATCGTCTGGAGCTTTACCCCTCGCTTCTTGGCATGCCGGAACTTTCGTCCGCAAAAGAGTTCCGTTTCGGCATGGCGCTGCGTTATCCGGACAAAAACGCCCTGCAGATTTACAAGGGCATCAACTACGGCAACGGCCTGCGCGATGCGGGGCTGGCAACGATGAACAGATGTTTGGAAGAAACAATCCACTGATGGACTGGCAGAAAGGAGAATAAAAATGAAACTGTCGTTTGAAGTGAGTTATTTTGATCCGTCCGGAAAAATCCGTTTTTCGGCGGTACGTGAAGGCTGGGCGGAAGAGGATGGAACGTGGCGCAATCCGGAACTCGGACTTGAGTTCGCTTTCCGTCTGGAACCCGACGCCGATCTTACGTTCGAAGGACCGGAAAAGCTGAAACGGGATACCGCAGTCATCAAACGCATGACCGACGACATCGCCGCGCTTGCTTCAACGCAGAAAGCCTTCCTGGATGATTTCATCCTTCATAACAGCGGTGCTGTTGCGGAAAGCGTCTATTCGAACGGCGTTCATGTTTTTGTCAACTACGGAGACGATGAGGTGGTTCTGCCTTGCGGAGTCCGTGTTCCCGCCCGCGACATTGCGGTGAAACCGTAAAAACTGCATCTTCCGGGGGAGCGCATCCTCCGGAAGAACTTCAAACAAAAAACGGATCATGGAGCCAAAGGAATGGAAGAATCCAGATTTCAGCATATTTTGAACCGGATCGGACTGATCTGTTTCCTGATTTTTTTCGGGATTTCAACAGTCATGGTCATTCGCAACAGTTCGCAGAGCGGCGGACTCTTTCCCTCGGATGTCAGACGACTGACATTTGCGCACTGGCAGCTCGAAGACGGTTTTCGCGAAGGGTATGCGGATGCGATCCGTGTTTACGAAAAGCTGAAAGCCGATCAGGGAATCAAGGTTAAAGTTGTTCAGACCGCCGTTCCGTCGCGGGGCTATGGGCAGTGGTTTCTGACGCAGCTGATCGGCGGCGACTGCGCGGATGTGATTGAGCTTTCGGGAAGCCAGGAACTTCAGAACCAGTATTTTCTGCCGCTTTCCAAATATCTGGCGGAAGAAAACCCGTACAACCACGGGACTCCGCTTGAGGGGATGGCGTGGCGCGATACATTTGCGGATGACATGGTGGGCGCTTTCAGTCCGACTTATTCCGAATATTTCGGCGTTTCCACTTTGATGTGCACGACCCGGATGTATGTCAATGTCGATCTTTACCGGACTGCAACCGGAAGTTCGAAACTGCCGGCAACGCTCGGTGAATGGCTGGATTCATGCGAAAAAATCCGTGCGTACGGCGACCGGATCGGCAAACCGCTGATTCCAATCGGCGTCCGCGGATTCAGCAAGGGGACCATCAGTCAGATTTGCGACCATTTCAACAATCTCATCAATGCGGATTACAACGATTTTCTTTCCGATTATGAATACGGAATCGGGAATACGGAACTTGTCCGCAAGTTTGCAAACGGCGACAAGCGCGTGGACCTCAACCGTTTTCTTGCTCCTGCGGGTCTGACGGTGAAAATCGGGAAATATTTCGCAAAAGGTTTTCCGTCCATTGATTTGGAGCAGACGAAATTTCTTTTTTCTTCCGGAACGGTCATTTTCTTCATCGACGGTACCTACAATGCGTTCTCCATGGTCAACAATTCGAAGTTCAAGGTTGATGTGATTCCTCTTCCCGTTCTTGGCAGGGATTTCAAATGGAAGGATTGGGGACGAATGACGGAAGTGGGAGACGGCATCGGCGGACGCTTCGGCATTCCGAAAAACGCAAAGGATATCGATCTTGCAATCGATTTCCTGAAGTTCATCACTTCCTATAAAATTTCCCAGCTGACGATGATCCGTCATTGCAAATGGGGCTCTCCTCTGAAACGCGTTGATTACCGCGAGGCGTTCGGTCCGGAGATTTCCTCCATGTGCCATTGTCCGGGTAAGGCGGATATGACCCCGGCGCAGATTGAGGAAGCGGTCGCTCTTCTGGAGAAATGCCGTCCTTACGAAGGCGCCGGCTACACCGGAATTCCTATGCTGACCCATATTGGCGGAAAGACGGAAAAAGATATGCTCCTTGTCTTGGAAGATCTGATCATCAATCAGCCGGAGAATCCGGAAAAGGAGTTCTGGAATGCGTTTCTCGGCAAGCGGAATCAGATTTCCAATGACCTGGATGAAGCCATTGTTTCCGAAAAACGCACTCTGCATGAACTGGACGCCATGCGGACGGCGTTCGCAATCGGTGAACTCGGCGCGGTTTCCTCCGAGGAGCGGGAGGCCTGCAATACGCGTTACAAGCTGAATCAGGAAGGGCTCATTTCGAGATTCAAGAACCTTGAAGATCTGCAGAATCTGCAAAAAGACATTTTCAAGCTGAAGGAGATTCGTTGAACTGCACGGACCGCTTCAATCTTTCTTTATCCCGGAAGCCTCTTCGAGCCGCGCTTTCAGCTCCGGCTGAATCGGGCGCGGTTGAGCGGGATACCAGATCTGCGTGTTCAGAAAATCTTTGATCTCCGGATTATCCGTGTGGATTCCATAAAATTCCAGAATCGCATCGGCAAGATTTTTTGCCATTTGCGGCGAATAAGGTTTGACGGATCCTCTGTAACGCCGTATCCGCTCCCGGCGTTCTAGTTCCCGTTTGTCCTGCGTTTCGGGCATGTTCTTGAGTTCGCCGAGAGCCTTCTGCGCATATTGAAACTCTTTTTCCATGTGATTTTTCAATTGTTCAATCAGAAAGTCGAACTGTTTTGCTGTGCGGGGAAACGCGAACGCAAAATGATAAGCAAAGTGAAGATTGTCCTGTTCGCCTTTCGGTTCAAACGGCTGATAGACGAGTTCCAGATAATCCGGAGCATGTCTTTTCCCCTTGACCAGAGTCCACTTTTCAAAAGCGGGATTCCAGTTGCGGACCAGAATGGCATCGCTGGTCAGCATCGTGGTGATCCAGAGATATTTATGTGAACGTTTGCCGTTTGGAATTTGCGGATAAATATCCAGCGGACCGCGTTTTGTGAGATATTCTTCAAACTGGAACGGATAGATCCGGAAGACCGCTTTTTCGATTTTTCCGGCCCAGCATCCGCCGGTTTCCGTAATGTACTGATGCATCTGCCCCTGGGTAAGAAACATATTTTCCAATTCCGTTTTCTGGTGCAGCATGGCCTCCCGGTGTTCCGGTTTCGCGAGAGATCCGAGCCCCATGTAACCTTCCATGGTATACATGACGGTAAGCTGGATTTCCTCTTTCGGTTTGAATGTCATATCCCAGAGAAAAAGATTGGAGAATTTTTTCTGAGCGTCGTATGGAACGTAGCGGACCGGGAAAAGTTTTTCCTTTGTTCCGGCGGCGAACCCGAAGCGTCCGATGAGTTCCGTCTGATGAATGTTGTCCGCCTTTGGAAACCAGACCGCGCCGCTCAGCGGGAAGCCGACTTGAACGGTCACTTCCTTGTCGGAAAGGTTCCGGAGCTTGAAGGTGCAATGAAATTTCATCGGATCCAGATTGCGGCAGGTGGCATCCACCGGATAATTTCCGCGCATGGGGATCATGACAACTTCTTCTTCCACCATCTGGATTTTATCAGTGGAATCCATGACAACAGTCCGGCCGTTGCCGCGGAAAACTCCTGCGTTGGCAAATGCGGAAACGGAGACGGCAAACAGAATAAACAGAAGCAATGATTTCATAACGGTTCTCCTTTTATTCGTTAATATATTTCATGATTTTTCAAATTGCAAGTTTAAAAATAAAAAAGCCCGGACGAATCCGGGCTTGAAAGTGCGGTTCGGGGAACCGGATCAGAGATCCTGACCAACGGTCCAGCGGACGAACTTCTTGACAACCAGCTTCGGAGCAAGTTTCGCGAGGCAGGTCTTGTCGTCGTGGATCCAGGGCTGACGCATAAGGCAGACCTCGGAGTACCACTTGTTCAATTTGCCGCCAAGGATCTTTTCGATCATGTTCGCCGGTTTGCCCTGGAGCTGAGCGGCGGCGATCTCTTTTTCCTTGTTGATGCGGTCTGCCGGGATGTCCTCGGGGACGATGTATTCCGGGCTGAATGCGGCGATGTGCATGCAGACATCCTTGAGGAGCGCTGCGTCATCAGAGCCTTCGGCTTCGATCATGATGCCGATGCGGCCTTCGCCGTGCATGTATGTCGCAACCGCGGGAGCCTCGAAACGGAGGGCGCGGCGGAGAACCATTTTTTCACCGAATTTGACGAAGAGCTCGCCGAGCTTTTCGTTTTCGATTTCCTGCGCTTTGGCGGTGACATCGCCTTCGCCGGAGGTTCCGGCGAGAACGCGGGCTGCGGCTTCCTTGACGTAGTCATAGAACTTTTCGTTCTTGGCAACGAAGTCGGTTTCGCAGAGAACTTCGATCATGACAGCCTTGTTGCCGTCGACTGCGGCGTAGATTTTGCCTTCTTTGGTGGCTTTGTCTGCGCGCTTTTCGGCCTTCGCCATTCCGGATTTTCTCAGGAATTCGACTGCGGCTTCCATATCGCCGTTGGTCTCGGTGAGAGCCTTTTTGCAATCCATCATGCCCGCGTCGGTTTTGTCGCGGAGCTCTTTAACCATTGCAGCTGTGATAGCGGCCATTTTCAGCCTCCTTATTTTGCTTCTTCAGCCGCGGGAGCGGCAGCTTCGGCTGCGGGAGCGGCTTTTTTCTTTGCAGCTTTCTTGTCGTCAGCGGCGCCTTCGGCGTCGGCTTTCTTCGGAGCGCGGCGGGTTGCGGGGCGCTTTGCACCGCCCTTTGCGGCCGGACGCTTCTTCGGAGCGGCGGCATCGGCTTTCGCCTTTTCAGCCTTTGCGGCTTCCGCTTTCGCGCGCTCTTCCGCGGCGTGCTTTCCATAGACTTCGAGAGCATCCTTGATAGCCTCGAGGAAGGTGTCCATGATGACTTTGATGGACTTGACGGCATCGTCGTTGGCGGCGATGGGGTAGTCGATGTTTTCCGGATCACCGTTGGTGTCAACGATGGCAACGATCGGAATGTTGAGCTTCTGAGCTTCCTTGACGGCGTTGTAGTTGTGGCAGACGTCGATGACGACGAGGACGTCCGGGAGGCGTTTCATGGAAGCGATGCCGTCGAGGTCGCGATGGAGCTTTTCAGCCTGACGGGTGAGGGTGACGATCTCTTTCTTCTTGAGTCCGGAAGCGGCTTCGTCGCCGACGATGGCGTCGATTTCCTGCATTCTCTTGATGGACTTGCGGATGGTGACGTTGTTGGTGAGGATACCGCCCATCCAGCGTTCGGAGACGTAGTTCATATTGGTTGCATCAGCAGCATCCTTGACGATCTGCTGGGCCTGGCGTTTCGTGCCGACGAAGAGAATATTTCCGCCGTTCATGACGACGCGCTGCAGGAAGTTGCAGGCATCTGCGATCTGGTGAATGGTCTTGGTGAGGTCGATGATGGAAATACCGTTCTTGGAACCGTAGACGAACTCTTTCATTTTGGGGTTCCAGCGTTTTGTCTGATGACCGAAATGACATCCGGCTTCGAGCAGATCTTTTACTGAGATCGGCATCTGATACTCTCTTTCTTCTTTTACGACGCTTTGCTCCGACCCGTTTCTTAATTTTTATAGAGCCGTGAAGACGTCTGTTTTATGAGTGTTCCGAAAAGACTCCGGGTTGATTCATGGAGCACGGACAGCAACACGCCGTCCCTTTTTCGGATACATAAAACATAAATATAGCATCAGAATGCAAAAAAGCAAGCGGAAATCTGCAATTAATTCCGTTTTTTCGGCTCAGCTCATGCCGCCGAAGACGGCCTGGCCGATACAGACGGAGGACTGATCGGGCGAGGTCTTTTCATGCGTGTAAACCTCAAAACCGCGGCGCTGCAGTTCGGTTCGGGTCAGGCGGGTGAGCGCCCGGTTCAGAAATACGGAACCGGAAAGAACGATGGTGTTCCGTCCGCTGTGTTCGCGTCCCAGCTCCGCCATGTCGCCCAGGGCGCGGGCGACCGAAAGAAAGAATGCATACAGAAGATCGCCTGTGCTGAAGCCCGCCATCCAGGAGGGATCCTGAAGCGAGCGGACGGTATCCGTCCAGTTCACAACTGTCAGCCCGTCATCTTCATGCAGTTCATATGCAAAACGGGGGAGAAGTGTTTCCGCTTTTGCCGCATCCGCACCGCGCCAGATTGCGGCGTCCATGCGGA
The DNA here is from genome assembly GCA_002405835.1 of Lentisphaeria bacterium UBA4640. Taxonomy (GTDB): domain Bacteria; phylum Verrucomicrobiota; class Lentisphaeria; order Victivallales; family UBA1829; genus UBA1829. Next base: position 9,909 of record DHMO01000043.1, on the reverse strand, counting down.
CGAGCACCTGCGTATCGTAGGTGCGTGGGGAGGGCTTTTCGCGGATTGCTGCCGCGACAGCTTCGAAAAGCGGGAGCGCGGCGTGTGTGCGGATATGGTCCAGTTTTTCGCGTTCCGCAAGTGTGGCGGAATACGATTCCGGAGTCAGAGCAAGTTTCCGCAGGAGCGTTTCGGATGGCGGCAGTTTTTTCTGTTCGAGCGCGCTGAGCAGAATTTCCGCGGGAGAGGGAAGCGCGCCGTTGTCCTCCTGCGGTCCGGGGATGCGCAGCGGGGAAAAGGTGGCGAGACGGCGGAAGGCGGACGGGGTGATGTCCATCATTTCCGCGCCCCAGATTGCGCCGTCGGGACCGTATGCGCCGCCGTCGAGGATCAGCGCGAGCGATTCCGGAAGGGCGTGTTCCGCCATGCATGCAAGTGCATTCGCGTGATGTCTCTGCGCCGTGGCGAGCGGGAGCGAGCAGCGTTCGGCGAAACGGAGAGCTTCTGCGGCGGAAAGCGTGTTGATGTCCATGTCGCAGACCAGAATGTCGGGAACCTGTGCATAGAGCATCAGAAGGCGTTCGCCGACGAGCGAGAGCGCGCGGGCGTCGCAGTCGGTCAGAATGGAACCCATCTGCTGGGAAACGGCGATGTTGTTGCGGTAGCCGAGGGCGACGGCGGAGGCGCGGTCGGAGCCGAGCGCGAGCGCGACGCGCCGCAGCGAGCGGTCCAGTTTCAGCGGAGTCGGACAGATTCCGCGCGAGCGGCGGCGGGTCAGAACTTTGCCGTTCTCTTCGAATTGAACCGAGGATCCGCCGTTCTGCCAGATTTTCAGATCGTGCGTGAGAATATAATCGGAATACTGCGCGTTCGCGAAAAAGTCGGAGTCGCCGCCCGCATCATCGGGATCGACCGGTTTCGGACCGCCGACGAACGCAAATGCGTCGAACTGTCCCTGCACCGATTCGGGCGTGGGACGGCTTTCGAAGAGCAGACGCAGCATTGCGGTCGGCGCCATGGCGAGACCGAGCGTTTCGGGAAAATCGGGACAGAACAAGTCCGGATCGAGCGGAGCGTCTTTGCGTCTCCGCAGGATCACGACCGGTGCGGCTGGTGAGGTGAGCATCTGTTCCTCCAGTTCGGAGCAGATGCAGTAGCGGCGGGCGACTTCAAGGTTGCGCACCATGATGGAGACCGGTTTGTCGAGCACGTTTTTGCGGCGCCGCAGTTCCGCCACGGCGTCGCGGTTGAGTGCATCGCAGAGAGTGATGAAGCCGTCGTAAGTCTTGACGGAGATGATTCCGCCTTTCTGGAGCTTGTCGCAGGCGGTTTCGAGCGGTGAATAGGAATCGGCAATCTCCCCGGTGCGGGTCATGAGCAGGGCGCTGGGACCGCAGACGGGACAGGTCTGGTTCGGATTCCCTGAATGCTCCGCCTTCTCTTCCTCCGCGCATTCTTTGCAGGGCGGGAACGCCATGAACGCGGAGTTGCGGCGGTTGAACGGAGCCATTGTAGCGATGGAGTAGCGCGGACCGCAGTTGCGGCACGAGACGAACGGGTAGTGATAGAAGCGCGATTCGGGGTCGAGCATCTTGCGGACGCAGTCGGGACAGGGCGCCTTGTCCGCTTCCATGCCGTCGCCGATAACGGCGGGTCCGAGCAGTTTGAACGGGGCGGGACCTTCGGGCGGATCGGGCGGTGCGACATCCCGCTGAACCAGGCTGATTGCGGTCAGGTGGAATGCGCGCGGGAGTTTTGCGGGGAGGGCGCGGAGAAACTCTGTGATGACATCCTCCTCGCCGGAGAGTCTCAGTCTGGCTCCGTCCGGAGCAGCCGCAACCCAGCCGCCGAGTTTTGCCTCGGCCGCCATTTTCCAGATGAACGGACGGAACGCCGGAGCGTTCACGTGTCCTTTCAAATCAACTGTTATGATCCTGCGCATAGCCGCACCTGTCATGGTTATTTATATCCGCTACAATGTAGCGCAAAAATTCAATCTTTCCAGTGCCGAAATGCAGAAAAACGGGAAATATTCGCATTTTTTGATTGATTTTTTGCATTTTGACGGTACATTTCCCGAAAACAGGAGATTTTTTATGAGAAAAGCAGAAGTGATCCGCACGACGAAAGAGACCGACATCGCCATAGCCATCAACCTTGACGGAGAGGGGAACTCGCGTGTTTCCACGGGCATTCCGTTCATGGATCACATGCTCACGCTTTTCGCGAAACACGGCAAATTTGATCTCGACGTTCAGGTCAAAGGCGATCTGGAAATCGACTGTCACCACACGATGGAAGACACCGGGCTTGCACTCGGAAAAGCGATTGCCGATGCGCTCGGCGACAAGGCGGGAATCACGCGTTACGGACATATCATCCTGCCGATGGACGAGGTGCTCGCCCTTGTCGCGCTCGACCTTTCCGGACGTCCTTATCTGGTTTACGATGCCCCCGCGCCGGCTCAGTACATCCGCGAGCTTGACGTCGCGCTGTTCGGCGAATTCTTCCGCGCACTTTCCAACACATGCGGAATGAATCTTCACGTCAAAATTCTGAATCCGGGCGAGACGCACCACACATTCGAGGCGGTGTTCAAGGCGTTCGGACGCGCCCTCTGCACGGCAGTGACGATTGACCCGCGCGTCAAGGGAGTTCCTTCGACCAAAGGCTCCCTGTAAGATTTTTTGCGGAGAGAAACGGCTGCGTCTGCGGTTCTCTCCGCTTTTTTTTGCAAAAAACGCATTCCGGCGGATTTTTTCCCTTGATTTTCTTCCGCAATGATGCTATGTTGCCCCGAACTGATAAGAACTGAATCTGTTTTGAGGTAAAATGAGAAAATTTCCGCATATTGCTTTCTGTGCGCTTGCCGCACTGCTTCTGACGACGCTTGCCGCGTGTTTCACTCCTGACAATTATGAAAAGACCTTCCCCGAGCTTGTGCAGCATTTTGCGCAGAACGGAATCAAGGTTTCCGCGGTGACGGGGCTTGTGACCAATCTCGCGCAGGCGGAGGCCGCGTATGCGTTCCGCATCGGCGAACGGGAAGTCGGGATTTACAAATACAACCTTGAACGCAAAAAACAGCTGCACCGCTATCAGCTTGTCGAAGATTCCGGTGTGCTCTATATCAACGGTAAAAAATTCAAAGCGCTTAGGAACGGATGTTTCGTCATGATCGATTACGACACGCATCCGGATCAGGAGAAAATCGTCAAGGCGTTTGAATCGTTTTAGTGACAGTAAGACCGGGCGAGGGTTTAGACCCGGTCGGCCATAACTCGCAAAAGAAGAGAAGGGAGTATCTTATGGCAGAGAAGAAGACCGCACGCGCAGTGAAGAAGACTGCGCCCGCCGCAGTCGTGAAGAAAACCGCGAAGACTGCGAAGACCGTGAAAGCCGCCCCCGCTGCGGCAAAGAAATCCGTGACAAAGAAGACCGCCGCCAAAAAAACGGAACCCGCGAAAAAGTATGTTTACCTGTTCGGAAAAGGAATTTCCGAGGGACGCGCGGACATGAAGGAGCTGCTCGGCGGCAAAGGAGCCAACCTCGCTGAAATGGCAAATCTGGAACTGCCGGTTCCCGCCGGATTCACCATCACAACCGAGTGCTGCGTCGATTATTTCCGGGAGAACAAAATTCCCGCAACGCTCGAGGCTGAAGTGCTCGCGGCGCTCAAAAAAGTTGAAAAGGTCATGGGCATGGAATTCGGTTCCGCAGCCAATCCGCTGCTCGTCTCCTGCCGCTCCGGCGCGCGTTCCTCCATGCCCGGAATGATGGAAACCGTCCTCAATGTCGGTCTCTCCTCCAAAACCATTCCCGGACTCGTCAAGAAGACAAAGAACGAACGGTTTGTCTACGACGCCTACCGCCGTCTCATCATGATGTACTCCGACGTCGTCATGGAGAAGGCGGAGGGCATTGAGCCGGAAGAGGGCAAAGGCATCCGCAAGCTCCTCGATGAAAAACTCGAAGCTCTCAAAAACAAAAAAGGCTACAAATCCGATACCGACCTCAAAGTCGCCGACCTCAAGAAACTTTGCGAAGATTTCAAAAAGACCGTCAAGCAGGTCCTGAAAAAGGAGTTCCCGGATGATGCAATGCAGCAGCTCTGGGGCGGAATCATGGCCGTGTTCAAAAGCTGGAACGGCAAAAAAGCGGTCTCCTACCGCCGCATCGAAGGCATTCCGGACGACTGGGGAACCGCCGTCAACGTTCAGTCCATGGTTTTCGGAAACATGGGCGAATCCTCCGCAACCGGCGTTGCGTTCACGCGCGACCCGGCGACCGGGGACAACAAGTTCTACGGCGAATGGCTCGTCAACGCCCAGGGCGAAGATGTCGTCGCCGGAACCCGCACGCCGAATCCGCTGAACGACGAGACCAAGAACGAGCAGAACAAATCCCTGCCTTCCATGCAGGAACTGCTCCCTGAAATCTACAAACAGCTCTTCGATATCCGCAACCGTCTTGAACAGCACTATCACGACATGCTGGACATTGAGTTCACCATTCAGGAAAAGAAACTCTATATGCTCCAGTGCCGCGTCGGCAAGCGCACCGGAACCGCCGCGCTCAATATGGCAATGGACATGCTCAAGGAGAAGCTGATCGACGAGAAGACCGCTGTCATGCGTGTTTCCCCCTCGCAGCTCGACGAACTCCTGCATCCGATCCTCAATCCGAAAGCGGAAAAAACGGCGGAACTCGTGGTGAAGGGACTTCCCGCAGGCCCGGGCGGAGCGGTCGGCCGGATCGTCTTCACGTCCGAAGAGGCAATGGCTCTCGCAGCAAAAAACATTCCCTGCATTCTTGTTCGCGAGGAGACCAATCCGGAAGATGTCGAGGGTATGCGTGCGGCAAGCGGCATTCTGACCGCCCGCGGCGGCATGACCAGCCACGCCGCACTCGTCTGCCGCGGATGGGGCAAATGCTGCATCGTCGGCGCTGGTGAACTCGCAATCTCCGAAAGCAAAAAGACCGTCAAGGTCGGAAAATTCTCCTTCAAAGAGGGTGATGTCCTGAGTCTGAACGGAACCCGCGGCTATGTTTATGCCGGCAAGGTCGAAACGATGGATTCGAGCGAAAATCCGCGTTTCCGGAAGTTCATGCAGCTTGCCGACAAGTACCGCGTCCTCGGCGTCCGCACGAATGCCGATACCGCAGCGGATGCGAAAACCGCCCGCGCATTCGGCGCTGAAGGCATCGGGCTTTTCCGCATTGAGCACATGTTCTACGGCAAGGACTGCGAAGCTCCGCTGTTTGCTCTGCGCAAAATGATTCTCTGCTCGAGCGAAGCCGAACGTGTCGCCGCTCTGAAAGAGCTCTTCCCGTTCATGAAGAAGGACATCAAGGCGACGATGAGCGCGATGAAGGGACTTCCCGTCACGATCCGTCTGATGGATCCGCCGTTGCATGAATTCATCCCGAAGAACGCGGAGAAGATTGAGGAGCTTGCGGAAAGCCTCGGCATCTCCGTTGAAGAGATTCAGAAACGCGCCGCCTCGCTCCATGAAACGAACCCGATGATGGGCTTCCGCGGAGTGCGTCTCGGCATCATCAATCCCGCGATTACGGAAACGCAGGTCCGCGCGATTTTTGAATGCGCCGCCGAGCTCGGCAAAGAGGATGGCGTGAAATGCAAACCGGAAATCATGATTCCCGTCACCTGCGATGCGCGTGAAATCAAAAATCAGAAGGAGATCGTCTCCCGTGTCGCGGAGGAGGTCAAGAAGAAATTCAAACTCAAAACCTTCGATTACATGGTCGGAACCATGATTGAAATCCCGCGCGCCGCACTCCTCGCCGCGGATCTCGCGGAAGAGGCGGAATTCTTCTCCTTCGGAACAAACGACCTGACCCAGATGACGTTCGGTTTCAGCCGCGACGACGTCGGCGCTTTCCTCGGAAGCTATCTGGACAAGAAGATTCTTTCCGCCGATCCGTTCCAGACAATCGACCAGGACGGCGTCGGTCTGCTGATTGACTTTGCCGTCAGCTCCGGCCGCGCGGTCCGTCCCGGACTCAAGATCGGCATCTGCGGAGAGCAGGGCGGCGAAGCGAAGTCCGTGGAGTTCTGCCACCGGATGGGGCTGAGCTACGTTTCCTGCAGTCCGTTCCGCGTTCCGATTGCCCGTCTTGCCGCCGCGCAGGCAGCAATCAAGCTGGATGTGAAGAAATAATTCCGCACGTCAAGCAATCTGCACGCCGCATGGAGCAGAAATTCCATGCGGCGTTTTTTCATTTCCCGGTTGAAAAAAATGGAAAGAACGTGTATTTTAAAGGATTGTCACACGAGGTGTTCCATGACGTTCAACAAACGGCTTCTGATCAAACCGGCAATTATCCTGCTTGCCGCTCTGCTCGCGCTCGGATACTCTCTCTGGAAAGAGCGCACGGACGATCCGGTTCCGGAAATCGCGGAAATGAAACGTCTGCTCCGGAACGCCGTCCCGGGTGACGCGTCGCTGATGAAACACTACACTTCGGCAGACTCCGCGCTCTTCCGCAGAAAACTTTACGCGGATGCGCGCAGACTCAACGGCATCATGCGGAAAGCGGAGAGGAAAACCTCCGCGATTCCCGCATACTTTTTTGATTTTTCCGACTACATGTCGTATATCGGCGAACGCAGTTTCGACCGAGCGCTTGAGGTTCTCGAAAAAATCCGGAACACGCCCGGACTTCCCCCGCAGGTCTGCGGCGCCGTTCTGGGCGAACGCGTCCGCTGCATAGCGGAACAGCGCGGAGCAGACGCCGCCATTGAGGAATTCGATAACCTGATTGCCGGCGCCTCCGCTTCCATGCTTGCCCCGGCGTACAATACTTTCATCAACATTCTCTACACGCACAAGCGGACGGAGGAGGCCTTCCGGCGGACGGTTGAAGCCGGAGACCGCATCCCGGTCCGTGCGGGAGAGGTCTCGTTCTTCACACGTCTCGGCGCAGATCTTGTCCGCAACGGTGAAGGCGAACCGCGTCTTGCCGCACTCCTTCCGCCGGATAAACGCATTGCTGATTACACCGCCGCGCTCCTCGGCATGGCGGATACCCTCGCCGCGCGGGGTGAAAGCGTAAAGGCGGATGCTCTGCTCACCCGCTGCCTCGCGCGTCCGGAACTTCCGGAAAACCTCAAACAGATTACCCGGATGAAACTCAATATCATCCGGGAAAAGAAAAAGGAAACGGTGAAATGAACCCGATTATCGAAAAAGATCTCCGTCACTTCTGGCGTCCCGCAACCCAGATGAAAGATTACGAAAACTTTGAACCGCTGCTTGTCGATTCCGCCCGCGGTTCGCGTCTGTTTCTCCGCGACGGACGCGTCCTTGTCGACGGCATCAGCTCGTGGTGGTGCAAGAGTCTCGGACACTCTCATCCAGCCGTGCGCAAGGCGTTCATTGATCAGGTGATGAAGTTCGAGCATGTCATCATGGCGAACTGCGCTGCGGAACCTGTTGCGGAACTCTGCGCGACGCTTGCGGAACTTCTGCCCCCGCTCGACCGTGTGTTCATCGCGGAAAACGGCAGCGTCTCCGTGGAAGTCGCATTGAAAATGAGCATGCAGTATCATGCGCAGACGGGGCATCCGGAAAAGATTCATTATGCCGGACTCCGCAACGGATATCACGGCGAAACGGTTCTCACGATGGGCGTCGGCGACTGTGAAATCTATTCCAAGCCGTTTGAACACCTTGTTCCCCCGATGCACAAGCTCGAACCAATTCCGTACCGCACCTGTCCCGATGCCGCCGACTGGGACGTCATGCCCGATGCGGAGTGGAAACAGGTTGAAGATGCTCTTGCTCCGCTCGCGCCGACTCTTGCCGCGATCACCTTTGAACCGGTCATTCAGGGAGCCGGCGGAATGCGCGTCTATTCGCCCGACTTCCTCCGCCGTCTGCGCAAGTGGGCGACCGCGAACAACGTCCTGCTGATTGCCGATGAAATTTTCACCGGCTTCGGGCGCACCGGAAAATGGTTTGCCTGCGACTGGGCGGGAATCCGTCCGGACTTCATGACGCTCTCCAAAGGTCTCACCTCCGGATTCGCTCCGATGGCGGTTGTCATGACCTCCTCCAAAGTTTTCGATGCCTTCTATGCGGATTATTCGACCGGACGCACCTTTATGCATTCGACGACGTATTCCGGCTATGCTCCCGGCGCCGCCGCCGCGCTCGCGGTGATTCGGACTCTGAAGGAGGAGAATATTGTGGATTCCGTCGCGAAGCGCGCACCGGAACTCCGCACCAGAATGCAGCGTGTCGCTGATGAAACCGGGGCTCTCACGAACCTGCGCGGAGTCGGCTTCGCGGTCGCTGCTGATATTGTCGATCCCGCAACCGGAAAGCCCTTCCCGAAAGAAAAGCGGGTTGGATTTGATTTCTTCAAACGCGTGGTGAACCACGGCGTCCTGCTGCGTCCGATCGGCGACAGCTTCTATTTCCTGCCGCCGCTGAACACGGCGGACGACCTTCTCGATCAGATGACGGAAGGTTCCATTGCCGCGCTGAAAGAGACTTTGAGCGCGCTCTGAGGCGCGCTGGAGGATTCAGTCCTGCGCAAGTGAATTTGCGGAGGGCTGAATCAGCAGCTCTTTCAGCGAACGCTTTTCGCGCGGCGTTTCAAGAAAATCACAGAAATAAGAGGTTGAGGCGATTCCGATCTGAACCGGGCAGAATCCGATGACGGGGAAGCGGAGCGCCTCCATGACCGGCAGCGACGGCGAGGCGTTCACGAGAATCTGTCCGCGCGCGTTCATATCGAGTCCGTGTTTAAGGCAGACTTCACAGAAGCCGAGCGCAACATAATCATCCGTAATCCAGAAGAACGTTCCGTTTTCAATGTCCTCAAACAGCTCTGCGGCGAGACGGCGTCCGGTGTCGATGGCCGTATGTACATGAGAGAAATTTTCGATATCAATCTGCCGCATTCCCGGGAAAATTTCCGCTTCCATATCGGGAACATGATAGCCCGGTTCGGTGACGATGCGGATCACTTTCGGCGGATTTTTGCGTTCGATGAATTCGCGGGAGAGGTCGATGAGTTTCCGGAAATCGTAGCGGCTGACGCAGAGCTTGCGGTTCGTCTGAATCTCCATCGGCGCATTTACAAGCATGAGCGGAGCGGGATTGTTGGCAACGGCCAGCTCTTTTGCCATGGAGTTCCCGCCCATGATTCCGCAGACGCGGTCGCCGAAGACATGAAGGTGAGCCGAGGTCATCTGTTCGCGGAACAGTGGGTGCCCGAGGTATCCGCGTGAGGCGAGTGTCTGGAGAATCGCGCTGAGCCTGAGTTCAAAAAAAACGCTGATTTGAGAGTGAAAATGAAAATGTGGAATCAGGATTACGCGGTTGAACGTGCTGAGTGTATCCAGTGTATCGCGGTTGGCGACATAGATTCCGGATGCGGATTTGCAGGAGAGAATGCCGTTGTTTTCGAGCAGGGAAACGGCTTTGCGGACCGTGATGATGGAAACGCCGTATTGTTCGCAAAGGTCTTTCAGCGTACAGAAGAAATCCCCGTTTTTGAGTTTTCTGACAATGATGTCGGCTCCGATTTTATCGGCGAGGATTCGGTACATTGGTTTAAAAGATTTGCTGTTCGGCACGGTTCCGTCTTCCATTAAGCTGTTTTCACAGATAATCCGAAAATTGAAACAATAAAGCTGTTTCAATAATTCGGAAGAGCGAATGAATACTGTAGCACGCCAAACTTATTTTTCAAGCCGTATCCCGGAAAACCTTCCGATTGTAAAAAGAAAGCCGGACAGCAAGGTCACGCCGTCTTCCGGCTTGAAAAAGACAAAGTTCCATTCAATACAGCCGAGCGGTCTTGCCGAAACCGCGTTTCCGGAATGATTAGGGGCGGAATTTTTCATCTGCAAACGGTTTACTTTAAACAGTTTGCTCAAAGGAGGAAACATGGCAA
>DHMO01000050.1:28982-63088 GCA_002405835.1 Lentisphaeria bacterium UBA4640 | reverse complement strand
TCAGAAACAAATGTGCGCAATAATTCGGACACTACCCTAGTCCAACTGAAACGCGAATCGTATTTCAGTGACAATCAAGCGCCGGATTTGCTTTTTGCAGATCCGGCGCGTTTTTCGTAACCCAAAATCTCTTATTTGATGACGAGATTCAGCATCTTTTCCGTTGCGACAATCGCGGCGGCGAGCTGGTCGGAGTCGACGCCCGTAGTGATCAGCTTTTTCTCCGAAGAGACATCCCACGTGATCGTCGTCTCAACAAGCGCATCCGTCTTGCCTCCAGGCGGAATGCGGACCTGATAATCCGCCAGACGCGGGAACGTGATTCCCTGTTTCTTCAGCAGCTTCCGCAGAGCTTTCACAAACGCATCGTAACCGCCGTCGCCGCTCGCATGTTCGGAAAGCGGCTTGCCGTCAAGCTCAATGTTCACAATCGCTTTCGGAAGATTGTTCATGCGCGTCTCAATCTGGTAATCGGTCACGCGGACACGTCCGCTGATCGGCGCGCGCAGGATGCTGGCGATGATAAACGGAAGATCGGCGGCGGAAACCTGTTTCTTCTTGTCTCCCAGACGCACAATCTCCTGAAGCACCTTCGCGCGGACCTCAGGATCCAGTTCGGACATGCCGATCGCCTGCAGATTCTGGTCGAGCGACGCCTTGCCGGAGAGTTTGCCGAGCGCATAATCGCGCTTGCGTCCGAAACGTTCCGGAAGCAGACGGTTCGCATAAAGATTGCCTTTCTTGTCGCCGTCCGCATGAACGCCGCAGGTCTGGGTGAAAACGTCGCTTCCGACAACCGGGGCGTTCCATGCGTAGCGTTTGCCGGAGATGGTCTGGACCATGACGGAAGCGTGGAGCAGTTCCTTCTCGACAACGCGCGTCGCCCGCGCCGTGTGGTCGTTGATGGCGACAACAAGCTGGGCGAGCGACTGGTTGCCCGTGCGTTCACCGAGTCCGTTCACCGTCACATGGATCCCGCTGACTCCGGCCTGCACCGCGGCGAGACTGTTCGCCGTGACGAGTCCGTAGTCGTTGTGTCCGTGGAAATCGATGCGCAGGTTCGGGGCGGCGGCGTAAACCCACTCAAGGTAACGCGTCACCTGTTCCGGCGTCAGAATTCCGAGCGTATCGGGCAGCATCACACGCTCGATTTCCATTTCGGAAAGGCGGTGCAGAAATTCAAATACATAAGGCAGGGAATTGATCATGCCGTTGGACCAGTCTTCAAGATAGACGTTGACGGCAAGTCCCATTTTCCGCGCCTGTTCGATTTCGCGGCAGACGTCGGAGAAGTGCTGTTCCGGTTCCTTGCGGAGCTGTACGCGGCAATGAGTTTCGGACCCCTTCGCGAGGAGGTTCAGAACTTTTCCGCCGCACTCGCGGATCCAGCTTGCGGATTTTCCGCCGTCGACGAATCCGAGAATCTCCATGCGTTCGAGACAGCCGCGGTGTTCCGCCCATTCGAGGATGGAGCGGAGTCCGACCTTTTCCCCTTCGGAGACGCGGGCGGAACCGATTTCCAGACGGTCAATGTGCAGGTGCGAAATGAAAAGGCGTGCAATCTCAAACTTTTCAGCTGGAGTGTAAGCGACGCCGGGGGTCTGCTCGCCGTCGCGCAATGTGGTGTCGAGCACCTCGACATAACGGGCGAATCTGTTTGTCTGTTTCATTTTGTACCTGTCTGTTGGTTGAAATTTTTTCGGTTGAATACAATACAATCATTTTTATTTTTTGCAAACCGGACGCAGGATTTTTTTCACTCTTTCACGGAAAATTCCGCGCACATCGCATCAAACCGTGCAAGCGCAGCCGGTCCGAACTTCTCCATCGAGTGCCGAATCCGTGCCAGCGGCTTCTCCTTGCGGTCGCCCGACTTCGAAAAAAATTTGTCCGCAAGACAAACCAGAATTTCCTCGGGCGATTCCGGCAGCCAGTCGCGCTCCGGGATCGGGAGTTCCTGACGGCGGATTTCCTCCGCGGTCAGCCCGCTTCCCGTGTGCCGTTCGCAGATGCGCGCATACGGTTCCAGGTCGAGCCCGCACTCCGCCCCGTATTCGCGGAGCATCCGTCCGCCGATCATGCCGTGCGCAATATAGGGCTCCGTCCCTTCGCAAAGAATCGAAGGAGCATGACAGCGTCCGATTCCGATGTCATGCAGTATCGCGCCGTCCGCAACCAGCCGGCGGTCCAGCGTTTTTCCGGATTTTTCCAGAATCGCGAGCGCTTTGTCCCGCACCTGTTCGCTGTGGGAAATCAGAAGACGGCGCAGCGGCGTATCCTCCGGATAAAAATGTTTCAGAATTGCCAGTGAATCAACCGTTTTCATTTTGTCTTCTCCCATCCGGCGCCGGCCAGTTTATCAACGAGCTGCTGAAGCAGATATTCCGGAGCGGAAGCCCCGGAGGTCACCCCGATGTCAACATCCGGCAGTTCCGCCGGATTCAGTTCATCCGCGGATGCAATCAGCAGAGCACGCGCGCCGCACGACTCCGCCACATCCCGGAGTTTCCGTGAATTCGAACTGTTGCCGGAACCGATCACAAGAATCAGCGGACAGCGCGCCGCAAGTTCCTTGACCGCCCGCTGACGCTCCGACGTCGCCGCGCAGATTCCGCTTTTGATTTCAATATCGGAAAAGCGCGCCTTCAGAACCGCAAACAGTTCCGCGCAGTCGTCCACGCTCAAAGTTGTCTGCGTCAGACATGCCAGCGGAGCATCGGGGGGAAGTTGAATGCGGTCGATGTCCGCACGGCTTTCGATTACGACCGGAGCGTTACGCAGGCGCCCGATCACTCCTTCAATTTCACGGTGCGAGCACTTTCCGATCAGAATCACGGTCCGCCCGGCGGATTCAAATTCCGCCGCCCTGGCATGCATCTTCTTGACCAGCGGACACGTTGCATCCAGCAGAGTCACATTCATCTTCCGCGCAGTCTCTTCGATTGCGCGGGAAACACCGTGCGCACTGAAAATCAGAGTTCCGCCACGCCACGACGGATCCAGTTCTTCAAAAAACTCCACACCGCGCCTGCGGAATGAATCCACGACATATTCATTATGAACGATTTCATGCAGGACGCGTACGGGATAAGGTCCGGTCTGAACGGCCTTTTCAACCATGCCGACCGCATGATTCACGCCGAAACAGAACCCATGTTCAGCAGCAATGAAAATCCGTCCTCTCACGGCACAGTCTCCTTGTAACGCGGATTGTGCGGAGAGAGACGCCGGGCCGTTTCGAGCGACTTCAGAGCCTCCGCCACCCGCGAGGGATCCCGCAGCAGCAGACGGTACCGCTGGTAATGCAGAGCCGCCATTCCCGGAGCGCGGCGGATCGCCTCATCCAGAAACTTTTCCGCAAGATCCCACTCCTGAAGCATGGCAAAATAGGTGCTTACGCTCTTGCTCTGAAACGGGGAACGCGGAGCAATTTCATCGCAGCGTTTCGCAGCGTTCAGAACAGCATCGGGCGGAGCAAGCGTTTTTGACGGACTGAACCGCGGATCCTGAAGGTTGGTCAGCTCTTCAAACGCCAGCTCAAACTGAATCAGCGGTTTCGAAGTCAGCAGAGCGCACAGAATGATGCAGAGCGACGAAAGCACAAACGCCGATTTCCAGATGCGCGGATGCGCCGCCGCGGGCGGCTCCGCCGGAGTGTTTTCCTTCAGAGAACAGACGATTGCGCCGAAAACGATTGCAAGCGTCATCGACGCCGGAGTTTCGTAGCTCACCTCCAGCATCGAATGAATCCCCCACGCCGCAAGCCCGAACACCGCGGCGGACTGCATGATAAGCTCATCACTCAGGAAGTCGCGCAGTTCATGGCGGCGGAAATAGCGGATGCAGAAGCACGCCGCAAGAACCGCAATTGCCGTAATCAGCAGGAACGCAAGCACACCGGCCTGCGAACCGGGAGTCAGAAGAAGATTGTGCGGAGATTTCGGAGCCTCATCGTTTTCCAGAAGTTTCAGAATCAGATAGCGCTGAAAGAACCCTCCCCAGCCCTGTCCGGTCAACGGGGATTCCAGCATCATGCGGAACGCCGCCTGAAAATAATCAAAACGGAAAATCATCGACTTCGCACCGCGTCCAAGCGCCAGCATCAGGGCAAACGCCCCGGCTCCGGCCGGAATCAGCGCAAGCACGCCCCAGCGCACCTTGCGCGGGAGTTTCAATGCCAGCAGACACAGAATCACCGCGAGTCCCGCCGCAAAAACCGCGCCCCGGCTGCCCGTTTTGATCAGGACGAATGCGGAAATCAGTACCGCCGGAACCGTAAAGAACAGACGGCTGGCCGTCGGCGGATTCACACGCCCTCCAGCCTTCCAGAGCCAGGCAAGCAGAAGCGGAACCGCAAGCAGCAGATAGCCCGCATAGGCATTGCAGGCGGAAAAATCCGCGCTGATCCGCTGTTCGCTCAGACGCGTCTTCATATTGTCGTGGAAACGCATCCCTTCGGCCTCCATCTTCTGCACCTGCTCCATCGTCTCTTCAAAGCCGGAAAAGTACTGGCTCAGAGCGGACCAGAGCGAGAAAAACAGTGCAAGAGCCGTCGCACCGAACAGTTTTGACGCGAACGCCGGACGGTTGTCAAGCAGAATTGCAAAAGCCATTGCGGCGGCGGCAAGCCCGAAGCCGTAGGGGATCATGTGCATCGGGTAATTGACAATCACGCCCGGCGCAAACGCTCCGAAAGTTCCCGCTCCGGCAAATGCGAGCCAAAGCAGAGCGAGTGTTCCTTTCGCCGTGCAGCGCGGACTTTTCGGGACGCAGATCAGAGTCACCGCCAGCAGAGCGGACGCAAAAACCGGAAGCAAAGTCGAGGGCCACGGCGAAATGATGAGCGGAAAGAGCTCCCGCCAGTAAATCATCGTAATATCGGGAATGCCGATCACCGCGCCGAATTTCAGCGGAAGAAGAAACACGAACAGAACCGCAAACGTTTCCGCAATGAAAACGAAGCGTCCGGAACGGGAATTCATCGGTTCCATAAACATGCCTTTCTCCCGCAGAGAAGCGAGTTACTCTTCCGCTTCCAGAAGAATCATCGTTTCAAGATTCGGCGTTCCGGGGAACATGTCCAGCGGAACGATTTTCACCGGACTGCAGCCGCGTTTTTGCCACTCTTCCACGGCAGCGGGAATGCCGTCGATGCCGCAGAAAATATGCAGAACGCGAAGCGGTTTCCGCCGCGCCAGTTCCTTGATTACGCCGTTTGCTGTTCCGAAACGGGGCGGGTCGAGAACAACCAGCTCTTTCTTTCCCGGTTCCGGGAACTTGCCTTTAATCAGCATCGGACCGATTTCGCCGCGCACAAAACGAATCTCCTTTTTCGGGAAGAGATGCGCTGCGCTCGCAACCGCCGAGTCCACCGAAGGTCCGTCGATTTCAACACCGAGCAGAGAGTTCACATGCGGAAAAAGATAGAGTCCGATCAGACCGTATCCGCAGTAAAGATCCAGCAGGCGCGCATCGGCCTCCGGCTGAATCAGCGTCTCCGCCGTCTTCAGAAACGCCGGAAGCATCGCCTCGTTGACCTGCGAAAAACCGGTCGGAGGATAAAGCAGACGGTGTCCGTCCGGAAGCGTAACGTCAAGGAAGGAAGTGCCGAACAGCTTCTTGTATCCAACGCCCTTCTCCGGACGCTTCGCCTCAAGATAGTAGTTCGAGCGCGATTCATCCAGATAGGTGAAGCAGGAAACAACTTCCGGAATTTCAGAACGGAGCGCATCCGCAACCACGCGGATTTTGCGCACGATCGAAGCATCTATTTTCGAAAGGTTGAAAATCACGCAAAGTTTTGTGTACGACCCGCGAATGACGCAATAGTTCATATTCCGCGCGAGAAAATGGAATGCCGGACGCTGCAGATGTTCCAGAACCAGTTCATACACCCGGTGGTGCAGGTCAGGCTCCAGAAGCGAATACTGGAGATTGCCGCGCATTCCGTTCTGCGAGCCGCGCCCGAGATGAAGCAGACGCGCCTTTCCCTTGAAGAAATCGACGCGGCGTTTGGAGGTGGTCCGATAACGGCGCGGAAGTTCCGCCGCAACGATCTCTCCGGGAATCCCCGCGATTCCGTTGCGTTTCCAGAAGAGCTTCAGCGCAAGATTCTTGACCTTCTGTTCCACGGCATAATCCAGCGGAGCCAGAGGCTCGGTCGACGCCTTGTCATATTCGAATTCCGGCAGACCGTCGCACGCCTCAAGAACGCAGTGCAGAAAAGGTACCGCGGTCTCGTTTTTATCCTTGTCTTCCATCATCAGTTGAGTCCCAGCACATCCTGCATGTTGTAAAGACCGGGCTTTGCTGTCTCAAGGAAAGCGACGGCGCGGACAGCACCGCGCGCAAAGGTGTCGCGGCTGGATGCCTTGTGGGTCATCTCGAAACGCTCGCCGGTCGTGGCGAACATCACAGTGTGGTCGCCGACGATATCACCGCCGCGGACCGAGTGCATGCCGATTTCCGTTTTCGTGCGCGCGCCGACAAGCCCGTTGCGTCCGTGCACGACATCTTTTTCGTAGGAGAGTCCGCGGGCTTCGCAGATGCGTTCCGCAATGGTAACGGCCGTTCCGCTCGGGGCGTCCTTTTTCTGGTTGTGGTGCGCTTCGATAATCTCGACGTCATAATCCTTGAGGATTCCGGCGACTTTTTTCGACAGATAGAAGAGCAGGTTCACGCCAACGCTGTAGTTGGAAGCGAAGACAATCCCGACCTGATGTTTCTTCGCGATCTCCTCGAACTTTGCCGGTGCATCGGGTCCGAGTGCGGTCGTGCCGATCACAATCCGGCAGCCTTTGGAAGCCGCAAGCTCGGTGTTCTCCATAACCGTTCCGGTGGAGAAGTCGATCACGGCGTCGGCATCCTTGAGAGCTTCCTCAAGGGAAGCGGTGATCTTCACTCCGCAAGCGGAAAGCCCTGCGACAGATGCGGCGTCGCAGCCGAGAAATTCGGAAGCGGAATGCTCCACGGCTCCGGCAAGCGACATTCCCGGAGTGGAGAGAATATTGGTGACGAGACGGCGGCCCATTCTTCCGGCCGCGCCAATGACGGTGACTTTTGCCATACTGACAATCCTTTATTTCAGAGTTACCCTGCCCTCATAGCGCAGGTCGATGGTGGTCCGGGTCTCCGTCGGCAGCAGCACATTCGGCATAGCAGCTGTAAGATAAACCAGACTCGCATTCATATTTTTCACGGGGATATACACCCGGTAGAGTTTGCTGAGCTCGTTTTTGTAATACATGGTGAAGAAGAGATAATCGCGGCTTGCAGCATTGATCGCGGCGATGCGGATATCCGGGAACTCGGTAACAGTCAGCATAATCAGTCCGACCGCCGGAACCAGCCGGTCGAACTTTTTCCCGTAAGAGGGAACGGAATCTTTCGGGTATCCGATGATGACGGGAAGATTCGCGTCGATCTTCAGACACTTGTCGCGATGCATGACAACCGCATTGGAGTCCAGCACCAGAGACGACTTCTGATTGCCGAGCAGAGCCCGCGGGATCCGTTCCGAGATGCTGATCTCTATCGTATCGGGCAGCACGCGTGAAACGGTTGCATTGTCGATGCTCGGTTCGCGGAGCAGCCGTGCGCGGATATCGGCCAGATTGACCTGAAAAAGCCCGGTCTTTCCCGGAATAAGCTCCGTCATCTGCTGCACATGAGCGGTTTTATCATTCCACCATCCGATGCTCCGCACAACGACATGGCGCAGAGTGAACCGCGGATTATCCGGAAACATTGCCCGGTACGAATACCATGTTCCGATCACAGCCGCCGCAACAGCAACGAGCAGCACTGCGGCTCCGATGATAATTTTCACTTTTCTGCTTAATTTAAAAGACGGCAGATTCAATGTTCCACTCCTGTATTTTAAAAAGATATTATACATCATCCGCCCGAAAAGTCAAGAGCCCGATTAAAATTCCCCCGTTTCTCCCCGGGAAATCCCAAAAACATAAAGCAAAACACCGCGAAAACACAAAACAAAATACCGCGAAAACACAAAACAAAATACCGCGAAAACACAAAACAAAACACCGCGAAAACATAAAATTGAACTTGAAAAACAGAAAAACATGTCTATAGTATATTCAAGGAAACAACGAGGAGAATTTATACAATGAAATACTTATCCAGAATCGTTGATGCAGAGCTGGATTTACGCATGCGCTCCGTTGGAGCAACATTGATTGTCGGTCCAAAATGGTGCGGGAAAACGACCTCGGCAAAACGGAAAGCGGCCAGTGTTCTTGAAATGCAGGATCCGGACCTTCAGGCCGGATATTTGGCTCTGGCGGAAACAAAGCCTTCGCTTCTGCTTCAAGGGGAAAAGCCCCGCCTAATTGACGAATGGCAGCTCGCACCGGTCCTCTGGGACGCAGTCCGCGTCTCCGTTGACCGCTCCGAACAGAAAGGGCTTTACATTCTCACCGGCTCTGTTGTAAAGGATGATTCTCAGACGAAACACACCGGAACCGGAAGAATCTCCCGGCTGGAAATGCAGACAATGAGTTTGTTTGAATCCAAAGAATCTTCAGGGCAGATTTCTTTGAAAGAACTTTTTGCAACCCCCTCAATGAATATTGACGGCGCGACTGGGAAGCTGTCCATCGAAGAACTTATTTTTGCCTCATGCCGCGGAGGCTGGCCCTCGGCTCTGAATGTTTCCGGAGAAGACGCCCAGCTGTTCATTACGGAAGATTACATCAACAATGTGACGGAAGTCGACATTTCCAAAATAGACAATGTCTCGCGCGACCCCCTTGTAGCTTCCGCACTGCTGAAATCGTACGCCCGCAACATTTCCACACTGGCGACAAAAACCAGCATCCGGAAAGACATTTTATCCGTCAGAGAAATTTCAATGCCGACTCTGGATTCCTATCTGGAAGCGCTTCGCCGTCTCTTTGTTGTATCGGACATCAGCGCCTGGTGCCCTGCAATCCGAAGCGCTTCAGATATGCGAGCCACCCCGAAACGTTCAATGTGCGACCCCTCCATTGCAGTTGCAGCTCTCGGTGTAAAACCGGAATATTTCCTGAAAGACTTCAAAACCTTCGGTTTCATTTTTGAAAGCCTGGTTCTCCGCGATCTGAAAGTCTATTCATCCTCGCTTGGCGGTAAACTCTCCTATTACCGCGACCGTTACGGACTTGAGGCTGACGCTGTCCTGCATCTGAAGGACGGGCGCTACGCTCTTATAGAAATAAAACTGGGATCCTCCGAAATTGAAACAGGCGCCAAACACCTGCTTGAAATCAGAGAACTCATCAGAAAATACAATCAAACAGAAAAACAGTGCCCGCTTGCTGAACCGGACTTGTTGATGATTGTCACAGGAGGTCCTATCGGATACACCAGGGAAGACGGGGTTCATGTGGTTCCCATTTCTGCCATGAAACCTTGAAAAGAAAACAAAAAATCCCGTTTTTTTGTGTTTTTTATCTTTTCGCGCTGTAAAAAACACGAAAGAAGGTGTATAGTACCTTGAATAAAAGTTTTTAACCGTAATGTAAGGACAGTATTATGTTTAAACCGGCAGGACAGGCAAACTTCCCGCAGATGGAGCAGGAAACGCTCGCATACTGGGAAGAAAACAAAACGTTTGACAAATCCAAAGAGAACCGCAAAGGTTCACCGGAATTCATTTTCTACGACGGACCTCCGTTCGCAACCGGATTGCCGCACTATGGACACCTCCTCGCCGGCACCATCAAGGACGTCGTTCCCCGCTATCAGACCATGCGCGGAAAATACTGCGAACGCGGATTCGGATGGGACTGTCACGGTCTCCCCGTCGAATACGAAATGGAGAAAATGCTTCACCTCTCCGGAAAACGCGAAATCGAAACCTACGGCATCGACAAGTTCAACGAAGCCTGCCGCGGAATCGTGCTCCGCTATACCAAAGAGTGGGAACAGATCGTCAAACGCATGGGCCGCTGGGTCGACTTCAAAAACGGATACCGCACCATGGACCGCAATTATATGGAATCCATCTGGTGGGTCTTCAAGCAGCTCTGGGATCAGGGACTGATCTATGAAGGTCACAAGATTCTCCCCTACTGCGCCCGCTGCGCCACCCCGCTTTCCAACTTCGAGGCGAATCAGGGATACATGGAAGTCGACGACCCCGCCATCACCATCCGCTTCAAAGTCGACGGCGAAGAGAACACCTACTTCCTCGCGTGGACGACCACTCCGTGGACCCTGCCCTCCAACATGGCTCTCGCTTCCGGTCCCGATATCGACTACGTCAAAGTCAACGATGAAGGAACGTTCTACATCCTCGCAGAATCGCGTCTGCACGCCTACTACAAGAAGGACGCCGTCCCCCCGGTCGTCGCCCGTTACAAAGGCAAAGACCTCAACGGCATGACCTACACGCCGCTCTTCGACTACTTTGCAAACAAGAAGGCCGAAGGCGCATTCCGCATGATCAACGCCGAATATGTCAGCACCGAAGACGGTACAGGCATCGTTCATATCGCCCCGGGATTCGGTGAAGACGACGCGATCGCCGGAAAAGCGAACGGCATCCCCGAAGTCTGCCCGCTCGACGAAGAGTGCAAATTCACAAAAGAGGTTCCCGACTATCAGGGAATCTATGTCAAAGACGCAGACAAGGACATCATCAAGCGTCTGAAAGACGAAGGCAAACTCGTTCACCGCGGTACAATCAAGCACAACTACCCGCACTGCTGGCGCGACGACTCCCCGCTGATCTACAAGGCGATCTCCACCTGGTTCGTCCGCATCGACCGCATCAAGGAAAAGATGCTCCAGTCCAACGCCCAGATGTCCTGGGTTCCGGAACACATCAAGGAAGGACGTTTCGGAAAGTGGCTCGAAAACGCCCGCGACTGGGCGATCAGCCGCAACCGCTACTGGGGCTGCCCGCTCCCGATCTGGCGCAACAAAGAGACCGGCGAAGCAATCTGCGTCGGCTCCGTCGCCGAACTCGAAGAACTCACCGGACAGAAAGTCGACGATATCCACAAACATTTCGTCGACAAGCTCACGATCAAGTCGAAATCCGGCGCGATCCTGACCCGTGTCCCGGAAGTGCTCGACTGCTGGTTCGAAAGCGGTTCCATGCCCTATGCGCAGAAGCATTATCCGTTTGAAAACAAAGCGCACTTCGACGAGCATTTCCCCGCCGACTTCATCGCGGAAGGGCTCGACCAAACCCGCGGATGGTTCTACACGCTCGTCGTGCTCTCCTCCGCGCTGTTCGGACAGCCGCCGGCGCGCAACGTTGTCGTCAACGGACTCATCCTCGCGGAAGACGGACAGAAGATGTCCAAGCGCAAAAAGAACTATCCGGATCCGCTGTACGTCATCAACACATACGGAGCGGATGCGCTGCGACTGTTCCTGCTCGGCTCGCCGGTCGTCCGCGCCGAAGACCTCAAGTTCTCCGAAGAGGGAATCAAGGAAGTCCTCCGCGGCGTCATGCTCCCGATCTGGAACGCATACAGTTTCTTCACGACCTACGCGAATGTCGACAACTGGGAACCGCCGAAAGGCGAACTCAAGGCTCCGGAAAACCCGGCGAACCCGCTCGACCGCTGGATCCTCTCCTCGCTCGCCGATATGATCAAGGAAATCCGCGAGGCGATGGACACCTATCATCTCCAGCGCGCGGCAAACCGCTTCGAAAAATTCGTGGAAGACCTCACAAACTGGTACATCCGCCGCAGCCGCCGACGTTTCTGGAAGAGCCAGAACGACACCGACAAGCTCGACGCCTATTCCACGCTCTATTACGTGCTCATCACCTTCGCGAAATGCGCCGCGCCGTTCATTCCCTACATCACAGAGGAAATCTACCGCGCGCTCCGCACCGAAGACATGCCGGAATCCGTCCACCTCTGCGACTATCCGGAAGTCTCCACCATCCGCGACACCCGTCTGGAAAAACAGATGGAAAGCACGATGAACGCGGTTTCCCTCGGACGCTTCCTGCGCACCCAGCGCAATCTGAAGATCCGCCAGCCGCTCGCGAAAGCGATTCTCGTGGCGGCAGATCCGGAAGTCCGCGAACTCCTCTCCGAAACGAAGGACATCATCGCGGAAGAGCTGAACGTCAAGGATATTCTCGTTCAGGATTCCGATGCAAGCCTCGTCGATCTCTCCGCGAAAGCGAACTTCAAAGCTCTCGGACCGAAGCTCGGACCGAAGATGAAGATGGCGGCAGCCGCAATCGCCAAACTCTCGGCGGAGCAGATTGCCGGACTTGAGAAAGGCGCATCGCTTGATCTCGACCTCGGCGACGGAACAACCATTGCGCTCACAGCCGCCGACCTCAGCATCAAGCGCGCGGAAAAACCGGGCGTCACGGTTGCAACCGAAAACGGCATCACTCTCGCCCTCGACACGGAACTCACGCACGAACTGATCCTTGAAGGCATCGCCCGTGAATTCGTCAGCAAAGTGCAGAACATGCGCAAGGAAGCCGGACTCGAAGTTTCCGACCGCATCACTCTGAACTATCAGGCTCAGGACCCGATCGTGGAAGAGGCTGTCAAGGCTTTCACCGACTATATCTCCAATGAAACGCTTGCGACCTCCATTGTCATCGGCGAAAACGCCTCGGCTCTCAAAACTGAGGATGAAGATTTGAATGGACACGCGACAAAGATCGCGCTTGCCAAGTAAGGAGTAGAAAACATGAAACGCATTCTTACCGGAATTCAGCCCTCGGGCATTCCGCACATCGGAAACTATTTCGGCGCCATGAAGCAGTGCATCGACCTGCAGAATGAAAACGCCGGCGAATGTTTCCTCTTCATTGCGGATTATCATTCCATGACCACCAATCCGAAGCCGGAAGACCTCAGGAGCCGCATTGAGCGGCTCGCTGTCGACTTCCTCGCATGCGGCATCGACCCCGAAAAGACGGTTTTCTTTCGCCAGTCCGACGTTCCCGAAGTCTGCGAACTGACCTGGATTCTCAACTGTCTCACCGGTCTCGGCTTTCTCGAGCGCGCACACAGCTACAAGGATAAAATCGCCAAAGGCTTCCAGCCCAACAACGGGCTCTTCTCCTATCCCGTCCTCATGGCATCCGACATTCTGATCTACCAGTCCGACCTCGTTCCCGTCGGCAAGGATCAGAAACAGCATCTGGAAATGACCCGCGACATCGCGATCAAATTCAACCAGACCTACGGCGACACCTTCAAGATTCCCGATGAAAAAATCAGCAGCTCAGTCGCAGTCATCCCCGGACTCGACGGACAGAAAATGTCCAAGAGCTACAACAACACCATCGAGATTTTCGGAGACGAGAAGCCGATGCGCAAAAAATTCATGTCCATCAAGACAGATTCCAAAGGCATGGAGGAGCCGAAAGATCCCGACACCTGTTCGATCTTCCAGCTCTACAAGCTCTTTGCCTCTCCGGAGCAGGTCGAAGAGATGCGCCAGAAGTACATTGCGGGCGGCTACGGTTACGGACACGCCAAGCAGGCGCTGTTTGAAGCATATCTCGAATTCTTCGCTCCGATGCGCAAACGCCGCGAAGAACTGCTTGCCAACATGGATTATGTCCACGCGATCCTGAAATCCGGCGGCGAACGCGCCCGCGCGGAAGCTGTCAAGACGATGGACACCGTCCGCAAGCGCGTCGGTCTGCGCTGACTATGAAATCAGAAATCTCCGGTTTTCCCGCCGGAGATTCTTACAGTTCCGCAATTTCCGCAGTGTTTCCCCGCCGCGGAAAACGCGGACAACCCAGAGGCAACTCTAAAACAAGGAGAAAAAAGATGAAACTGTCATCGCTTTTGAACCAAAGCCTGATCTTTTTCAATCTGGAAGGCAACAATCGCTCCGAGCTCTACACGAACCTTCTGACCCGCATGTCGAAAGCCGTCCGACTGCCGATCACCCCCGCAAAGGCGGCACAAGAAATGATTGAACGTGAAGACACCTACGGCATCACTTACGACGCCGGTCTTGCGTTCCCGCACATCCGCCATCACGATCTGCTCGACCTCGACATCGGCATCGGCATCCTCAAGAACCCTGTCAAGCTCAAAGAGAACGACAAGGCGGAAACCCGGCTCATCATCTGCTGCCTGATTTCGGAAACGACATCCGTCATCTACCTCAAGGCGCTCGCCGCTTTCACAAAATACCTGCTGACCAACCGCGACGGTCTCGACAAACTCATCTTCTCGCAGACTCCGCAGGGCTTCATCAACGTTCTGAACGAAGACGGCGTGGAAATCAAGCACACCCTCACCGCCGAAGACGTGATGTTGAAAGATCCGCGCGTGGTGCATCCCGACGACACGATCAGCTCCGCGCTCGACGCCTTCTCCGAAGAGCGCCGCCGCGAACTCCCCGTCGTCGACAAGGACGGCATTGTCCAGGGCGTGATCTCCTGCGAAGACATCATCCGCCGCGCCATTCCCGACTACATCATGATGCTGGAAAACCTCTCGTTCATCAACCAGTTCGAACCGTTTGAAAACCTCCTGAAAGAGGAACGCAAGATGCTGGTCAAAGACGTTATGGCGGAAGCGAAGCATACCGTCTCCCCCGGCATGCCGCTCTTCCAGCTGACCGTCAACATTGTGAAAAACTCCCTTCCCTCACTGCTCGTGGTCGGACCCGACCGCAAACTGCTCGGCGTAATCACCTACATCGAGCTCGTAACCAATGTTCTCCGAGGCTGATTCGTTATGCTGAACTTGTTTTATATGTCCGTTCCCGTTCTGGCAACCGCTGCGGAGGCGCCCTCCGCATTCAAATTCTGGGCGGCGGCGGCAATCTTCGTCATCACTTTCGTTGTCATCGCAACCGAAAAAATCCACAAGACCGCATGCGTTCTCGTCGGCTCCGCCCTGATGCTTCTCTTCGTCCTCCCCGCAGGACATGAAGCTCCCGCACCGCAGGATCACAAGCCGGCGATCGTCAAACAGGTCGACGGCAAAGTTTCCAAAGCTCCCGCACCAAAAGCGGAAGTTCAGCGGAAAAAAGCGCCGGCTGGAAATCCGGAAATCATCAAGGCCGCAAAAAAATACGCCGCGCTTGACAACTACTCCAAGTATGTCAATTTCGACGTCATCTTCACGCTCGCCGGAATGATGGTGCTCGTGAACATTCTCAGCAAAACCGGACTCTTCCAGTTCATTGCGATCAAGGCGGTGAAACTCGCCCGCGGCTACCCCGCGCGCACAATGATTCTGCTCGTCCTCGCAACTGCGATCCTCTCCGCGTTCCTTGACAACGTCACCACAGTTCTGCTGGTCATCCCGGTGACCTTCGTCGTCGCCTCGCAGATGAAAGTCTCCCCCGTCCCGTTCATCATGGCGGAAACCCTGGCATCCAACATCGGCGGCACGGCGACTCTGATCGGCGACCCGCCGAACCTGATCATCGGTTCGATGGTCGGACTCAACTTCATGGCGTTCCTCGTCAACCTCGCTCCGTTTGTTCTCGGAATCCTGCTCGTCTACTGCACGATTCTCTACTTCTACTACGGACATAAAATGGCTGTCACAGTCGAACAGCGCGCCCGTATCATGGAAATGGATGAAAGCCTCTCCATCACCGATCCGGCGACGCTGAAGAAGGCTGGAATCATCATGCTCCTGACGATCGTCGGCTTCCTGATCCACGGCGTCTTCGGCATCCAGCCGTCCGTCGTCGCCATGACCGGCGCGGCGGTCTGCCTCGCAGTCTGCAAAGTCAACGTCGACCAGATGCTTGAGAAAATCGAGTGGGGAACCCTGTTCTTCTTCCTCGGACTTTTCATCATCGTGGAAGGCGCGGATTACGCGGGCGTGATGGCGAAAGTCGGAAGCTACCTTCACTTCACGGCAAACTGGCATCCGCTGGCGATCATCCTGCTGCTGATGTGGATCTGCGGCCTCGCGGTCGCCGTCATCAACAACGTTTCGTTCACGGCGGTCGCGGTGACGATCATCCTGGCGTTCCTCCAGACGGTTCCCGTGTTTCAGAACAATATTCCGCTTCAGCACCTGCTGTGGTGGGGCGTTGCGCTGGCGCTCTGTCTGGGCGGCAACTTCACGCTCTACGGAGCCGCGGCGAACCTGGTTACAGCCGGACTCGCTCATCAGGCCGGACACAAAGTCAACTTCAAGGTCTTCGCCTCCTACGGCGTTCCGGTCACGGTCGGCGCGCTGCTGGCATCCTCGGCTTACATCATAATCCGTTACTTCTGCCTCTGAGCAGAAATTCCCGAGCCCGCCGTTTTTCAGAAACGACGGGCTTTTTTTCTATTTTGAACTTGAACTTTTCCCTTATATGCGGTATATTTACAGATTATCGCAAGAAACTGAAAACACAAGGAAATCTCTTTCCGGGATTCCTATAACCGAATCGAAGCAACCGTGTTTAAGAAACTGATCGAATTCATCAAAAACGTGTTCGCCCCGGCGAAGCCCGCAAAGGCGTCTCACAAATCTTCTCCCCGGACCGCAGCCGGAAAAGGCGGAAATCAGCCGCGCAAACCAAAAAACAACCGCAGCCGCGCAAAAAATCCGCAGCAAGCCCCGAAACAGCAGCCGAAAAAACCGAAGAACGAACCGAAAACCAGGCAGCCGAAGCCTCCGAAGCCGCAGCCGCAGAAAACGGTCAACGCCCCTCAGCCCGCTCTCCCGATGCCCGAACTGATCGACATCGAACCCGCAGAAGGCAAAAAACGCTTCTGTGACATCGACCTTGCAAAAGAGGTCCTCGCCGGAACCCAGCAGCTCGGATTCAAATACTGTTCCGTCATCCAGGAAAAATGTCTCCCCTACGCCGTCGAAGGACGCGACCTCGCCGCGAAAGCGCAGACCGGAACCGGAAAAACGGCGGCATTCCTCGCCTCCTCCATGACACGTCTTCTCCGCAGCCCGAAAACCGACCGCAAGCCCAGAACCTGCCGGGTTCTCGTCCTCGAACCCACCCGCGAACTCGCCATGCAGATCGAAAAAGACGCACAGGCGCTCGGCAAATACACCGGACTCTACTGCAAGGCCATCTTCGGCGGAATGGACTACAAGGAACAGCGGGACGCCATCAATTATCCCGTCGACATCCTCGCCGGAACCCCCGGCCGCATCATCGACTACAGCCGCAGCGGCGCCCTCGACCTCTCCCAGACCGAAGTGCTCGTCATTGATGAAGCCGACCGCATGCTTGACATGGGCTTCATCCCGGACGTCCGCCGCATCGTCTCCAAACTTCCGCCTGCCGGACAGCGCCAGACCATGCTCTTCAGCGCCACGCTCGATCCGGAAATCCTGCGTCTCGTCGACAGCTGGCTCGTCAACCCCGTCTCCGTCGAAGCCGAACCGGAACATGTTGTCACCGACCTCATCGACCAGCATTTCTACGCCGTCTCCGGCGACAGGAAACTTGCGCTTCTCCTCTGGCTCATCAAGCATGAACCGATTGAGCGCATGATCATCTTCGGAAACTGGAAACACAAAAACGCCGAACTCGCCGAACAGCTCATCTCCTACGGAGTCGACTGCGAACAGCTCTCCGGCGACATTGCCCAGAACAAGCGCATCCGCATCCTCGACCGCTTCAAGAGCGGCGAATGCAAAATCGTCGTCGCCACCGATGTCGCCGCCCGCGGCATCCATGTTGACGGCATCTCGCATGTTGTCAATTACGACCTCCCCGAGCAGGCGGAGGATTACGTCCACCGCATCGGGCGTACCGGACGCGCAGGGAAGAAGGGAAAAGCGATCTCCTTTGTCTGCGAATTCGGCGCGTATTATCTCCCCGCCATTGAGGAATACGCGGGAATCAAGGCTGTCACGGTTCAGCCGGAAGAAGAGGCGCTCGTCCTCCCCGAACGCGTAAAACCGCTCAGACACGCCGCCCGTCCGCATCATTCCGACCATTCGGGATCGCATCACGGCGGTTTCCGCAGACGGTGACGCCATGCCGCGACCGGAAATCCACATCGTTCTGGACCGTCTCCGCAGCGCCCACAACGTCGGCAACATCTTCCGTCTCGCCGATGCCGTCGGAGCAAAAGAAGTCGTCTGCTGCGGCTACACTGCCGCACCGCCGCATCCGAAGCTCGTGAAAACGGCGATGGGAGCGGACAAAACCGTGCCTTTCCGTTCGTTCCCCACCGCTGCCGATGCACTCCGCGAACTCAAAGCGGAAGGCTGCAAAGCGGTCGCAGTTGAAACGCTCGAAACGGCGAGCGACGCCTGGAAGTTCGATTATCCGGAAAAAATTGCGCTTGTCCTCGGCAATGAAGCGCTCGGCATATCGCCCGACGCGCTGGAACTCTGCGACGCCGCAGTCTCCCTGCCGATGTTCGGAACCAAAGTCTCCATCAACGTCGGCAACTGCGCCGCCGTTGTTCTCTACATGATCGTTGCGAAAGGAGAGTGACGCATGAAACTCGCCGTTGTCGGTCAGAATTCCCCCGCCCTCGCGGAACAGCTCAAAGCCCGCGGGATTGCTCTCTGCGCCCCGGCGGACTCCGATCTGCTCATTCCATACGGCGGCGACGGCACTCTTCTCGGAGCCGAACGCGACTTCCCCGGCATCCGGAAGTACCCGATCCGCGACGAGGAAACCGCTCCGCTCTGCGCAAAGCACAAACTCGCAATTCAGCTCGACGCTCTCTTCGCCGGTCAGCTCAAGCTCTCACAGATCAAACGCCTCAAGGCCGAATTCGGCTCCGCGGAAATCTATGCGATGAACGACATTTTCATCCACAACAAAAACAACGCATCCGCCCTCCGCTACAAAATCTGGATCGACGGCGAACTTTATTCCCACGAAATCGTCGGTGACGGCGTGGGCGTTGCGACGGTTCACGGCTCAACCGCCTACTTCCGGAGCATTACGCACAGCGTCTTCCGTGTCGGCATCGGACTCGCCTTCAGCAACAGCACGGAACTTGTCAACCACATGATCCTTCCCGAAACCTCCGAAGTCCGCGTCAAAATCAACCGCGGTCCCGGTGAAATGGTTGCGGACAATTACACGCATCCCGTCCTCATGCAGGTCGGCGATGAATGCCGCATCAGCCTTTCCAAAGAGGCGTCGGAATTCCTCGGCATGGACATCTTCATGTGTCCTGAATGCCGTCACCTGCGCCACGAATACCGTCACTCGTTCTTCAAACCGGAGGGAACAAAATGAGAGTCGTCATCAGTGCAGGACCGACCCGCGAAGCGATCGACCCCGTTCGCTTCATCACCAACCGCTCCACCGGAAAGATGGGCTATGCACTTGCAGCGGCCGCCGTTGCGCGCGGACTCGAAACGGTTCTCGTCTCGGGTCCCGTCGCCCTGACTCCGCCCGCCGGACTCCTCCGCTTTGACGGCGTCGAAACCGCCGCCCAGATGTCCGAAACCATGAAGCGCGAAGCTGCGGAAGCGGATCTGATTATCATGTGCGCCGCCGTTGCGGATTTCCGCCCGAAACGCGTTGCTCCGCTCAAAATAAAAAAACATTCCGCGGAAATGATTCTGGAACTCGAACCGACTGAAGACGTTCTGCTCGCCCTCGGCTCCATGAAGCGTCCGGAACAGACGCTCGTCGGGTTCGCGGCGGAAACCGATTCCATCGAACAGAACGCGCTCGACAAAATGCACCGCAAGAATCTCGACTGGATTGCCGCAAACAAAGTCGGCGTGCCCGGACAGGGCTTCGAATCGGAAAACAACGCCATCGTCCTCTACTCAAAAAACGGAGACAAACACGTCCTTCCGCTTGATTCCAAATCCCGGATCGCGGAACAGATACTGCAAATTATTTTGTGAGGTGAAGCATGAAACTGCGCAGGATTCTTCTGATCACCACTGCAAGCGCCCTGCTCCTGCTGCTCGGCGCATGCGCGACAAAACCCGATTACAACACGCCCTGCCAGGCTGATTTTTCCGGCAACGCCTGGACTCTCTCCGATGCAGAGGAACAGCTCGGCGGCAACGATCCCATCGAGGGCTTCAACCGCTCGATGTTCTGCGTCAACGACGTTTTCATGCAGTACCTGGTCTGGCCCGTTTCATGGGTCTACGGCTCCATCCTTCCCGAACAGGTGATCCGCCGCATCGACATGGCGTCCGACAACCTTGCCTTTCCCGGCCGCATGGTCAGCTGTTTCCTTCAGGCGAAATTCAAACACGGCGGAACCGAATTCCTGCGGTTCCTGACCAACTCCACCATCGGCATCGCGGGCTTCTTCGATCCTGCCGACGCCTGGTTCGACCTCAAACGCCGCCACGAAAATATGGGACACGCCTTCGCCTCCTGGGGAATCGGCCCCGGCTGTCTCCTCGTTCTCCCCGGCTCCATGGCGACAAATCCGCGCGACCAGATCGGACTTCTCTTCGACTCCGCGCTCGACATCAAAATCGTCATTCCGTATGCCGGAACCATCAGCAGTGTAAACCGCATCATCCACAGCTACGACTCCTACAACGCGCTCACAGAAAGCAGCGCGGACGTCTATGAAACTTTCAAACTTGCCATGCTTGCCATGCGCTACGGACAGCTCCGCGACCTTGCCGACCTCACGCCTGCGGAGCACAAGCCCGGTCCCTACCGCCCCTCTGTCCGCAAAAACGCCATCCGAACAGCCCGTTACTTCCATCCGGAAAACGAATACAACGACACCCTCCGTGTCGCGCTTTTCACCATGCAGAACAACGATCAGAGCTGGTGGATCAAAACGTCGCTTTGGAACACGGATTTCATCATGAAAAGCTCCAAACGCTCCATCCGCTTCTCCGA
The DNA here is from genome assembly GCA_002405835.1 of Lentisphaeria bacterium UBA4640. Lineage (GTDB taxonomy): Bacteria > Verrucomicrobiota > Lentisphaeria > Victivallales > UBA1829 > UBA1829. The sequence goes on along the minus strand of DHMO01000050.1, from coordinate 42,349 downwards.
CGACCTGCCGCGGATGCGCTACCGTCTCTGGGACAAAACCACGAACAACACGCTCGCCGTCATCATCCCCGGCGTGGGCACACACTACACGGGTTCGACCATCAGCGCGCTCGCCGAATTGCTGAACGACAACGGTTATGCCATCGCCGCCATGAGCAACTCCATGAACTGGGCGTTTGCGGACTCCGCCGGACTCAAAGCCCCCGGCTACGCTCCGGAAGACGCCGCGAAAGTGCGTGAAGCCATTCAGAAAATGCTCGCGGACATCCGCGACAACACGGAACTGCGCGACTTCGACGTTGTGCTTGTCGGCTACTCGCTTGGAGCGCTGCACACGCTCAAAATTGCGGAGATGGAACAGAAAGCCTCCCTGCTCGGCGCGAAGCGTTACCTTGCGATCAACCCGCCGGTCGACATACTCAAATCCATGAACCGTTTCGATGCGCTCGCGAATCTCTCCAAAGACTGGAACCGCACGGAATTTTTCCAGAACACGGAAGATGTTATGATGCGTTTTCTTCCGCTCGTCATGCAGCGCCGCACATTTGCTCCCCTGCTCTCCCCCGAAGCGCTGGCAGAGGAAAACAAACGCCGGGCCGGACTCGAAAAGCCGCTTCCTCCGCTTGTCCAGCCGGAAATGCGGACGGGTCTGACAAAGCTCCAGGCATCCATTCTGATCGGACTTTCCTTCCGCATGACGATGCGCGAGCTCATGATGACGCTTGTACGCAACGGCCGGGCTCCGCGCGGCGCGGTTTACACGCCGTGGTCGTGGTTCAACCGCACGGAACTTTACAGTGAACTCGACAATATCAGCGGCATGCAGTATGTCCGCCGCTTCATACTTCCCTATTACAAAGACAAAACGGTGGAACAGCTTCAGTATGAATCGAGTCTTTACTCAAGCGTCCCAGCGCTCAAATCCGAACCGAAAATCCGCGTCCTTCACAATGCCGACGATCTGATTCTGGACTCTTCCGAACGCGATTTTCTGGATTCTCTTTTCGGTTCCCGCCTCACCTGGTTTGACTGCGGCGGTCACATGGGCAACCTCTACCTGAAAGAGTATCAGGACACCCTGCTGAAGCAGCTGGAATAATCAGAACTCCACCGGCGGGAGAACCGGGGAATCATCCTCTTCCGGCGGCGGGGGCGGCTCGGGACCAAGAGGATTGCGGATGGAACAGGCACATGCTCGGCGGCGGCTCAGCTCAAAGAGCTCTTTCACCAGCTCGGCACGGCGGGAATCCTGCGGCGACGCCAGACGCAGAGCTTCCGTTTTCTCGCGGATCAGCACATTCAGTCGATACAGGTTGATGGCCCGCAGACAATCTTTCAACGTCCGGTGCACATAACGCTTCGGGAGAGGCTCGGCAAGAGGTTCGCGCATCAGCAGAGCGGAAAGCTCGCTGTCAATCGGCTGTTCCGCGTACCGGGCAAGAATCCGGTTCGGGGCATCACTCCATTCATCCAGCATCTTCGACTGAATCACATCGTCGATCGCGCGCGCATATTCGGAGGAATCCAGCAGATCCGGCTGGACTTCACGCGAAACAATTTCCGCGGCATATTCATCCGCAAGTATACAGTCGAGCATCGCATACAACGCTTTGCGGTAACGTTCCGCGGAAGGATCCTTCTTCGGCTCCGGCGGACGAATCACCTGTTCCGCCGGAGTCGGACGCGGATACATGCTTTCCCGGTTCTGCTCACGGTTCCGCCTGGAAATCACGCGCGACATCTCGTGCTGAAGCGCCCCCTGATCCAGATTCATCTGGCGTGACAGCCACTCGATATATGCCGCCTTCGCCGCATCGCTCTCCAGAACGGAAATAAACTGGAGCATCTGCTCCGCCGTCGCCGCCTTGCCCGCGGGTGCATCGCCGTTCTCTCCGTTCAAATACGCGAGAGAAAAATCAAAAAAATCACGGGCGTTCTCAACCGCTCCATCGATTGCTTCCGCTCCGGAATTGCGCATCAGTTCATCCGGGTCTTTGCCGCCCGGGAAGCGGATGACTTTCAGCGCGAACCCGCGGGGAAGCGCAAGCTCCGCCGCACGGAACACGGCCTTCGTCCCGGCCCCGTCGGAGTCGAACGCCAGATAAAGCGTGTCCGTATAGCGCTTGAGCATTGTCGCCTGCTCTTCTGTGAATGCGGTTCCCTGCGGAGCAACTGCGTTGGTGTGACCGGCGCGATGCATCGCAATGACATCCAGCTGACCTTCGCAAAGAATGGCGAACCCCTTCTTCCCCATCTCCTGACGCGCGAAGTGAAGCGCATAGAGAATGCGCCCTTTTTTGAAAACGGGGGTTTCCGGGCTGTTGACATATTTTGCCCCCTTGAAATCCTTTTCAATCGTGCGGGCGCTGAAACCGACAACACGCCCCTGCTCGTTCCAGATCGGAAACATCAGCCGGTTGCGGAAACGGTCGTAAATTTTCGGAGGACTGTCATCGGTCCGGATCGCGATTCCCGCAGTGACAATCTCCTCTTCGGAGAATCCTTCGCGCCGGGCGAAATTCATTCCGGCGTCCCAGCTGTCCGGCGCGGCTCCGATTCCGAATTTCGCCACGATTTCAGGCGGAAGCTGGCGGGTCTTGAGGTATTCCGCGACCGGCGACACGGAGCTCTCGTTCAGACGCGCGGCGTACCAGGCCTGCATTTTTTCATGCAGAATGTAAAGACGCTCTTTGTAGCTTGTGCGCGGTTCCGGAGCCCCCCCGTCACGCGGACGGCTCCGCCACGCATCGTCTTCCGGAATATAAATCTGATACTTGTTTGCAAGTATCATGACGGCATTCGGGAAATCGACGTTCTCGCGCTCCATGATGAACGTGATCACATTCCCGTGTTTGCCGCAGCCGAAACAGTGATACCATTGCCGCTGCTGATTGACCACGAACGACGGCGTCTTCTCATTATGGAACGGACAGCACGCCTTGAAGTCGCGCCCCATCTTTTTGAGGGGAATATAAGAATTGATCACATCCACAATATCGGCCTGAAGACGGACCTGGTCTATGACCTCCTGTGGAATGTGCGGCATTTTATTTCAAAGCCTTGAGTCTCTTTTCCACGGCGGAGCGGGCCGGGCTCATGGAGGAGTTCTGCTGCGTCATATTGAGGAAACGCGTGTAGAGCTTGCGAGCTTCCGCCTTGTTGTGCATATGGACATCAAAATAGATCGCAAGATTCAGCAGCAGGGTCGGGTTGTCGCGACGCAGAGTGTAGGCATAGTTGAGGTAATCTTTCGCTCTGGGAGCGTTGCGTTCCGAAAAGAGATAATACATTCCGAGTTCGCTCCACGGAACCGGATTCTTGGCAAACTGCGGATTTCTGGCAAGACGCGAATAGTAGATGCGGACATCCTGTCCGTTCTGCAGCATTACGGCGGACTGGGCGAGGAGAATCAGCGGATCGGAAGCATTCGGGCGCAGCGTCAACGCCGCACGGAGCGGAGCAACGCAGGAGTCATACTTTTTCTTTTCATAAAGCAGACGCCCCTTGGTATACTGCGCGAAATAATTGGCCTCATCAATGCTGACCGCTTTTGAGATTTCATCAAGCGCAGCATCCGAATCGCCGGTATTTTCGAGTGTAAGGGCATTGAGAATCAGCGCATTGACATTGGAGGGAACGAGCTTGACTGCGCGTTTTGCATATTCGCGGGCTTTCTCCCAGTCTCCGTTCTGTGCGGCGGTGGTTCCGCGGTCGAGCAGTTCATCGATCGAAAGTTTTTCTCCGCGGCATGCTGAAAGGATCAGCAAGGCGGAAAACGCCAGCATCAGACAAAATTTTTTTTTCATAACCTGTTCTCCCGGTGAGAGTTTTTTCTGGACAATACAGAGTTACGCGCGGTCCGTCCATAGATTTAAGTAAGTTACCACGTTTTAGGCAAAATTCAACTCTTGGGACGATTTTTTGTCATAAAAATCATTGTGGAACAACGGAAAGAAAAAATGGTGCACTCGGCGAGGTTCGAACTCACGACCTATTGCTCCGGAGGCAATCGCTCTATCCAACTGAGCTACGAGTGCTTATATCAGGTACTATACAACACTTTTGAGATTTCGCAAACCGCAAATTCACTTTTTTTGAAGAAAAATCTGCGGAACCGGGACAGCCCGCCGACAATGCCGCCGGTCAGCTGACAAGCTGATGGAACAGGCAAACGCATCGCCCGATACGAAGATCGGGCGATGCTCGAAAACAGAACCATTATTTTCTGAAACTTCTCATATTCCGAGATAAACGCTGAATCTCTTCTGAAGAAAGAACTCTATTATAGATTCTCGCTTCACGAAGCCCTCCATTCCAGCCATCCACGACCTTATCATCTTTTAGGATGCCGCCTATCACGATGAAATCTTTTTTCGTATTCAAACGGAAAGAACCGCTTGAAACCAGTTTACCATCGACAAAAAGCTTGAGGGTGCGTTCATTGTAAGTTGCAATGCAGGACTGCCACTTCTGCGGCTTCAGCTTGAATGTTGAAAAAGTGCAGACATATCCGCCTTCAAAAGAAATATCCCCGTCATTTCGGACAATGGAACGTTTCGATTTCGGAGAGTTCCTGCCTATGCAAAAAATGGTCTCCACATTTCGTCCACTCTCTTCCGGATATACCCAGATACTCATCGTGCAAGGCTGGTTCAAGGAAATAAGATTATTCTCACCGAAAGAAAGTAAAGAAGAACCGTCAAATCGCGCACACGGGTACCCGCCCAGCGTGTCATAAGATACATCTCCAACGGCATTCAGCAAATGCCGTGAAGCCGTTTGAGCAACATCATTTTCCAAACCGGCATAAAAAACAAGCCCTTTCAAAAGAGAATCTCCTGGATACCGGACAAGAAGCTGAGCAATGGAAGTTTCCGAAGGTCCTTCCAGTTCTTCTGCATCCTGGTCATCTGCAGAAACATCCCGCTGCACCCCGTTTCCTTTTCCTTTTTTCTCCACATACTGCATATTTTCCATCATATTCCGCAAATTCTTATAAGAATCCGTCAGAGCAATGATTTCCATCATATATTTTGATTTTTCTCCAAGTATTCCTGAAGGACCACGTCCAAAAGAACCGGAAGACCTGCCACTGTCCGAGCCTTCCGAATATCCCACATGCGGACAGTCTTTTATTCCACAGGTATTATGAATTTTGGAATATTTTTTCTTCAGCTTCAAAACACGCACCAGCCCGCAAAATGTATAGAATTCACGGCTGAGACCGCCACTGCTCATCTCTGAATCATTGAATACGATTTCTCCCGAAAGTAATTTTTTCACGCACTCCTTTAGAGAGAAGTTTGCCAAATGCGACAATTTGGAATCTGTGACATTGGTATAGACCGAACGGTGCATACCGCCTAACGTATACCAATAATAATCAGACAATGCCTGCCGGAACTTATCAACCTCCTGACCACTGTCCGCACGCTCCGCTGAAAGCAGAACAAAACTCATGATAAAAAGAATTCCACAAAAGAAACACTTCAATACAGAGTTGCAATTTTCGAACTGACTCATTTTCTACTTACCTCTCTTCTTTGTTTTTGACAGTCATTCTCTCTATGACCTGTTTTTATCTTACTGCCGCAAAAATCTTGATTCTTACAGATCAAATGATTTTTTACAAAAAATACCACATGGTATCATAACACCTTGAACGAGACAGACCTTTTTCTATTATCTTATTTTCCTGCGTTTATCAAAAATAGACAGCTTGTGCAAACCTCTATCTCTGTAATTGTTCCCTCCGCCCGAACTCCTGGTTTTGGCAGGATATGAACGCTGAAAGTTTTGAGCAGCACGATGGAGACTGTCCAGCTCCATTTTTAATTTTTTCAGTTCGCTCTCCCATTGAACCACCTGAGTAGATGAATTTGCCCGGCATTTGTCTTTTGCTATCTTTGCTGCACGGATAAGATACTGTTCCTTTGTTTGTTCATCTTTCGCGAAAAAGAGAGCGAACACCCTGACTGCCAAATAATAGTTTTTATCTGCGGCATTCCTGCATAACGCAGCATAAGTTTTTGAACTTTCGTCTAAATCCCCCATTGCTTTTAACGTTTCCAAAAACTCGCTGGCAGCAACTGCATTGTTTCTGTCTTTAGTAAGCACATCCTTAAAATAAGATAAAGCGGCTTTCCGATCAGCAGCTTTCCGGCGGCAGACGGCTCCCATTGCAATAAATGCATCCAGATACCCGGCCTCAAAAAGCTCAGTTGCCATATTCACCCGATTTTTAGCAGTTATCATGAAATCCGTTTGGTACAAAAGAGCAAGCTGGGCTTGGACAAGCCCTCGTTCCGCAAGGACAACAGCATGCCATTTGCACTGATAAAAAGGAATTTCCGGTTTCAGGGGATTTCCTTCCAAACAGGTTTTGGTCATAATCTTCCATTTCATTCCCGTCAAAGGTCTCTTATATTCACCTCTGACAACTTCAGCAGCCTCCCAAAGTTTCTGTATAAGGACCTCCTTGTCTGCATTGCCATCCAGAACAGCATCAATTGAATCTATTAATTTTTTATTTTCTTTACAAGAGCAGTTGCTTATAAAAAACAACAGTTTGTTCCTCAAATCTTTATCTTGCACAACAGCCTGCTTAAACTCATCGAAAGATGAATCAAATATTTTTTGACTGAACGGGAAGTCGTCAAAGACATAGATATCATTATTTTTCAAAAAATCATATCCGTCAATATCTATATAAGATATCGGTTTCGGCAGCTTCTTTATCAGACCTGTCATCGCCAAGTATTCAGCAGCCTTTTTTTTATTTCCACAAAATTTATAGTAGGTCCCAAGTGCAACATAGGCTTCGGTATATCCTGCTCTAAAAAGCTCTTGTGCGACAGCTTCCCGCTGCGAAGAAGAGAAACAGGAATCCTTTTTGTACAGCAACGCTATCTGAGCCGTCACCGAACCACGCTCGGCAAGAAGCATTGCATGCCATAGACATTTATATGATGGAATCTCTCTCGCTTTGCCTTTCCTTGCAGCAATCTGCAACGAGGTGTGCTGCAAAAATTTTTTCTCCAAAACAGAGAGATCCTTTTTGAATTCATCCTGTATGAATTTTACAAGCTCCGGATATTCTACGGTCAACACTCTTTTTGTCAGATGTTCTATATATGAATCTCTCTCCAACTCATATTTTTCTCTTATTGAATTCCCTTCGGGGCAAGAACAGTTTTTTATAAAAAGACCTGCCGCATGAACAAAATCATTTCCTTTCATATCTGCAGAAACATTCAAATGATACGGAAATGATTTCAGAAGCAGATATTTTCCATCATCGGCAAGCAAAGTCAATGTCATACAAAAAAGCAGAACAATTTTTTTCATCGATTTCCCTGTAACCTTTTCATGTTTATTCTCCCGCAGCTTCCGACCGCAGCATTTCCGATTTCACAAAAAACAAAAACATTCCTGTTTCAATCAACTGTCTCAGCAAGCTCAAGCCGCAAAGAATTCCTTCGCGGCTCTATATTAATTTAGCACGAATCCTCTTAAAAGTCAAGAGAATTCACAAAAATTGAATCACAAAATCTTGGAATCAGGAGCATCGCCTGTCGTGCGGAACCCCTCAAAGCCCAGGAGACGGACCTTCTTGTCGATTCCGCCTGCGTAGCCGGTGAGACGGCCGTTCGCACCGAGAACCCGGTGACAGGGAACCAGAATCGCAATCGGATTGCTGCCGACGGCTCCGCCGACCGCCTGGGCAGACATACGGGCAAGTCCGCGCTGACGCGCAATCTCTTCCGCCAATGCGCCGTAAGTCGTCGTGCCGCCATACGGAATGCGCTTCAGAAGTTCCCAGACGGCAAGCTGAAACGGAGATCCTTTCATCGCCAGCGGCGGAGTCGCGCCGGGGTCCCGGCCGCTGAAATAGACATCAAGCCAGCGACGGGCTGCAGCAAAAACAGGAAGCTCGGCACACTCGCCTTCCGGCTCACCGTCTCGCTGACGGGGAAGCCAGACGCCGGTCAGATTCGCACCGTCGCTTTCAAGAATGATTCTTCCAAGCGGAGAGGCATATTCTGTAAAAAAGTTCATCGCCAAACACCTTTCCATTTTTTCAAGAGCAACACAAACGCCGCCCGGATGGCAGTCGCTGAGAACAGTATCAGCGCCACATCCAGAAACGGAATGCGGTAACGCATCGAAACAAAGACAAGTGCATGGGCAAAAAGCCCGCCGGCGAAAACGGTCGCAAACGGAAGCAGAATGTCAAACCGTCTGTGAAAGCGGTAAATTCCAGCCGAGCCCACAGCGTAGAGGAAGAGTTCCCACAGTGTTATCCCCCAGAACATCAGCGGGGAATGGATGCCGCGAACCGGCCACGGACACACAAACTGCAGTGCTTTCGCAAAAAACAGCTCCAGAAAGTCGCGCATCCCCATCGTCCGGATCTCCTCCAGAGCTTTCGCTTTCAGATATGCATCCTGTTCTGCGGGTTTCGCGGAATACTCCGGCGGCATTGTCTGCGCGATTTGGATCGCAGCGTTCCAGCCGCGGTTCTGATGTTCCTGAAACGCTTTGCCGGAACCTGCACGGTAAGCGGCCAGATTGTCGCGGTTGTTCCCCACCAGCAGGTTGTAGCCGCCGAAAAACGGGCTCAGCGAAAACTTTCCGAAGAGAGCCTGATTGCGAAGTCCGCAGGGAAGTATCAGCAGGAAAAAGCAAAGTCCGTAGACAGCCGCATTCCGGCAGGTTCGGAATCGGAACACCGACCGGGATCCACCTTTCCGCCACATCAGATATGCGGAATAGAGCAAAATCACTGCCATTCCTCCCGGCAGATAGGCGAGTCCGGTCGGACGCGTCAGAGTCATCAGCGCACCGGCCGCGGCCAGCAGCGGATACTTCAAGCGGTTCTCCTCCGGCTCAAGAAACACGCGCAGAAAACAGAGAACGCAGAGAATGAACAGAGTCTCACTGCAGAACTGAAGCGAATATTCCAGAATCAGCGGATGAATATTGTACAGAATCAGCGCAAGCCACGATGTAACACGCGAAGGCTCCACGCGGCGCGCAACAGCAAACATCATCCATGAAGCGAGTGTCGACAGAAGAGCCTGAAGCAATGCATACGACACGGACGGGGTGAGTCCGGCGCGCAGAAAAAGTCCCGCGAGAAACGAAAGCAGCGGGGGACGGAACGCCTCCGGCATGGGTTCGCTCCGCGGCGGTTCGTAATAACGCGGCTTTGCGATCATCATGGAACCGGTCAATGCGAACGATTCCGCCATCTCCGCATATTCCGAACCGTCGTTGTGATAGAAGAACGACGGCTTTGTTTCCGCGATTCTCCACCCGGCGGCGAAGTGGAGCAGAAACAGCAGAATCAGCACGCCGGGCAGAAGAAAACGTTTCATCTTTTACTCCGCGGAATAGAGCATCTCGCCGTCGACAAAGACGTTTTCCACCTCAAAGTCGCCGGAAAGGATCGCGAGATCCGCAGCGTATCCGGGCTGGATGCGTCCGACTTTTTCGAGACCAAGCGCCTGCGCCTGATTCCACGAAGTCGTCTTGATCAGGTCTTTCAGCGGATATCCGGTGACTTCGTAAGCATTGCGGAGCGCGGCGTTCATGGTCAGCACGCTTCCCGCGAGCGATTCCGGATGATCCTTGACCCGCACAGCACCGTCCTTCAGGATGATCGGCAGACCGGCAAGACGGTATTCGCCCTCGGGCATTCCGGAAGCCTCGACGGAGTCGGTGATGAGCATGATGTGGTTCATGTCGCGGATCTGGAAGATCAGATTGAGCATGTCGGGGCAGACATGGAGCGTGTCACAAATGAGTTCCAGATAAAGGTCTTCGTGCATAAGCCCGGCGCCGACAAGCCCGATCTCACGGTGTTTCAGCGGCGTCATCTGGTTGCAGAAGTGCGAGAGGTTGCGCAAACCGTGCTCGTAAGCATCCGTAAACTGAGCGTAAGTTGCGGCGCTGTGAACGCAGGAAGGAACAACACCGTGCTCCAGAAGTTCTGCAGCGAAAACGGCGCCGCCGGGCATTTCAACTGCATAGGAAACTTTTTTTACGGGGAAAATTTCATTCAGCCGCAGGACTTCCTGAATATCGGGATTGCGCAGATATGCGGGGTTCTGGGCGCCAAGACATTTCGGGTTGATAAAGACGCCTTCAAGGTGCGCGCCCGGCATTTTCGGACCTTTTCCGCCGTTTTTGACATAATCCGCCGCGGACTTCAACGCATTTGCAAGCGTTTCCTCGCTCTGCGTGGAAGTGGTCGGGAGCATGGTTGTCACACCCTCTTTGAGCTTGTTTTCCGCAAATGTGCGGATCGCCTCCGGCGTGCCGTAGGAAAAATCCTGTCCGGCGCATCCGTGAGTATGAATATCAATGAATCCGGGCACGAGCATGTCGCCCTGTACATTGACCACGCGGTCGGTTTTCGGCAGTTTTTCGCCGCAGGTGTAAATCCGGCGGATAACCTTGTCTTCGACGAGAACGGAAGCTCCTTCCAGTTCCACATCGGGGGAAATCACCAAAGCATCGCGAAACAGCGTTTTCATATCAAACTCCTTCAAGCTGTTGTTTTTGAGAATATTTTACCACAGAAAACGGGGAAATCAAGCGGGGTAAAAAATTTTCACAGATCTTCGCTGAGCCAGTCGGAAATCTGACGTTTTCCGGAATCAAAATTCGCACCGACAAGGACAATGCGCTTTCCTTTCCGGCAATATTTCTGATAATATTCCCTGGAGCGGATCTGCGACAGAGCCGAGGCGGCGTTTTGATTCAGCTTGAATTCAAAAATATAGACCCAGTCGCCGCAGGCGGCAACGGCGTCAATGCGCCCGCGGTTGGTGCGCGCTTCCGCTTCGATGTAAACACCGAGAAGCAGGAACAGAGTATAAAACACCGTCTGATAATATTTTTCGTCCGCAAGCTGAATATCATACGGTATTGCGGCAAAAAACATTTTCAGTTTTTCCATAAAATTTTCAACTTTTCCTTCGCGGACAGACATTGCAAGCTCCATTGCATAACCGGACAGAGCTTCGCGGTTGATATCCGTATATGCGTTCAGCAGGTAGCAGTCGAATGCGGAACGGACTTCAATATTAGGGAAAGCGAGGTTGTAGAAAGTCATGCCGAAATCTTCAAAAGAATCACGGATCGTCAGATACCCGGTCTGAAGCAGCAGCGGCAGCGGATCCAGATTGTTCACTTCATAGGCGGAAAACGCAAGGGAGGAAATCGGTTTATTGAGAACCGCTTCAAAATCAAAATTTGTTTTCCGGACCAGCTGCATCAGGAAAGACGGAGTTCCCGTCGAAAACCAGAAATTGCTGAACTCGCCGCCTTTCATGAAAAAAGCGGCAAGAGAAACCGGATTGTAAACGGATTCCGCTTTTGCAGCAAAACGATAGCCGTCGTACCACGCCTTGATCTTTTCCAGAAACGATTCATGGGGAATTGCAAGATGTTTTTCCGTTTCGGCGATCCGCGAGGCGAAGTACCGTTCAAACTCCTCCTGCGTATAACCGAGCATACATGCGTAACGCTCATCCATCGTAATATCAAACAGATTGTTCAAATCGGAGAAAATGGACACATGGCAGAATTTTGTCACGCCCGTAACAAACACAAAGCGGAGCAGCTCCGCTTTGCCTTTGATCACGGAATAGAAACTTTTCAGAGCATCCATGAATTTCTGCGCATCCGGAGAAAGAATATTTTCCAGAATCGGCTTGTCGTATTCATCCAGCAGAACAACAACAGCCCCCTGCTCCGAAAGACGCAGAATCAGTTTTTGAAACATCGTCTCCGACGCCTCGTACTCCAGTTCAACTTTGTGGACAAGCGCCTGTTCTTTCAAAATCTCGCGCAGACTGCGCTCCAGATTTTCCAGAGTGTCAAAACGGCGTCCGTTCATGTCAAGATGAATAACGGGATGCTTCTCCCAGCTGTACGGTTTGTCGTAAAGGGCAAGCCCTTTGAACAACTCCTTCTTTCCTTCAAAAACGGCTTTCAGAGTGGAGAGAGTCAGCGATTTGCCGAAGCGGCGCGGACGGGAAAGAAAGTACATACCGCAGGAGGGACGGAGCAGACTCCAGAGGTATTCCGTTTTATCTATATATAAAAAACTGCCGGTCCGCAATTTCTCAAAAGAATAAATACTGGATGTCAACTCTAATTCGCTCATTTCATCACCTCGGCTCTTAATGTAGCATTCCATTCCGGAAAATGCAAACGGCGGAACTTATTCCAGAACGTAGCCGAAACCGCGGACGGTGCGGATCAGCTTGCGGTCGAAATCCTTGTCGATTTTCTCACGGAGACGGCACACACGGGCGTCCACAATGTTCGTCTGAGTGTCAAAATTGTACTCCCAGACATGCTGAAGAATCGTCGTGCGGGAAATGACGCGGCCTTTGTTGCGGACCAGATACTCCAAAAGCTGATACTCCAAAGGCGCGAGCTCTATGCGCTGACCGCCGCGCGTGACCTTGCGCGTCAGGACGTCGATGCGCAAGTCCTCGACCACCAGCACGCCGGGCTCGACAATCGAGTTCGCGCGCCGCAGGAGAGCCTGCACGCGCGCAATCAGTTCGGAAAGCGAGAAGGGTTTGGCGAGATAATCGTCGCCGCCTTTCTCCAGTCCCTTGATTTTGCTCTCCACCGAATCTTTCGCACTCAGAACAATGATCGGAAGATTCAGTCTCGCCGCACGGATTCCGTCGATTACAGAAAAGCCGTCCAGTTTCGGCAGCATGATGTCGATAACCGCCGCATCAAACGGTTCACTCTTCGCAGCTTCAAGCCCGGAAAGACCATCCGCGCAGCGGAAAGTCTGAAACCCGGCCTGCTCAAAACCTTTTGAAACGACTTCAGCCGTCTGGTCGTCATCTTCAATAATCAGAATCCGCATAAAAATCTCCTTATAAAAGACGGATCTTCAGCAGCGCCGCCGTTCCGGACGGAACCGAAACAGGCTCCGAAACATTCAGCGGCTGAACCGTCGTGCGCGAAGCGGCGTCAAGCGCATCAAAAGTCTCACGGTTCAGAAAATCCGGTTTGCCGAGCTCAAGCCATGTTTCATACGCGCTGCCGTGTCCGGGCAGAATCCGCTCAATTGTACCCGAAGAAGACGTCAGTTCCGGAAGCGAGAACTCCAGCGGAACACCTTCCGTTTCCGGCTGACGGTAATTCCAGACCAGCAGGCGCAGCTCGTTTCCTTCCTGCGAGGCAAGCACGCCGTGTTCCTCGCGCGACTCCCCGCTGAAACGGGCGGCGAGCTCTTCCGACCCCGTCTCATGCAGAAAACGGAACGCATGATACGACGATTTCGGGAAGCCGTTGACGTTGATCATCCCGTAACCGCCGTGGAACGG
>DHMO01000050.1:0-28924 GCA_002405835.1 Lentisphaeria bacterium UBA4640 | reverse complement strand
GTAACCGCCGTGGAACGGAGTGTAATGGAAACCGCCTTCCTCATAAATATCGGTTGCGTTCCAGTACATGCTTCCGCAGCAGATTCCGCGCAGTTCCGACATGGTTTTACAGATAAACGGGGCATTGTTGCACTCGTCATGATTGAACGCATACGGTCCGGCGGAAGAGTTCCATTCGCCGATGAACAGCGGGAAATCCGGTCCCCATGCGGCGTCGATAACGGACCGGGCGGCGGAATAGAGCATACGAAGGACGCCGGCTTCCTGGAGCGCGACTGCGCCATCGGCGGCGTCGAGGAACGCAAGGTCGCTCGGATAAGCATGAGTGGAAATGAAGTCACAGCGGATCCCTTCCGACGGGTCGTCCGCGGAGGGCTTGGAGGCGTGCGCAACAAATTCGGGAATCCATTTTGTCTTGGAGGTTGCAGGACCGCCGACGCGACAGGCGGGGCACACCGATTTGACGGCGGCGCGCGCAAGGTCATACAGTTTGAAATACTCCTCCATTGAGCCGGTCCAGAACGGGATATCCGGTTCGTTCCACACTTCAAAATACCAGGTTTTTATCTCCTCTTCCCCGAAATGCTCCAGCAGAGCGCGGGTAAATGAGGCAATCAGTTCTTTCCAGGTCTTCCAGCTTTCCGGAGGAGAGTTGCGGAATCCGTAAAAACAGATTTTCGAATCTGCGGACTGGAGCGCGGAAGGCATGGAAGAGAGCTCGACAAACGGCTTCATCCCCGCTTTCAGAACAGCTTCATACGCCTTGATGACGCGCTCAAAATGAAAGGTTCCGTCCGCGCGCATCACATCCATGTCGTCGTTGAGGATTCCGTGAAAGCGCACGTATTGGAAACCGAGCGCGTTATGCTCGTGTTTCAGCTGTGCGGGCAGATCACGGCGCAGCCAGAGCGTTGCGTGACAGGTGTTCACTCCGAACTCCCAGAGACGGGAGGATTCTGTTTTTCTGTTCCAGTCGAGAATCAGCTGTTTCATTGTCAGTACTCCTTTTCCGGATAATATATAAGGTTGAAAGGAATACGCAAGCGGAATCGGAAAAATTTTCAGACATTCCATGCAAAACAGCAGCATACGGGAGTTCCCCGCGGAATCATTACGGATTATTACAGAAACTTAATCTTAAAATCGGGCAATCCTGCTTGAAAAAGAGGCATTCAGGCTGTAAAGTGTTTCCGTTGCCGCACAAAAAGATAAAAAAAATCAGAAAATACGCTTTCAACCGGATGAAATTTTCCGATTCTGCGGTATATTATAACAGAGGTGAACAGGAATGGAACTGACAGACAAACCCGAACTTTCTCTTGTAATCCCCGTCTATAACGAGGAGGCAAATCTGAGCGAACTGATCCGCAGAACTCTTGCGGCGTGCGATCCCATGGGCATTTCATACGAAATGATCCTTGTCGACGACGGCAGCGCGGACAATTCGGCGCAGATGATCCGCGAGGCGGCGGAAAAGAACGGCGGAAAAGTCGTCGGAGTATTCCTCACAACCAACTTCGGTCAGCACGCGGCTGTCACTGCGGGACTTCAGACGTCGGTCGGCAAATACGTCATCACACTCGACGCCGATCTCCAGAACCCGCCGGAAGAGATTCCGAAACTCGTCGAAAAACTCCGCGAAGGTTATGACGTTGTCGGCACGATCCGCGAGAACCGCAAAGACACGTTTTTCCGCCGCTGGGCCTCCAAGACGGTCAATCTGATGGTCCGCAAGCTCTGCAACGGCAAAACCATGACCGACTACGGCTGCATGCTGCGCGGATATTCCCGCACCGTTGTCAACGCCATTCTCCAGTGTCCCGAACACGGAAAGTTCATTCCGATGCTTGCGATGAGCTATGCGCGCCGCACCGTTGAAATCCACGTCAAACACGCCGACCGCATGGCGGGAGAATCGAAATACAACTTCTGGAAACTGATCGCGCTTCAATACGACCTGCTCACCGGAACATCGACCTTCCCGCTCCGGATGCTGACTTACATCGGAACTCTGCTTGCCGCATTCGGAATTCTGTTCGGGCTCTACATCTTCATCATGACCCGGATTCACGGCGACAATTGGAGTCAGAACGGAGTGTTCACGCTCTTTTCGCTGGTCTTCATCTTCATGGGCGGTCAGTTCGTGGCGATGGGCATTCTCGGCGAATACATCGGCAAGATTCACATGAACACGCGCGGACGCCCTCAGTTCTTCATCGAATCGGTCGCCGGAAGAAAACAGAAATAATCATCAATTTTATATAGAGAAGGAGCAACAATGAAAGCTGTCGTTTTCGCTTACAACAACATCGGATGCGAAGGCATCGAGGCGCTGCTGAAGAACGGTTTCGAGATTTCCGCCGTCTTCACGCACAAGGATGATCCCAATGAAAATCTCTGGTTCCGTTCCGTCGCGGAAGTCGCCGCGGATCACGGAATCCCGGTCTATGCGCCCGAGAACCCGAACCATCCGCTCTGGGTCGCCCGCATCAAGGCGATGAAACCCGACTACATTTTCTCCTTCTACTACCGCTCTCTGATCGGCAAGGAACTCCTTGCGATCCCGTCAAAAGGCGCTCTGAACCTCCACGGCTCCCTGCTCCCGAAATACCGCGGATGCGCTCCCATCAACTGGGCTGTCATCAACGGCGAAAAGGAAACCGGCGTCACACTCCATGTCATGACCGAAAAGGTTGACGCGGGCGACATTGTTGCGCAGAAGAAAATCACGATCGGAGCAAACGACACCGCGAAGGCTGTTCATCTGAAAGCCGCAAAAGCCGCCGCAGAACTGCTCGCCGCAGAACTGCCCAAGCTCGCAAAAGCGAAAACCAAAGTCAAAGGCAAAAAGCAGAACGAGAAGGAAGCCACCTACTTCGGCAAACGCAAACCCGCCGACGGCGCAATCGACTGGACCAAATCCGCGGCAGACGTCCGCAACCTCGTCCGCGGCGTCACCCGTCCCTACCCCGGCGCGTTCAGCTTCCTCGGCGACAAAAAATATTTGATCTGGGACGTCTCCGAAGTCAAACTTCCGGCAAAATCCGCGAAGGCGAAACCGGGCACGATTCTCTCGACGGAGCCGCTCACGATCGCCTGCGGAAGCGGTGCGGTCAAAGTCAACTTCGCCCAGACAGCAAACGGTCTCTACTCCTCCGGCGAACAGCTGGTGAAAGACTGCCGCCTTGTGCAGAAAATGCAGTTCGTCTCCGATCCCGCCGCACTCCGTCCGAAACGCAAAAAGAGCATTCTGATTCTCGGCGTCAACGGATTCATCGGCAGCGCCATCA
Source organism: Lentisphaeria bacterium UBA4640 (assembly GCA_002405835.1). Classification (GTDB taxonomy): domain Bacteria; phylum Verrucomicrobiota; class Lentisphaeria; order Victivallales; family UBA1829; genus UBA1829. The sequence goes on along the minus strand of DHMO01000050.1, from coordinate 25,634 downwards.
GCGAGCGTCTGCTTGCAAGCGGCGAATATGAAATCTACGGCATGGACCTGCGTTCCAACTACATTCAGGAACTGCTCTCCAACCCCGACTTCCACTTCACCGAAGGCGACATCACCATTCACCGCGAATGGATCGAATACTACGTCAAGAAATGCGACGTCGTTCTCCCGCTCGTCGCCATTGCGACCCCGATCGAATACACCCGCAATCCGCTCAAGGTCTTTGAACTCGACTTTGAAGAGAACCTGCGCATCGTCCGCTACTGCGTCAAATACAACAAGCGCATCATCTTCCCCTCCACTTCCGAAGTCTATGCAATGTGCAACGAGGAATCCTTCGACGAGGACAACTCCAAGCTCATTCTCGGTCCGATCCGCATGCAGCGCTGGATCTACTCCTGCTCCAAGCAGATGCTCGACCGCGTCATCTGGGCTTACGGCATGAAGGGACTCAAATTCACGCTCTTCCGCCCGTTCAACTGGATGGGTCCCAAGCTCGACAGCCTCACCTCCGCCCGAATCGGAAGCTCCCGCGCAATCACCCAGCTGATCCTCAATCTCGTGCAGGGCAATCCGATTCAGCTCATCGACGGCGGCGAGCAGAAACGCTGCTTCACCCACGTTACCGACGGCATCGAGTGTCTGTTCCGCATCATTGAGAACAAGGACGGACGCTGCGACGGCAAGATCATCAACATCGGCTGTCCTGAAAACGAAGCCAGCATCCGCGAACTCGCAGAGATTCTGGTTGCGAAATTCGACAAGCATCCGCTCCGCAAGAAATTCCCGCCGTTCGCCGGCTACAAGGTCATCGAATCCGGAGAGTTCTACGGCGAAGGCTATCAGGACGTCCAGCACCGCAAGCCCAGCATCAAGAACGCATGGAAGTATTGCGACTGGAAACCGGTTGTCAAACTCGAAGACTCCATTGAAATGACCCTCGACTTCTTCCTGAAGCAGGCGGTCGAATCCGGAGAGTTCGGAGTAAAATGAAAGCCGGACTCCGCATTGACGTCGATACACTGAGCGGCACCCGCGACGGCGTGCCGCAGCTCCTGCGCACCCTCGACAAACACGGGGTGCGCGGTGCCTTCTTCTTCTCCGTCGGCCCCGACAACATGGGACGCAACCTGTGGCGTCTGCTCAAGCCCGCGTTCCTCTGGAAAATGCTCCGCACCAAGGCGGCCAGCCTCTATGGATGGGACATTCTGCTGATGGGAACCGCGTGGCCCGGACCGATGATCGGGAAACGCTGCGAAGAGGCGATCCGGAGCACGGCGAAAGCCGGACACGAAATCGGCGTCCATGCGTGGGATCACCGCTACTGGCAGGCGAAATCCGATGTTATGACAGTGGAACAGGGCTTCTCGCACGTCAAACGCGCATTCGATGAACTGGTCCGCATCACCGGTTCCGCTCCCACCTGCTCCGCGTCCCCAGGCTGGCGCTGCACGGAACAGCTGCTCAAATGCAAGGAGACGCTCCCGTTCCGCTACAACAGCGACTGCCGCGGCTCCTCCATCTTCATGCCCGTCGTGGACGGTGAAGTTCTGACCCAGCCGCAGATCCCGCTTGATCTTCCCACTTACGACGAAGTCTACGGACGCGACGGCATTACCAATGAAAATTACAACGACCGGCTGCTCGGCCGCTTCAAACCCGGCGGTCTGAACATGCTGACGATTCACGCCGAAGTCGAAGGGCGCATCTGCGCCTCGATGTTCGACGAATTTCTGACCGAAGCCAAAGCGCGCGGCATCGAATTCTGCGCTCCCGGCGACCTTCTGCCCGAAAACCTGTCTTCCATTCCGAAAGGACGGCTTGTGCAGGGGGAAATCCCCGGACGCGAAGGAGTGCTTGCTCTGCAGGGCTGATGTTTCCGAAAGGAGGTACTCATGCCGGAAACGAAAATCTCAATGGGAAAATGTTTTTCCTGGTCGTGGGTTGCATCCGCGTTCCGGAGCGCCTTCCGCCATATCCAGCGTCACCCGCTGAGCGAAGAAAATGCGGAAATCATCTGGAAAACCCGCCACAAAACCGTCTGGAAAACTGTGCTCCCGCGCAAGTTCGACGGACTCACAATTGTCTGGAAAGATTATACAAACACACGTTTCTGGCGCTTCTTTCTGCGTCCATCGTTTGTTACGCGTGAAGCCGCGGGATACCGCGTGGCGGAATCGCTCGGCATTCCGGTTCCGCAGCTGCTCGCATGCGGCGACACCCGCAAGTGTTTCAAACTCAAAAGCTGCTTCATCGTCACCGAATTCGTCAAAAACTCGCGGAACGGACTCGTCTTCTGTCCCGGCGGGGAACTGGCGCATGAAGAGGGCTCGCGCAAGGCGTTCTGCAAACTGATTCTGCACGATCTCGCCGTTCTGCATGAAGCGGGATACCGCCACGGTACGGCGCTGCCGCAGAACATGCTCTGGAATATCAACCGCGATTCGCGCATGGAAACCGCGTGGATCGACCTGGAGAAGATCCGCAAATGTTCCCGCCGCCGTCTGCGCAAACTTGCAAAAAAGGATCTGCACGATTTCCTCGGCAACCTCGAATTTGATTCCGAAACCACCGAACAGATGGTCAATTACTATAATCGCGTCCGCGCCTCCATTCACCCGGACGCAACACCGATGGAGTACTGAACCATGCCCGACAAGAAAAAACTGACCGTTACACGCCTCCGTAAAATGAAACAGGAGCACACGCCGATCGTGATGCTCACCGCCTACGACGCCCCGACCGCCCGCCTCGCCGACCTCTGCGGCGTGGACATGCTGCTCGTCGGCGACTCCGTCGGCATGGCGGCGCTCGGCTACGACAACACGCTCGCCGTCACCCTCGAACAGAGCCTTCATCACTGCGCGGCGGTGAAACGCGGCGCGCCGGATTCGTTCATCGTCGGCGACATGCCGTTCATGACCTATCAGATCTCCCCCGAACAGGCGCTCGCCAACGCCGCACGCTACATTCAGGAAGCGCACTGCGACGCCATCAAGCTCGAGGGCAACCGCGAAATCGCACCGACCGTGCACCGCCTGACCGCCGCCGGAGTTCCCGTCATGGGACACATCGGTCTCCGTCCGCAGCAGTGCCTTGTCGAGGGCGGTTACAAGATTGCCGGCAAAACCGAATCCGCCGCGGAAGCGCTCTTCAACGACGCCCGCGCAATGCAGGAGGCAGGAGCCTTCGCGATCGTTCTGGAATGCGTCCCCGCCAAGCTCGCAAAAGAGATCTCCGAATCGCTCGACATCCCGACCATCGGAATCGGCGCGGGCGCAGGATGCGACGGACAAGTTCAAGTCGTCAACGACATCCTCGGTCTTTTCACCGACTTCATTCCGAAACACGCGAAACGCTACGCCAATCTCTCCGCGGAGATGCAGCGCGCATTCACCGAATACGTCGACGACGTCCGGAACCGCCGGTTCCCGACCGACGCGAATTCCTTCTGATCCGTTTCAGGCAAAAAAAGAGCCTCTGAAATTCCCTGGTCTTCAGGATTTCAGAGGCTTCTTTTTTTACTGAAACTTCAGTGTCAGCTCAGCGCTTCCGGATAGAGCGATTTGATGATGCCGAGTTCCAGACCGCGGATTTCGGCGAGACCTTTCAGACGCCCGATCGCCGTGTAGCCAGGGTTCGGGCACGGCGGTTTGGCAAGATCGTCAAGCATCGTGTGTCCGTGGTCGGGACGGAACGGAATGCGCCAGTCCGCACGTCCCTCTTTGCGGCGGCGGAGCTGTTCTTCGATGATCGCCTTCACAAGACCGTACATATCGACACAGCCTTCCAGGTGGTTCGCCTCGAAGAAGTTGCCTTCGCTGTCGTGCTGCGTGCTGCGGAGATGAATGAAGCCCACGCGGGAAGCGCAGGATTTGAACATCTCGACGATATTGTTGTCAAGGCGCCCGCTGAAACTTCCTGCGCAGAAGCAGATACCGTTTGCAGGACTGTCAACCATGTCGAGCAGGACTTTGATATCCTCCTGCGTGCTGAAAATGCGCGGGAGACCGAGAATGGAACGCGGCGGATCATCGGGGTGAATCACCATGATGCAGCCGGCTTCCTGCGCGACGGGAACGACTTCGGAGAGGAAGTGTTTGAGGTTTGCCTTGAGGTCTTCGCGGGAGATGGAGCTGTAACGGGCGAGCATGGCGCGGATGTCTTCAAGCGTCACGCCTTTGAAGCCCGGGAAGTTGTCGATGATGCCGCGCGTGAGCGTGTCGCGCTGTCCGGCAGTCATGGAATTGTAATACTCTTCCGCCTTTCTGACCATTTCGGGAGCGTAATCGTTCTCCGCGCCTTTGCGCTTCAGAATGAAGATTTCAAACGCGGCGAATTCCTTCTGATTGAAGAAAAGCGCTTCGGAACCGTCAGGGAGTTTGTAATGGAGATCGGTGCGGATCCAGTCGAGAACGGGCATGAAGTTGTAGGTGATGACCTTCACACCGCACTTGCCGAGATTGCGCAGAGAAGTCTTGTAGTTCTCAATGTATTCCTCGCAGCGTCCCGCGCGGACCTTGATATCTTCATGCACGGGAAGGCTTTCGACGACGTTCCAGACGAGTCCGGCGTCTTCGATTTTCTTTTTGTACGCCATGATTTCTTCAACCGGCCAGACTTCGCCGTATGGAATATGGTGCAGAGAGCTGACAACGCCCTTTGCGCCCGTCTGACGCACATACTGCAGCGGCACAGGGTCTTTCGGACCGTACCAGCGGAACGATTCTTCCATAAACATAATTCTATTCTCCTGATGTTGAGGAATGTTCCCTATATTCTATCATACATTCGGGGAAATTCAATCCGTTTCAAAGAATTTCAACGAATGTTTTCCCTTGCCGGGAGAAAAATCACCGTTTCGGCGTCAGATGCGCGGTCAGACGGTCGAACAGACGTTCATCCATCAGCTCTTCCACGGAGAGCAAACGCAGCATGTCGGCGAACTCGCGCGGGAACGGACGCGGGAATTCGTATACCTGCGGCGACCGGAACGATGCATTGCGGAAATACACCGGGGATGCCGCCGCCTGAATGTGTCCGGGCAGTTCCGGATCACGGAGCAGAGCCAGATACCAGCTGTTTTCATTCTCGTCGATCTCCAGTTCAAACTCCGCGCGTCCTTCCTCATCGGAAACCAGCTCCCGCGAAACCGGCGTTGCGCCGCAGCGGACAATCTCCGCCGTCACCGTCTTGCCGGGACGGTACCACGTCTCACACTTCAGCGTGCGGCGTCCGGACGGAGCAAGGACCGCACCGCTGTATTCGCCGTCGATCGAAAGCAGAATCATTCCGCCGTTTCCAGTGGTAACTGCCGTGCGGCGGTTCTTGACAGCCTCAATGATATTCTCCTCGGTCAGCGCGGGGACATGCACAAACGTTGCGCCGCGCCGGCTTCCCGGAGTACGGCCGACATCGAACGCGGCGTCCGAAGTCGCAGTCACGCCGATCCGGTAGCCGCGGTTCAGAAGCATGTACCAGTAAGCAAGCGGATTCGGGTCGTTTTCAAAATAGAAGAGGTCAAGACACGGGCACATCTCCGGGTTGCAGAGCAGCCACAGGAAAACCTCCTTGCCCGTCATGCCGTCGCCGCCGTAATGCGGATGAACCGGAACCGCGACGGCTCCGGCGGAAACGATATAACGGAGAGTAAGTTCATAGTTTGTAACCGCTTCCCAGTCGTAAGCCACATGCGCGTGAAGCTCGGAAAGACCGATGTTTCCGACATGTCCGTTGCCGTTCTTCGGGAACTCGCGGTTCAGACGCAGCAGGAAATCCGGAGCGGAAAGAAGCTGAGTCCACTTTTCCGGATCGCTTTTCACCCGCGTGTTTTCGTGAGCTTCCGCACAATAGAGCCAGTCATAATGCTCCGCGCGTGCGGCAAAAGCGTAAAGCGGGACATTGCCGCAATAAAAATTTTCTCCGTGGATGATGTGCGCATGAAAATCTCCCTTGAACCAGTTCTTCGTCCGCAGGGATTTGTGGTAAGGCTCCGTCTGAATTTCAACTTTGCCGCGCGCGGAAAACGCATACTCGCCGCGGCTCCAGAAATTCTCCGAATTCTCATACCAGAAGCCGGGCTTGACAAGCGAACCGAACGCGGTTCCGTTTAAATCGAACGCGTGGACAGGTTCTCCGTCATCGGTGATCCGGAGAAGAGCATAGCCGTCGGTGAAGCCATGAATCACGCGACGCCCCGGTTCGGACTCCTGACGGAACTGCAGATTCTCCGCCGGAGCAATGATCTGCGGCAGAAACGCATCCGCATAATCATCAAGCATCGCCTTGAGCGCATACGTTCCGGGCGCGGCGACTTCGAGCGAGAAGTTGCCGCCGGCGTCCGCCTGCACGAGCTCTCCGGTTGCGCAGGCGATCCACGAGCCGGGAAGCGCCCTTCCCGAAAGACGGGCCGGCTTCCATTCGTAAACCATTTCCGAATCCGACTCTTCGCCGAGCCCCTCCAGTTCAATCCGGTCCTCGTAAACATGGCAGATGCACGCGGTCGGCTCCGTACAGTTGCAGATTGCCTTCACCGTTTTATGCAGAACGCCTTTGCGCTGTTGAAGCCCGCCGGGATGATAATGCCCGGCAAAAAAGGCTTTCACATTCGGGAATTCATCCAGAATATCCAGAATCTCCGCACGGTCCCACATATAGGCGTTGGTGTCGTCGTTCAGAAGCGGGACATGGGAGATGAGAATCACATTTTCATTTTCCTTCTGCGCCTGTTTCAGTCCGGCACGGAGCCAGCGGCGCGATTCGGCGGAAAGCATCCCGTCCCATTCGCGGAGCTTGCGCCACGGATGTTCGATCTTGTATTCTTCGTACTGCGCATAACGTTTCGAGGCCGGAGGCGCAAAACGGCTGACGTCAAGACCGTTGAGCACGATAAATTGAATTCCTCCGGCCTTGAAGGTATAGAAAAAATCATCAAGCCCGAACAGACGCTTCAGTTCCTCTTCGGAATTTTTCACGAGATCATGGTTGCCGACGACATATTTCACCGGATGAACGGATTCCGCATACTCTTCCAGAATTGCCGGAACTTCGCTTTTATCAAGACCGTCGCCCAAATCTCCAAGGCTGACAATGAAATCGAGTTTTTTCGCATTCAGTTCATGAACAGTTTTACGAAGCAGCACGCGCGACTCACGGAAAATGCGTCCAGCCCAGGGGTCTCGGTCGGCAAACTGGACATCGCCGATCAGCGCAAACGAAACTTTCGGCTCAGCAGATTGATTCATACAGAATTCTCCCGGATATAATGTTTGCTTTAATTTACGCCGGGTTGTTAAAAAATCAAACAAAAATCAGTGCTTCCCGAACTTTTCCGGGAAAAAGATTTCCTCCGCCATGCGGATTTCCTCTTTCGTCGGTTCAGGCGTGTCGAGAAGCGTGTTCTGAATATGAAGCTGTTCCCATTTATATTCCGCCATCTTGTGGAACGGGAGAAGATCAATGCGCTGAATGCACTTGTACGGTTTGAGGTAGGCGGCAAGCGCGGTCAGACGGTCGCGGGTCAGTGTCAGCCCGGGAACCATGACATGGCGGATCCAAATCGGTTTTCCATGCTCTTCGCAGTAATCAAGCGTGGCAAGAGTGTTCCGGTTGGAGTGTCCGGTCAGGTCGCGGCAGAGCGAATCGTCCAGAGCCTTGATGTCCAGAAGAAGCATATCGGCAAGGTCGATCACGGCGGTCGAACGGGAGAGCGGGAAGGAGCCCGCGGTGTCGATTGCCGTATGCAGATTTTCCGCACGGCAGCGCCGGAGAATATCGGAGGTGAACTCCGGCTGGGCAAGCGGTTCGCCGCCCGAAAGAGTCACCCCACCGCTCAGAAAATTGCGGCAGGAGACAATTTTTTTCACAACCTCATCGGAAGTGACGGAGCGTCCGTCGCGGAGTTCCCAGGTATCGGGATTGTGACAATACCTGCACCGCAGCGGACACCCCTGTAGGAAGACGACAAAGCGCACCCCCGGTCCGTCAAGCGTACCGAAACTTTCATACGAATGAATGCGTCCGGGGATGCCGTTTTCCATGATCAGAACCGGTTGTGGAAGGTTCTGTTGACAACGTCAAGCTGCTGCTCGCGGGTCAGCTTGATGAAGTTGACCGCGTAACCGGAGACGCGGATGGTCAGCTGCGGATACTTTTCCGGATGATCCATTGCGTCAAGCAGCACTTCGCGCTTGAGAACGTTGACGTTGAGGTGATGTCCGCCCTCGGTGAAGTAGCCGTCGAGCAGCGAAATGAGGTTCTTCTCCTTCTCCTCTTCGTTCTTGCCGAGAGAATCGGGAACAATCGAGAAGGTGTAGGAGATACCGTCTTCCGCGTAATCGTACGGAATCTTGGAAACGGATTTGAGCGAGGCAACCGCGCCGCTGACGTCGCGCCCGTGCATCGGGTTCGCACCCGGTGCGAAGGGCTGTCCGGCCTTGCGTCCGTCCGGTGTGGAAGCGGTCTTCTTGCCGTACATGACGTTCGATGTGATCGTGAGGATCGACATCGTCGGACGGGAACGGCGGTATGCGTAATGGCTGGCGAGCTTCTTCTCGAAGTTCTTGACGATATCCACGGCGATCTGGTCGACGCGGTCGTCGTCGTTTCCGTATTTCGGGAAGTCGCCTTCCGTGACGAAGTCGACGGCGAGTCCGGCGTTGTTCAGAACCGGAGTGACCTTCGCATATTTGATTGCGGAGAGACTGTCGGCAAGAACGGAGAGACCGGCGATGCCGCCCGCCATCGTGCGGACGATTTCCTCATCGTGCAGAGCCATTTCGATGCGCTCGTAGCAATACTTGTCGTGCATGTAATGGATGATGTTGAGGGTGTCGATATAGAGCTTGGAGAGCCAGTCGGTGATCTCTTCGAAGTTGCGCATGACATCTTCGTACTTGAGCGGCTCCTTGCCGGCGAGAACCGGGATTGCGGGAGCGATCTGCTCGTTGTTGCACTTGACATCGTGTCCGCCGTTGATCGCGTAAAGCAGAGCCTTCGCAAGGTTGCAGCGGGCGCCGAAGAACTGCATCTGCTTGCCGATGCGCATCGCGGAGACGCAGCAGGCAATACCATAGTCATCGCCGAATTTGGCGCGCATCAGATCGTCGTTCTCGTACTGAATCGAGGAGGTGGCGACGGAGATTTCCGTGCAGAAGCGCTTGAAGTTTTCCGGCAGGCGCGGGCTCCAGAGAACCGTGAGGTTCGGCTCCGGCGCGGGTCCGAGATTGACCAGCGTGTGCAGGAAGCGGTAGGACATCTTGGTGACCATGTGGCGTCCGTCAATCGACATGCCGCCGAGGGATTCCGTAACCCAGGTCGGGTCGCCGGAGAACAGCTCGTCGTAAGCCGGGATGCGGAGGAAGCGGACAATGCGCAGCTTCATGATGAAGTGATCGACGAATTCCTGAATCTGCTCTTCGGTGAAGACGCCGTTCTTGAGGTCCTGTTCCGCATAGCAGTCGAGGAAGGTGGAGATACGGCCTATCGACATTGCGGCGCCGTTCTGCTCCTTGACCGCGGCGAGGTAGCCGAAGTAGAGCCACTGAATGGCCTCTTTGGTGTTTTCCGCCGGACGGGAGATATCGAATCCGTATTTCGCCGCCATCTCTTTGAGTTCGTTGAGAGCCTTGATCTGCTCCGCGATCTCTTCGCGCTTGCGGATGTGGTCGGAATCCATCACGTCGATGACCATGTTCTTCTTCGCGGCCTGCTTCTGGGCGATGAGGAAATCAACGCCGTAAAGCGCAACGCGGCGGTAGTCGCCGATGATGCGTCCGCGTCCGTAGGCGTCCGGAAGACCGGTCATGATGCCGGCGTGACGGGCGCGCTTCATCTCGTCGGTGTAGACGTCGAACACGCCGTCGTTGTGCGTCTTGCGATACTTGAAGACGTGGTCGACGATCGGATCCATCTGTCTGCCGTAGGCTTCGAGCTGGGTGTGAATCAGACGGATTCCGCCGAACGGCATGATCGCGCGCTTGAGCGGAGCATCGGTCTGCAGGCCGACGATCTGTTCGAGATCCTTGTTGATGTATCCGGCGTTGTGCGCGGTGATTGTGGAAATGGTTTTCTCATCAATATCGTAGACGCCTTTGCGTTCGCGCTCGACTTTCATGAGATCCAAGAGCTGGTTCCAGAGAGCTTTGGTGCGCTCGGTCGGTGCGGCCAGGAATTCCTTGCCGCCATCGTACGGAGTGTAGTTGCGCTGGATGAAGTCCCGTACATTGACTTCTTTGTTCCAGTTTCCGGTCTTGAAGTTCATTTGCATATCCTTTCTGAACTTGGGTTTTTGAGAATTGTTTTTATTTTCGGGATGTAATATACACCGTAAAAACCATTTGTCAAATAGAAAAAATTAGATTAAACTAATTTTTCTCATTAAAAAACCTTCCGCCGCAACTGAACGCGGCGGAAGGCAACAGAGAATTACGGGAGAAGAACCAGATCCATCCACTGGCCAGGCATCTTCCGGTAACCGATTCCCGGAGTCAGTTCCAGATAGCCGGTGCGCTCTTTGCCGTTGTTCAGATTGACCAGCGTTCCGAGACGCATCACCGAATACGGCATCAGCTTGAACGGGCTGACCGCGCGGCGCGGGAATGCAATTTCATACACGGTCCGATCCGCGTATTTCCGGATTGCAACCGGAACTTCATCCGCTGGCAGGAGCCCCTGCTGTTTGTTCAGGCTGTCATACATGGCGCTCGAAGCCCAGCGGCGGTAGACACGCGCCTCTTTGCCCATCATGCCGATGGAGTATTCAAAATCGTCGTCATCCAGCGATTCGCGGTCCGCCGGAGCATTGCGGAGCGGGTCGAAGCAGAGCTGGACACTGTCGTAACACCAGACATTTCCGGCAAGGGAAATATCGGGCAGTGCATGCAGTTCCGGCTTGAACACCTCGATTGCGACATAGAGATTGTTGTCATCCCAGGCGTAACGCAGGTTCGCCGTGACCGCATTTTCCGCCGCACCCCAGTTTTTGTGGTCCCGCGGATCGGTGTTGCGCGAATCCAGGCGGATCGCAGCCGCACGCTCTGGCCAGTCGGAGAGATCGCCGTCGATCTTCAGCGGAGCAGCCGTTTTGTATGCAAGGATTCCGCGCAAGTCAATTGCCAGTTCCCGTCTTTCCTTGCGGGACGGGACTTCCACCTGCAGTTTGATTTTGCGCGACGAAGTCGAAACCGGATCCTTCAGAAGGAATTCCGCGCTTTTGGAATCTTCACCGGGGATTCCCTTCAGAATCTGTTTTGCGGAGCCCTCAATTTCATCGGCGTTGAGCACGGTGACCGCACAGTCAAACGGACGCCCCGTGATGTTGCGGACATGAACCTGGAATTTGCGCGCATCGGTAATCGCCGGTTCCACGTCCACACACGTTCCGGAATTATTGGTCAGCGAGGCGTTCTCGATCAGTTTCACGAGTTCCGCCGTGCCGAGCTCGCTTTCGAGATAGACCGGATGAGGAGTCAGGTCAAGAACTTCCGATGAAATTCTGTTTCCGAGGAGGTCATACGCAGTCAGCTTCGCGGCGTCCGCTTTGGAGAATCGCATGACGGACGGCTCGCCTTTCCATTTCCACAATGCAGCCGTGCGTTTCTTTCCGTGGTCGAAAATGAAGCAGCGGTAGTTGAGTCCCAGACGGGCGCGGCCGGAAAACGCGGCAGTCTCCAGACGGTCAATCAGATTGCGGAGCGCAAAAAATGCGATGTTCGGAACAGGCATGTTGTCCGTTCCCGGATTGCCCATGAAAAGAAGGTTCCAGCCGCTGCCGCAATGCGTGCTGTCGAGACCGAACAGATAATACCGTTCCGCTCCGCCGGCATAACCGAGAATCATATTGCGGATTGCAACGGCGGCGGCATTGCGGACGTAGTCCGTGATTTCCTGATCCGCAAGCGATGCCGGGGGAACAGTTCCCGCCTCAGTCGCCATTTGCGGAATCTTACGGAATGTATTAATCATCTTCTGCAGACGTGCCGCCTCATCCGCGTAATCCGGAAGCTCCGGTATCGCACCATAGGGATGATAGGTGATACAGTCAAGCAGATTCTCTTTGTCTTTTGAGAGGATCGCGGCAATCCACGTGAAATCGATCAGATTCGCTACAGGACCGCCGATTTTCGCCTGCGGATCGTATTTTTTCACAATTCGTGCGACATCTTCAATCTGTCTCCAATCCTGTTCCACCGACCATCCGGTGATATTCGGCTCGTTCTGAGTTTCATAAATCTCCACAAGTCCGGCATACTTCCGAACATATGTTTCAAGTTTTTTGAGCCAGGCATTCCAAAGTTCCGGATTGTCGCGTTCCTTCGAATCCATCGAAACGCAAAGCATCGTCTTAATTCCCTGGCTCTTCAGATATGGGAGCTGTTCAAAGCTGTCCCACAGCGAACCGGACGCCGTTCCGTTGCGGATTGTGCCAATGCGGAAATCCCTGAGATAAGGCATCAGCTGTTTTACGTTCTGCATCGCGCCGACTTCAATTCCCGAACGGAAATTCGGACTCTGATTCTTATCGATTACTCCGAAGTAAAGCGTGTTCTTCACAGTTTTATCACCTGTCTTGCAGACGAATGTCAAATTCGCCGCACCGCGCAGACCGGACGGAGGAAGAACTTCAAATGTGAATTTTTTCTTCCCGTCCAGAGAAAATTTCTGTTCCGGTGACTGGAAAACCGGCTTTCCCGTCCAGTCTTTCAGGACATAGGAGATACTGCAGTCAAGCGGCTTCCCCGTGTAATTTTCCGCCTCGGCTTCCGCATGAACCGTTTCACCTGCGTAATAGTATCCGTTTTTGTGCGCGTGTTCCGCACGCAGATGCACCGGAGCATCGTCGCGAAACTCGGAATGTCCGCCGATCGCATAGGAGGCGGAGTCCACCCAGAGCCTTCCCTGCTGCTTGTCGATCGGAGAGATACAAGGCATCGCAAGTCCGGTTACATGCGGATAAGCGTTAACCAGGTCGCCGTAAACCTGAAAGCCATCGCCCTTTGTGCCCCATGACGGCATATAGAGCTCATACTTCTTCCATTCTTTCCCGACGGACACCCATTTTCCCGCAGCCTGCCCATTTCCCAGAAAAAGTCCCATATCAACGGTCATCGGACGGTCGGATTTCATATAAACCGTAAACGACGTCGGCTGTCCGACACGGTACGGAACCGGATTAAAGTTGAGTCGCCCATAGGAGTAATCCGTCTTTTTTTCAAGCCGGAAAGAATAGCGTCCTGTATGCGCCGTTGTCGAATCAAGGAAAATGTTATTTTGCGAATCAATGACAATCTGCCGCCAGTCGGTATGCTTTTCATGCATTGTATGTTTCGCAAAATCCAGAGACGTTGTAACAATGTTGCTGAATCCGTCCTCCGCTCCACCGTTGCGGATATAATTGACCGTGGGATCCGCTGTTTTTTCACTTTTGCGGTTTTCATAGGACAAAAAGCGAACGGAGCGGAAACGGTAAATCCCGGAAGATTTGAGATCGAGACGCAGCCAGATATTTTTTACGCCTTCCGGAATTGGTGTTTCAAAGAAAAGTTTTTCATTTTCCTTTCCACTTAAGTAATTCCATTTCACTTTCCAGAAATGCGTTCCCTCATTTGAGAGGACAAGCAAATCAAGGCCTGCTCCCGCTGGTCCGGTGCAGACAACCTCCATGCGGTTGATTTTCTTCGGATTCTTCTCTGTTTCCGGCGAACAGAAAAATTCGTCCGGACGAATACCGAACCAACCGACCATAAGCATTTTGCCCGTTTTATATTTCTCGTAAAATGCCCGGGTATCAATAAGCAGTTCGTCTCCTTTTAATTCAATGGAAACAAGATTTGCGTCCTCTTCCGGCAATCCAAGTCCGCCGAACGAGTTGTCGACTTTTGAGAAGATCCAGTTCTTGGTACGATTCTCATTTATCTCCAGTTTCGCATTTCCAAACTGCATTTCATACGCATGTGAGCAGAGACACAGCGAGACAGCTGCTGCAAGCAAAAGTTTTTTCATGTTTCAATCCTTTTTTTGTTATTATTTCGTTTTACGAATCTGATTGACCGTAGAATCCGCCGCTTTTTCTTTCTGATTCCCGTCATAGGAAAAGAAGCGGATAGAACGGAAACGGTAAATCCCGGAAGATTTGAGATCAAGACGCAGCCAGATATTTTTTACGCCTTCCGGAATTGGTGTTTCAAAGAAAAGTTTTTCATTCTCTTTTCCGCTCAGATGATTCCATTTTACTTTCCAGAAATGCGTTCCCTCGTTTGAAAGAACAAGCAAATCAAGTCCTGCTCCCGCTGGACCGGTGCAGACAACCTCCATGCGGTTGATTTTCTTCGGATTCTTCTCTGTTTCCGGCGAGCAGAAAAATTCATCCGGACGAATGCCAAACCAACCGACCATAAGCATTTTTCCCGTTTTATATTTCTCATAAAACGCCCGAGTGTCAACAAGCAGTTCATCTCCTTTTAATTCAATGGAAACAAGATTTGCATCCTCGTCCGGCAATCCAAGTCCGCCAAATGAGTTGCCTACTTTTGAGAAGACCCAGTTTTTAGTTCTAGTCTCGTTTACTTCCAGTTTCGCATTTCCGAACTGCATTTCATACGCATGTGAGCAGAGACACAGCGAGGCGGCGGCACTGAGTAGAAGTTTTTTCATGATTCAATCCTTTATTTTGTTGTTATCGTGCATTCACGAAAAGTTCCCATTCACGGTACAGATCCCACGTCAAATACGATGTTGTGAGGAAACGCTGTGTCCGCTGTTCAACATGCCCGTCCAACATGACAGCATTTGAAGTTGCAAACGGCGACGGCACAGGCAAGGGAGACGGCACATAATATGTTCCGGGTTCAAAGGGCGGACATGGATTTGCTCCAGGTCCGTGCATATAAAAATGCTGTTCAGTAAAATTACCGGCTGCGGAAGTGTCCATACAATTATAACTGTCAATAGCAAGCATTCGAGAAGAAAGATTTTTCAGATTTCCAATACGGGCATTGACTTCTTTTCCTTTACTTAACCAAGTTCCCCAATCCCCGCCGCCAATCTGCGGATACATGAGCAGGGAAGTCATTGCATAGGTCGGACCCCATTGCTGTTCGTTTGCGCTGGAGCTGGGGCAGCGGAAAATTTTGACATTCCGGCTGTCCGCCTCCCATCCATATCCTTCATTTTTACGTGTAATCTGCACATATTTTGTCTCATAAAGCGTTTGCTGGTACTCTCTCGGAATCGGGAACCAGGAATTGCTCGCATCATAGTACTGCATCAGCACAAGCCCGACCTGTTTCAGCTGATTCTTGCAGCTGATGTTTTTCGCTTTGTCCCGCGCCTTGTTCAATGCAGGCAGAAGCATCCCAGCGAGAATTGCAATAATTGCAATTACAATAAGGAGCTCTATAAGAGTGAATTTCTTCACACGTGAACTCCGACCGTGCAGCCGGAGACCGCACCCTCTTTTTTCTGACTTCTTTTGCATGATACACTCCTTTTTAATTTAAGGTTTTATCGTTTCGTTTAACAAGAGTCCGTCCGTCGTAAACGAGCGGCTCCAGCAATGTTGACGGAATCCGGGCGATACGGCCGTCGGCATGAGCAAGAATCCCGGAACAGATATGCTCCGCGATCTCCGCCGTTGCGTTGGATACCGAGTTGACGCAGGTCGTCGCCGAACGCGCATAATTGTTCGCGTTCAGAGTAATCAGCCCCATATCGCCGGGGATCGTGCGCCCCTGGCCGTTCAGGACTTCAAGAACCAGCGGAAGCTGGTCATCCGTCGAAAGAAACATTGAATCATATCTCAGGTCTTTTGCAAGCTCCGCGGTTTCCCAGATATAGCTTTGCAGAATCCCTTTTCCGCCGTCATAAAAGACTTCGCGGACATCCGTTCCGCAATCAAACTTCATTCCGTATTCGCAGCATTTCCGCGCGAATCCGGCGATCCGTTTCTGATACGGCACGTAACAATGATCCGTAAAGTTCGGGGTCAGCAGCACGGGCGAACGGAATCCGTGACGGAACAGCTCTTCCGCCGCCAGCTCGCCGACGCGCTCGTTGTCCACGGCAATAACGGAGGAATTCTCATCTCCGGGAAGGTCGTCGGGATAAATGATCTGCCGTCCCTCGCTCTCCCAGCGCGCAATCAGTTCTTCCAGATTTCCGCGGCCGGTGACGATGATATACTGCTCCTTCCGTTCCGCGAGCTTCCGCAGGTCCTCTTCAATCTCCTCCGGCCAGAACCGGAGCAGAAAAAGCTCGATGTTCAGCGGATAGGAACGGAGCTGTTCCGCAAGCGCCGCCCACAGACGCGCCCACGCGGGATTCGCAATCGCATCGCGTCCCGATGTGATGTAGAGGACCGGGACTTTGTTTGCGGTCGGGTTGATGACGCGTCCGTTCGCCCCCTGAGTCAGAAGACCGGAGCGTTCCATCTCCTTGAGGATTTCGCGAATGACGCTTCGGGAGCCTCCGGTCCGGAGCGCAAGTTCGCGCTCGGACGGAAACGCCGTTTGTTCCATCGCAAGCAGACTGCGCAGAAGATCACGGATCTTCTCCTCCGTCACTTCTCTCGGCTGATTGCTGCGTGTTGCTCCCATCTTTCCTCCTGAAAATTCAAAACACACCACTTGGTTTGTTTTAATTATACAACAAAGTTGCGAATTTGTCAAGCCCCTGTTCTCAAAAAAGTGCAAAATTAGTTTCCGTAACTCAGCTCTATCATCGAATGGCAGGTGAATGCGGGCACGTCAAATGCAGCCGTCCCCGCCGGATTCTGCGTAAACGCAAGCTCCGTTCCCTCCGGAACAAGACGGACGGAACGGATGTTTTCCGGCAGATTCAGCTCAATGTGGACGGGGCCCGCCGGATTCAGGTCTTCAATCACCTCCAGCGCACTGCGTCCCGCCCGGGTCCCGCCGTCGAGAGTCACCTCACCACCGCGCAAAATGGTGTTTGCATACAGCAGGTGCAGAACATAGCGCTCTTCCTCCCGCTGGCGCATCAGCGTAACGCGTCCCTGCGAAGGAAGCCCCGAAACCGAAAGCCGCGTCCCGTTTCCCATGAAGCGGCGGATGGCATTGACAATGAACTCTTTCACAATCACAGCCCCGTAAGCGCGGTAAATGGAAAAGACCGGATGCGCGAAATAAAGAATCCGGCCGCTCATCACTCCGGCGTCATAACCGGAAGGTTCCGGACGGAACGGCGTGTGCTGATGACTGCAGAAATGCCCGTAAGTCCGGTTGAAATAAGGATCGTACACTCTGCCGAGCGAAACGCCGTCATTGACGCGGATCCGCTGCGACGCCATGTACATGACAAACGGAGTGTGAACACTTTCCGGAGCAAACGGATCTGCGGGCTCTATGTAATCCGGCTGATAAGGACTCAGCCCTTCGTGGTCAACGCCGAGCGGAACGAGAAACGCTTCGCGGTCCTCTGCCATCCCGCTGGTTCCGGAGAGAATCAGGCGGCCTCCGTTCTCAAGAAAACTGTTCAGTTTCCGTGCAAGCGCCGGAGAAAGCCGGACCTCATCCGGCAGAAGCAGAAACCTGTATCTGCTCCAGTCCATCTCCGTATCGACAATATCAAACGGGATATGGGCTTCGAGCAGGATGCGGGACGCTCCGACGTCGCCCGGCAGCGTTTTTGCCGAGGAACGCCCCGGCGTCTGGCCGCTGAGAACCGCAAGTTCCGCGGCGGATTCCACATGATCGCACCACGCCTCTTTTTCGCGGATTTCACGGTAAACGCTTCCGATCATATCATAGGTGGATGAATCCAGTTTTCCGCAGGGATGCAGCTGATCGCCGATGCTGCACTTGGAACCGTTCGCAATCATGGCGGAACATTCGTAACGCAGCGCATTCGGATGCTTGAATCCGCCGAACTCTCCCCAGGTCGTATGAAACTTCCCGGTCATGCCGAGAAACTCGAAATTGAGATTGCGGACATAGGCCGCGGACATCGGGTAGTGGTCGTATCCCCAGCCGCCGGTGGGCAGAGATTCCAGTTCCAGATGCGAAAAATACTGCAGAATCTCCCCGCTCCCGATTGAGACATGTCCGGAATTGTGGAAAAGCGGCATATCCGGGTTGATGGATTTCACGGTCTCATAAGTCTTCCGGTAATATTTGAGAAGCACCTGTTTCGCGTACACTCGCCGGTCCTCTTCCTTCAGCGGATCAAGCCCGCTTTCCTTCATTCCTTTCATGCAGTGCTGACAGCAGCAGGGACCCTGCGAGACAATATCGGTGAAAATTCCGTTCGCTTCCGGAAAGAGTTCGAGAACTTCGCGGATCTCGTCGCAGAGAAAATCCAGATACGGCGAATTGAAGCACATCTTGTGAAAATGCGGAAAAAGCGGATCGTATATTTTTCCGGAAGGCTCCATCTCCCCCCATTCCGGATGCAGTTCCGATGCATAATTGTTGAGCCCGGCGGTCAGATAAACCGGAGTCTTGACGCCGATTTCCCTGCAGGCGTCGATCTGAGCACGGAGCAAATCAAAATTCAGGTTCGGATGACGGCATCCGACTTTCGTATTGTAATAGGCGTAGCCGTGGTGGCAGCAGGCAAACAGAGTTATGGAGTCAACAGCCGCGTCCAGAAGAGTTCTCTGCCACTCTTTCTTATTGAATTTTTCTCCGATCCCGGGAATCAGGGGAGACGTGTGAAAATCCAGATGAACCTGTCTGAAACGCATATGTCATTACCTCTTTTGTTTTTTTTGAAGACCATTTCCCCTGCCGGAGATCATTTTTCCGGCGCACGGCGCAAAACATACCACTTGGTCTGTTTTAAACATACAGCAAAGTTCCGGATTTGTCAAGCTCCGTTTGTCAAAAAAGCGGGAAAAAGAGTTTTTCGGGAGGTCCGGACAGCAAAAACGC
Organism: Lentisphaeria bacterium UBA4640; assembly: GCA_002405835.1. GTDB lineage: Bacteria > Verrucomicrobiota > Lentisphaeria > Victivallales > UBA1829 > UBA1829. The sequence goes on along the minus strand of DHMO01000050.1, from coordinate 6,748 downwards.
ATTTTTTTTTCCACTTTTCCTTGCCATTTGCATTTTGCGATGTATAATATAAGGTTATTGCATTGTAAACTAACCATCAATAAGGAAAGACAATAATGACGGAATTTTTCGTTCTCGCTCAGGGAGCTCCGGCTCCGGCCGCGGCGCCCGCGCCCGCAAAAACCACAACCGCAACCGCCGCAGCTCCGGCAGCAGACGCTCCCGCGGCACAGCCCCAGCCGCAGGGCGGACTCAGCGGCTTCATGGGTATGCTCCCCATGATCCTCATCATCGCCGCAATGTTCTACCTCATGTGGCGCGGACAGGCGAAAGAGCGCAAAAAACGCGAGGCCATGCTCACCTCCATCAAGAGCGGCGACAAGGTCATCACCATCGGCGGAATCCACGGAACCGTCGTTGAAGTCAAGAATGACGGGTTCGTCATCAAGATTGCCGACAACGTCAAAATCGAAGTCACCAAAAACGCGGTCGGCTCCGTCATCAACACCGGGGATGCTGTCACAAAATGAACAAGAAACCGATTCTTCTCAGAAGTTTCTTCGCCCTCGTGGTGCTTGGAGTCTTCCTGTTCTCCATGTACCCGCTGGGGCAGACGGACTTCTATGCAAGCATGAAGAGCATGTTTGTGAACCCCGGCGATCCGAAGATCGAAGAGGTTTGCAAACTTGCCAAAGCCAAGCAGGAAGCCGATAAAAGCATGTACGCATCGACGGCAATCGAAGAGGCCGCCCGCGAAAAAGGCGTGCTCCTCACCGATTTCGTCAAACCGCGTATCGTCAAGAGCCAGAGCCTGACCAACAACCGCGACGTGCTCGCTCATGCGCGCAAACTCTCCGCCGGCTCGATCCGTCTCGGTATCGACCTCAACGGCGGCGCGGAGTTCCTCCTCGAACTCGAACCGAACGAAACCGGTTCCGATGCGGCGCAGAAACGCAAAGATATTGAAAACAATTTCGAGCGTTACCGCGACGTTGCCATCGAAACCCTCCGCACGCGTCTCGAAAGCGAAAACATCTTTGAAAGCGAAATCTCCCCCGCCGGAGGCAACCTCATCTCCCTCCGCGTGCCGATCGTTTCCAAAGAGGAAAAATCCCGCCTGGAACGCCTCATCAAAATGTCCGCGCGTCTGAGCTTCTCGCTTGTTCACCCGGATAACGACAGACTCGTCCAGGCTTATCTTGCCGACCCCGAGAACTTCACAGCTCCCGAAGGTTACAAGATGATGGAAAATGCCGAAACCGGACGCGGCGGCAAAGTCCGCCGGGGCATTTACTTTGTCGAACGCGAATCGCAGATGGACGGCAAGGACATCTCCGACGCCTTCCCGACGATGAGCCAGTTCGGTCAGCGCGAAATCATCCTGAACTTCAACCCGGCCGGCGCCCAGCGCTTCGGTGAAGTCACCAGCAAAAACGTCGGCCGTCAGCTTGCGATCATCCTCGACAACGTTCTCTACTCCGCCCCGAACATCAAACAGGCGATCACAGGCGGAACCGCGCAGATCACCGGCGACTTCTCCCGTGAAGACGCCGAAACGATCTCCAAAGCGCTCGTCAGCGGCAGCGTTCCGTTCAAAGTCAAAGTCCAGGCGCAGTACGACATCGATCCGACCATCGGCAAAGAGACGGTCAACGACGGTCTCTGGTCCGGTATCGCCGGAACGATTCTCGTCATGATCTTCATGGCGGTCTACTACATGCGTTCGGGTCTGGTTGCGAACATCTCCCTGATCGTCAACGCACTGCTGATGCTCGGCGCCATTGCAGCGTTCGGCGTCACCCTCACCCTCCCCGGTATCGCGGGTATCATCCTGACTATCGGTATGGCGGTTGACGCGAACGTTCTGATTTACGAACGAATCCGCGAAGAAATCGCGGAAGGCAAAACCGTCCTCAACGCCATCGACATCGGCTTCGACAAGGCGTTCGCTGCGATTTTCGACTCCAACATCACCACCCTGTTCGTCGCCCTGATCCTGCTCTGGCAGGGAACCGGCGCAATCAAGGGATTCGCCATGACTCTGGCGATCGGTATCTTCACAACGCTGTTCACGGCAGTCTTCCTGACTCGTCTGCTCTTCGATCTCATGACCCGTTTCACCACAGTCAAGAGCCTGAAGATGCTCCAGGTCATCAAGCCCGGAATCAACATTGACTTCTTCAAGTACGCAAAACCGGTAATGCTGTTCTTCGCTCTGCTGATCGTCGCCTCATTCGTCACGCTCGGCATCCGCGGACGCGATGCGCTCGGCATCGACTTCACCGGCGGTACGCAGATTGAGCTCGATTATCAGAAGCTGATCCCCGCGGAACAGATCGAAAAGGTTCTCTCGCACGCCGGATACCAGGTCAAAGTCAACTACAAGACCCCCGGTTCGATGGCGTCCGACAAAAAGAAACTTGAAATCATCCTGCGCGACAAGCACGGCGCCGTTGCTGAAACCGCCGAAACGGTCGGACAGGACAAGATGACCACGGTCAGCAATCTGCTGAACAAGAGCTTCCCGGATGCGAAGTACACGCCGGACCGCCAGTCCACGCTCGGTTCGCTGATCGGTGAAACCTTCACGAAATCGGCGGTTCTGTCGCTGGCTCTCGCGATTCTCGGCATGCTGATCTACATGACCATCCGCTTCGAGTTCTCCTACTCGGTTGCGGCAAACCTCGGCACGCTGAACGACGTCATCGTCTCCATGGGCATCTTCCTGATGTGCGGCGGCGAACTCACGCTGAACGTCGTTGCAGCAGGTCTGACCCTGCTCGGGTACTCCATTAACGATACGATCGTCAACTTCGACCGTATCCGCGAGAACCGCAAACTCATCAAGGGCATGAGCTACCGCGAGATTGTCAATCTCTCGATCAACCAGACTCTTGCCCGTACGATCCTGACCTCCGTCACCGTCGCACTGGTGCTGATTATGCAGCTCTGCTTCGGCGGCGCGGCGATCCGCGACTTCGTATTCGTCATGCTGATCGGCGTAATCGTCGGCACGATCTCCACGATTTTCGTCTCGGTCATCATCATCGCCTACTGGCACAAGAACGACAAAGGCATTCCCGAGGATTCCGCAAAGCCGGCACCCTCGAAAGCCTGAGTTCTTCCGCATTCTGCAATCAGGGACGGGTCCGCGAAAAACGCGGCCCGTCCTTTTTCATACCACACTTCTGAGGTCTTTATGCCAACTCCGGTTTACTATGCAAACTGTCCGGACTACACGCCGGAACATCTGAAACACGCGCTCGGCGGAATCCTTCCGGGACAGATCGACGCCTTCGGCGGAGTCTCGGGCAAACGCATCATGCTCAAACCGAATCTGCTCGCATGGCGGCGCGCGGATGACATTGCGTGCGTACACCCGAAACTCATCGTCGAGACCGCGCGTTTCTTCCTCGACGCCGGCGCAAAGGAAGTCGCCCTGCTCGAAAATCCGGCGGTTCAGACCGCCCCCGCAATCATACGCTCCATGGGAATCGACGAGGAACTGAAAAAGCTCGGCGTCTATGTCGCCAACTTTTCCGATTACAAGCGTCTCCCCCTGCCCCCGGAGGTCAAATTCCACAACATTGAACTTGCCGCAGAGTTTCTCGGATACGACGCCGTTGCAGACATCGCGAAGGCGAAAACACACGCCATGATGATTCTGACTCTCTGCGTCAAAAATCTCTTCGGGCTGATCAAGGGATGCGACCGCATGGGATGGCATCTCGCCGTTGGACGCGACTTTGCAAAATTTGCGGACATGCTGCTCGATATCTACCTCTCCGTCCGTCCACGCTTCAACATTCTGGATGCGGTGACCTGCATGGAAGGCAACGGACCCGGAAGCGGAACGCCCGTTCACCGCGGATTCCTTGCCGGTTCATCCGATTCCCTCGCGCTCGATGCCTCCGCAGCCGCAATATTCGGTGTTCCGAATCTGCTTCTCCTGCGCAACGCGGAAGAGCGCAAGCTGGATTTCTCGTATGAAAACCGCGGTGATGTTCCGTCCGTCAATCCGCTGAAGCGTCCGGATCCGCCGGGCATTCTGACGGAATGGGGCGTGTTTCTGCCGCCGTTCCTCAAAGGATTCCTGCGCGACTTCGCGGTTTCCAAACCGCAGCTGGATCCCGCGCGCTGCATCGGATGCGGACTCTGCGCAAAGATGTGTCCGCCGCAGTCGCTGAAGCTGAAAAACGGCAAACCGGTATTCGATCTCCCGAACTGCATCCGCTGCTACTGCTGTCAGGAGCACTGCCCGAAAGGGGCGATCACTCCGCACAAAACGCTCGCCATGCGCGCCGCCGCACGCGTGGAAGACGGCATCCGCGCGCTGTTCGGAAAACACTGAACAGTACATCCGGAAAAATGTTAAAAGCGTAACATCTTTTCCGGATGCAAAAGCCTTTCTTTCCGTTGTCTCGCCGAAACCACCGTTCAGGAGCTCCTCGACTCCTGCAAATACTGATTGAATCAGTGAAACAGAAAACAGCGTTTTGCAGAACTTTTTCAACCGGTTCCGCAAAACGCTGATTTTTTATTGGGAAAAAATTTCTCAGAGAGCAAGCATCCGTTCAATCGGACGGCGTGCGCGCTCCATGAGCTCTTCCGGCAGTTCCACGCGCGGCTCCATCGTCTCCAGAGCCTCAAGGATGCTTTCGAGCGTAATCTTCTTCATATTCGGACAGTGGACAACCGGAGCGAGCGGAATGAATTCCTTGCCGGGGTTCTCCTTTTTCATGCGGTGAATGATGCCGTGTTCGGTTCCGACCAGGAACTGCTTGGCGTCGAGTTCACGCACTTTGCGCAGCATTCCGCCGGTGCTCAGCGCATAATCGGCAAGATCAACCACGGCGGGACGGCATTCAGGGTGAACCATCAGAACGGCGTCCGGATATTTCTTCCGGTTTTCCTCAATGATTTCAGGGAGAATCTTGTTGTGTGTGGGACAGAAGCCCGGCCAGAGTTCCATCTTGCGTCCGAGGGTGCGGGCGACGTTTGCGCCGAGGTTCTGATCCGGAAGGAACATGATCTCGCGGGCAGGATCAATCGACTTCACGATTTTTTCCGCATTCGCAGAGGTGCAGCAGATGTCAACTTCAGCCTTCGCCGCGGCAGTCGTGTTCACATAAGCAACCAGAACGGTGTCGGGATGAGCCTTGCGGTATTCGGCAACGGCTTTGCCGTCCGCCATGTCCGCCATCGGGCATCCTGCACCGCGGACGGGGTGGAGAACCGTTGCTCCGGGAGAGAGGATTTTCGCCGTTTCAGCCATGAAGGAAACACCGCAGAAGACAATGGCCGGCGCTTTCGAGTCGCGCGCCTTGATGCTGAGTTCCAGTGAATCGCCGACAAAGTCCGCAACGTCCTGCACTTCACCTTCGACGTAGTTATGCGCCAGAATCACGGCGTTGCGTTTTTCTTTCCATTCACGAATTTGCTGCTGAAGCTGTTCCGCGTTCATATCAGGGTTCCTCCCGGTTGATTGTGAATTGAAGTTGTAATATACTCCGCCCTCTCCGCATTTTCAACTGTTTTTCGCGCATCTCAAAAAAATCGAGGAAAATACCTTTCTTCCATATATCGTACTTTTCTTTTATTGCGTGCGGAAAGCTCCTGTGCTATATTAAATTTCAGAAATCTTCAACATAAAAAAAGGAGCAGCCATGAAAAAAACAACCACACTTCTGCTGACGGCGGTCCTGACAGCGTTCGCTGGAGCGGAGGAAATCCGGAACCTGTTCGCCAATCCGGATTTCTCATCCGGCATGAAACACTGGGAACTCGTCGGCGCCATCGGAACCGCCACACCGGGAAACGGCGGGATCACTCTGGATGTTCAGAAAAATACAAATTCCGGAAAATTCAAACTTCAGCAATCTCTCACGAATCTCAAGATCGGACACACTTACCGCTTCTATTTCACCGTTACCAGCGAAAAACCTCAGACTCGTCCCATCGTCATCTCCTACCGGATGCGTCAAAAGTCGAAAAACCTCGGACTCTTCAAACCAGTACATATCTGGCAGGGAACTCAGAAACTCTTCGTGGAACTTGTTCCGGGTGAAGAGAGCAGCAACCCGAACGATCCGCCCGTCCTTGCGCTCTATCTCGGCGAAATGGACGGCAAAGTCACGCTTTCTGAAATGTTCCTCGCCGACCTCCAGCAACTCAAAGCGGAAAAACCGCCGTTCTCGGACAAATGGACCGTATTCGGTGTGATCGACCCGAAGGCCGGAGCAGTGGACACTATTCCGGAAACTCTGCCGGACGTCAACGGAAAACCACTCAAGCCGGTCACGGTCAAAGTCCGCTCCGCCAAAGAAGACCGCAAAATCAATCTGCGCCTGGAAACCACAACAGCCCGGAAGCGTCTGCGCGACGCGGCAATGCTCTACAATGAATTTGAATCCGACTCCGACCGCATCGTTCCCGTCGGATTCGGCGCCGACTGGGGGATGGAAATCTACCTCAACGGCAAAATTGTCTACTCCACGATGACTGACGGCAACCGCAGGAATCCCGTTTCCTCCGCGAACCATTTCGCTTTCCTTCCCGTCAAAAAGGGGAAAAACCTGCTCGCGGTCAAAACTCTCGCCGGCGGGCGCGGCTGGGTCTTCCACTGGGGACCGGTTCAGCCGCCAGCACCACCGGAAACCTTCACGGCCAAAGAGGGATATCATCCCATCGACACAGCAAAACTCGCAATCAAAAAGGGAAGCGCTCTCGACCTTTCCGCCATCATCGACGCGCCGGCGGGAAAATACGG
>DHMO01000006.1 GCA_002405835.1 Lentisphaeria bacterium UBA4640 | reverse complement strand
CTTCCAGAGCATATTTGACTTTTCCGCTTTCCGTGCTATCGTACCGGAGAAAGTCGGAAACAGTCCTACCATTCCGACCTGTCAGATCGCCATTCGTGCCGGTCTGCCGCACACGGTTTAGGGACGGTTGTAGTACCGGGGATGCAGCGTTAGCGGGCGTTGCTCCGGCTTTCGCTTTTTCCGAAGGATCAGATGTCTTCATATTCGGGTGCTCGCTTGCCTTGAACTCTTGTTCATGTCGTACCGAGTCCGGAGAAGCGGAATCTCCGCGAGCCGTCCGATCCTTTATTTTTTTATACTGCGTTTGCGTAATTTCATGTACCGATCTGATCTGACAGCGTTTACCGATAATTTTCGGGTTGATCTCCACCCGGTACACTTTCCCCGTCGATTGGTCTTCGCGCACAAACGCCAGATTGTCTCTGATATTTCCCGCCTCTTCCGGTTGCGCAAGGACAAACTCCACCGCCGCACGGACATGTTCCACATCTTCAAAGTACTCCGGATGCCGTCCGTACAGGAACTCATAATCCGCATAAAGTCCTTTCCCGTCGAACCTGTACTTTTCCATGAACCCTTCTTCATGCGGAACATGACTGTCGCGCATTTGCCCGGATTCTTCCGCCGTGTTCGGCGCGCCCTCTCTCCGCAGCGCCGCAAACCGCGCGTCTCCGCCTTCGGCTTTCGCGCCACGCGCACTCCGCGTCTTCCGGTATCCGCGCAGAAGAAGCGTCTCGATCTCCTTGTCCGTGAAACGGTAATTCGAAAAGCCCTTGAACCCGTAGAAAAACATCTTCACTTTCTGAAGAAATTCTCTCCACCACGCCGGACGCACCGAAAGCTCCCCGCGCTCCGGATACAAACATAAAAGCAATTGGCATAGATGAAATCCCTGTAGGGAAAGGAATGAAAAACGAACAGTTTCCGACAATCATTCAGGATTTGCAATCCGGAGCAGTAATTCATGTCGGAGGAAGGGAATAGGGTTCAGCTCTTTCTGGAGCATTAAACAAATTAAAACAAAGTAAGTTAAAAATTGTAACGATGGATATGGTGAATGCTTATTACAGTTGAAACAATCAAGAGTTTCCGAATGCAAAAATATTTTTGAGCATTTTCATGTTATCAAGTTAATAAATGATAAACTTGTAAAATAAGAAGGAGAGTTTCTGTAAAATTAAACATAATTCAACAAAAGCAGCTAAAGGGTTTGCGCTTTATCTTCCTAAAGAATAATGAAAATTTGCCGGAGGATGCCAAAATCATTCTGCGGAATATGCGAGGAAAATTCCAAGAACTTGACTTGGTGATGCGTATATGTTCAAAGAGGCTTTACGGGTTATTTATTGAATTTCAGATGGCTGATCAAACAGGCATATGGGTTCCGGGACAGCGAATACTTTTTTAATCTATCAGCTGCCTGAAATTTCGAGCGTAAAGGAGTTGTAGTTTATGGCATAAAATCTGTAAAACGCGAGGAAGAAAGAAGTGGCACCCCCAACGGGATTCGAACCCGTGTCGCCAGGATGAAAACCTGGTGTCCTAGGCCTCTAGACGATAGGGGCAAAAGCGATATCAATGGCACCCCCAACGGGATTCGAACCCGTGTTACCAGGATGAGAACCTGGTGTCCTAGGCCTCTAGACGATAGGGGCAATACGTCAGTGCCACAGCGAAACAAAAGTGGCACCCCCAACGGGATTCGAACCCGTGTCGCCAGGATGAAAACCTGGTGTCCTAGGCCTCTAGACGATAGGGGCGTATCGCTTGAGTGTCCATAAGATACACCAGTTTCGCGAATAATCAAGCGGCATTTTTTATTTTTTTTAAAATTTTCTGAAGAAAAGTCGCTTTTGTCACTGGAAATATCATTTGTTCGATGCTATTATACAGAGAAATATTTATTTAACACCGTAAGTAAGGAGAAGATCCCTATGCCTCTGTACCAATATGCGGCGATGGACGCCACGGGAAAAGAGCGGAAAGGTCAGAAAGAGGCCGCGAACGAAGAAGCGGTAACCGCTTTTCTGAAAGATCAGGGCATGTTCCCGACCTCCATCAAGCAGGTCCGGAAGATTGAAAAGAAAAAGGCCGCCCCGCAGCCCGCAAAAAAAGCCGGAGCCAAGAAAAAAAGCGCGATGAACATCAACATCTCGCTCGGTCCCGCGGTCATTAAAACAAAACAGCTTACAATCTTCACCCGTCAGCTTTCCATTCTGCTGAATGCGGGTCTGCCGCTGATCCGTTCTCTCCGGACGCTCGAAAAGCAGTCGAAAGACCCGATTATCCGGAAAATTCTCGGCGAGGTCGCGAACGGCGTTGAAGCCGGTTCCACCTTCTCCGAATCGCTTGCGCAGCATCCGAAATCGTTTGACAAACTCTATCTCAACATGGTGCGCGCCGGTGAGGCCGCCGGTAAGCTCGAACTGATTCTTGACCGACTCGCATCGTTCATGGAAAAAGCCGCGCGAATCGCCGGAAAAGTCAAGTCGGCCATGGTGTACCCGACCATCGTTCTGTGTATCGCGGGCGCCATTACCGCAGGTCTGATGATCTTCATCGTTCCGAAGTTCGAAAAAATCTTCAGCGAACTGCTTGAAGGTGCTCCGCTGCCCGGTCTGACGCAGGTCGTCATGGCAATCAGCCGGTTCATGCAGGAACAGATTCTCGTGCTTATCGGCGGCATCGTCGGATTCGTCATTGTATTCAAACTCTTTGCGAAAACCAAGTTCGGACATTACTGGCTGGACTACATCAAGTACAACATGCCGCTCTTCGGGCCGATCGTTTCCAAGTCCTCCATTTCCAAGTTCTCGCGAACGCTGGGAACGCTGATGGGATCCGGCGTGCCGGTTCTGAACGCGCTCAGCATCGTGAAGGAGACCGCCGGAAATGAAATCGTCTGCGATGCGATTCAGGAAGTGCATGACGCCGTGAAGGAAGGTGAAACGATCGCCGGGCCGCTCAACACCACTAAAATCTTCCCCGACATGGTGATCAGTATGATCGAGGTCGGAGAGGAGACCGGTAAGCTGCCGGAGATGCTCGACAAGATCGCCGACACCTACGACGAAGAAGTCGACAACGCCGTCGGCGCGCTGACCTCGATGATTGAGCCGTTGATGATTGTGTTCCTCGCTGTGGTCGTCGGCGGTATTGTTATGGCTCTGTTCATGCCGCTGATCAGCATCATCGAAAAACTCGGCGGCTGATCCGGAACATGTCCATCATCCGTCTTTTCAACGCCGGAAACACGCATGTACAGGTGGCGGAGCTTTCCGGCGCTTCATTGCGTCTGCTCGACACGGTTGCGACTCCGGAGTTCCGGGTTGCGGACTACACGTCGGAAAACATGGCCGCAGCTTCGGTTGTTCCCGCTCTGGAACGGGAGTTCCGTGATGCGGGCGCATTCATTGTAAATTCGCAGATGCCGGATTGTCCGGTTGACCTTTCAGGCATGAAACATCCGGAAACGCTCGGTGCGGACCGTTTGGCAAATGCGGCGGAGCTGATTTTTTCAGGAGCTCTGCCTGCTCTGTGCGTTGATTTCGGAACTGCGATCAATCTTGAATTCGTCGATTCCAATCGCCGGATGTGTGGCGGAGCGATTCTTCCCGGACGTCTGATTCTGCGCAAATCCCTGCATGATTATACGGCGAAACTGCCGGAAACGGAGGTTACTGCCCGTGTTCCTTCATTTCCCGGGAACAACACCGTTGATGCGATTGATCTCGGAACCGACTGCGCCGCGCTGGGAGCAGTCCGTGAACTGCTCCGCCGGATGGAACTTGCGTATCCCGGAGTGCAGATCCGCCGCGTGGCCTGCGGAGGCGACGCCGGATTTTTCCTGCGGGAGATTCCCGGATTTGAACTCGCCGATGAACTTTTCACACTACGTGGAATTGCCGCGCTTTACCGAAGTGCGGGAGTGTCGCCGTGAATGGTTCGGCACGAGAGGAGACCGGCTGCTGAAAGGCGGAAGCCGTTAAAGATTAAAATAGCATAATAATTCAGGTTGTGCTCTTGATTTTTCCGTTGTTTGCTATATATATAAGAAAATATTTTTCAAAAGTGCAAAGGGAACAGTCATGTGGAAAAAAATCTTGAAGGTGTGCTCCGAACTGCTCATCGGAGCTGTTGTTGTCGGAGGAGCGGTCTATTATTATCAGGTCATTCTTGCGTCGGGCGGAACTGCGAAGAAGCGTGCGGCGGTGACGCCTTCCGTTGTAGCGGAGGTGCAGAAAAAAGTGCAGTTCGCCGATGTGATTGAAGCGCTCGGAACCGGAAGTGCAAAAGAGGCAGTGGAGATTACGGCAACCGTCACGGCAAAAGTTGTTGAAATCAAATTTGAAGACGGCGACCGGGTGAAGGCGGGACAACTGCTCGTCCGGCTCGATGACGACAAGGAACGCGCGGAGTTCGATCAGGCGGAAATCAACCTTGATGAACAGGAGCGCGAGATGGCGCGAATCGACCGTCTTTCCAAATCCAATGCGGTCTCCCAGAAGTCGATTGATGAACAGAAAACCAAGCTCGCACGTTCCAAAACTCTGCTGGCCGTGGCGAAAACTCAGATTAACGACCGCCATCTTCATGCGCCGTTTGCCGGATGTCTCGGGATGCGTCTCGTCAGTCTCGGCGATCTTGTGACGCCCGGAACAAAAATCACGACTCTCGACGACATTTCCGAAATCAATGTTGATTTTTCCGTGCCCGAAAAATATTTTGCCGCGCTGAAAACCGGCTATGAAATCAGCGTCAAGAGTCCGGCGTATCCGGATGAGACGTTCAAGGGAAAAATCACTGCTATTTCGCCGCGCATCAACCTTGACACCCGCATGGTGGAGGTGCGCGCCGTCATCGACAACAAGGCTATGAAGCTGCGTCCCGGCATGATGTTCCTCGTCCGCGTCGATATGGGCAGCCGCTCCGCACTGATGATCCCGGAGAAAAGCGTGGTCAGTCTCGGCGAAAAACAATTCGTCTTCACCACGGGAAGTGACGGACACGTGACCCGTCACGAAGTAACGCTCGGCAGTCGTCGCGGCGGAAAAGTTGAGGTCATTTCCGGAATAAATGACGGTGATTCCATCGTTACAGAGGGAGTGGCAAAACTGGTTGACGGAATGACGGTCAACTTCGTCAATCCGTCAAAAACGGGAGAAATGACGAAATGACGATCTGCCAGTTTTCCATTGTCCGTCCGGTTGCGACGATCGTGTTCATGCTGCTGCTTGTGGTGTTCGGCTTTATCTGCCTGAACCGCATGGCGGTGCGTGAATACCCGGATATCGACGTGCCGACGATCTCCATCGACACCACATACGACGGAGCTTCTTCGAACGTCGTCGAAACGAAAATCACCCAGCGCATTGAAGACGCCGTGGCGGGCATCGAGGGGCTGGACACCATCTCCTCCATCAGCCGTGACGGGCGCTCGCGCATTACCCTGGAGTTCAAAGTGGAGCGCGACATCGACGCGGCGGCAAACGACGTCCGCGACAAGGTGAGCCGCATCCTGAAAAAACTTCCGGACGACGCCGACACCCCGGTTGTCGCCAAGTACGATTCCAGCGGAAGCCCTGTCCTGATTCTCGCGCTCACTTCGAATAAAATGAGCCGCATGGAACTTACCGACTACGCGGACCGCTACCTCGTCGACCGCTTCTCCGTTATTGACGGCGTGGCGAGCGTCAGTATTTTCGGCGCGCAGGAAGAGGCGATGCGCATCTGGCTGAACCGTCAGGCAATGGCGGCGCGCGGAGTGACGGCGGAGGACATCATCAACGTGCTCAACTCGGAAAACGTCGAAAACCCGGGCGGGCGAATCGAATCGTCCGAACGCGAGTTCACGGTCCGCCTGAAGCGGCAGTATGCGACGGAAAAGGATTTCCGGGATCTTGTCATCAAGCGCGACAAGGCGGGTGACTACGTCCGTCTGCGCGATGTGGCGGAGGTCAAGATCGACTCACGCCGTCCCCGTCAGAACTTCATGACGAACAAGGAGCCGATGGTCGGACTCGGTATTCACAAGCAGTCCAAATCGAACGCGCTTGTCATTTCGGACGGAGTGAAAAAACTTGTTGCGGAACTCAACAAGAGCGGTCTGCCGGAAGGAATGCAGATCAAAGTGATCCGCGATGAAGCGCTGTTCATCAACGCTTCGATCCATGAGGTGCGCGACTCGCTGATTGTCTCCGCGGTGCTGGTTCTGCTGATTATTTTCCTGTTTCTCGGCAGTTTCCGCGCATCGCTGATTCCTGCGGTGACGGTTCCAATTTCGCTGATTTCAACGTTTATCGTTCTCTATATTTTCGGCTACAGCGTGAACCTGCTGACGCTTCTGGCGCTGGTTCTGGCGATCGGCATGGTGGTCGATGACGCGATTGTGATGCTGGAGAACATTTACCGCCGCATTTCGCTTGGCGAAAAACCGCTTCTGGCGGCGACGCGCGGGGCGAATCAGGTGATTTTTGCGGTGATTGCGACGACGCTGGTTCTGGCGGCGGTCTTCATGCCGATCAGTCTGTGGGCGGGCAAGACGGGCAAGCTGTTCACCGAATTCGCGGTTGCCATGACTGCGGCGGTCTGCTTCTCCAGTTTCATCGCCCTGACTCTGACGCCGATGATGTGCTCGAAGATGCTGAAACCGCAGTCGGCGGCGGAAAAAGGCTGGATGATCCGCTGCGTGGATGCGTGCATGGCGTTCCTCGAACGGATTTATGACCGTTCGCTCCGCTTTGTCGCGCGGTTCAAAATCATCACTGCGGCCGTGTTCTTTGCGATCTGCATTCTGATGATCGCCGGCTGGATGCGTCTGCCCTCGGAATATGAGCCTACCGAGGACCGCGCGGTGATCATGACCCGCATCATCGCCCCCGAGGGAACCAACTATTACGCGATCAATGATTATGCGGGCGATGTGACAAACGTTCTCTACAAGCCGGTCGCCGACGGAAATGCGAACAGTCTTATGGTGGTTCTCCCTTCGTTCGGCGAGAGCGACGGCGCGGCGAATACCGGATTCTGCATTCTCGAACTTCAGCCGTGGAGTATGCGTACACTCAACTCGCAGCAGATCATGAATTCGCTGCGTCCGGAGCTGGCGAAGATTCCGGGCATCAACGCAATTCCGTTCCTCCCGAGCGGACTCGGCGGATTCGGAACACCGGTGCAGTTTGTAATCGGCGGTCCCGACTATGATGAACTGGTCAAATGGCGCGACATCATTCTGGAAAAATGCCGCTCGTATCCCGGTTTCGTCGATATCGACTACGACTACAAGGAGACTACGCCGCAGCTGCATGTCGCCGTCGACACAAAGCGCGCACAGGAGCTCGGCATTTCCGCGCTCTCCATCGGAACCACGCTGGAAACGATGCTCGGTTCCAAGCAGGTGACAACGTTCGTCGACCGCGGGCAGGAGTATGACGTCATGCTTCAGGCCGGACGCGAAAGCCGCGCGACGCCTCAGGACCTGCGCAACATCTATCTGCGTTCCAAATATTCGGGCGAGCTGATCCCGCTCGACAACCTCGTCAAGCTGGAGGAACGCGGCGATTCGGGACGGCTCGGGCGTTACAACCGGGTGCGTTCGATTACGCTTCAGGGCAATGTCGCTCCCGGATATGCGCTCAGCGACGTGCTGACGTTCCTCGAAAACACTGTGCGTGAAAACCTTCCGGAATATGCGCAGATCGGCTACAAGAACCAGTCGAAAGAGCTGAAACAGACCTCCGGTTCGATGCTGTTCATTTTTGCGCTCGCCCTGATCGTTTCGTACCTCGCGCTGAGCGCGCAGTTTGAGAGCTTCATCAGCCCGCTGATCGTGATGCTGACCGTTCCGCTCGGCATGATCGGCGCGATTGCTGCGCTGAATCTGATGGGCTTCACCATGAACATCTACACACAGATCGGCATCATCATGCTGATCGGTCTGGCGGCGAAAAACGGCATTCTGATTGTGGAGTTCGCAAACCAGCTGCGGGATGACGACGTTCCGTTCGAGGAGGCGCTCTTCCAGGCGGCGAAACTGCGTATCCGCCCGATTCTCATGACCGGCATTTCGACTGTCGCGGGTGCGATTCCGCTGCTGCTCGCGACCGGGGCGGGTGCGGCAAGCCGCCGCTGTCTCGGCGCGGTTGTGTTTTACGGCGGACTTTCCGCGTGCATCCTGACGCTGTTCGTGGTTCCGGTCGGCTATCTGATTCTCGCCCGCTGGCAGGGGTCGCCGAACGCGCTGCTGAAACGTCTGCAGAAGGAGGATCGTGAAAATCCCGCCACGATTCATTGATTATGGAAGAAGGACTGCTTTTTGAACAACCCGGAGACCGGCCGCTTGCCGACCGTCTCCGTCCGGAAACGATCGACGACATCGTCGGGCAGGATCACCTGCTCGGTCCCGACGGTCCGATCCGCAAGATGCTGGAGACGAAACGCATTTCCAGTTTCATTCTCTGGGGACCGCCCGGATGCGGAAAGACCACGATTGCACGGCTGATGGCGAACGGAACCGACATGCATTTCGTCGCCCTCTCTGCCGTCTTTTCCGGAATCGCCGACCTCCGCAAGGCGTTTGACGAAGCGGCGAAACGGAGGCTTTACGGAGAACGGACCCTGCTGTTCGTCGATGAGATTCACCGCTTCAACCGTGCGCAGCAGGACGGCTTTCTGCCCTATGTCGAAAACGGCACGGTGACACTTGTCGGCGCAACGACGGAAAACCCGTCGTTCGAACTCAACAGCGCGCTTCTCTCCCGCTGCAAGGTCTTCATCATGAAGCCGCTGGATTCCGCCGCGCTTCAGCAGATTATTGAACGGGCGGAGAAAATCGTCGGACGCAAACTTCCGATTGACGATGACGCCATGTCGATGGTCCGCGACCTTGCCGACGGCGACGGGCGTTATCTCATCAACCTTATTGAAAGCATCTACGATCTCGCACCGTCAGACGGCGTAATGAACCGGGCGGAGCTGGAAAAAATCGTCCAGCACCGCGCGCCGGTTTACGACAAGGACCGCGAGGGGCACTACAATCTCATCAGCGCGCTGCATAAATCCTTGCGCGGTTCGGATACCGATGCGGCGCTCTACTGGGCGGCGCGCATGATTGAGGGAGGAGAAGACCCGCTCTACCTTCTGCGCCGTCTGACGCGGTTTGCAATGGAGGATGTCAGCCTTGCCGATCCCCAGGCCTTGCCGATGGCGGTCGCCGCGTGGGACGCCTATGAACGTCTCGGTTCGCCGGAGGGCGATATCGCGATTGCGGAGCTCATCATTTACCTCGGAACCGCACCGAAATCGAACAGCGCGGAAGTCGCGTGGGACAAGGCGCGCGCGGCGGCGAAACAGTACTCATCGCTCAATCCGCCCGCGCATATTCTGAATGCGCCGACCAGATTCATGAAGGAAATCGGTTACGGCAAAGGGTATGTTTACGACCACGACACGCCGGAAGGTTTTTCCGGACAGGATTATTTCCCCGAAACGATGCCGCGCCAGCGTTTCTACAATCCCCCGGAACGTGGCTTCGAGCGCGAAATTCTGCGGCGTCTGCAGTATTGGGACCGTCTGCGTGCGGAAAAGAAAAAGTCTGGACGGTGACGCATGGCGCGCTCTGATTTTCATCCCGGAGACATTCCGGCAAAACCGGGCGTGTATGTCTACCGCGACCGGTTCGGAACGGTGATTTACGTCGGCAAGGCTTCGAACCTGCGCCGCCGCATGTCCCACTACTTCCAGCCATCGCAGCAGCTCCGCGCCGATCCAAAGCTCCGTTCGCTCATCAATTCGATTGACACCTGGGAGACCTTCATCGTCAAGAACGAAGATGAAGCGCTGCTGCTGGAGTCGCGCTTCATCAAAGAGTACGCGCCGCATTACAACATCCTTCTGCGCGACGACAAGCGCTATCCGATGCTGAAGATTGACCGGAACGAGAAGTTCCCGCGCATCCGTCTGACGCGTCTGAAGAAAAAGGACGCATGTCTTTACTTCGGACCGTTTCCGCATGGTTTTGCGCTCCGCAAGCTGAGTGAATATCTGACAAAGCGTTTCGGTCTGCGCTCCTGCAAATCGCTTGCCCCGGACGCGGAGGACCGCAAGCATTGTCTCGCCGGAACGGTGCGCGACTGCTGCCGTCCCTGCATCGGCGAGGTGACGGAGGAGGAATATATGGCGCGGGTGGACCGGGTGGTTGCGATTCTGAACGGCGATACAAAGGAAATCGCGGAGGAGCTGAAGGCGAAAATGCAGGATGCCGCCGCCGCGAAACAGTTCGAGAAAGCCGCGTCGTACCGCGACGTTCTGGGCAATCTCCAGTCGATTCTGGGGAACAAGGTGCGCACATTTGAACACGCGCATATCCCGTCTGAAGCCGGAAAGGAGGCTGTGCTGGACTTGCAGAAGGCACTGCATCTTCCGAAGCCGCCGCGCGTGATTGTCGGATTCGATATTTCCAACCTCGGCACGACCTTTGCCGTGGCGAGTCTGGTCTGTTCGCGCGACGGGCGACCGGACAAATCCAATTACCGCCGTTTCCGCATCAAGACGGTGGAGGGACAGAACGACTTCGCGATGATGAACGAGGTTGTCAAGCGTTATTTTTCGCGCCTTCTGGAGGAGAAGCGTCCCCTTCCGGATCTGCTGATGGTCGACGGCGGCAAGGGACAGCTTCATCTTGCGCTGGACGCGCTGATTTCGATCAACTGCCCGCCGTTCCCGGTTGTGGGGCTGGCGAAAAAGAACGAAGAAATATACATTCCCGGACGGAGCGAGCCGATTGTGCTGGACCGTGACCGTCCGGCTCTGAAAGTTCTTCAGGCGCTGCGTGATGAAGCGCACCGTTTTGCGGTTTCATACAACCGCCAGCTGCGTCTGAAGCGGATATCGGAATCGCTTCTGGATGAGATTCCCGGGCTGGGAGAAGCCCGCCGCAATTCGCTGCTGCGCGAGTTCGGTTCCGTCGCGATGCTCCGGAAAGCCTCTGCGGAGGAGATCGCTTCCCGAGTCCGCGGAATCGGCGCGGAATTCGCCGCAACGATTCATGATTTCCTGCAGACGCACAAGTAGGGAGTGTTTTCTGGTCTCTTTCGGGCAGGAGGATTGTTTGTCCGCAGGGTTTGAGAGAGACCGTCAGGTGTGCGTCGGTTTTTTCGCCGGCGTTGGAAAGCGGAAAACGGTGTCGCAATGGTCGACGGAGGTCTGACGGTGGGCGATGACCAGCATCGTGTATTTGCCGCGGAGAGCGGAAAGAGCTTCCACAAACGCTGTTTCCGTGGCGTTGTCCAGAGCGCTCGTGGCTTCATCGAAAATCAGAAATGCGGGGTTCGGATAGAGGGCGCGGGCGATTGCAAGACGCTGACGCTGACCGCCTGAAAGGTTGCGCCCGTTTTCCGTAAGGACATGGTCGATTCCATTGGTCTGGCTCAGAACAAAATCCTCCGCCTGCGCAATTTTCAGACACGCTGCAATGCGCTGGCGGTCGATCTGATCCGGCGGAATGCCGATGGCGATGTTTTCCGCAATCGTTCCGTTCATGAGCGAAATGTTCTGCGGAACATAACCGATCTGCGCCCGCCATGACTCCAGATTTCCGCGGATGTCGCGTCCATCGACAAGGACGCGTCCCGAATCGGGCGGGAAAAGTCCGGTGATGAGGTCGCCGAGCGTCGTTTTGCCGCATCCGGTCGGACCCGAAAACGCAAGAGAGGTGTTCTTCTGAATCGTGAGTGAGATGTTCTGCAGAACCGGAGAATCCTTGTCATATCCGAAAGAAAGGTTTTCAACACGGATTTCATGTTCGAAGGTGATCGGCGGTTCGGACGGCGGCGCCTCCAGCCGGATGGCCTGGAGATCCTTGTAGATTTTGTCGAAAAAGAACTGATATCCCCGGATGAGCACCCAGTTGTACTGAATGCGGGCGACGGATGGAGTCATGCGCATCAGGGCGAGTCCGATGAAGGAAATCTGCAGCGCAATCGAGGTCGGAGCGATGCCGCAGAGCAGCAGAACAACGATTGTTCCCATTCCGAGGAAGACGACGCCGGCTTCGATGGCGAACCGGGGAATCTGTCCGTAAATGAACTGCAGACGCGGCATTTCAATGGCTTCATATTCGAGTTTGTGTCCTTCGCGGACAAATGGCTTGCAGCGGTTCGCCAGCTTGATCTCCTTCAGGGCGTTGGCGGTGAACAGAATGAACGAATTCAGTTTCACAGCGCGCTCGAAGGTCAGAGCCGCAAGGTGCTGAACCATCTTCCTCATGAAAAGCAGCAGCGGAATAGAGAAGATCGCTCCGGAAACAGCAATTCCGAGCGCGGAATACGGGGCGAGAATGAACACGGAAACCAGAATCAGCAGAACCAGAGCGGCTTCGGATGCCAGCATCATCAGGGCGCTGATGAAGTGCGGGATGACATTGCGGGTCTGCTGAAGTTTTTCAACCATTCCGCCCGAGGAGCCTTTCAGATGGAAACGGTAATCTCCCTCAATGTAGCGTTTCAGCAGTTCCGAGCCGAGACGCGCGGAAAGAGTGTAGGCAAACCGGGTCTGGAGCCAGGCAATGAGGTAAAGAAGAACATTTTTTGCAACAAAGAAAAGTGCGCAGACAATGCAGAGCAGAATCATCAGAGCATTGTTGGAAATGCTGCCTGTGAAGTTCCGGATTTGAATAAGGTAGGGGTTCTGTTCAAACAGCTCCGGATTCAGGAACAGGGCAATGACCGGCATGATAAGACCGAGTCCGCAGAGTTCCAGCAGATCGGAAAAGAAAACCAGAATGGAAATGAAGATCAGGCGGTATTTTTCCGCCGGATAGAGAATTGCGCGAATCTGGTTGAACAGCCGGAGCATTCGTTTACTCTCCTGTATCCGTCAAATCCGCCAGCGGATGACGGATGTATTTACCGGTGACGGAACTGCGGTAGCGCCCGTCGGCGTCGCGGCAGTCCGGGGTAAGCACGACTTTGCCCGCGCCTTCCGGCAGATCGATGGCGAACATCGGGAGCGCGAGCGAGGAGAGCGTGTAGCGGAAATCTTCCAGAATCTCAAGTCCGCGCTCCACTCCCGTCGCGAAGTGCGAAACTCCCTCGATGGGGTCGATGTGGAACAGATAATGCGGTTTCACCCGCAGAGCGGCGAGACGTTTGAACAGCCGGCGCAGCGTTTCGGCGTCGTCATTGACGCCTTTCAGAAGCACGGTCTGGTCGAGAACGGGGATCCCGTGCGAAACAAGACGTTTCAGCGCGGTTTCCGCCTCCGGCGTCAGTTCATCGGGATGGTCGAAGTGAGTGACGAACCACAATCCGTCAATGACGGACAGGCGTTCCGTCAATTTTTCTGTGATGCGTGCCGGTTCGACGGCGGGTGCACGGGAGCAGACCCGGACCGTTTGCACATTTCCGGAGCTGCGGATGCGCGAAGCGATTTTGACGACGCGGTCGTCGTTCATCACCAACGGGTCGCCGCCGCTCAGAAGAATGTCATCGACTTCGGGGTTTCGGTCGAGCCACGCGCAGACGGCGTCGAGGTTTTCATCGGAGAGCGTGAAGTGCGATGCGCCGTCCGCCCAGAGCCGTTTGCGGAAACAGAAGCGGCAGCGGGCGAAACATTCGGATGTGGTCAGCAGGACCGCGCGGTCGCGGTAACGGCGGATCAGATTCGGGACGGGGCTTTGCTCCAGTTCCGCCAGCCCGTCGGAGGAGAGTCCGGGGTTGTCGAGTTCCCGGAGATCGGGAAGGTAAAGTTTTGCAACCGCGGGGGATTGCTCCGCCAGCGCTTTGCAGTAGGAGTTCAGCTTGACGGGATACCGCTTGAGCAGTTCCGTCATTTTGTCTTCATGATCCGTCATTTTATCCTGATTGAATGAAAAACGGAGACGGCACGCCCGCACCGCCTCCGTCAGTTCTGCCGGATTACTTGGTAATGGAGTAAATCCAGCCTTTAGCGGCATCCCATGCGCGGGAGACTTTGACGGGGTTGTCGCGCTTTCCGGTGTTGGCGGAAAGTTTGGCGAGAATGCCGTCGACTTCGTATTCCTGTGCGGAGAGGTTTGCTTTCGCGGCGAGTTCTGCGGAGGTTCCGGAGACCGGAGCCATTCCGGCGAAGACGTCTTCCAGATTGGTGAGCAGTTTGATGACTCCCTTGCTGGCGAGCTTGTACGCCTGCACGCCCGGCTGGTGGAACGCGTTGATGTGGATGAGTTCCGCATATGCGGCAACGGCGCGCTCGTAAAGGGCGATCAGCATGCCGACATTAAATGCGGAGACGCTGTTGAGGCGCAGTTCGATGACCTGGCGTCCTTTGCCGCGGAGAGCGTTGGAGAGACCGGTCATGAAGCCGTGGAGGTAGTCGCCCATTGCAATGCCCTTGGAGATGGGCGCGGGGAGCGCGTCTTCGAGGATTTCAATGAAGGTGACGAAGAAGTCGTTGCGTCCGTCGTTGAGCTGCTGGATGAATGCGTGAGCATCGGTGCCGCCCTTGTTGCCGAAGACGTTGAGACCCTGATGAACGACTTTGCCGTCGAGGTCGAGTTCCTTTCCGAGGCTTTCCATGACGAGCTGCTGGAGGTAGCGGGACATGAGAATGAGTCTGTCGGAATAGGGAACGATGACCATGTTCTTGTCGCCCTTGCCGTTTCCGGCGATGTACCACATCGCGGAGAGCATGTAGGCGGGGTTCTGCATGAACTGCGGGTTGGCAGTGAGGCTGTCCATGTGGCATGCTCCGGCGAGGAGCTCCTTGAAGCTGATTCCTGCGAGAGCCGCGGGGAGGTGGCCGACGATGCTGGTTTCGCTGGTTCTTCCGCCGATGGACTCGGCCATTTCAAAGACTTTGAGCCAGTTGCCGCCGCGGGAGAGCTGGTCGAGCTCGCTGTTCTTCATTGTGATGGCGCATGCATGCTTTGCGAAGTCGAGTCCGGCTGCCGCATAGTAGTTCATGCAGGTGATCATGTTGTTCTTGGTTTCCTGGGTTCCGCCGGACTTGGAGATGTTGACGACGAGAGTCTTTTCAAGATCGGCGACCTGGAGAGCGTCGGCGAGACCGGCGGTGTCGGTGTTGTCAAGGAAGTAGATTTTGAGATAGCCGTTGCGCTGGGCGTCGGATTTCTCATTCCAGTAGGGACCGTTGATCGCCATCTGGATCAGCTGGGGACCGAGAGCGGATCCGCCGATTCCGTTGATGAAGGCGGCTTCAAATTTCTTTCCGGTGGAGCCGACGATTTTTCCGGTGCGGACGGCTTCGACGAAAGCCTCGACGTCCTGGTACTCTTCGGAGCCGGTGTAGACGGAGCGGTCGGTGAAGTGGGTGACTTTGCGGTGCTCGTCGGGGTTCTTGATTTCTCCGCGCTCGATCTTGAGCATTTCTTCATGCACGCCGACGAAGCGTTTGCTCATGTCTTCGATGTCTGCGTCGGTGAAATTCATTCCGGCGAAGTTGATTTGAAATCCGGTAGTTCCGTCCACGAGAGTGTACTTGTGGCAGCGATCGGTCCAATTGTCCATGTTCAGTTCTCCTGTTGGTTTTACATTTGGTAATGTACACCCATAAGTGTATAAAGTAAAGCGCAAAGACGGATTTTTAAAATAATTCGCTCCGGAAAGGATGTTCCGGAGCGGGAGGTTCAGGGGAGCAGTTCGGTTCCAAACGGATTCCGGATTTCAGTCCGTCCGGTTTTCTGACGCACGCGTAATGCTCCATAAGGAGTCGGAAGCGTGACGGAAAAATCCGTATGATCCAGCGGGCGGATCTGTATCTTCCGGTATCCCGGTTCCAGCGGACGGATTCCGCAGAAGACACGGAGGAGCCACGCCCCCAGCCCGCCGCACAGCGCCGGGTGATTCAGCGTCGTTCTCCGGTTGGATTCCTGTTCGGGAAGCCACGCTTCCGGTGACGTCGTCAGCCCGAGCTCCAGCCAGTGCGACCAGGTGTATGGAAGTGAACTGCGGACCAGTTTCATGGCGAGTTCCGGTTTCCGTTCCTCTTCGAGCAGCCGCATGAGAAGTTCGGTTCCGGTATATCCGGTGCGTATAAAACCGTCTTCCCCGAGCTGGCGGCAGAGTTCTTCCAGCAATGCGGCGCGGCCGGACTCGGGAACAATGCGGAAGCAGAGCGCGTGAACGGCTTCGCTCTGGGTGGCATTGCCGTAGGAGAGACCGTTTCGCAAATGGCGGTTGATTGCGGATTTCCTCCGTTCCGCGCAGACATTCCAGAATTCCGCATCGTCGCTGCTGCCGAGAATTCCGGCGAATTCGGCGAGAAGCTGGAACGAATTCAGAACATGCGCGTTTTCGAGGAACACCTCGTCAGGCTGGTCTTTTGCGTAATGGTCGCTGAACGCGCAGTGACCTTTGGAAAGTCCGTCGGGTCCGGTGATGCGTTCCAGATATTTTCCGAAACGGCGGAACATCGGATAGTTTTCCGCAAGGAACGTGCGGTCGCCGTACTGTTCCCACGCGTCCTTTGCGATTGCGAGAAATCCGCGGCTCCACGGAAGGGCGGTGCAGGAAACGGGGATTGCAAACGGAGCGAGAACCTGGAGGTTGCCGTCGCTTCCCTGATCATCGGCAATGTCATGGAACCATTTTTCGTAAAAGAGGCGGAGGTCGAAAACGGCGGATTCAAAGCGCGAAACCGACGCGGCATCGGCTCCCCAGCCGAGACGTTCCCGGGTGCAGCAGTCGGTGGGAACGCTCATCAGATTGGATTGACAGCTGCGCAGGCAGAACTCCATCAGCGTCTGAATGTGCGGATCGGCGCACTGAAACTGGAATCCGGCGTTGACGGAGCTCATCGTATAGACCGCTTCCAGATCATCCGGAGAGACTTCGGGCATTCCGGAAATTTCAACATAGCGGAATCCGTGCAGAGCAAACGAGGGTTCGTAAAATTCCGGCGCATCCGTCCGCTTCCAGCAGATATCGTGATGCATGCTCTGTTCCATCTGAGCGCTGAGTGTGGACATGGGGTCGATTCGCCCGTCAGCGTCAACCGCTTCGGCGTAATTCAGACGGATTTGTGTTCCCGCGGGTCCCGTGGTGCGGATGCGGACAAAACCGTTGCGGTTTTCTCCGAAGTCTGCAACAGCGGTTCCGTCGGGGAAACGGGTGAGCGCGGGATTCCGTTTGCGGAGAAACGGCGCCGCACTCTGCATCTGCGGAGCGAGAATATCGGGAGCGGAGACACAGCGGGCCGGCTGCCATCCGTCGAGGTCCGCAAAGCCGGGGAGATCCCATCCGGTGAACTCCAGACGGGCGTCGTAATGCTCGCTCTTGCCGTCGAATTCCGCGATTTCATTGGTCCAGAGACGGACAAACGGTCCGCGCGGACGCTTGAACCATTCGCCGTCCCGGACCGAGAAGCGGCGGATGATCCCGTCGGAATATTCAAGCAGGATCCGGATGGAAATCTTTGCGGAGATGTAAATCACGCCTGCAGCGTTTTTCCCTTCCCGCAGAAAAGGAAGAATGTCAAATGTGCGGACGAGTGCGCGTCCGCGCCGCGGCGAAAGCTGACCGGGGTTCAGAACATCGTCGCAGACCGGCTGCCCGTTGATCCGGAAACGGTACATGTTCATCCGGGCGGTTGCGTTGCCGTGAATTCCGGTTGTCGCGCCGATATAGGCGCGCGCCCGGATGATACGTTCCGGCTCTCCTGCCTCGAACTCTCCGCGCAGGAAAGTGACCGACTGATCTTTCGGCGGAATGTGAACCCAGACGGGCGTCACCCAGTCATCGAACCAGTCATCCGGAGAGAAGAAGGAGGTTTCGAATTCCGCGCGGGACTGCTGAACGGAGCCGTCGGAAAAACGGACGGACAGGGTCCATTCATAGCGGCTCTGGATTTCCAGCGGAAGATTCTCCGCGCGGAACATCTGAGCGGAAGTTTCCGCGAAGCCGGAATCGAAGATTTTTTCTTTTGTCGCTGTGTGAAAAATTTCAATCCGGAAGCCGGTCTGCCGGAGCGTTTTTTCTGTGTCGACGGTCCACGAGAACCGCGGAGAGCGGGTCCCGACTCCGATTGGAGCCGGGAGGTATTCGCATAAAAGGTGCAGAACAGTCATTCGTCAATACTCGATTCGCGGGTTGCGGATGGTGCGGGAGAACGGAGTCTGTCCCCATGCTCCGAACGAAATGGAGGTGATGCTGTCAAGTTTTCCGTTTCTGCCGTTTTTGTCCGTTCCGTCGAGCATTTCCGCAAGCGGAATTTCGATTTCGGTGAAGAACTGCGGATTGTTCTCGGCCAGAATCATATTCACCAGTCCGGTTGTTCTGGAGGAGACACCCGGGACGGAGTTCGCCGGAACGCCGTTGATGGCGCCGTTCAGCGAAACGGGCAGAGAGATCCACGGGCGCACAATGTTCCACTGGTCCGGATTGTTGCGGATTTCAAAGCGCAGAACGGCGCTTTTCAGTTTGTCCGCCGGGACCGGAAGAGCCTGTTTGAATTCCATGACGAAATTGTGGCTGAAGGTGTAGCCGCCGAACTCCGGAAGGAAGCGTCCGCGGATCGTTTTTGCAATATGATCTTTCAGCGGAACGGTGTGCGCATAGGCGGTCTGGAAGCGGCTGGGAACTGCTGTCATGCCCGCGATGAGCGGCTGGGACTGCGAATCCGCCGAAATCAGCTCCACGGAGGAAAGTGCTTTCTCCGGCTCCGGATTTTCCCATTCGTAAAGGAAAACGCCCTGCTTGCCGTCGTCGGTTTTCCATACGCAGTTCCGCATGATCTCCTTGCCGTTTTTCTCCAGCATCCAGTCGCCGGCTTCGCGTCCGAGCCGGACGGGAACCTCAACACCTTTGCCGTCTTCATAGCGGAAGTGCAGTTTCATGACGGTTTCCCCGGAGACGCCGTGAGTCGCCGCCAGAAGGAATGCGACCGAGCGGAATTTTCCGTGGAGCGGAAGTGAAACCTTTTCCGGAAACTCCGGATGCTGTTTCGAACGCAGACCGATGGAGGTGCGGTTTTCGTTGTAATCGAAACGGATGATGTCGAACTTCAGATCTCCGAACACATTTTCATGATACGGGAACGCGCGGAGCTCCTTGACGCCGCCTTCCTGCCAGATGGAATCAACGGGGTAGTTCTGGTAGTTGTAGAATCCTCCGTTGGCAACGGAGGCAATGTTCACCGCAACGGATTTACGGCATTTGCGTTCGCTTTTGGCGAGAGCTTCGGCTGTCTTGCGGAATTCCGCCGTGCGCACGGCGTCGCTCTTCGACGGGAATTTGCCGAACCGCGCTTCCAGCGCTTCCGCAGGCCCCGAAATCAGAACGAAGCGTTCGCCTTTCGCCGGAAGACTCAGAAGAAGTTTTCCGTTTTGCGCAGCATAGGACTCTTTTCCGAACGGGTCGACGATGGCGGAGCCCTCCGTTCCGGGCAGAACGGCGGAGATCAGTTTCGGAGCGGCGTTCATGTTGCAGAAGTACCAGCCGGTGAAGGCTCCATTGCGGAAGCGGCGGACTTCAATTCCCGGGACGGAATCCCCGGTTTTCGCATCGGTGATTTTCGCGGTCGGCTGCACACCGCTTTTTTCAAGAACCGGGCGGATGAGAGAGATGTAGCCGAAATCCGTCAGAGTTCCCGCGATGACATGCAGTTCACCCTTCCCGATTTTGCGGAAGAGATGCGCGGGCATTCCGTGAAGACGGTCCGCGACCTGCCATCCGTCGAAAGTTCCGGCGAGACGGCTTGTCGCGAGTGAACGGATGCCCGAAGGCTCCATCCGGCCGAGCTTGCCGCTGCCGCGCGTTTCACGGAACGGAATCAGCGCATCCTTGAGCGGACGTCCGTATTCATCCTGATTCAAAAGTCCCTGATTGACGATCAGCGTTCCGCCGTCTTCAATCCATTTGCGCAGGCGCGCATTGGTTTCCGGATAGACGTTGTGGACGCCCGAAGCGAGAATGACTTTGTAGCGGTTCTGGCGGTTCTCCGCAAGCTGTTCCTCGAGAATAGTGTCGACGGGAATCTGAATCTGCATCGGAGCCGAGGATGCAATCATTTCCGGTTCCTGGAGCACATGATTGAAACGCAGGGTCGGATACGAGAACAGCGCGGCGACTTCCGCTTTCTGCGCATTCTTGCGGGGAAGGAAAATATCGCCGACCGATTCGATCTCTTTCCGAGTCGCTTCGAATGCCTCAAGCGCTTCCGGCGGACATGCATTGGGGTTCATGAGCGCGAACGAGAACGGTTTCTTGACGTCCGGTCCCCAGTTGAGTCCGAACCATGCCCATGCGATGACGGTTTCCTTGCCGGCCGCCATTTCATGCCAGATCATGCGGCGGAAGCCCTCGAAGGTGTTTTCCGCATACGCTTCCGTGTTCAGAACGGGCTTGCCGTCTGCAAACGCGGAGTAGAAACTGTCCTTGCTGTATCCGATGCGGATGTCCTGCGGGACGTTGTCGAGATCGCGGAACGGGGTTCCTTCGGGATAATTCATCCAGGCTGTGAGCGGATTGTTTCCGGTTCCGGCGGAAATGAGCGCGGTGAGCTTGGAGAGTGCATAGTAATCGAAGTGCGGAAAGACGCGGATATGCGTGTCGTGTCCATGAAGCTGAATCATCACGCGCGCTTCCGGATCGAGTTCTTTCAGATCGTTCAGCAGGAGTTTTGCAAGTTCGGTGACTTGCTCCTGCTGAAACTTGTGGTATTCCACATCGAGAGCTTTTGAGCCGCCTTTTTCCCCGTTGAATTCGGCGATCGCGTCGAATGAGGAGAACGAGCTGCCCCATGCGGCGTTGAGAGCGGCGATATCCTTGTAACGTTTTTTCAGCGACTCCGCAAACAGACGCTTGTTCTCCGGAGAATAGTTCCAGTAAATCGGCTCGTTGAAGAGTTTGTAGGCGAACGGGCGGGTTCCGTAATGGAGCGCCTCCTCCTGGCGGTGACGGTAGATCTTCCGGTAGAGATCCTGTCCCTCCTTCCGTCCGATCTGAACGGGAATCGTGCCGCCGGAGTGGTTGGTGGAACCGAAGAAGAGACCGTCCGGCAGAATGCCTTTCAGTTTCGCGCGTTCTTTGGAAAGCAGAGTGATTTGATCCTGCATCTGAAGAATGACCGGCATGTGATCTTTGCCGAGACTCTTCCAGAAGAGAATCTGCTGGTCGTAAATGTACGGCATGAGTTTGCTGTGAAGCGACCAGGGGCGCATGCCTTCCAGATGATACTTTGCAATCAGCTCGTCATATTCCGCAATGGGATCTTTCGCCGTGAATCCTTTGTATTCCGGGAAAACGGCGCGGACGCAGGTGTCCGGCGTTGCAGTGGAGAGAATATGAAAACCGAGACGGTGCAGCTGCGGCGCGGTTACATTTGTTTCGTAAATCCAGCGGTATTTGTCGTTGTAGCGTCCGCGGAACGCTTTGCCTCCGCGTTCAGGCTGGCTGACGGAGCCGCCGGAACAGTCGGTTCCGATCCATGCGCGCGGATTGCCCTTGCTGTCGAGCAGGTCGCCCTCCGGAGTGATGCGGACTCCCGATTCCGCGAGTTCTGCGGCGAAGAGCGGACCGCACAGGAGCGCCGCCGCACCCGTAAGCAGATATTTGCCGAAATGATGAAATGTTTTTCTGTTTTTCATTTTAGTTCCTCAGTTTGCTTTCTGTTCGCCCCAGGCGTAAGCCTGTTCTTGGTTGCCGCTCTTTATTGACATCAGGACTCCATAAGGAACGCTTCCGACGTGACCGTCGACGAATTCGAAATTTGTCGTTTTCCCGCTTCCGTGCCGCCACGGAATGAATTCACCGCTACTAAAAAAGAGCTTTGCCGTATTTTTGCAGTCCCCGAGACAGTACCGCTGCGAGGGTCTGCTGATCTTCGTGATCTTCTGCCAGCGGCGAAATGGGTTAGCTTCTCCACTATCAGGTGCGTAATGAGCGATGTTCCAGTTGATGGAATAATTGTTTTGCCAAATGAAGTTTGCGTCTCTTTTCTGTTCCTGTGCGGGACAGGTATATACAGCAGAGACCGGATACCAGCTGTCGGCGACGTTCGGGTCTTTCTGCACCCGCCATTCGTAATTGTTTTTCCCCGGAACGACATACCGCAGGATGAGCGCCTGCCAGGAAGTCGACCAGTCGGAGGAGAGAACATACGGCGGAAGATAATCGTCGTAATCGGCGGAGTACTGAATGACTCCGCTTCCGAGCTGTTTCAAGTTCGATTGACAGTTGATGTCCCGCGCCTTCTGCCGCGCGGCGTTCAGCGCCGGAAGCAGCATTCCAGCAAGGATTGCGATGATTGCAATTACCACAAGGAGTTCTATGAGCGTGAATCTCACTCTCCTGCTTCTTTGCCTTTTTGTCCCGTTGTTCCGTGTTTTTTCTTTCATTTTGCTTCTCCGTTGTTTGTTTTATATTTTTTATGATGAGCGGTTTTCTGCGGAAAGGATTCCCGGAAGATTACGGCGGCGGAATGCTGTGTGGAGGTTGCCGGCTTGCCGTCGAGAATGTCCAGCAGATGCTGCGCCGCAAGGCGTCCGGTTTCGGCGCGCCTGAGATCGATTGTGGTCAATGCGGGAATCGTGAATTGCGCGGCGGGAAGATTGTCGAAGGAAAACACCGCAATATCTTCCGGACAACGCAGACCGGCGTCATGCAGAGCGCGGAAAAAGACCGGACCGATGCAGTCGGAGTCGAGAATGGCGAGGTTCGGGCGCTTCCTGCGGCGCAGTTTTTCCGTAATCTGGGCAAGAAAAGCGAGATCGTCGTCATACTCTCTCTGCACGATGTCGTCTTTGGAAATTGAAATGCCGAAGTGCTTCTGAAGCATTTTTCCGGTCTGATAGAATTTTTCCGAATATGCAACGTTTTTCAAACCGGTTCCCGTATGCAGGCAGTAGAGCGGGACGGGCTGTTCGGGGAATTGCAGCTGTTCTGCGATTTCATTGAGTGCGGCGGAAAACTCCGAGCAGATGTTGACGGTTCCCTCCATCGGGTCGGGGCCGGTGAAGACCATGGGAAGTCCGAGTTCGTTGAGATGCCGGAAGTTGTCGCGGTCAAAATACTGGTATCCGAGCGAGATGATTCCGCGGCAGTTCTCTTTTTCAATGGCTTCGGCAACGGCGGTGGAGCCGGAAGTCGCAATGTTGAAAATCTCGACTTTATATTCGGGATGTCCTTCAAATGCGGCGAGAATGCCCTGCGCATATTCATCCCAGAAGGTGTCGTAGAAAATTTCCGTTTTGCTTGCGTAGAGGAGCGCGATTCTCTTTTCCTTCCACGGACGGATGCGGGGAGCTTTGCGGGCTTCGAGTTCGATGAGCCCCATTTTCGCCAGTTCGGCAAGAGCTTTGCAGACGGTGTCCTTGCTTGTGCCGTAGGTCCGGCAGAGGTTGCGGACGGACTCCAGCCGGTCGCCCTCGCGGAGAACCCCGAGCGCGATGTCCTTCTGAATGTTGCTCTTTACTTTTGTAACCGGTGATGCTTTCATCTTAAATCTGTCCGTTTTTCTGTCCTTGTTTTAATTATAGCACATTCTGAAAAAATGTCAAGAGGGTAAAAATGAAAAAGATGGAAGAATTTAAAAAGAAAAATCTCAGCGGAGCAAAACAGGCTTCCGCTGAGAAGGAAGACGGGAATTATTCTGCGCGTCCGGTCAAGCGGTGTTCTACGAAGTCGTAGAACTTTTCGACGTCATGCCACTGCAGCGCACATGGAACAGGGGAGCCGTGTACCTCATCAACAAGAGTTTCGCCGTGATCCGAAACGGAGAGCGGAACGGGTTTGATTTCCGCAAGTCCGGGGTTGACGCAGAGCGCAATTGCTGCCGCATCCGCAATCAGACTGGATGCCGTTTCCGGGGTGTACGGAGGATCGCCGGGGAAGAGCGGCTGACGGAACTTGCGCCACAGAATATAGTTGTCAATTACTGCTTTTGCGAGCGGATCGGAGGAGTGTTTCAGCCGCTGATAACGCTCTCCGCGAATTATGATATTGCCGCAGGTGTCGAGCGGGGAAAGCAGAATCGAATGCCACTTTGCACTCAGCACGGTGCGTGCGGCTTCAACATCCTTGACGATGTTGTATTCACTGCAGTGTCCGGGTTTGCCAAAATATTTCCAGTACACACTTCCGCCGAGTCCGATGAAATCTATTTTCTCCGCAGCGTCCGGAGCGCGCCGGACCACTTCGGCGATATTCGAAAACGGACCGATTCCGAAGAGCGTTACCGGTTCCGGAGAGTTGCGGACAAGCTCGATGATGAGGCCCGCCGCATCCCCGGAGACGGGAGCTTTCCAGTCGTTGAGCGAATAATCGCCGAGCCACTCCTGCTGGCAGTTGTATTTTGTATCCGTACTGGTTGCGGGACCGAGTCCAAGAGGAATGTCCGGGTGTCCTTCCGTGCGCAGAAGTTTTGCTGTGAGGCGTGCGCGGAACGCGGTGTCGTATGAGACGAGAGTCACTGCCTTCAGATCAAGTTCGGGCGAGCGCATGATCAGAGCAAGCGCCCAGGTATCGTCGACGTCGGTGCCGATATCGGTATCAAGAATGACGGGTTTGCGTTTGAGTTCCATATTATTTCTCCTGTTCGAGAGTGAATTCTTTGAATTGGATTTCTGTCAGACCTCCGTTCGGGCGAAAGCCAAGTTTGGCGCGTGTCACGTGGTAATCAAGCTGCGGATGTTCTTTGAGTGACGGCGTGCGGAATCTGATTTCCGCCTTTTTCCACTCGGTGGAAACGGAGACACTTCCGCCTGCGTAATAGTGTTTCACTCCGCCCCCGATCCATGAATCCACGCCGATGGAAGAAACAGTTCCAGTGCTGTTGCCTTTTATCCAGACGGTGATTTTGTAGTTGGTATCCGGCAGAAGCGGGAGGGCGCTTGAACGGATTGCCGCGTTGTCCGGACGATTGTAGTTTTCCGGAACTGTCAGCTTCAACGCCTTGCCTTCGTCGATGTGGTCCGCGGCGTCAACGGTTTCCAGTTTCAAGCCTGCTTTCTGCATCCAGCCGGGGATGAACCAGTTGGAGGGAATGTCGCTGTGTTCATCCAGGACGACTTTTTTCACATCTTCTGCAGAAAGTTTTTTAATCACCGGACAGCTGAATGTGCCTTTGAGTTGATTCTGTGCGGTGAAATAGAGCCGGAACCAGAGCTCGAAATCTTTATTCGCATAGAGGTAGAACTCCGGTGCGGCAGTCCCTTTTGCGAGCGGAGCTTCCTGGAATGCAAGCGGGAGGTCGGGGGAGTAGAACCCGTACTTGAAGCTCGCCGGCGCATCGCCGGGGAAGTTCAGACGGAACGAAACTTTGTAGAAATTCCCGTTTTCCAGTTTTATTCTTGTGGAGAACCCTGTTTTCTTTTTTGCTTCGGCCGTGAAGGAGGCATTTTCGCCCTCTGCAACGGTTTCTGCGGGACGGACCCATGCTTTCCAGTTGGTGTCTGCGCAGACGGTTCCGGCAAGGAGTCCGGCGAGAAGAAAGAAAATTGATTTTTTCATTTACGGTATCCTTTTACTTGGTGATGAGCGTTCCGAAGTTGAAACGGTGTTTATGGTTTTCGTTGTCTCCGCTCCACGGAATGGAGGAGATGCGTTTGTTTTCATCCGAATCATTGACGGCGATATCGAATGCAAGATCCGCGGGAGCATTCATTTTGAGGCTTTTCCACGGAATGAGTATGGAAACCTCATAATCCGCGTCGTTCTCTTTGATCTCCCAGCGGATCGCGGAGGAATCCAGATTCGGGCTCGTGCTCAGCGACGCCTTGTGCGATTTTGTCGCGGGATTCGCGAACACACGGAAGACATGGTCGTTGTAAATTCCCTTGTCGAGTCCGGCGAACGGACGGGAATCTATGAAAAGTTCCACGCCGTCGCCTTCCCACGGAGTTTTCGCCTCGTAATCGCCGCGTTTGTCATCGCGGGCTTTGATTTTGAAGTCGAGTCCTTCCGGAAGTGCAGTGACACGGAATGCCCCGTAAGGCATGACCTGTTCTGTTCCGCTTTTAAGCGCTTTGCGCGCGGAGATGACAGGAAGAGTGACGCTTTGCATTTTTTCTCCGTTGGAAACGATGACGGTGTATTCTTTTTTGAATTCCGTTACCGGAAAGAAAAATGTCTGCGACGCTCCGGCGGGGATGACGGCGGACTGCTTGTCCGCCACGCCGCGCGGTTTGACCTGCACGGTCTGCGCCTC
>DHMO01000017.1:14792-45583 GCA_002405835.1 Lentisphaeria bacterium UBA4640 | reverse complement strand
TTTTGCAGATCCTCGTAAAGAATCTGGTTTTTTATTAGAGTGATCAGCTGCTGATCAAACTTGCTCAAATCAATAGTTCCCCCTTGAACTTGTAAAACCTTCACCTCATTTTCTTTCAACAGTTGATTGATATGTCCTTCTAAAAAACTTCCGTTGATCGGACGATACAGTCGAGTTAATTCATTGACAAGCACAAAATCAACTTCAGGAAGTTTTTGCAAAACCTGGTAGAGCCCCAAACGAAAATCTTTCTTGGAGCTTTGACTGAGAGCCCATTTCATATATGCTTTGTCAAGCCGGGCGATTTCTTCAGCTCCTGCCGGATAAGTCTCTCCACTGGTGTTCAGGTCCTTATAAACTCCAATGATTTCAAGTTTTTCTTTTGCCGCCAATTTTTTGCAGTTTGCTATTTGTGCCTCTACTGACTCCGAAAAATCATCTTTCCCGCTGCTTTGCCGTGCATAGATCAGTGCTTTCATGGTTGTTTCTCCTCATGTTGTTTGTGTGTTAATATACACTGTATTGTATATTTAACAAGTGATTATAGTTACGATTGCGATTATCGCGATCCTCGCCGGGATGCTCCTCCCCGCGCTGAACTCGGCAAGAGAAAAAGGACGTGCCATCTCCTGTCTCAGCAACCTCAAACAGTTCGGCACGGCATCAGCAGCGTACACAAACGACTACGACGGATATGTCATCAACCTTTCTTCCGCAGAAAAAGTCGGAAACGACTGCATCTGGCAGAACTCCATGCCGCCATACCTGAACGTCAAGAAGAAAACGCCGACCGTATTCAACTGGGCAGCGCTCTGCTGTCCGACCAAGAAAGGAACCTCTCTGCAGATCAACCACAGCTACGGCATCAACTCCGGAGCGAACGCTGCAGACCTTAACACAAACGGCTCGCTTCTAACCTTCCGTCTGGCTAAAATGCGGAACGCTTCCAACCGCTTCCAGTTCATGGACGGCATGGCGGCGCTGCTGAATTACGACAACAGCGACTACCCCCGCTGGCTGCAGTATGGCGAAACCGGAGCTTCCGGGCACTACAACAGCGCCACATATCGTCACCAGCAGCGGCTGAACATGCTCTATTACGACGGTCACACGGCCGGCCTCTCCAACACCGGAGTTCATGGAACCGACACGGTGAAAGCACAATGGTATTACACATCCGAACTGCGCTGAATTCCCGACGCCCGGCTCCGACGCCGGGCATTTTCATTTTTTTCCGAAACTATACGTTGAAAAAACAGTAAATATATGGTATATTGGCAGTGAATCAAAAAAACTATTCCCGAGGAGTTACGGAATGATTGACACAGAAGCTCTTTACCCGCTGGTATTCAAACCCGTCTACAAAGAAGTCATGTGGGGCGGAAACAAACTTGAAACCATCCTGAACCGCGACGTTCCGCCGCACAGCTCGCCCATCGGCGAAGCATGGGAAATCGTCGACCGCGACGACGCCGTCAGCATCGTCGAAAACGGTCCGCTCAAAGGCGAAACGCTCCGCGAACTCGTTGAATTCTACGGCAAGGACCTCATCGGCGACCACTTCAACGGCGGCAAATTCCCCCTCCTCGTCAAAATCATCGATGCGGGAAAGCGTCTTTCCCTTCAGGTCCACCCCGATGAAGCCGCCTGTGCGCGCACTCCGGGAATTGAACCGAAAACCGAAATGTGGTACATCATCCAGGCGGACAAGGGCGCCAAGATCATCGCCGGACTCCGCAACAACACGACCAAAGTCCAGTTCCTTCAGAACGTTGCCAGCCCCGAAGTCGAACGCACTCTCCAGATTTTCGATTCCATCCCCGGCGACGCCTATTTCATCAAGGCCGGCAAGGTTCACGCCATCGGTGCGGGAAACCTGCTTCTTGAAATCCAGCAGAACAGCAACACGACGTTCCGCATCAGCGACTGGGGACGCGTCGACGCCAACGGCAAATCCCGCGAACTCCACGTGGACGCCGCCCGCGACTGCATTGATTTCACCGACCGCACCGTGCCCCGCATCTCCGGTCCGTGCGATTCCACCGACCGCAACCGCAAGTATCCCGTCGTCAACACCTGCCCGTTCTTCAAAGTCGAAGACCTGCGTCTCGTCGAAAACTGGCGCGACAATACGAACAGCACGAGCAGCTTCCACATCATCACTGCGATCAATGAACCGGTCACCGTCGGCCGCGACGACCGCACCGTGGAACTCAAGGCCGGTTCCTCCTGCCTGATTCCCGCCGCATTCGGACTCTACCACATCTTCGTTCCCGCGGGCAAACACACAACCGTCGTCAAAACGACACTCTGAGAGGGCTGATTCATGAAACTGCGCTGCATTGCCGATTTTTCCGCAGAACTTCTCCGGAAGAATCCCGAAAACAAAACCAAGCCCGGCTGGGGCATCGTCCCAGAGCTCTGTCCTCAGGGCATGACCGGCGACATCACAGTCAACTGCTTCCGCTTCGCCGGAATGTTCGGGAAGAAGCCCGATCAGCTCGCCACCGAAGCCGTCGAATTCTTCCGCAGCCATGAAGACGTCGCCTCCGCCGATGCGGTCAAGGCGTTTGTCAACATTACCCTCAAACCCGCCGCGCTCTGCCGCGACACGGTTGCCGATATGCCCGCGCTCTTCGAAGAGGGCAAGCTGCCGGAAGCCGAACGCCGCCGGATCCTCATCGAGTACTCCGCGCCGAACACCAACAAACCGCAGCACCTCGGACACGTCCGCAACAACACCATCGGCATGTCCCTCTGCTCGCTCCTCGCGCGCGTCGGCAACACGGTCATCCCGATCAACCTCGTAAACGACCGCGGAATTCACATCTGCAAATCCATGCTCGCATACCAGCGCTACGGCAACGGGGAAACGCCCGAATCCACCGGAATCAAGGGCGACCACTTTGTCGGGAACTTCTATGTAAAGTACAACTCCGTTCTCTCCGATGAAATCAAGGCGCTCCGCGAAAGCGATCCTTCCACGGCGGATCAGTCGAACGACGACCTCTTTCTCCGCACGGAAATCGGCGCCGCGGCGCAGAAGATGCTTCAGGACTGGGAAGCCGGCGATCCGGAAGTCCGCAAGCTCTGGAACCTCATGAACTCCTGGGTCTTCGCCGGATTCAAGCAGACGTATGACCGCATGGGCATTCATTTCAACAAAACATATCTCGAAAGCCAGACCTATCTGCTCGGCAAGGACCTCATCGCAAAAGGGCTCGCCGACGGCGTATTCAAAAAGCGCGAAGACGGCGCAGTCATCGCCGACCTCGGCAAACTCGGAACCAAAGTCGTTCTCCGTTCCGACGGAACCAGCGTCTACATCACTCAGGATATCGGAACAACTCTGCTCAAGTATAAAGAGAACAAGCCGGACACTCAGATCTGGGTTGTCGGCGATGAACAGATTCTGCACTTCAAGATGCTGTTCACCATTCTCTCCAAGCTCGGTTTTGAATGGGCGTCGCACCTCTACCACCTCGCCTACGGCATGGTCAACCTGCCCTCCGGCAAGATGAAAAGCCGCGAAGGCACTGTCGTCGATGCGGATGACCTGTTCGATGAAATGCACGGACTCGCCCGCACCGCCACCCTGGAGCGTCTCAACGGAGCTCCCGCGCCGGAGGATCTGGAGCAGCGCGCCGAAACCATCGGAATGGGCGCTCTCAAGTTCATGCTCCTCAAATTCAATCCGAAAACCACGATCATGTTCGACCCGCAGGCATCGCTCAAATTCGAAGGCGACACGGGACCGTACGTTCAGTACGCCTGCGCGCGAATCAACTCCATCGAGCGCAAATCCGCGGAACAGAACATCGGCGCAGCAAATCCGCAGTGGGAACTGCTCGCG
This sequence comes from Lentisphaeria bacterium UBA4640, assembly GCA_002405835.1. Taxonomy (GTDB): domain Bacteria; phylum Verrucomicrobiota; class Lentisphaeria; order Victivallales; family UBA1829; genus UBA1829. Next base: position 41,730 of record DHMO01000017.1, on the reverse strand, counting down.
AAGGATGAGGAACGCCGCCTGGCCCTGCTCTGCGCCGCCTATCCCGACGTCCTCCGCTCCGCAGCGGAAAAAATGGATTGCTCCGTGCTCGTCAATCATCTGCTCGAAGTTGCGAAGGGCTTCAACCGGTTCTACCGCGAATGCCCTGTCCTCACAGCGGAAAACGAACCGCTCCGCACCGCGCGCCTCGCGCTCTGCTATGCGGTCCGCGACCTGCTCACGGACGGACTCAACACGCTGACCATTCAGGTTCCGTCGGCGATGTAAGACGGAGGGAGCCGCCGGATGAAGAGAACTGCGGATTTAAGAAAGATGAAGGAGGAATATCCCTTCACTCCGCACTACATGTACGCCGGAAAGTACCGGATGCATTATGTGGACGAGGGAACGGGACCCGTCATCATCATGCTCCATGCATGCCCGATGTGGTCGTTCTTCTTCCGCAATCTCATCAAGGAGTTCTCACAGAAATTCCGGGTGATCGCACCCGACGCCATCGGCTACGGTCTCTCCGACAAACCCGACGGCTACGACTACCGGCTGGAAACGCAGATCGACAATCTGGAGCGCCTCGTCGAGCATCTCAATCTGGAGAAATTCTCGCTTGTCATGCACGGCTGGGGCGCCACAATCGGAACCGGCTTCACGGTCCGTCACTCGGAACGCGTCGACCGCATTGTCGTGATGAATTCGATTGCCTTCTCCGGCTACCGTCTCCCTCTCCGGTTCCAGCTCTGCAAGTGGTTCCCCGTCATCGGCAAACCGCTGCTGATGAACACAAACATGATCTTCTGGGGACTCGGCGCGCATCCGGACAGCGTCCGCAACGGTTACATGTATCCGTACCGCAAGCACAAAGCCCGCATTGCGCTCTACCGGTTCATCGACGACATCCCCTGCAAACCTGACGATCCCTCCTTCGAGAGCGTCATTGAAGTGGAACACGGTCTCTGGATTCTCCGCGAACACAAAATGTGCATCGTCTGGGGAGTGCGCGACTGGCTCTACCCGGAACGCTACCTCCACCGCTGGATGAACTACTGCCCGGACGCCAAAGTCCACCGCATTCCCTTCGGCGGACGCTATCTCACCGAAGACGCCCCCGAAGAACTCGCCGCGATCATCTCCGGCTTTCTGGAGGCTCCGGACAAATGAAAAAAGAGGAACAGCTTTCCCGTCAGCTCGAAATGAATTTCAGCGGACATTCCAAAGGCAACCTTTTCCGCGAACACCTTGCGAATGCGGAATTCAGCGTTCTGCTTGAACTGCATATTCCCGGACGCGATTCCAAACTTGAATCCGTCGTTTCCAAATATTCCGAACTCGAATCCGTCGCAATGTCCCCCCGGAACTTCCCCGGAGGGCTCGCATTCCTCGACGATTCGCCGGATTTTCCGTCACTTGATCCCGGCGAGTTCGCCGCCGCGCTCTGCAAAACCGGACGCGACCGTCATCTCATCTATCTCAACGGACGCGACCGCACACAGGAAGATATTGATTACAATCTCGGGATCTACCGTTTCGAGGGATTCAAAAACATCGTTGCCGTCTCCGGAGCCGCCGGTTCCACGCTCGAAGACGCCGTGAAACACCGCTATTACGACAGCGCCAACATTCTTCAGCGCAACGCCTGCTCCAAAGAGCCGCTCTTCGCCGGATGCGTCGCGAACCCGTTCAAATACACGCGCACTGACAGCATTCTGCAATACAGCAAGCTCAACAAGAAAATTGCGGCGGGCGCACAGTTTGTCGTTGCCCAGAGCGGCTGGGATATGCGCAAGCTGCTGGAGATGCGCTGGTGCATGTTCCGCCGTTCGCAGAATATCCCGACCATCGCGCGGATTCTCTATCTCACACCCGAAAAAGCCGAAGATATCTGCTCGGGGAAATGCCCTGGTCTCTGGATTTCCGACGACCTCAAGCGGGCAATCCGCAAAGAGATGATGTATTCGCTTGCCCAGTTCGAAGCTGCGCAGTGGCGCCGTCTTCAGATTCATGCCGCCGGAGCGAAATTCCTCGGCTACAGCGGCATTCAGATCGCCGGAGTGGACGACCCCGAAACGGCAAACCGCATCTACCTGCGCATTCAGGAGGCGATGTCCGAATTTTCCAATTACGACGACTGGCGCGCCGCCCACAACGATTACTATTCCAAAGTTGAAATGGTGCCCTACCCGTACCGCTATTATCTGTTTGAAAACATGCTCGCGGAGGGCGTCACCTGCGACACGGCGAAAGTCAACAGCGAACCGCTTCCCGAATGCTCATTCGCCGAACGCTTCCGCTACCGTCTTGCGCGCTTCCTGCTCCCGCATGCCGACCGGATGCCGGCGGAGGACAAGCGTCTGACCAAGCGTCTGCTCGCCGCATGCCACCGCAACTGCGACAGCTGTCATCTTCCGCAGACCATGTACGTCTGCACAGGCAACTGCCCGAAACTTCTCAACAACGGCGTCTGCGGAGAGAGCCGCCCCTCCGGCGACTGCCCCTACACCGGAACGGAATGCATCTTTGCCGCCCTGCTCCGCCGCGCGGAACTCGACAACGACTACTCCGTTCTCGATGAAAACATCATCTGCTGAATCAGATGATGCAGCAGAAGTATCCGAGCGCAAGAACCAGAAGATAAAGCAGAACGGTGTGAATTTTTGATTCCACCGACCATTTCAACGCATTCCCGAACGATTTCTTGACCGAGAGGTGCATCGGCTTGATTGCGCAGATTTCATCCAGAATCAGATGTGAAACCACCGCGCCGAACACGGCCGCCGTATAGAGCGCGCGGTTCATCAGCGGGGAATCGGCAAAAAGCAGCCATGCAAGCTCCCCTGTAATCAGCCCGGCTGGAATCGAATGAAACGCCCCCCGGTGAACCGTTGTCACGTTCAAAATCACCGCAAGAAGATAGCGGATCGCGACAAATGCGGCGAGACCGAGCGCAAGGAACTGCTCCGCCGTCAAATCCTGCTGAAAACGCTGAACCACCAGCAGCGGAATCAAAATGCTCAGGAACGAAAGGACCAGCCGCCGGGGATGCCCGTCGTCAAAATCCAAATCCGGAACCGCGGAGCCGAGAACGGAAAGAAACATTGTGACCGCAAGATTCACGGGCGATGCAAAACCGAGAAAAAAAGCGCCGATGCTGCAGACCACACCCCAGAGTCCGCCCCAGATCGTATGAGCTTTGAAATTTGCCATGAAAACCTCTGTTTTTTGTACGTATCTTAATCCGTCAACGCATTTTTTCAACTGCCGCCGCTCTTTTTCCCTGAAATTTTCCGTTTTCATTTGCTATTTCCGCGAACACGGATATCTTATCACAAAAAAACGGAGTTTCTCATGGCAAAACATCTTTTACGTTCCACCCCCGAATCGGTCGGGATTTCCTCGCACACACTCTGCAAACTTCTTGCTGAACTGAAAAAACTCGATTCGCTCAACAGCATCATGGTCATGCGTCACGGACACGTCTGCGCGGAAGGCTGGTGGAAACCCTATTCCCCCGATATTCCCCATTCGCTCTTCTCGCTCAGCAAAAGTTTCACCTCATGCGCCGTCGGCATTGCTCAAAGCGAAGGACTGCTCCGCCTCAGCGACACAATGATTTCTTATTTTCCGGAATACGATTCCGTCATCACCGACCCGCGGATGCGCAAAATCACGCTCCGCAATCTGCTGACCATGGCAAGCGGACACGCCTCCTGCGCCGCCCCCGCAATGTTCGCCGATCCGGACGGCGACTGGGTCCGCGGCTTCCTTGCTTCCAAACTCGACTTTGAGCCCGGAACGCACTTTGCCTACAACTCCGCCGCGACCTACATGCTCGCGGCAGCCGTCCGCAAAGTTTCCGGAGAGAATGTGCGCGAATACCTCATGCCCCGCATCTTCGAACCCCTCGACATCGTCCCAGGCATGTGGGAGTGCTGCCCGAAGGGAACCAACAAAGGCGGATGGGGATTGTATCTCAAGACCGAAGACATCGCAAAGTTCGCCCAGCTTCTTCTCGACGGCGGCGTTGCGGACGGACACCAGCTCATCCCCGCCGAGTATTTCCTTGAGGCGACCACGAAACAGATTGACAATTCCATGAACGAAGCCCCCGACTGGAAACTCGGATACGGCTATCAGTTCTGGATGTGCCAGCACGGCGTCCGCGCCGACGGTGCCCACGGACAGTATGCAATCGCCATTCCGGAAAAAGACATTGCGATCGCCACAACCGCCGGAGTAGCCAACATGCAGCAGGTTCTCTCGCTCATCTGGGACATTCTTCTTCCGGATGTAACCGGCGACACTCTTCCCGAGGATCCCGTCGCGCACAAGGAACTTCTGGAACAGCTTGACACACTCTCCATTCCGCTTGCCGCCGGCGACCTGACGCGCCGTCACGCCCCCGCTTCCTGGAGATTCCAGCCGAACGCCGCCGGCATCACCGATGTTTCCATCTTCTTCGGCGACAAAGACTGCACGCTCATTTTCCATTCGAAAAACGGAGAAGAGAAGCTGCACGCCGGACTCGGCTTCAACTGCGACAATCTTCTTCAGCTGAACGATCCCTATCTCCGCCGCACCGCCGCAAGCGCCGCCTGGATTTCGGATTCCGTTCTTGAAATTGCACTTTGCTGCTACGAAGGTTCGTTCCGCGAAGTTTTCCGCATTGACTTCGCCTCTGCGGAAAAGCCGCTCACCTCGACCTTCCGTTTCTGCTGTTTCCGCACCCCGTTCCTCCCCGAACTGACGGTGGAGCTGTAACATAAAAAAACAATCCACCCGCCGGAGAAATGGAATGCAGAGTTTCTCCGGCGGCTCAATCAACGCAGAATATAACCGGTATTTCTGCCGGACCCGACCTTTTCAATCAAACCGTCCGCCTGCAGCGCCCGGAGAGTCTGCTCAATCATGGAAATGCTGATATCCGGACACTGGAGGGCAATGTCCGACTTGGAGATTTTGCCGAGACGCTGTTCAAAAACACTCCGGATACGCTCCGCTTTCGTCGGAGACTTTCCGGAACGGACATGGGCGGCGCGACTCTCGAATTCACGATATGCACGTATAATGATTCCAAGCATGTAGCGCAAAAACGGAATATAATCATTCTCCGATTCATTCCAGCCGCCGGAACTTTCACGCAACGACTCATAGTACGTCTCCTTCGACTTTTCGATCAGCATTTCAAGACTGATGTACTTGCCGGCAATATAACGATGCCGGTAAAGCAGAAGCAGAGTAAGAAGCCGGCTCATCCGCCCGTTTCCGTCATTGAAAGGGTGAATGCAGAGAAAATCAAAAATAAAAAGGACGGAAAGCAGCAGAGGATCGTAAACTTCCAGCTGCACCGCATGGTTGTACGCCTCGCAAAGCCGCGTCATTGCCTCCGGCGTTTCAAAGGCGGGCACCGGAGAAAAACGGACATGGCTTTTTCCCTCGCCATCCTTTTCCGCAATGCAGTTGTCACTGTCTTTCCAATGACCGCCGATGCCGGAAGGCTGAAAAGAATAAAGATCCCGGTGGAGCTGCAGGATTGTATTCGGCGTAACCGGAATGAATTCATAATTTTCATGAATGGTCGCCAGAACATCCCGATATCCCGCGATCTCTTTTTCACTCCGGGTCGCAGGCTCCGCTTTCTGCACAACAAGCTCTTTCAAGCGGCGGTCCGAAGTAAAAATTCCTTCAATGCGGTTGGAGGCTTCCGTGCTCTGGATAACCGCCGCCTGCAGCAGGGTGTCAAGCACATCTTTTTTTGCGGAAATAAAGAGTTCCTGCCGCCCCCGGAACTCGTGGATTGCAGACAGCAGATTGCAGATTTCCGGCGTCAGCAACTTTCCCGGCGCGTTCGTGTAGTCAAAAAGTCTCATGATTCTCCCCTCTCGTCTTTCTGCACATACTATACATTCTTTCTGCACAATTTACAAACAAAATTGTGCAGAAAGAAAAGGTTATTGTGCAGAACGGGGGATTATCTGGAACTCAAAGCATCCATGATGCCGCGGATGTAACCGACCGCAAACAGATTTCCGAGCATGGTGTACCCCGTGTTCTCCGTTTCACCCGCCATTGACGGGGTGTGATCAGGACGGATCAGACAATCCGGAGCTGTCTCCGAAGCCGTGCGGAGCAGTGCCGCCATATCCGTCGGGCCGTTGTCGTGGAACGTCTCGCGGAAACAGTTTTTCGTGCCCGTGACATCTCGAAAATGCAGAAATGCAACCCGGTCTTTGAACTCGCGCAGGAGAGCAAAAACATCTTCGCCCATCGCGCGGAACGTCGCCTGACAGAACGTAATCGAATGCGCGGGACTGTCAACCAGGCTCATCGCACGGCGGTACGCATCGGCGGAAATGAAGATACGCGGATAACCGAGCAGACGCGGAATCGGCGGATCATCGGGATGAAGTCCCATCCGGACGCCGGCCTCCTCTGCCGCTGGAACGACCGCGCGGATGAAATACTCGTAGTTTTCCCAGAGCTTTTCTGGAGAAAGGCGCTCCGGAAGATCTTCCACTTCACAGATGTCAAAACCGCTCGTGAGGGCGCCGCCGCGTTCCGGAAGATCCATGCGGGAACGATACCAGCCCACACCCGCCATGAAATTATAGCAGAGCAGTTTCAGTCCGAGACGCCCCATATTCGTCAGCATCCTGCGGTATTTCTCCAGATCCTCATCACGTCCGGGAAGTCCGAGTTTGATACGCGTCATATCAAATTCATCGCCTTCCAGTGCGTAAAGCTCGAATCCGGCATCGGCAAAGCGGTCGCGAACCGTTTTCAGCGCGTTGAAATCCGAGGGATCGGACAGACCGCTCAGCTCCGGCGCGGCTTTGGTGATCGCATACTTCACCCCCAGCTGCGACGCCAGCTTCCACTGTATGTCCGGCTTCACCGGAAGCATCAGACCAAGTTTCATTTTTCAACTCCTTTTATTCTGTATTGAATAATAATGATTCATATTTAAAATAGCATTGCAGATATAAAAAGCAAGGAGGCGGAGAGAAAATCTTGACAATTCTCTCTCTATCATTTATATTATAAGAAAATGAAGCCGGAGAAGAGGATGGAAGCAAAAAACACAGTGCCGATTCTGGAAAAGGCGCTTGACGTCATGGAGTACATCGGCGCAAGCCGCGGCGCGGTAAGCCTGCCCGAACTCCAGCGGAATCTCGGAATTGCCCAGGCAAGCTGCTACCGCATCGCAACAACGCTCGTCCGGCGCGGCTGGCTGGAAAAATGCGCTGGGAATCTCTACAATATCGCACCGGGAGTGAACAGCGTTGCAGAAAAAGTGCGCTTTCATCTTGAAAGATACGAGCATCTCCAGCCGGTCATGAACCGTATTGCAAACCGCATCGGCTTCTCCGTAAAATTTTCCGTGCGGGACGGCGATGAATTTGTCAATGTCTGCACCGCCCAGTGCCGTTCGGAACAGCTCCGGTTCTCCGAACCGGGGTTCCGCTCGCCGCTCGGAGAAATCGCAACCGTCAGCACGATTTTCCTTGCGGAAAGCGCGGAAAAAGAACTGAATCGCATTCTGCATCCGCGCGACAGGAACACATTCCTCGAAAACCGGGCATTTTATCAGAAAAACGGCTTCTCTTTCATTCGCGGGCAGACGGAAAAAGACGCCGCGCACCCGTTCGACACGCTCTCGTTTCCCGTGCGCAAAGACGGCGTGCTTGCGGGAACGGTCTCCTTCCTGAGCCGTCCGGGAATTCTCGAAGAGGAATGCGAACGGATCGCGGCAGCCATTCCGCCGTACCTTGCCGGGCTCGCCGACGCGCTGTAAGTTCTCCTTGCGAACGGAACGCCAGCAATTCTTTCATATTGTGAACATACTGTTCTTTTTATGAAAAAGCATATCACTTCCGGATTGCATTCCGCGCACTGCGCAAGTAAAGTATCTGCGCAAACTCAACTTTACGGAGGACATCATGAAGGATCTTGAAGGGAAAATCGCTCTTGTAACCGGAGCTTCGCGCGGACTCGGACGCGGCATTGCGGAAGTGCTCGCGGAAAAAGGCGCATCCGTCATTGTAAACTACCGCACCGACACGGCGCACGCGCAGAGCATCTGCGAGGAAATCCGCGCCAAAGGCGGAACCGCCGTTCCGTTTCAGGCCGACGTAGGAAAGGCGGAGGAGGTAAACAAACTCTTCGATTTCGTCAAATCCGAATTCGGACGCCTCGACATTCTCGTCAACAACGCCGGGACCACCAAAGCACAGGATATTTTCGAGACATCGGAAGCAGACTGGGATTTCATCATCCAGACCAACCTGAAGAGCCTGTTCCTCATGTGCAAGTCCGCAATGGAAATCATGCGGGAGCAGAAGAGCGGACGCATCATCAACATGTCGTCCATCGTCGCCTACCGCGGCGCGCTGTTCGGTCATGTCCACTACGCAGCAACGAAAGCCGGCATTCTCGGAGTCACCCGCACGCTTGCGCGGACCGGAGCGCCGTACAACATCACGGTCAACGCCCTCGCTCCGGGAATCATCGAAACGGAACTGCTCTTCCAGACTCACGGCGCGGAAGGCGTCGCAAAACTTGCCAAGACGGTTCCGCTGGGACTCGGCAAAACCCGCGACGTCGGGCTCGCGGCGGCATTCCTCGCCGGAGAAGGCGGACGCTACCTCACGGGACTCTGCCTCGACATCAACGGCGGCATGAACTTCCACTGATTCATTTTCCGCGCGGAACCGCCACCGCCGCCCGCCGGTTCCGCGCGGCACAGGTATTTTTTCAAAACCCGCTTGAATTTCCGCAATAACGGTTTATATTGTTATTGTCGGGGGAGTCCCGGCGCATCAGACTGTCTGTACCGGATCGAGTACCGATTGTCATGTGGAATTCGGTCGGTACCGCCTCCCGGAAAGATCCGGAAGCCGATACCGCGATTCCGCAACAATCCTAAGTCCGGTTGGGCATTCTGCTGTTACAACTGCAACCGCGGCAGCCGATAAATTTCGCCGCAAACAACAGAAAGACTGTATCCACAATGGAAACAAAAGTTTCTATGGAGCTCACCGCCGGAAAGACAATGGAAATCTCCGCCGGCAAACTCGCTCACCTCGCTAACGGTTCCTGCGTCGTACGCATGGGCGACACCTGCGTCCTCGCGGCCGTCTGCTCCGGTCCCGCCCGGAAAGGCGCGGACTTCTTCCCGCTTCAGGTCGACTACCGCGAAAAATTCTCCGCGGCAGGACGCTTCCCCGGAGGATTCATCAAACGCGAAGGCCGTCCCACCGACAAAGAAATTCTGACGATGCGCATGACCGACCGTCCGATCCGTCCGCTCTTCCCCGAAGGTTTCTTCGACGAAGTCCAGGTTTACGGACTCGTTCTCTCCTATGATGGAGAACATGATGCGGACACCCTCTTCATGCTCGGCGCATCCGCCGCGCTCTGCCTCTCCGATCTCCCCTACCAGGGTCCCGTCGGCGCAGTCCGCGTCGGCTACATCGACGGACAGTTCATCGCGAACCCGACCGTTGAAGAGATGAAGAAGAGCGAAATCGAGCTCGTCTACTCCGGCAAGGAAGACCAGGTCATCATGATCGAAGGCGAAGCGAAGGAATGCTCCGAAAAGCTCCTTGCCGACGCCATGTATTTCGCAAACGACATCATCAAGAGACAGTGCGCCGCCCAGCGTGAACTCGCGGAAAAAGCCGGACGCACAAAAAAGGTTCCGGAGCTGCACCTCGTTCCCGCCGAAGTTATGGCCGCGATCGAAGAATCCTGCGGCGCAACGCTCGAAGATGCGGCATTCCTTCCGGGCAAGGAAGAGCGCGGCAAGGCTCTCGATGTCGTCCTCACCAAAGTGCTGGAAGACCTCAAGCCGAAATTTGAAGAAACCCTCGGTGAAGATTTTGAATTCATCGTCAAGATGGGCTTCGACAAGCGCGTTCAGAAGGCTGTCCGTTCCGCAATTCTCGACAAGCACAAACGCATGGACGGACGCGGCATCACCGACATCCGCCCGCTCTCCGCTGAAGTCGGCGTTCTCCCTGTGGTTCACGGAACCGGTCTCTTCCAGCGCGGCGAAACCCAGGCGCTCGTCGTCGCAACTCTCGGCGGCCCCCAGGACGCTCAGGAATACGACAACGTCTGCGGCTCCAACGACAGCAAGAAATTCTATCTGCACTACAACTTCCCGAACTACTCGGTCGGTGAAGTCGGCAAAGTCGCAGGCCCCGGCCGCCGCGAAATCGGACACGGCAACCTCGCCGAACGTTCCGTCGCACAGGTTGTCCCCGCGGACTTCCCGTACACCGTCCGCTGCGTCTCCGAAATCATGGCTTCCAACGGCTCCACTTCGATGGCGTCCGTCTGCGGCGCAACTCTCGCGCTGATGGATGCGGGCGTGCCCATCACCTCCCCGGTGGTCGGCATCTCCTGCGGACTCGTCACGGATGAGACCGGCAAAGAGCTGATCCTCACCGACATCATCGGTGCGGAAGACCACTTCGGCGACATGGACTTCAAGGTCTGCGGCAGCAAGAAGGGCATTACGGGCTTCCAGCTCGACCTCAAGCTCCCCGGCATTCCGATCGACACGCTCGTCCGCGCCATGGATCAGAACAAGGAAGCGCGTGAAAAAATCATGAAGGTCATCACCGACTGCATCCCGGCTCCGCGTGCGGAAGTCAGCCCGAATGCTCCGCAGATGGCTGTCATGAAGATCAACCCCGACAAGATCGGCGCTCTGATCGGAACCGGCGGAAAGAACATCAAGGAAATCTGCGAAGTCACCGGCGCTCAGGTCGATATCCAGGACGACGGCTCCGTCAGCATTCTCGCCAAAAACAAAACCGCTCTCGAAGACGTCAAACGCCGCGTGCTCTCCTACACGGCTGAAGCCGAAATCGGCAAAGTCTACCGCGGTCTCGTCAAGACGGTCCGCGACTTCGGCGCGTTCGTCGAGATTCTGCCCGGACAGGACGGACTTCTCCACATCTCCGAGATGGCGAACTACCGCGTCAACCAGGTCTCCGACATCTGCAAGGAAGGCGACTACATCACCGTCAAGGTGATCGACATCGACCGCTCCGGCAAGATCCGTCTGAGCCGCAAAGCCGCTCTCGACGAAATCGAGAAGTAAGCTGCAATGCATCATTCGCGGGAACTCTGATTTCACCGGAGTTCCCGCTTTTTCTTTTTTGCGAGGAAGACCATGTACAACAGCATCATCTGCCGGTACCACGAAATCGCCACAAAGGGCGACAACCGGACCATGTTTGAAAACAAACTTATCGACAACCTCAAGTATCAGTGCGCCAAACTCGACACGCTCCGCTACATCCGCGTGCGCGGACGCATCTACATCCGCAAGAAAGACGACTCCATGTTCACGGAAGAGGAACTGGCGGTCATCAAAGAGGGACTTCACCGCTGCTCCGGTCTGGAATCCTTCTCTCCCGCGCTTGAGTGCAAGCCGGACATGGACGAAATCAACGGCCTGGTCGCCGCAAGCATCCACGACTACTTCGATCCGGTCCTCGCAAAAAAAGAGAAAGTCCGTTTCCGCGTCCGCGCCCGCCGCAGCGACAAGACATTTCCGCTCCGTTCCAAAGACATTGAGATCGCCGTCGCGACCAAAGTCGAAGAGATGTTCGGAGCCAGCCGCCTGAAAGTCGACCTGACCGGAGCGGAAGTGACTATCGGCGTCGAAGTCCGCGATGTGAACGCAATGGTCTACTACACCTCCTACAACGGCGCCGGCGGTCTTCCCGTCGGAAGCAACAGCCCCGTCCTCGCCCTCCTTTCGGGCGGCATCGACTCCCCCGTTGCGTGCAAGATGATCATGAACCGCGGCTGCCATGTCGACTACCTCACCTTTCACAGCTACCCGTACACGCCGATGGAATCGCTCGACAAGGTGAAACGTCTCGCCGCGATTCTGAACAAACATCAGAAACCCGGCACGCTTTACGCCTGCAATTTTTCGGAAATCCAGAAAAAAATCCGCGACACCTGCAACCCGAAATTCCGCACGGTTCTCTACCGCCGCTACATGATGCGCATTGCAAACATGCTCTGCTACCGCAAACATCTTTACGGCATTGTCACAGGAGAATCGGTCGGTCAGGTCGCCAGCCAGACGGTCATCAACCTCGGCACAATCAACAATGCGGCGGAATTCGTCGTCATCCGTCCGCTCTGCGGGCTCGACAAGCTGGAAACGATCCGGCGCGCGGAAGAGCTCGGCACCTTCCAGACTTCGATTGAGCCCCAGCCGGACAGCTGCACGGTTTTTGCTCCGCCGTCCCCCTCGGTCGCCGCAAAGATTCCGCGAATTGAGGAAGAGGAAGCCCTTCTCGGCGACATGCGCGAACTTCTCGACCAGGCCTATTCCTCGCTCGAAGTCTGCGTTTGCCTGCCGGAGGAATAACGCTGCGGATCACCCGCGCTCTTCGTGGTATTCCCGTTCCGTGTTCACATTCCAGACGGCGGATTTCTCTCCGCCGTGCAAAATGTGACGCACGGCTTCAAAGGCGGTCGCCATGCTGTGATCCATATTGTTGTAGCGGTGCTGACCGTTGCGGCCGATGCAGTAAAGATTTTCAATCGAATTCAGATGACAGATCAGTTCATCAATCCGGGAGTATGTATCGAAGTAGGCGGGATACGCCTTCCGGACTTTCTCCACGTGGAAATCGGAAACGGCGGCATCCGCGGAAAGCACGCCCATTGAAATCAGCTCGGAAACGCCTTTCCGTTTCCAGAGCTCCGCGGAAAGATTCCAGTAATCATCGCCTTCTCTGCAAAAATACTCAAGACCGAGCCAGACCGAATGCTCCGGATCCCGGACCAGATACGGCGACCAGTTGTTGAAAATCTGTATCCGCCCAAGTTTCACGCCGCTGTCCTGAACATAAATCCAGCAGTCCGGAATGATGTTGTTCAATGTTTTCAGCTTCGTCTCGTTTTTCAGATTCAAACGGTCGACAAGCAGCCCGACCGTGACAAAATCGCGATAAGGAAGTCCCGCCGCAATCTCCGAAACGGATGCGGGAATCCCATTCATCCCGGCGGCAAGATCCTTCAGCGGCATGGAGGAGAGAAGAATATCCGGCGTGAACTCCAGCGTTTCGCCGTTCCGCGAAGCCGTCACCTGAACGACGCGTCCGTTCTCCACGCGGGTTTTCTCCGCACGGCAGTTCATGATGATGCGCCCGCCCATCGCTTCAAAACGTTTCGCAGCGGTCTCCCAGAGCTGTCCTGGACCGAATTTCGGGTAATGAAACTCCTCAATCAGCGAGGTTTCCACTTTTCCCGGACGCGCCCCTGCGGGCAGCAGTTTCCGGAAAATGTCGCGAAGCACCGCACAGACGGAAAGACCTTTGACGCGCTGGGCGCCCCAGTCGGCGGAGATGGAACGCGGATGGCGCCCCCAGAGTTTCTCCGTGTAGCCTTCAAAAAACATGGAGTAGAGTTTCTGTCCGAACCGGTTGATGTAAAAGTTTTCAAGCGAAGTCTCCGGCAGTTTGTGCAGAACCGACTTCAGCCAGCTGCAGCCGGCGGCAAACGTTACCGGCAGCCCCATGCCGCGAATTGTCGCGAGATTCATTTTCACCGGATAGTCGAAGAAATGTCCTCGATAAAAAATCCGCGAAACGCGGCGGCGCGAAAGCATCACCTCATCTGATTTTTCCGGATCCGGTCCGTTCGCGGCGAGCGGAACATGCCGTCCGGTGATCCGGTCGTCAAAGGAAGGCGCTCCCTGAAGCGGCAGAAGCTCCTCCCAGAGAGCGTTCACTTCGGGGACTTTCGAGAAGAAACGGTGTCCGCCCAGATCCATGCGGTTTCCGTTGTGATTGACCGTCCGTGAAATTCCGCCGGACGTGCTCTCCTCTTCCAGAATCACCACGTCGAAACGATCGGACTGCTTCAGCAGGACATAGCCTGCAGTCAGTCCTGCGGGACCTGCGCCGATGATGACAACTTTCCGTTTCGGAGACATTTTCTGAACCTTTCCTCTCTGGTGTACCTAAAGATACCATTGAGTATCAAAAGTTCAAGCGGAGAAAGAAAAAATCTGTTTTATTTATGCCGCATTCATGCAGATTTTCTTGACAAACCCGTTTCCGGGAAGTAGATTACTGCTATTCCGGAGTGAATTCATACAACTTGTCACAGGAGAAAAACGTGAAAAATATCATACCTCTGATTGTCTCGGTCATGCTGGGTCTGGCAGCCGTCTATTTCGTCAGCAAACTTCTGTTTGAAAAAGAAAATACGGAAACGGAAGCCAAAGTCTCCGTCGTCGTCGCAGCACGGAATCTCGACGCCAACGACGAGCTTTCGCAGGGCGCGCTCACCTACAAGGACATTCCCAAATCGGCGGTTCCGAAAAACGCGCTGCTCTGGGAAAACGTCAGTCTGGCATACGGTCAGCAGCTTCCCCACGCAGTCTCCGAGGACGAATATATTCTCATGACGGACATCCGCGCGCAGGCAACGCTCAGCGACTGTGCGCGGCAGGGCGAATGGACCATTCCCGTCACCTTCTCCGATCCGGCGCTCGTCAAAATGCTCATGCCGGATGACGAGATCGCGATCATCTCCACCTACGTCAGCAAAGAGGTCGTCATGGACAAGGACATGAAGGTCAGCGACGGCTCCGGCGTCAAGGTGAACGAGTCGCGCGAAACCTCTGTTCTCCTCCCCTGCGTCCGGGTCATCGGAATTGCAAACGAACGCGGTTCATTCCGTGAAAGCGGAAGCTCCAGCGGCACGATTTTCGTTTCGCTCCCCCCGCAGCAGGCGATGATCCTGATTGCGGCGCAGCGCGAATCCGAACTTTATCCGGTTCTCCGCAAACGCAACGACTCCGTCGCGCTCAACCGCAAGGACGGCGGCGTGGTCAATGCCGGAACATTCGCAAAAATCCGCAGGGGACTCGCTCCGGCGGAACTGCCTGAAATTCCAAACAAAGATCACCGCTGAGGTTCAAAATGAAACGCTTTTTCCTGTCTCTGCTTTTTGCGGCGGGAGTTCTGACCGCCTCGGATGCGGCACCGTCTCCGGACGGCGGCATTGTTGCGCTCCCTCCGGAAAGCCTCTCCATCGCCGCCGGAGAGGTGCGTAAAATTGAAATGCCGTTCCCGGTCACGCAATACAAATCCAGCACGGAAAACGTCCGGCTCGCCAACGCCTCCGGACGCTCCTTCGACATGGAGGGAGTGACAACAGGAAACGCAGTCGTCACGGTCTCCATGCCTGGAATGAACAAGGTGTTCCGCGTCACCGTCTCCAACTCCGTCATGCCGGTTTACCGCGAACTCTGCCGCGAACTCAGCGACCTTCCCGAAGTCGGCGTCGAACTTTCGGATAACGTTCTCGCTCTGCGCGGGGAAATCACGAAACCCGGTCACTGGGAGTATTTCCGCCGCGTCATGCGCCGTTATGAAAACGACTGCCGCAACTACGTCACCTTCCGTGCCGGCCCCGCGCTCTACGCACAGCTCACAAAAGAATTCGAAAACGCCGGATACAAAGTTGCGGATTCCGTCTCGCCGGAACAGCCGGGACAGCTCCGGCTTCAGACCGCAAACGGCGTGCTGACCGTCTCCGGATATCTCCTCTGCAAAGAGGATACAGACTCCGTCAAACGCATTCTCGCCGCCCAGAAATGGCTTCAGCCGGAATGGAACGGGAACTCACTTAAAGTTGAAACCGACCTGAACATCGCGGACACTCAGCTCGACGTCGGCGTCGTCTTTGTCGGCGTCACCCGCACCCAGCTGGAGTACCTCGGCAACTCCTCCGCGGACGGAACCGTTCTTTCGTGGAATCTGATCGCCTGGTTCCGCGCACTCTCCGGAGCCTTCCCGGAAAATGTCTCCGGCAACAGCGGAACGGGAGTCTACTCGAATTTCAACACAAATCTCAAAGGCACGCTTGTGTTCCTCGGGAACAACGGAATCTCCGATTTCCGCGACGCCGGACATCTCACATTAACCAGCAACAATGCGGAAGCGGCTTCCTATGAAAACGGCGGAACGCTGAGCGTCAAAATCATCGGACAGGATGTCGCGACGATCAAAGAAATCGACTACGGACTGAAACTCAAGATCCGCGGCGGATTTGTCCGCGCCGACCAGGTCCGGCTCGAACTCGAACTTGAAAAAAGCCTTGCGCCCGTCAAGCAGAACGACGACTATCTCCAGCGCAAGACAAAAACAAAAAGCGTCATTCTCTGCCCCCTCAACAAAACGGCGGTCATTGCGGGACAGAAGGAGTCCGCCTACTCGAAAAGCCGCAGCGGATATGCGTTCCTGCGCCATATTCCCGTGGTCAACTGGTTCATGGCAAACGATGAAGAACTCGGAGAAGAATTCCAGGTTCTCATCCTCGTCTGTCCGCAGATTGCAAACCGGAAAACGGATATGACGGAAAAGCCCTCCGCACAGACAGCCGACCTTGAAAGGACCATCTCCAAATCCGTCCGCGAAAAGGATAAAAAAGTGCACAGCCGCGAAAAGCGCAACTGGTTTCTCAAAATGTTTACATGGTGAGGCGCACCCATGATGCTGTTGAAAATCACAACCGGAACGGAAAAAGGAAGAACGCTTGAGCTGACGGAAAACACGCCACTCTCAATCGGGCGTTCCGAGTCTTCCGCTCTCTGCATTCCGGACAAAAAAATTTCCCGCCGTCACGCGGAGATTGTTTCGGACGGAGAAAACATCTTCATCACCGACCTTTCCAGCCGGACCGGAACCCGCGTAAACGGGCGCCCCATTCAACAGCGCACTCCGCTCTGCCCCGGTGACACCATCCAGATCGGGGAGACCGATCTGGTGCTGGAAAAAACGGAGGAGGCGTCCACCGCTCCCACCCCACGCGTGCCGGCTCAGTCTGAAACAAAACAGGCTGTCAAAACGGCGAAACCGCAAAATCCGCCGCATCTTCCGGTCTACTCCGCACAGGAATCTCTCATTGAACTCTACAGCGGATCCATGCTGGCGCTCGCGAAACGGGTGCAGACACGCGTACTCGAACTGCTCAACATCGACGCCGCCGCAAAGGAGATTTCGAACAGCGAAATGCGCCCGAAAGTTGCGGACGCCGTCGACCAGATTCTGCGGGAAATCCGCCACGAAATTCCCTCATCCGTCAAGCTCGACCAGTTCCGTCAGATTCTGCTGGACGACCTGACCGGGCTCGGCCCTCTATCCCCGCTCCTGCGCGACGGCTCCATTTCGGAAATCATGATCAACGGCCCCGAAAACATCTTCATTGAAAGCAAGGGGCTGCTCTACCGGTCGGCGGCGAAATTCAACAGCGAATCGCACCTTCAGGCGATTATCCAGCGCATCGTCGAACCGCTCGGACGCCACATCGACGCCGCATCCCCGATGGTCGACGCACGCCTGGAAGACGGTTCCCGCGTAAACGCCGTCATCCCCCCGCTCGCACTCGACGGCTCGCTCGTAACAATCCGCAAGTTTGCCTCGAAGAAACTGACCGACGACGATCTGATCAAATTCGGGAGTCTGACAAAGCCGATGGCGCTCTTCCTCCGCG
This sequence comes from Lentisphaeria bacterium UBA4640, assembly GCA_002405835.1. Classification (GTDB taxonomy): domain Bacteria; phylum Verrucomicrobiota; class Lentisphaeria; order Victivallales; family UBA1829; genus UBA1829. The sequence goes on along the minus strand of DHMO01000017.1, from coordinate 24,195 downwards.
AAGCGGTGCGCGCACGCCGCAACATCCTTGTTTCCGGCGGCACAGGCTCAGGCAAAACGACTCTGCTGAACATCCTCTCGCAGTTCATCCCCGAAAAAGAACGCATCATCACAGTGGAAGACTCGGCGGAACTGAAACTTTCGCACGAAAACCTCTGCCGTCTCGAAGCACGTCCCGCAAACGTCGAAGGACAGGGACGCATCACGATTCGCGACCTCGTCATCAACACGCTCCGCATGCGCCCGGACCGCATCATCGTCGGCGAGTGCCGCGGAGCTGAAGCGCTCGACATGCTCCAGGCGATGAACACCGGGCACGACGGCTCCATGACCACCTGTCACGCAAACAATCCGCGCGACGCGCTGTCGCGTCTCGAAAACATGGTGATGATGGCCGGCTTTGAACTGCCCTCCTCCGCAATCCGCGAACAGATCGCCTCCGCAATCCACCTGATCGTCCAGCAGACGCGTCTTCCGGACGGTTCACGCAAAATCGTGAAAATATCCGAAGTCACCGGACGCGAAGGCAGCACCATTCTGCTTCAGGACATCTTCACGTTCGAACAGGAGGGATTCGACGAGAATTTCCATGTCATCGGCCATCACACCGCAACCGGCAACATTCCGACCTTCATCGACGAACTGCGCCAGGCAGGCGACCTGGAACTCGACATGTCGGTCTTCGTGCCCGAAGGATAAGGAGGCCCCATGAATACAGTCCCCGTTCTGCAGCGATACGGACTCTATCTGCTGGTGCTCGCGGCGGTTGCGATGCTGGTGTACATCGTCATTTCGCTCGTGCAGTCCTTTACGCTGGAGCACGCCGACCGCAAGCTCAAGGAGCAGAATTCCGACGGAGCCGTGAACAACGTCTACTATTTCATCCGCCGCACCACGCTCCAGCAGCTCCAGCTCTCCGCAGGCACCCTGCTTTCGGGTCTGCTGATCGCAATTCTTGTCTTCTGCCAGGTCTACGATCCGCGCATCATCGTTCCCGCTGCGGCGGTTCTGTTCCTTCTCGGAATGGCGGCTCCGTGGCTCTACTTCACAGGCAAAGCGCGCAGACGGGCACTTGAATTTGAAAGCAGCATTCTCGACCTCGCGCTCGGGCTGACCAGCGGACTGCGCGCCGGACAAGCTCTCCCGCAGGCTCTCGAAGTCTTCTCGCGCCGTTGCGAAGGTCCGATGAAAGAGGAACTGATGATCGTCATCCGCGAATACCGCCTCGGACTTGAACTCGCGGAGGCGCTGCAGCGCATGTACAACCGCCTGCCCTGCGAAGATCTTCAGCTTCTGATCATCTCCATACGTCTGACCACGCAGTCGGGCGGCAGCATGGCGGATGTTCTCGGAAGAATCACGCAGATGATCCGCGGACGCACCGAGTTCCAGCAGAAACTCCGCGCGCTTACGGCGCAGGGACGTTTCGAGGCTCTCGCAATGTCGCTCGCGCCCCTGATTGCATTCCTTCTGCTCTTCTTCATCAACAACGAGCTGATGCTGCCGATGGTACAGACAGCGATCGGCTGGTGCGCAATCGGCGTCATGCTGACCCTTGAGGTCATCGGCTATTTCGTCATCCGCGCCATTGTAAATATTGAGGTGTGACGCATGAAACAGATCATCATCTATTCGCTGACGTTCATGGCAACCGTGCTTCCGGTGCTCTACTTTCTCGTTCTGGACGACCGGACGGAAAAGAAGAGTTCCGGCGACGTCTCCCTGCCCCTGTTGTTCCGGCTGACCAAACCCATGACGGACTTCATGGAAATGCTCGGATTCGGGACTTTCTTCCGCAAACTTTTCGCCGGACACAGCATCGGACTTCAGAAAAAACTCCATTTCGCCGGACTGAAACTCTCGCCCGGCGCGGTCTACTGCGTACAGGCGTTCCTGCTCGTGCTGTTTGCGCTGATTGCCGCGGGAGCCGCCATGCTGCTGGTCGATGAGGAAAACCGCATCTCCATTCCGATCGCAGGAGCAATCGGCGCGCTGGTCGGCTGGGCTCTGCCGGGAATCATCATCGGCAACCTCGCTCAGCAGCGACAGGTTGCAATTCTGCGCGCGATCCCCTACTCCATCGACCTCATCGCCTCCGCCATGCGCGGCGGACTCGACTTCACCGCGGCGATCCGCTTCTACGTCAAACTCGGCGTCTCGGGCCCGCTCACCGAAGAGTATTCGCAGATGCTCCGCGAAATGGAGCTCGGAGTGCTCCGCATCACGGCGCTCCAGAACATGGCGGACCGCATTCAGATCAAGGAGTTCACCTCCTTCGCCGCCGCAGTCGCCCTGGGAACCGAACTCGGCGCCCCCCTCACGGAAACAATGGAAATCCAGGGAGAGGAGATGCGCAAGGCGCGGTTCGCTCTCGCCGAATGCAAAGCGCAGCGCGCTCCGTCGCTCATGCTCCTCCCCATGGCGCTCTTCATTCTTCCCGCAGTTTTTATTACAATCCTGACCCCGGTCTTCCTCAAGATGAAGGAAGCCGGTGTCCCACTGTTCTGAGGAGACCGCTATGAACGATATGCCGTCAAAATACAGAATCCGATTCATCTCCGGCGAACTTTCCGGACGCGTCTTTGCCGTCGGCGGCGCCGGGATGAAAATCGGACGGGCGAAGACCGCAGACATCCGTCCCGGCGGCGAAGACATTGCCGCGGAACACATCACGCTCATGCCCCAGCTCGGCTCCGGCGTCCTCCTGCTTGTTCACGGAACCGAATCCGCATGGGTCAACGGCGAAGAGATTTCCGGAGGACAAAGCGTCATGCTCCCCCCCGGAGCGGACGTCCGCATCGGGAAGGAGCTTTCGTTCGTTCTCGAACCCGACGCCTCCGCCGATCCCATTGCTGCCGAATCCGAAGAGGCGACCGAGGAACTGACCGAAGAAGCAACCGCCGGAGCCCCCGCCGCAGACGGTGCACACACCCGTTACGCATCCCCCGCCGAACTCGACGAGCTCCGCTCCTTCAGCCGCAGCGAAAAACGGCGCCGCAAGTTTGTGCTCGCCGCCGGCATTCTTCTTTTCGTCTGCATCATCGCAGGCGCTTACGCCTACACTGTTCTCGAACAGGAAAACCCGCTCACCTGGCCCGGTGAAGTCTCCGGAAACTACAACGACGGCGAAGTCCGGACCGAAATCGAACCGTTCGGGAAATGCCTCGTCTACTTCCCGAAGACCGCCGCGACCGTTCAGCGCGTCGACGGAAACAACTGTGAAATCATGACCGCCCTCGGCAAGAACATGGATGTTCCCTTCCATCTTGTCTTCACCGTCACCCCGCTCCCCGAAGGTTTCCGCACAACGCGGAAGCAAAGTTTCGACAACTGGCGCAAGCGCGTTTCCAAACAGAACGGGTTCGCCTTTCTCAGCGATCCGGAACAGGATTTCTACCGTCCGACCGAAAGCGGATTCCCCTATTACAGCATCTCGTACACCCGCATCGACAAAAAAATCCGCTGGCAGGGTTACGCCAGCTACATGCGCTATCAGGACAAGGAACTCGTTCTGCTCCGCGAGGTTCCGGTCAACCACTTCTGGCGTTCCGAACGCGTGCTGCGCAGATTCGGCGCATTCGTCGTCTCCCCGACCATGGTTGATCACTACTGGGAAATTCCGGAAAAACGCATGGAGTTCAACCCGACCCGGCTCCTTCAGCGCTGTGCGCTCGAACTCCGCAAGAATATCGCGGTCGCCGTCTGGGACGACCTTGATCTTGCACTGCGCACTCTGCTCTGCCGCGCATACGAAACCAAAGATCTGATTCTGATCGACGCCGTGGTTCCGCTCTGGCTGGACTTCCGGACGAAACAGCAGGTCTGGTATTCTCAGAACTGTCTGGCGTATCAGACCGCACAGGCTTCGCAGAATCTGCAGGAAATGACCCGTATCGTCAACGACTGTCTCCGCCGCTTCCCCTCGCCGGATGACCACAGGCATGTGAAAATCATGAAAAACATTTGGACGATTGAAGAATGATGAAACTGTTCAGCAAACTCAGAAAAAGCAGTGCGGTTCCGTCTCCGGAAAAGGAGAAGAAACGGTCGTATATCTACCTTCTCGAATTCCGCTGCCGCGGCCGGCTGATCGTTTCCGCAAAAACCGATACACTCGGTTCCATTGTAAAAATCGGGCGTGCGCCGGACAACGACTGGGTAGTTCCACCCGAAGACCGCGTCGCCGGGGATCATCAGGCGGAACTTCATCTTGATTCCGGACACATCCGCCTTCAGGCTTGCGGCAAAGCAAACTTTCACTCCCGCGGAAAAACGATCACCAATGCCCAGCTCAAACAGAACGACCGCATCTCCATCGGCGACTGCGAGCTCTTCGTCAAGCCGGCCGAACTGCGCGAATCGCGTCCGTGCGACGTCCACCGCCTCGAATTCCGCAACGGTCCCCGCGAAGGCGAACTCATCCGGCTGGAAAAAAATCTCATCCGCATCGGTTCCGATCCCGACAACGACATTGTACTGAAAGACGACGTCGTTTCCCGTTTCCATGCGGAAATCCGCATTGCGGAAAACGGCGAATCCTGGATCCGCGACCTCGACAGCATCAATGGAACCTTCGTCAACGGCGCACGGCTCGGACGGCAGGAACGCATGCTCATGGACTCCGATGAAATTTCCGTCGCGTTCTTCGATATGACGTTCCTCGACCGCAACGTTCCCCACGCACGTTCCCAGATCGGACGCAAAATGCTCGTCATGGGCGGAACCGTTCTCGTGATTCTGCTCGCCTTCGGCATCTTCTACGCCGCAACGCCGCAGGCGGTTCAGCTCCTCAACGCCGCCGAATTCTACATCCGCCGCGCCGATTTCGACGCCGCCCGGCGCATGCTCGACGCCATGCCCGGCGCCCGCGATTTCCAGAGATATGAAAAACATCATCTGGAACATCTCAAGAATATCGCCCGGTACCGGAAAACCCTCGCTGCATGGAATGAATTCAAACAGCATCTGGACAATTCGGAATGGCAGGACGCCGCCGCATGTTTCGGACGTCTTGAAAGCGACGACCGCTTCGCATGGAACTGGGAAGACGCCACTGTCGACGAGCGCATGGAAGAAGTCCGGCATGCAAAAAAACTGCTTGACCTCCAGTTCCGCGTCCGCCGTCTCCTCGTCTCCATGGACGCCGAGCCGGAAAACCAGTGCACCTTCCTGAAAGAGCTGAAAAATTCCGTCTTCCGTCCGCTCGAAAAGGAACCGGAATATCTCCGTCCGCTCCGCGGGGAAATCCGGAAGCTGACCGCCGAACTGGAAAAGAACTGCGCCAATCTCCACAAACTGAAGACCGTTCTCGAACGGCTGAACACCCCCGGAGTCCCCTTCAAACCGCTGATTTCGGAAATCAACAAACTTCAGTCCCTCTCCTCTGGAAGCGTCCGCGTCCACGCGGAAGACCTGGCGGAAGCGCTGAAGGAACTTGAGAAAAACCGCGACGCCGTGGAGACGAACCAGAACGCGCTGCTTGCGATGCAGTTTGACCGGATCGAAAAAGAGATCCCGTTCGTCTCGCGCGACGAGTGTCTCATCAGCCCTCTGCTGATGAATAAACGCGATTCCCTGATTCAGCGTCAGAACGACATTCTCAATCATGCGGAAAGTCTGAAATCCCTGCTCTCCCGTCTGGAAAAAGCCGGATTCGGGGAACAGGGCATTCCCGCATCGGCAAAACGTTTCGCCGATGAAGCGGAACTGCGCAAGGCGTTCCAGTTCAGCGAACTGAAAGGTAAAATGCCGAATCCGCGCCGGACAACGCCCTGCGGAGTCTACGACCGGATGTTCGGAATCCGTTTTTTCTACTCCATTATTCAGCAGACCGCGCTCCAATCCGCCAACGTCTATTCGGATGACCTTGCCGCCAGCCTTGATTTTCAGCCGGAGTGCATCCGGCTCCGCTCGCTTTACCTCGCTGCGGAAGAAACCAGGCTCTGGCTTCAGCTTCCGCAAAACCGCTGGATGCTGCAGAACGCAGTGCTCCGTCTGCACGACCGCTGTTCCCGGCTTCTCGAATACCGTTCCTCCATGCTCGCCGCGCTGAACCGGATTGCGGACTCCGCCGCCGGAACACGCGTCTGGTTCGCTGCGAAAGCGGCCGGCTTCTACTTCGCACCCGCCTCATCCGTCTCCCGTCAGGAGATGCAGACTTACGCATCCGCATGGAAACGCTTCCGGATGAAACAGCAGGAACTCACCGAAAATTACGATCCGCTGAAACTGCGCGAAGCGGAACAGCTCCGCAGCAGGATTCTTGCGGAAGGTCTGCCGGGCGACCCGGTGGTCAACTGGTTCTGGAGTCAGGACAAATGACGCGGCGGATTGTCAGAAAACGGAGCATTCTTCTGGAGTACACTATTCTGATCTGCTCCATTCTGCCGCTCGTCTTCGCGGCTTCGGCATCGGTCTATTCACTGTCCGCCGGGGGCGGCTCGTTCGGACCGATCGGACGCGGCATTGTTGCACTCTATCAACGGATCGTCACCGTTGTATCCCTGCCGATCCCATGATGCAGAATCCGGAAAAATCTTTTTCCGCATACACACCGGATGAACTCGATTCCGCCGGAATTATCCCCGCATCCGGAGAAACGCCCGGAGCGTTTGCGGAACGGCTCGCCCGTCTTGAGCAGAATTTGAACGTGCTTTCTTCCGACCAGTTTTTCCAGAATCTGATTGCGGATTCGCCGGAAATCTCCCCTGCCCTCCGCCAGAAAGCGGAGGAATTGACCTGGGAAAAATTCCGTTTCCGCGCCGGCTGGGTTCCCGCTTGGTACTCCGCCCGCCAGACCGGTTTTCTTTCCGCCGGAATTCAACTGGAAGCGGACAACCTTCTTCCGCTCGTTTTTCTGCACAGCGGCTTCATCCGCAAGCAACGCCGTCTGGGATATGACGCCGCCGAAACACTGGCGCACGAGATGGTTCACGCCGTGCGCATTCCGTTCCCCGGCTCGGTGTACGAGGAATATTTTCCGTGTCAGATGAGCCGCTCCGCATTCCGGCGGAACGTTGGAAACCTGTTCCGCAAATGGCCTCTTCCGCTGCTGTTTTTCGGCGGGCTCGCCCTCGCGCCGGTTCTGGCGTCGCTGGGGACCGGAGTCTGGTATGCTCCGCTGCTTTTTCCGCTTCTTATTCTGCTGAGGGAAATACAGATCCGGCTCCGCCTTGCACGCGCATCGGAAAAACTGCGAAATGCGGGATTGAATCCGCTCCCCGTGCTCCTGCGCCTGTCCGACCCGGAAATTTTCGAGCTGGCGCACTGCTCGCCGGAAAAGATTCCGGAAATGATAAAAAAATCGTCCCGCGGGAAATTTCTTCTGGAAAAATTTCGCAGGACGTAAGCTTCTCCGGTTTTCTCCGGGAGTTTTTACTTCACCTGCACATCGTCTACATGCCACGGAATGGCTTCAATCACCGTTTTAAGCGAACGGATGGTCGGCTGTCCGTAAAGCAGACTCGGTTTGTTGTAATCGTTCACAGCGAATGCAATCGCGGAACCGAGCTTCGGCCCGATAAAGCGGTGCAGACGGCTGTAGGGACCGTTGCAGAGATGCACGAACGGCTTGTCAAGCTCCTTGTTGAGAATCATTGTCGTACGAATCACCTCGGCTAGCTCGTCTTCGGTATTTGCCCGGGTCACGATCTTCAGGATATCGGCACCGCGGGCGGACTGCTGCTGCAGATGTTCGAGGACCTGTTCCGCAGTCCGGAAATCGTTGGACATGTGCGAAGACATGATCACTTTTGCTCCGCGTTCATGAATCTGTTCAATGAGCGCCATCTGTCTGCGAATCGCCTCCGGATTGCGGGTCAGTTCAAACGGAGAAGGATCATACAGGTCTCCCATGACGTCGACGACTTCCGCGCCAGCCTCCGCAGCATCGAGCAGATATTTCTGCCGGGCTTCGTCATCCTCTTTGAGCCAGCGGTCATTGCGGTAGAGAATGAACATGAACGGCAGATGCACCCCGTCCATGAGACGGCGGTAATTCTCTTTTGTTCTCTGTTCCGGTTCAAGATCGCAAAGTTCGATTGCGATTCCGTCCGCCCCGTTGAATTCCGCCATCCGTGCGGAAGCGAGCATTTCATCGATGGATTCTCCGCGGATCAGCAGAGTAACCGCCGTCTGCTGGCGGTTGAAGAATGATTTTTTCAGCATAAGCAGTCCTTTCGTTGTTATTCTGCAACACAATAGCACCCCGTCCCGCAAATCGCAAGAGCTGCAGCATACGATTCTTTGAAAAAACAACCGCAAACGCTTTTCCATTTGCAGAATATTTTATCGAAACTTGCAAATGAAGCAAAAAGAAAGATAAACTCCGAAACTGCTTGATATTTCAGAAAGCTGGAATAGATTACAGGAAAAGGCCTTTCGGATTTCAAACCAGCAACCCAAACAAAGGACGGGAAAAATGAAAAAGATGATTTTATCTGTCGTGCTGACAATTTGTTCAGCGTTCGCTCTCTTTGCCGGAGACGCCGATGATGTGAAAAATGTAATTCTGCAAACCGCGAAAGATGCAGCCGCACTGAAATGGGAAAGCGTTCTTTCCCATTATACCGAAAATTGCAAGATTGTCGACAGCAACGGCGACACCTCTACGCCGGCCGACCTGAAAGCGATGATACTGCTTATAGACGGTTCTCATCCGTACGAATTTTCCCTTTTTGCCTACAAGCAGAACGAGGGGCAAGAACCAAATGCTGAAGCCCAAAAACTTCTGAAAGAGGTTTCCCGGACGCAGGAATTTTTAAACGACTACAAAAACATCTGTACCTTTTTCAAGGACAAAATGAAAAAGAGCGCGGAACTGGAATTGAAGACGACAAAATTTCTTGATGTGAAAGTGAATGGAGCTCTCGCAACGGTCACCCATACCGCGCAATCCTTCAAAGATCTTGAATCCGATGAAATCATCACGGAAATCACAGTCAGCAAACTCAAGAAGGTGAACGGCGTCTGGAAAATTTACGAGGAAGTGGATAAAGAGAAATAATCCGTCATTTTGAAGTGCACCCCAGAAGTTGGACACAGCCTTTGGGGGCACTTTAATGAAGAAAACAGGCAGGAAAAATCATCGGTATAGTGCAAAATTCAAAATTTGTGCTATATTGGATATGCGTAAGAACCATCTCTGCTATGAAGAGACTGTGAGGAAATACTGGCCAAACTTGACCAGGCTGGAAGCACATAACCATGTCAAGACTCTCCAGCGTTGGAAACGGATTTATCTTGAAGAAGGAGAAAAAGGCCTTGCGGAAGAATGACGAGGCAGAGCGCGGGGAGGCAAGAAAGGTCGACCGCCGAAACTTGCAAAAAGCGTAGAAGAAGATCTGATCGCAGAAAATCAACGTTTGCGTATGGAGATCGCGTACATAAAAAAATTGAGTGCCTTA
>DHMO01000017.1:8380-14627 GCA_002405835.1 Lentisphaeria bacterium UBA4640 | reverse complement strand
GCAAGCAGGATAAGTACGCTTTAATCCGAGTTCAAATCAAAGAGATTTTTGAGAAGAACAAAGAACGATACGGTTATCGGCGGGTGCATGCAGTGCTACGTAGTACAGGTTGCAAAATCAACCATAAAACCACTCAGAAATTGATGCATGATATGAACATGCTGGGAAGACAACGTAGAAGCAAATACCGCTCGTACAAGGGAACAGTTGGCAAGATTGCAGAAAATCTTCTGAATCGTGATTTTAAGGCAGAAAAGCCTTTTGAAAAGTTGGCGACAGACGTTACCGAATTCAACGTATGCAATCAGAAAGTCTATCTTTCCCCAGTTCTTGATTTGTTTAGTTCGGAAATCCTGTCGTATTCGATCAGTGAGAGTCCCAATTTTGCTCAGACGAGAACAATGATGAATGGTTTGTTTGCAGTCCTTCCACGGGATGCAACTCCGATATTGCATTCGGATCAAGGGTGGCAATACCAGATGCGGGAATATCAGCAAATGTTGAAAGATCACGGAATTACTCAAAGTATGTCAAGGAAGGGGAACTGCTTGGATAACAGTGTCATGGAAAACTTCTTTGGCAGGCTCAAAACAGAAATGTATTTCGGCGAGCAATTCAAAAACGTCAAGGATTTTGAAAGAAAACTCCACGAATACATTTGCTATTTCAATAATGAGCGGATATCTTTAAAAAGAGGGGGAATGAGTCCTGTACAATACCGAACTCATTCCCGGCGTTAATAACCCGTCCAATATTTTGGGGTCACATCACTCTCAGGCGGCGCGGAAACATGCTATCAAACAGGGAAACTATTATTTTTCGCGGAACTCCACGTGGTCGATCCAGACATTTCCGGAAAGACTCTCGCGCTGCAGATGCAGCTGAATATGCGGAGTCTCCAATTCCGGAGTCTTGAATTCAAACGTGTACTCTTTCCACTCCGGAGTCAGGGCAACCGTCTTCAGCTGGTAAAGATGTTTGCCGGACTGGCGCTCGAAATCCAGATTCAGACGCAGCGGCTGCGGGTTGTCCGCCTTCGCCCAGAGAGTCATGACAACCGTCTGATTCGAACGGGCGGGCATGTGACGCGAGACAAGCGCATTGACTTTGCCTTTTGCTGGTTCACCCATACTCAGACTGTTCTTTCCCTGCAGGAAATCGGAGGGAGCGGAAACATTCTCCGACTCCTGGTCGCCCCAGCGCCCTTCCCGCCAGAACGGCTTCCAGGCTCCGGATTCAAATTCTCCGTCCGGAATCAGATTCTTTTTCAGATCGGCTTCCTCCAGACGTTCCACTTTCAGATTGCGGAACTTCAGAGTGTTTTTCGGCCCGGGGTTCTGGTAAACGCGGAACTCGCCGTTCCCCTTTTTGAAAAACTGATAATGGGTAAACGGCAGAAATTCTTTTTCCGGAACCTGCACAAGTCCGCAGACAAGAACCGGATCCGTTCCGCAGAATTCTCCGCTCAGCTTGTAAAAGCCGTCGGTCTCCACTGGGAAACGGAAGAACAGGCTGTCGTAATCATGCCCGGGATAATTCTGAGTGTATACTCCCTTTGCGTTCTTCCAGGTGCTGCCATGAGTGATTTTCGTTTCGACCGGCTGGGCCGCAAACGCCGCGGCAGCGGCGGCGAACATTCCGGCGCAGATAAACATTTTTGTCTTCATTTCTGAATCTCCTTATTTTTTTGGTTGAAATCAATCAGTCCGAATTCGAGACGGTTGCAATGCGCCTGTTTCGAATCAAAGCAGGAACCGAACCGTTTCTTCTGTGAATCGTTGACAATCATCTCAAAGCCGATCCGTCCGCATGCGGGAAGATCGAACGGGAACTCCAAACGGAACTTCCATTCCTTTGCATCGGAAGAAACTTTCAGCTTGCAGTTTTTCCCCTTCCAGAAATCTCCCCAGAGCAGAAGCTGTTTCCCTTCCGGATCGCGCGGAGTGATGAATGCACGCGCCGTTGCAGCCGTATAAGTTTCCGGATGAACGCCGAACCGCATCGGTTCGAAATCGAAAAACAGCTCGGCGGAATCGGTCTCCCATGCCGGACGCCTTCCGGAAACTCCGGCGTCGGTTGCATCGGGAACGGTTCCCTCAACAACCAGGCTGCCGTTTTCGCGGAACACACGGCACGCGGCGGGACCGGACGGAATCAAGAGTCCGGCGGATACATTCCGGCTCTCAACAACCGGGGCTTTCACCCGCAAGACACTGGAACCGATGCTGATGCGGATGTCCGCCGACTCCCTGCTCCTGCGATCCCATGAAACGGGAATCTCAAGCTGGAGAGTTTTTCCAGGCTCAATCCGGAACGCCGTAAGTTTCTTTGACGCGACCGCTCCGCCGAGTCCGACAAAACCCTTCTGCTGTTCTGCGGATTCATTTTTCAATTCCAGCACAGCAAACTCGCCGGAACCGTTTTTGTAAATCCGCAGGAGCGGAACCACTCCAACCGGATTCTCAACAAGGACCTTCAGCGATTCCAGTTTCCGCAGGAATTCTCCGCGCGACATCGCCCCCTGCTCAAGATAGAAAGGCTCCACTCCAACCGGAAGAATATCAGCTCTGACCGGATTGCCGAACATATCCAGAACCTCCAGTCCGCGCAGATCCATGCGGAGACCTTTTCTGTACCGGAAATTCCAGAGTGCGGCGATCAGTCTGCCGTTGCGCTGTTCAAATCCGTACAGGATGATTCCCTGATCGAACTTCCGTTTCAGAACCGGACGCGCCCCCTCGAACAGACGCGCCATGGTGTTGAATACAACAGCGCTCTCGTTCGGTACCGTATCGAACAGCGATGAACCGGGGAACTCCGGGACAAGCACGTTCCGGAATATCTGCCGGGAGCAAATAAACGGAGACTGTCCCACGCCCTCCCCGAGGTCAACCAGGAAACGCCATGCGCAATGGTGCGCCTTCTGCTTCATCTCCGGCTTCCCGCGCTCCACATCATAGAGGTAATAAAGTTCCGTATTCCAAAGCGGAATGTCCGCAACCGCGCGCACCTGCTTCCGGAAGTTTTCAATCGTCAGATCCGCAGGAACCGGAGAACCGAGTTCACGGCTTGAATAAGGATGAAATCCCGCAATGTCAATATTCCTGAACCCTCCAAGACGGATGCACTCATCCAGCCAGCCCGTCCCATCCGCGCCGAAATCGCTGGTCAGACAGAACGCCGCAATCTTCGCCGCCGGATCCGCCTTGCGGATCGCCTTCACCGCGGACGCCAGATAGGTATTGTAATTTGCCGGCCAGAGATGAATATTCGGCTCATTCAGAATTTCATACGCCTGAATCTTTCCCTTCAGATGCTCCGCGACTGCCGAAACATATTTTTCCCAGAGGTCAAGCGGAGGCAGAATGACATGCTTCGCATTCCAGCCGCCCATGTCGGGCTCCTGATGTCTGCTGAGTTTGCGCACCCATTCCGGCTGCGGTTCATTCATCGACCAGCCGCGGAACGGCTCAACAAACTCGACGCGTCCAAGAACCGGAAGAAGCTCTATATTGTATTTTTTATAAACAGCCATCGAACGGTCGGTATGCGTGAAATCGAACTTGCCCTGTTCCGGCTCAACCGCCGACCACTGGGTTGCCGACATCCCGCCGTCGTGCTCGCGCATCAGACGCACTCCGAGCCGCGACAGCATCTCCGGAACGCGCTCAAACGGAGCGTTTCCCACCTGATACCCCGCTCGGAAAAGTTTCGGCGGAATTGCATAGTCAAGTCCTCCGCAAACACCGACACAGGGCTCCTTCATCAGATCAAGCGGACGCGCTGTATATTTGCCGATAACCGAATAGAAACCTTCGTAACAGCGATCCGCGCCGTCCACGGCAACACGAACCGAACCGTAACGGGTCAGCGGCACATCAAACGAAAATTCTTTTCCGCTCTCGCCAGCCAGAGCCACTTCAAACGGACGGCGGAATAGCTCGGCGCCGGACAGCGAATCAAATCCGCGGACCGTCAAATTCCGGCGGACGGCGTTTTTGCTCCGGTTGTAAACGTTCAGAGTCAGTTTCGCATTCTTCTGTTCCTTCTCATACAGACGGTCGGAAGAGGAAACGGAGGCTTCCAGCACCGTTTCCGGCGCGAACGCGGCTTTGGAGGTTTCATAGACCGTGAGATCATCCAGCCAGGTGGAACCGCGCGGAACATTCTTCTCGTAATGTACTCCAGGCGGAATCTGAATATGCCATTCCGTCCCGCTCTTCCCTGTATTGAACGTGAAAGCATAATTCTTGTACGCTTTGTCAAGCGTCCACATCCGGGCGTGAACATTCCAGGAATTATTGACGACGTTGTAGATGATCAGCCGGATTTTCGCCCCGGGAGCATCGCTTTTCGCTTTGACGGAAACCGTGTAATCCGTTTCCGGTTTCAGCTGAAAAGATTTCGTGTGCAGTTCGTAGAATTCTCCGTTCGGATTCTCGATTTTGAGCGCTCGTTTTCCGGATGCGGCGTTCTCCGTATCCGTTTTCAGCGGCAGGAATTTCAAGTCCGGATTCACTTCCGGTTCCAGAATCCGGACAATCGCAAAACCGTCCGTTCCCATTTCAAATCCGGAATTGAATACAAGGTTTTCCGCCGCTCCGGCAGCCAGAGCGGAACAGAACAATGCGGATAAGAGTCTTTTCATTTTTTCTCCTCAATCAGGGCCAATAGGGATTCGAACCGTTTTCCATGACAAACGGCGCATAGTAACGCATGCACTGTTCGGTCCAGTTCAGCGCCTGAACCGCCTGATAGCTGTTCAGAAGCTGAACATGTCCGTCAACAAAAAGATTGTTGTCCGACCAGCCGGAATGGCGGCGGGCAAGCGAAGCATAAACGACTGGCAGACTGTGGATATCGAGAGCCGCTCTTGAACGCTCGGCATCATCCCGGCTCACGGAAAAACCGTCGCGCGAATATTTCAGAACATCCCATACGGTCGTAGTTTTCGAAGGATATCTGCATTTCGGAATCAGCTTCCAGTTCGGCTGCCCGGCATAGCGGTACGTGATTTTTCCGTTCATTGCAAGATTGGTCATCTTGCGGGTCTTGTCGCTTCCGTTCGCCGTGGTGACAATGTCGTCCTGTCCGGCGGGACAGATGAACACGGTTTTGTCCGGTGCACCGTTTTTCGGAAAATTCTTCCCCTGCGCATACGGCCAGAGCATCATAACCCAGTTGACATTGTTGTCGACCTCCGGCATCATCTCGTCCAGATACGCGGGAACATGATAGTCGTTGTTGTCCGAACCGTACATTGCAACGGCGAGTCCGAGCTGCTTGAAATTTCCGGCGCAGCTGATTGCATTTGCCTTTGCTCTTGCCGCATTCAGGGCGGGCAGAAGCATGCCGGCAAGGATTGCGATGATAGCAATTACCACAAGGAGCTCTATAAGGGTGAACCTGCAGACTTTGCTCCTGCAGACGGCTTGACGCGCCGCCGGTTTGTTTTTCATGACGTTTCCGGCCTTTTGTTCTGAAATCTGTTTTTTCATCATTTTCCTTCCGCTGTTTGTTGACATTTTATCCGTTCTTTGCTATATTATACACGAAAAAGCCAATAAAAACAATGGGAAAACAAGAAAAAAACTTGCGATTTTATGAAAACTGTAACCGATAAAAACGGCGTTCTTTTCGACACGGTCATGATAAGTTATGCAAACCAGCTGAATCTGGAACTTCATGAATCCTCGTTCGCAAATTTCGAATGTCACACCAGGAACAGCTACCCGTTCAACCGCCTGTTTGCAGTTTCATTCTCAAACGGAAAACCTTCAGTCGTCAGCAACTACGAAACCGGTGAACAGCTTGAAATGAAAGCAGGACACCTCTATTTTTTCAGTTACGGATTCCCCCTCGCCTTCCATTTCAGAGAAGGAACCGGATTTTTTGCGTTTCATTTCAATCTGCGCTACTGCGCATACCAGGACGTTTTTCTCTCTGAACGGTTCATGCGGGAACTCTATGACCCGGAATTCATTCACGTGCTTGAAACGGAATTCAAAAACGCCCCCGACCTCTCCGCCGCCTTCCTCATCAAGGGACTTCTCTTCCAGAAAGTCTCCAAACTTTTCCCGAAAAACAAACCGCTCTTCCGGGAAGACCGTTTTGAAAACTACCGGGAACTCTTTGAGTATATATCAAAGCATATCAATGCAAAGCTCACAATCAGCCATCTCGCGGAAGTCGCCGGAACAACGCGCGACCTGCTCTCCAAGAATTTTTCGCGCGACATCGGAATCCC
>DHMO01000017.1:0-8186 GCA_002405835.1 Lentisphaeria bacterium UBA4640 | reverse complement strand
GAAGCAGCAGATCGAAATGTTCAAGCAATGAGCGTGTCGGTCATGCAAACCGGACCCACTCCCCGGCTCTCAGAATCTGACCAACGGAATGAACAGATTCATCAATTTTCATTTCGTGCAGATTCAGGGAACCTCCGAGAACTTCCAGAACCGCCCCCTTTGCACTGCGAGTGAAAACGCCCCACGCGGAACCGCACGACCAGAAACAGCGGAAATCGCCGGAAACTGCGGGAGCGAACTCCAGCCGTCCCGCGCTCAAGTCGCAGCGGAATCCCGACGCGGCAAGCAGAAGCGAATGCGCCGCCATGCTGCGAATATAGCTGCTGCCGCATTCGCACTCATTCCACGGATTCCGGTTCGAGCCGTTGTGACGATCCCGGACAGCTTTGACGATCCGGCGGGCAAGATTCAGTTTTCCGTGCTGAATCAGCTCCGCGGCAAACGCATACTCAAAACCGGGCATCGTCTCATCCGCATACGGAAGCGGCGCGTGCGGAACTTCGGGAGACTCCGCCTGCGAACAGATCATCGTTCCGCCCTCACCCGCAAGCGCGAAAAGACGGCATGCGTTGAAACGTTCACCGAAATCGGAAACGAAATTCCGGCGGAAGATCGTCTCCAGCGCCGTTTCGCTCTTCTCCTCATCGAACACTCGCGGAAGTCCAAGCAGGGAAGCGTGCCACTGCCCCTGCAGTTGCGAAATCATCGTTCCGTGAACCAGCTGATAACGGATTTCATGACGCGCGGAATCCCAGTAGAAATCATCCAGCTTCGTCGGATTGTCGATCTCGCACAGTCCCGCGTTCTGCGGAAGACCGTCCAGAGCTTCATGCGAACGATAGTCGAGCTTCTGAATGAAATTCGTTCCGTCGAAAAGTTCGCTGTTCAGACGCGCGGTTCCACGGTCGGCAATCCGGGTCCAGAGCGCGGCGGAAGCTGTATCGCCGACCGCTTCCGCGAGTTCGGTTCCGGCGCGGAGCGCGGCAAGATACATGCCGGAAAGCCAGCCGTTCGGACCGAACAGATCCACATCGAGCGTGTTGTGCTGACGTCCGGTCAGAATTCCGCTCTGATCCGGATCCCAGCGGTCGCGGTTTTCCGGACTCCATGCGTACTCCAGCGCCTTGCGGATCGCGGGATAATGACGGTGCAGCCATGCGTCGTCGCCCGAAAGTTTCCATTCGCGGTACGCGCGGATGATGCAGCCGAACTGTCCATCCGCCGCCCCGCGCGATCTTGAAAAACGGGGAAAACGGATGCGCATCGGCATTTCGCCGGAGGGACGCACATTGCGTTCGAACTCAATCGTCCGCATTGCCCGTTCCAGTTCGGGGAAAAGATACGCAAGCGTATATTCGTAGGAAAACACGTGATTGCACGAACCCGTGCACGAACCGCTGTCAACTCCGCTGCCCTCATAGCAGAAGAGCGTCCCGTCCGGTGCGCGCAGAACGGTTGTGGTTTTCAGAACCGACATTGCGGCTCCGGCGGCGTCGATAAACTCCGGCGGAAGTGTGGAATCATAGAACGCGCGGCGGAAACGGTCGGTCTCTTCAAGCAGACGGCCAAAGCCGGAGAGCATGTAAGCCGCGGCCGATTCCGCGGATGCGAAGCGCGCGGCATGAAGATTCATAAACGGCCGATCCGAAATCCAGGAATTGCAGTTCTCCGGAACGCGCCAGGCAAAGACAAAACGGAACTCCGTCTCTGAGCCCGCGGGAACTTGACGTTCCGCGGCAACAAGCGCATGACAGCGCAGATCAAGCACGCCGCCTGCAGCGCTTTTCTTCCGGAAACGGCGCGTCAGCCCCGTCCCGTCGCGATGCGGAATCGGCGCGGCGGTGCGGAGCTGTTCAAAATAGAGGGAAAGTCCGTCGAAGAAATCGTGCGCCTCCATATTGACCTGAAGCGAAACGTTTTCCGCATCGGTCGCGATTGCAAATTCGCCGCGCGGCGCGTCTTTCAGAGATTCCTCTCCGGGACGCATCACGACGCCGCGGTAGAACCCCGTCAGAGGTTCGTTCAGGCAGACCGGCTCCCAGAGATTGTCCGCAACAAGAACGACGGTATAGGTGAGCTCCGAATCGCCGCTGTTCTCCACGCGGATCCGGAACATTGCGCCGGGAAGCGAAGAATCGTATTCATTCAGCGGAATCAGCGGATTGAAGGCGGTCAGAACAACTTTTCCGGGAAACGCCGGATCGGAGAGCTCCAGTTCCGCAACCGGGAATTCTCCCGTGAATTTTGCATTGCGGAAACGCGGCACGCCCGCGAGAGTCTCCATCGGCACGCCGAATCCGTAGTTGTAGGGATCGCCGTTGCGCGGTCCGCGGTAGGGTCCGGCAAGCATGCGGACATCTTCCACAACACCGTTCCGGATTGCGCGGATCATGAAATGCGTTCCGCCGTTGAAGGTGTTTTTCGCCGGACGGTTCAGGAGTTCCCAGTCGACAAATTCCCCCGAACCGTTGATCCAGACGCATCCCGTTCCGATTCCGCCGAGCGGGAAACGGATTTCCTTTGTATATTCGTTCTCATAAACAGGCATGGTGCTTGATTGCCTTTCGCAGTTTAACGCCAGTAGGGATTGCGGCCGCCGATGTCTATATACGGTCCGGCATAGCGCACTTTAAATGTATCGCTCGAAACTCTGATAAAATCCAAAGTCTGCGCATGACCATCAACAAACAGATGATTGCTCATACCCATGTGACGGGGAGCAAGATTGTTTATGATCTGCGTCTGGTTGTGAGGATCCAAAATCCGGTCCCAAGTGACAGCAGAAGAAGAACCTCTTGGAATCAGATAGGTATCCCACATGATTGATATTTCCGAAGGACGGCTGCAGCGGGTCATCAGTTTTTTATCAGGAATTCCGCCCGGCTGCAATTTCCGGCTCCAGCACAAATTGGTAATGGCCCAGTACTTGGAGTCGTTGTGCCAGTAAAAAGTATCCTGCTGATCTCCGGCCGGACACATCAGCGGCGATGTCACTTTCTCTGCCTGACCTGGATAATCTTTGCCGACCAGATACGGCCAGATGCGACCGTACCAGGCGATCTCATCCTGGTTTTCTCCGAAAAGCATATAATCATCATTTGCATTGGAATACATAATCGACGCCGTTCCGACCTGCTTGAACTGGTTCAGACAGCTGATCGCGTGTCCCTTTGCGCGCGCCGAGTTCAGAGCCGGAAGAAGCATCCCGGCGAGGATCGCGATGATCGCAATCGTTACCAGGAGCTCTATAAGCGTAAATCTGCTCGATTTACGCTTGAAATATGAAATATTTCTTCTGTCCGGAGTTTTCATGGTGTTGTCTCCCTTTCGTTTTTTACCGCCGCCGTCCGGAAGGAACGGCCGCGGTATTCTCTTACTTTTTACCGATCCGTCCGAAGTTCAGACGGTTCTTGTGGTTGTCCGGACCGCCCGCCCAGGCGGAGGATTTCACTTTTTTACCGTTCGCAAAATCGGAGAAGATCAGGTCGAACGACGGCGGATTCTCCGGAGTTGCGCCGAGCAGTTTCCACGGAACCTCGACGCGTGCGGTATAGCCCGAAGCGTTCCGGTCAAGAGACCATTTCACATTCATCGGCTTCATCTTCATATCGACCAGCGCCGCCGGCTTTCCGTCCGCGGACGGCGGAACGAGAAACATGCGTGTCATGCCCGTTTCCGTATAGGCGGAACGGTTGAGATTGCGGTCCGGTGCGGCGTCAAAGAAAAACTCCACGCAGTCTTCCTGCCACGGTTCACCCGCAACACGCGGAGTCGCACTCGAATCCGTCACGCGGATGTCGAAGACAAATCCCTCCGGAGTCAGCGACGGCGTGAATTCTGCGAAACCGCCGACCTTCACGGTCTCGCCCGAAAAAGTCGTTTTATGCGCGGCAACGGAGAGTTTTTCCTTGTAGAGGCGTCCGCCGTCAACCACGATGAGCGTAATCTCTTTCAGATCTTTTCCGTTCAGCGGGAAATAGACTGTTTTTGCGGAATCCGCCGCAACCGAGAAACTCTGCGTACCGGAGAGTCCGGTGATTCGCGCCTGCATTGCTCGCGGTTCAGGCGACATGTTGCGGAACTCCACTGCAATATGTTTCGCGCCGTTCCGCATGGATTCCGCCGCCCCGAGGACCCGGTACGGAGTCCTCATCCGGAAATCAACAGTTTCCAGTTTCTTCTTCAGACCGGAACCGAACAGATAGACCGGTTCTTCCGTAAGACTGACCGTTTTTCCGTTCAGAGGATTTCCGAAAAGATCACATGCCTTGACTCCGGAGGGAAGATCAAACGAGCATTCGCCGTCTTTGGTCAGCGCCCAGATCAGGGCAACTTCCTTTCCGTCGCGGTCGAGGAAGACAAACGAATTCAGCAGCGAGCTGATATTTGGCTTCGCAAGGAATTTTCCGCCTTCGAGAAAGCGTCCGAACGCATTGGATGCGATGAAATGGGGACGCGGCACATAATGCATCGCAAAGCGCGGCGAATACCATGTATTCCGGTGTCCGGCATCACCGGCTTCCAATCCGCTGATATGCATCGGGATTGACCCGGCGAGTTTTCCGGCAAGGTCAATGGCGTAACGCCGTGTCGCATTTCCGGCAGGCCAGCCGCGACCGCAGAGAGCGCCGTTGTAGATTTTCTGTAAATCGGTCAGGTAGTAGATTTCATCCTGAACGACAGGCATTCCCGGACGGTATTTCGCAGCGAGTTTGTGGATGCGTTCAATCTGCCGTTCCGCGCGGTTCGGCGCGGTATCCAGCGGAGCATCGTATGGATGGAACGAGAGAATATCGAAGTATTTGAATCCGCCCTGTGCACCGATGGCGTCAATATACTCCTCCGTTTTGCCGTTGAAATCGCCCGTGGAGCAGATGCCGACGACTTGTGCAGCAGGATCAATCCTCTTGATGGTTTCATATGAAACCTTGAGGTAGCGCATGTAATTTACCGGATCGGGCATGACAAGATTCGGCTCATTCATAACCTCGTAATAACGGATTTTTCCTTTGTAGCGGCTGGCGAGAGCGGTAACAAAATCGGTCCAGTCCTTCATGTCCGGCAGAACACTCATCCAGCCACCACTCATGACAAAACCGTTCTTTTTTCCGTTTTTGCGGACAAACCAGTCTTTGCCGCGGTCTTTATTCTCGTTGTAAACAACGGCGTCGTTGCCGAGGACGAACATCAGGTCAAGATCATTTTTCTCCGCACATTCAACGAGCGTATCAAGCACGGTCCAGTCATACTTGCCTTTTTCCGGTTCAAAAATCAACCATGAGATTACACCGTCATGCATACGGATCACGCGGAATCCGGCAAGGCGCATATCACGGAAATGTCTGTTGATCGTATCCTTCATATCGCTC
The DNA here is from genome assembly GCA_002405835.1 of Lentisphaeria bacterium UBA4640. Taxonomy (GTDB): domain Bacteria; phylum Verrucomicrobiota; class Lentisphaeria; order Victivallales; family UBA1829; genus UBA1829. The sequence goes on along the minus strand of DHMO01000017.1, from coordinate 2,817 downwards.
CGGTATGTTGCTTTCCCGTTCAGATAATGCTCCGGACGCAGAATAAAATCCAATCTGTGAACTTGACCTGCACCGTTCGTGCCGATGAAGAATCCGCCGTTGAACTTCGGCATTTTCCCGACGACGCCGTAATCAACCGGATACACCTTTCCGCTGAAATCCGCCGTTTTCACCGTTCCTTCGAGCGAGAACGTTCCGAAATGGTCCGCCCGGAATTCCACATTCTTCTTTTCCGCGGAATTTGCGGGAAGCGAAAACTTGAATTCACCGATATTGGTCTTCACATCCACACTCTGCGCTTTGTCCGTGTAGTTGACCGCGGCAAGTTCCGCGGAGTGTTTTCCGTTCAGAAGCACATGGTCGTCCATCGAAAACGCAGCTTCAACCGGAGCGGCGGGCGCATACGGAGTCGGTTTGGACGCGACCTCAAACTGGACGGCGTCAACCCAGATCATCGAGGGCTTCTGCAGTTCAAGCTGAAGCGTATAGCGGCGGGTCGGTTTTTTAACCTGTTTCGTCAGAGAATAGCGTTTCCATTCGGTCGAAAGCGCAACCGTTTTTCCAGCGCCGCTCCAGATGTCTGTACTCTGCACATCCGGACGGGAAACGTCCACATCCAGATCAAGCAGATAGAGGAGAACTTCAACCGGCTTGTCCGCTTTCAGCCATACCGAGTACGTAACCGTCGAGCCGGGTTCAAAATAATTTTCCGCCGTCATGTACTGGACAAAAGCGTTCGCCTTGCGGTTGTCGATGCGCAGACTCTGTTTGCCGTGCACCGCAGAACTTGTGTCGAATGTGACTTCAGGCTGAAGTGAATCCGTCCGGTAGGGAACATGAGTCATGACGGCGTGTCCCGCCATGCCCATTTCAAAGCTGGAGTTCACGACCGAATTTGCGCCGTCCGCCAGCAGTGCGGCGACGCAGAATGCGGGAATCAGAAATTTTTTCATGTTCAGTCCTTACTTTTTCGTGATGGTCCAGTTCCGGATGTAGACTTTCTTTGCTCCGGAGCCGCACATCAGGGTGACGGACCCGCGGGTGCGTCCGAGTTCAAAGACGGGGAAATCCTTCACAGACGGCGTTTTGATGGTTGCCGTGTACTGTTTCCACTCCGGCGTCACCTGGAAGCTCATGCCTTTGTAATAGTGCTTGAAATTGTTTCCGATCCAGCTGTTCACGCCGAGGCTGACGGTTCCGGGAGCGTCGGTTTTGAGCCATGCGGAAACTTCGTATTCGGAATCCGCCGCAAACGGGAAGAAGGTAGAAAGGATGCAGGCCTGGTCCGAAGGTTTCACATCGTCGCCGACGGAAATCGTAATGGCGTCGCCCTCCTCGATGAAATCCGTGACAGGTTCAAAGGAACGGGTTGCGAATTTGCTCCATCCGGCAGTCGTCCATGCGGCAGGTTCATTCAGAACGATTGTTTTGAGCGCAGCGGAATCGAGTTTTTCAAGATTGAAGTTGGATACGGTCATTGCGTTTCCGCTTCCCGGCTCGTACTTGTACTTCAGTCCCAGCCACTTCTTTCCGGCAATGTCATTATTGAAAACAAACGCGCGGGCTTTTGCCGGTTTTCCCGGAAGAGCGATCTCATCCGCACAGTAGTTGACATTGTTGATCTGCCAGCGGAGCCGATCTTGTTTCCCGGGGGCGTTTTTCAGGGAGACGGTGAACGTCATATCATAAACGGCGTTTGCCTCCACAGGCAGAAGAAAACTGATGCCGTTGTCGTTCCGTCCTTCGATCGGATTGATTTCCACTCCTTTTCCGACAATTTTCGTTCCGGCCGGACGCGCCCAGAGGTTGTCCGTAACATCCGGAATGACGGATTCTCCAGCGAACAGCGCCGCCGCGGCGACGCTCCAGCTTGCAATCAATGCTTTTTTCATGGAATGCTCCTTTTTCAAATTGACTTTCTTTGCGATATTGCTATATTATACATGAAGAACCCCGTTTTCACAATGGAAAAATACGGCAGAAAGTTTGCGATTTCATGGAGATACATCAGAAATTATCCGGCATCGCCTACGGCAGTTCCGCGATGAGTTATGCGAATCAGCTCAATCTGGAACTGCATGAGTGTTCGTTTGCGAATTTCAACTGCACCGGACACAACCGATACACTTACAACCGCATTTTCGCCGTTCAGAAAGTGACCGGAGAACCCTCGTTCGTCGGCAATTCCGAAACGGGACGGAAGATTGAGATGAAGCCCGGCTGCTTCTATTTTTCCAGTTGCGCGCTCCCGCTCTCTTTTGAATTCCGGAAAGGCACGGAATTCTTCGCATTCCATTTCAATATCCTGCACTGCGCGTATCAGGATATTTTCCTTTCCGAAGCCATCCTGCGGGAACGGCACGATCCGGAATTCGTGGAACAGGTCGCCGCCGTTTTCCAAAGCAGTTCCGACCTCTCCGCCGCCTTCCGCATCAAAGGACTCCTCTTTCTGAAAGTGGCGGAACTGTTTCCATCCGACAAAAAACTTTTCCAGAAGGATTGTTTTGAAAAATACCGCACTCTGTTCGAATACATTGCCCATCACATCAACGCCCGGCTCACCATCGACGACCTTGCGGAGACTGCCGGAATCCCGCACGACCGTCTTTCCCGCAACTTTTCGCGCGACATCGGAATCCCGCTGAAAAAATATCTCTCGAACATCCTCCTCTCCCGCGCGGAACTGCTCCTCCGCAACAAGGAACTTACCGTCCGCGAAATCGCGCGTCTGCTGAACTTCAACGACGAATATTACTTCTCCCATTTCTTCCGCCGCCAGACGGGGCTTGCTCCCGGACAGTACCGGAAGCAGCAGAT
>DHMO01000061.1 GCA_002405835.1 Lentisphaeria bacterium UBA4640 | reverse complement strand
CTGTAAATTCTCCGAATCTCTGCCGTCAATCTTTCAGATAGACCTTCCCATTGGCAAGCCACTTTTCGTCCAGCTCGATCAGGAGAGCCGTGGCAATCCTGAGCAAAGATTTTCAGAACTGGAACAGAAGCCAGCTCACAATGGCGGAGCCGATCAGAATCCAGACAGGACTGATTTTCCATTTCAGCGAAAGCAGCAGCGTTATAACAAAAATGACAACGCCCTGCCAGCAGAGCCCGAAGTGTTTCCCCCGCGTCCACAAATAGTTCAGAGGCGCAGAGAAAACCGATGTTTCCGCAAAGAAAATCACCGCGGCGGCAATCAGTCCGAGCGTCGCAGGACGGATGCCGGAAAGAATCGCCTTCACCACCGGATTGTCCTTGAACACCTGCATGAAATACGCAATCGCCGTGACGACAAACAGCGAAGGCGTCATCACGCCCAGCGTGCCGATCATGCCGCCGAAGGCTCCGCCCAGCACCCCGCCAATATTCTTGAGTCCGCACTGATAGCCAATATACGTGGCCGCATTCAGTCCGACCGGCCCCGGCGTCACCTGTGCAAGCGCCACGAAGTTCGCAAATTCCTCATTCGTCATAAAGTGCCAGTTCATCACCAGTTCCGTCTGGAACAGCGGAATCATCGCATAGCCGCCGCCGAACGTGAAAAGTCCGATCTTGACGAAAAGAAGATACATCTGCCAGAGTGTCATTTTGTCACCTCGCCAGCTTTTTTCAACCGGAGATAATGAATCCAGCTGAGAACAAGTCCAACAACCGCCGCCCCGACGATCATGCCGACTGCGTCAACGGAGAACACCACCAGCAGCAGGAATCCGGCCAGGGCGATCACCTTCGCCGCAAGAGTCTTCAGAACCGAACGGCTCATCTTTATCACGGAAAGCAGAATCAGTGCGGAAACCGCCGCGCGGACGCCGAGAAAGATGTGATCCATTGTCGCATTCCCCGAGAACTGCGAAAACAATGCGGCAAGCAGGCTGATCACGATCATCGGAGGCAGAACCACGCCGACCGACGCCACCAGCACGCCGGGAAGTCCGGCTACGCGGGAGCCGGTCAGAATCGCCATATTCACGGCGATGATGCCGGGTACCGACTGCACAATTGCGACAATGTCGACCATCTCCTCTTCGGATACCCATTTGCGGTCCTCGGAGAATTCTTTCGACATCATCGGAAGCATTGTCAGACCGCCGCCGACGGCGACCGCTGAAATCTTGAAAAAAACAGTGAACAGCGTAACCAATCGGTGTTTCAATTCTGCCGGCGTCATTTGCTCACCTTGTCATCAACGCGGATGCAGTTTTCCGCTTCCCAGGTTTTACCCGGTTCCAGCGCATAAATGCCCGTTTCCGATTCAGGCAGCGGGAGGTGTGGAGAATCCGCGATCCAGCTCATCGGTTCAGCACAGAAGAAATCCTCGTCGCCGAACCAGTTCCAGAGAGCGGTCTGATTGTACTTCCGGTCGAATTCGTACACGACGCGGACGCCCGCAACCGGAAACTCCAGAACCGCGCCGAGGAACGGTTTGCCGTCGAGCGTATCCTCCACAAGCGGAGCCTGGCGCGAGACGGGGACGCGGTTGATGATTTTCCCCGTCCGGAACGTATCAAAACCATTCCAGGGCAGCTTTTTCCCGGTCGGGGTTCCGCGTACGACTTTATCGAACTCCCAGCAGTAATCCGCAACGGTGACACGGACCGAGCTTGTGCGGTAGGCTTCCGGCGAGCGGCTGCCCAGCGGGAAGCGGAACGAAGCGTGGAATCCGGCGGCAAACGGCATGACCGAATCGCTCAGGTTGGTTGCGGAAAGTTTCTGCAGCACACAGTCCGGAAGGAATGTGTAAGTAAGAACAACCTCCATTTTGTGCGGGAATCCGGCAAACATCGGATTGCGTTCATCGTAAATGCAGCGGGTCCGCACAACCGCTTTTCCCTCTTCTTCGGAAGAGTCGAGGAACTCCCACGGAGCATGAAGAACAACGCCGTGGATGTGATTGCCGAAACGGTTGTTGACCGGAAGCGAATAGTCGCGTCCGCGCCACGAGAACTTGCCCTGATAGATGCAGTTCGGCGGAATCAGAACGGGCAGACCGTAGATTTCCGGCTGCTTCTTCAGCGCCTCCATGGAGGGCGGCTCGCGCAGAATGTTGAGTCCGGTATTGCGGTCGATGAGCGACAGCATGTTCGAGCCGACCGAGAGAATGATTTCCGCTTTCCAGCGCGGAGTTTCAACGACGACGAACGGTTCGCCGCTGATCTGTTTCTGAGAAATCATGATAATGTCCTTATGCGAAAAACGCGGCGGAAAGTTCCGCCGCGCGAATTGAGTTGAAACCGGTCAGCCCAGCTTTTCCTTGAGCATTTTGAGAACCATCTGCGGGTTCGCTTTTCCGCGGCTCGCTTTCATCACCTGACCGACCAGGTACTGAAGAACAGCGGTTTTGCCCTCTTTGAACTGCTGAACCTGTGCGGGATTCGCGGCAATCACCTGATCGACAAAGCCCGTGATTGCGGATTCATCGGAGACCTGAACGAGTCCCTTCTCCTTCACGATGTCGGCGGCTTCCTTGCCTGTCTTGAACATTTCCTCAAAAACCGTTTTCGCGATTTTTCCGTTGATTGCGCCGGACTGGATCATATCGACCATTGCGGCGAGCGATTCAGGTTTGACTTTGCAGTCTGCAATCTCGATTTTCTCTTCGCCGATCAGGCGCATGAAGTCGCCGATCACCCAGTTTGCCACAAGTTTCGGAGCTTTGGATTTATCCGCGGCGCGTTCAAAGTATGCGGCAAGATCACGGTCAAGCGTAATGACGTGCGCATCGTAATCGGTGAGCGCATACTCCTTCACATAACGTTCGCGTTTCTGTTCGGGAAGCTCCGGAAGAGTTTTGCGGATCGCCTCGATATCCTCATCGGAAAGAACGACGGGCATGAGATCCGGCTCCGGGAAATAGCGGTAGTCGTTCGCATTCTCTTTGGAGCGCATCAGGTAGGATTCGCCGACATCGTCGTTCCAGCCGCGCGTCTCCTGATGAATGACGTCTCCGGCTTCAAGCATGATGATCTGGCGTTTGATTTCATAGGTGATTGCACGGTGAACGGCGCGGAAGCTGTTGAGGTTTTTGAGCTCGATCTTGGTTCCGAACTTCTCGTCTCCGCGGTGGCGGATGGAGATGTTGACGTCACAGCGCATCTGTCCTTTTTCCATGTCGCAGTCGCCGATTCCGCCGAACTGCATGATCTGTTTGAGGGCGGTGAGATAGGCGTATGCCTCGTCCGCACTGCGCATATCGGGTTCGCTGACGATTTCCATGAGGGGGACGCCCGCGCGGTTGAAGTCGACGCCGGAGCAGTCGCCGAAGTGCGTGAGCTTGGCAACATCCTCTTCAAGGTGAATACGGGTCAGCCCGATATACTTGTCCGCCATCTCCTCGCCGGAAAAACCTTTGCCGTGAATGTGGATGCGACCGGCGAGACAGAACGGCATGTCGTACTGAGTGAGCTGGTAGTTTTTCGGCATATCCGGATAGAAGTAGCTCTTGCGGTCGAATTTGCTGCGGTTCGGAATGCGGCATTCCGTCATGAGCCCCGCCATGACCGTTTTGCGGATTGCCTCGCGGTTCGGGGTCGGCAGCACGCCGGGATGTCCCATGCAGACCGGGCAGACGTTTGTATTCGGTTCAGACCCGAAACGGTTCGGGCATTTGCAGAACATCTTGGAATCCGTTTTTATCTGAACGTGCACTTCCAAGCCGATAACAGCTTCATATCCAGCCATGATTATGTTAATCTCCTGATTTTTTGAAAACGTACAATAGCACGGAAACGGGTCCGATTCAAGCCCGGACCCGAGAAAAAGCCGCTTTTATTTGCGCATCACCGCAATTGCCGTGTTGACATTGCCGAACGGAGCGCTGATCTGCGCTCCGGCGACGCGTCCGCGGATGGCGGCGATCGCCTCCCGTGCAATCTGAATGCCGACTTCGCGCTGTTCCTCCTTCGTCGCCGGTTTCGCCATGCGCTCCATGACGGAATCGGGAACGACGACGCCGGGAACTTCATTGCGCATGAACTCGGCGTTGCGGTAACTCGCCAGCGGCCAGATGCCTGCAATCACCGGAATCGTGCCATCGCGGAGTTCGGGAACCGCATCAATGAAACGGAGAAGCGGCTCAATGTCAAACACAGGCTGGGTGATGAACGCTTCGGCGCCCGCTTCGATTTTCTCGCGCGAACGGCGGATTTCCCGTTCCATGTCCAGCGCGTTCGGGTCAGCTCCGACGGCGATAAACGCTTTTGTCGGCGCATCAATCGGCTTTCCGGCGAGGTCGACTCCCCGGTTCAGACGGCTCTGGACGCGCACCATGCCGATGGAATCCATGTCGAACACGCCCGACGCGAACGGGTAGTCGCCCAGCTTCGGCGGGTCACCGGTGATAAAGAGGATGTTGTTGATATTCATCGCCGCGCAGCCGAGAAGATCCGCCTGCATCCCGATGAGGTTTTTGTCGCGGCAGCAGAAATGGAGAATCGTCTCAATTCCCGCCCCTTCCTGAATCTTGTACGCGGTGACGAGCGGTGAAACGCGCGAACTGGCGCGGGGGCCGTCCGGAATGTTCACGGCGTCGAATCCGGCAGCCGCGCAGAGTTTCGATTTCTCCACGGTCTGCGCGAGCAGATATCCTTGCGGCGGAACGATTTCCACCGTATAAACCCATTCATGGTTTGCAAGTTTCTTCGCCAGCGATGATTTTTCCGCAGTCGGGACGGGGTCCTTCAGCGGTGCTTCAGCCGCAGCGACCTGAACCTTTGCCGCACGCTCGATTTTCGCCATTGGGTTGATGCTCCGCGCCATATCGCGGATATGATCCGGTGTGGTTCCGCAGCAGCCGCCGACGCCGCGCGCACCGAGAGCGATGCAGCGCATTGCGTAAGTTGTGAAGTATTCCGGACTGCTCATGTAGATCATGCGGTTGTCCACATTCTGCGGCATGCCGGCGTTCGGCTGAATGACGACCGGATATGCACAGTGGTGTGTGAATTTCTCGAACGCCGCAAGTGCGGCTCCGGGTCCGGGACTGCAGTTGAGTCCGAACGCCGTCGGCTGATGCTTCGCCTCCGCAAGAAACGCGAGGATTGCGGAAACGTCGTCTCCGCTCTGAGTCATGGCGTTGCGGTCAAGCTGAACGCTGATCATGTAAGGATATTCCGGCGCGGCGGCTTCAAGAGCGGCAATTGCAATTTCCACATCATAAAGCGAACGGAGCGTTTCAAACAGAATGAAATCGGGTTCCTCTTTCACGAGCGCGCGAACCTGTTCCGCGATCATTTCAACCGCGTGTTCTTTTGTGCAGGCCGTACCCTTCGGAATATCTCCGACCGGGCCGACGGATGCCGCAACGAGCGCTTTTCCGTCCGCCGCCGTTTTTGCGATGCGGACAGCCGCGCGGTTGATCTCTTCCAGACGTTCAGCAAGCCCGAATTTCGCGAGTTTATTGAAATTCGCACCATAAGAGTTCGCGGTCAGCACTTCGGCGCCCGCATCGAGATAGCTCTTGTGGATTTCGCCGATCACCTTCGGATTGGTCAGACAGAGATTCTCGTAAGAGGTGTTGACGAAGAAGTTCCGGCGGTAGATTTCAGTTCCCATGGCGCCGTCGAAAACCAGAACTTTGTTTTCGAGCGCCTCTTTCAGTTTGTTTTGCATTTCAGAGCCCCTTCTGCTATATGAAAACGGCGGCATTTTCAGCCGCCGTTCCGGGAATAAGTTTTCTTATTGCTTTTCCACGAATTCGCGGTGCAGAACAATCTGCGCATTCTTGAAGTCATCGCGGTTGACCATGAACTGAATGTTCACCTGACGCATCGTCTGGTCAAGCGCAAGGACGTTGATTTTCGAATCGTACAGCGCTTTCGCCGCACGGGTCAGGAACCCGGGAACGCGCATGTTCGTTCCAATCACGGAAATAATGCCGAGCTTGAAAATCTCGACTTTGGAATCCGGGAACTTGGAGCGGATCTCTTCCAGACATGCATCCAGCGTCTTCGCACGCTCGGAGACAAAGTGCGTAATGGTGTTCGCGTTCGTCGTCTTCGCGATGTAGCTGATGTGGTTGTTCTTGAGACACGCGGTCAGCTCGTGGTCATATCCAGGCTCACCGACCATGCGCGGATCGTGAACTTCAATCGCGTCGATGTCATTGCGTCCGCAGATCATTTCGACGCGCGGGACGGGGGAAACGTAGTCGCGGCTGATGAGGGTTCCGGGATGTTCCGGATCGAATGCGTTTTTGACGCGGATCGGAATGTTCTGAATCTCCATTTCCTTTGCGGCTTTCGGGTGGATCGCCTCCATGCCCATGTCGGAAAGCTGGTCGGCAATGTCGAAGTTCGTATTGCCGATGACCTGCACCTTGTCCTCGCCGATGAGTTTCGGGTCGCCGGTTGAAAGGTGGAATTCCTTGTGGATCACGCCTTCGCGGGCGTGAGTGAGAACCGCGATCTTGCTGAACGTGATTTCGCTGTAGCCGCGGTCGAAAGTCTTCATGATGCCCTGATCGCACTTGACGTAGCCGGTGACAATCGGCATTTCATGCGCGAAATCAATGCCCTCAAACGCCTTGAGAATTGCACGGTCAAGATCAAGATTCTCCATCGACTTCCAGCCGGAAAGATCGACAAAACGGGCATTCACGCCGTTCGCCTGAAGAATCAGCGCGGAGTTGTACGCGCTGTGCGCTTCACCGACCGCCGCGAGAAATTCACGTGCGGCGGGCAGATACTCTTTCGGTTTGAAGTGACCGAACGTCCGCAGCGACATGATGTTCTCAAGAGAGACGATCAGTCCGTCGAGACGCTGGTTGACAAATTCATCCGCCTTTGCGATATCGAGTCCGATATCCTCGAATGTGCGGTTGAGACGCAGCATTTCCTCGCGGGTCTTTTCGAGCGCGGGACGCCATTCCGCGGAGTCTTTCGCGAAGAAACCGTAGATTCCGGGCGCGCCGGTCTTTTTGTTTTCCAGCAGCAGATTTGTAATGCCGCCGTATGCGGAAACCACGAAGATGCGGTTGTAGAGCTCATTGCCCTGGCGCTTGCCGATGATGACGTTGCGCATGACGTCGCCGAAACGCGTCATGGAGGTTCCGCCGATTTTTTCTACCGTATGAAAACCGCTCATGCTCAGAGATCCTCGATTCGGATGAATTTGACATTGTTGCGGACTTCCGCAAGCGCGTTGATTTCGGAAATCGCGGCTTTCATGCTCTTCTCTTCGCAGAGATGCGAGAGAATGACAAGCGAAACGTTTTCCTCGCCCTTGCGTTCCTTCTGCACGACGCTGGAGATGCTGATGTTCCAGGCTGCGAGGATGTTGGTGATGCGGGCAAGCACACCCGGCTCGTCGGCAACCTGAAGGCTCAGATAGTAGCGGGACTTGACGTTGTCGATGGGCAGAACCTTGTTGTAAAGGTTGCCTGCGACAAAACCGGGGATGCGGCGCGAGGAGCCGACGGTCAGGTTCAGGCAGACGTCTGTGATGTCCGCGACAACCGCGCTGGCAGTGGCGTTGCGTCCGGCGCCGCGTCCGTAAAACATCGTGTCGCCGACAAAGTCGCCGTTGACCATGACGGCATTGAAGACGTCATCCACTTTCGCGAGCATGGAGTGCTTCGGAATCAGGGTCGGATGGACGCGGATTTCCACATTTCCCTCATCCTGTTTGATGATTGCGAGGAGCTTGATTTTGTATCCGAGCTCATTGGTGAGCTTGATTTCATCAAGGGTGATTTCGGTAATGCCTTCGACGTAGACCGGATCCATGCCGAACCAGTTGCCGTATGCGAGCGAAGCGGCAATGGTTGCCTTGTGTGCGGTGTCGAATCCGTCGATGTCGAGCGACGGGTTGGCTTCGGCGTAACCGAGTTTCTGGGCATCCGCGAGAACCTCTTTGAAGTCTGCCTGATCGCGTTCCATGCGGGTGAGGATATAGTTGCAGGTGCCGTTGAGGATACCGTAGATTTTGTTGATGCGGTTGCCGACAAGACCTTCGCGGAGACTCTTGATGATCGGGATGCCGCCGCCGACACTGGCTTCATAAAAAATGTCGGCTCCGGATTTTTCGGCTTCAGCGAACAGCTCTTCTCCGTACTTGGCGAGCAGGGCTTTGTTTGCGGTGACAACCGGTTTTCCGCGTTTCAGAGCTTCGAGAATAATCGTTTTTGCGAATGTGGTTCCGCCGACGAGTTCAACAATGACCTCGCAGGTTTCGATCGCCTCCATCGCGTCAGTCGTCAGGACTTCCTGCGGGACTTTGACGCCGCGGTCGCGCACGATATCGAGATCGGCGATTTTCCGGATGACCGGTTTCACACCGGTACGTTTCGCAATAACTTCACCGTTTTTAATAAGGCAGTCGGCAACGCCGGCGCCCACGGTTCCGAATCCAATAATTCCAATTCCAAGCTCCTTCACGGGGAACTCCTTTTTAGGTTAGTTTTGTACGATAACTGCTTAATATAGCACGCGAACCGAAGTTTTTCAATTTTTTTTTACTCTCATCCCGTATTTTCCTGCGGAAGCGGTTTTGTAGAGTAAAAAATCCGGCAGCCTAGTCTGGCCGGCGCGACTGCCGGATGAAAGTCAGATGCCGAAATAGAGGTAGAGCACGTATCCGGCGGCAAAGCCGCAGGCGAGCAGCACCAGAATCAGCAGAAAGACAGAGAACGGATTCGGGCTCCGGTCAAAGTTCTTCGAGAAAAGCGTTACCACGTCGCCGCGCAGGAATATGCTCTTCGGGAACTTCGGGGAATAGGTGAACAGACGTCCCATCCGGCGGGAAAGACGCATCTTCGGGTTGATCGCCCAGCCGCTCGCGGCAAAAAAGTCCGAAACGTTGCGGCGGATTAATTTCACCACGGAAACCAGCATGATCGGTCCGCTGATCACAAGGATGATTCCGAAAAACACCATTACGATATTCCAGACGGAAACATCTTTCAGCGAATTCGCCATGAAGGCAACGGAGGAACCGAGAGCGGCAAGTCCGACTCCGCCGCCCATCAGCATCATCGAACCGCTGATTGCCGGCGTCTGCGCTTTCGCGGGCGCCGCCGGAAGTTTGGCGTTGGCCGCCTGGGAAACCGTGGTTGTCACATCCTTCTCCATGTTCTGGACTTTCGTCGAGAAGAAACGGTCGGCCTGCTTGCCCATAAACTCGCCGAACCGGAAGAACGGCGCCTGGAGCGCTTCGGTGAAGGAGACCGGCTGCTGAACAAGGTCTATGACTTTCGCATCCCATTCCACACCGTCGGAGGTGCAGTAAACACCGCGTTTGCCGACGAAGATGTTGCGCATCGTTCCGGAGGTGATCGCAACCGCAAGCGTCATTTTGCGGATCGCGCCGACTTTGCCCGTCGTCAGTTCGAGGTACATGACGCAGATGTCGCTTCGCTGGACAATCTTTTTGTGCTCCGCAAGGTCGGTTACAATCGAAGCGAGGGTGAACCGGCGGGAATCCATTGTCAGCACGCCGGGCTGGATCATCGAGAGCCTGTTCGGGTCAAAGAGGCGTCCGAGATTGACAAAGTTGTTGACGAAATCCAGCATGTGTTTCTGGTAGAGAATGAGTTTTTTGAGCTGTTCGCATGCGGCGATTTCCTTTGCAACCGAAAGGTCGATTTCCATCATTTTCCGCAGAGCCGCAATGTTGCTTTCCGCGAGATAGGATTCGAGCTGTTCCAACGAAAGTGCGTCGAACTTGTTGTCCGCTTTCGTTGCATACCATTTGGTGCGGACGACAAAGCTCTTTTCGATTGCGCGCCACTCCTTTTCGGTCAGAACCTCGGGATTCGCGACGGTTTTGAGTTCATTTGCAAGCACAAGGAAATTTTCGAGTTTTTCGCGCCAGTTCGGATTGATCCACTCTTTAAGCGAGAGTTCGGCGGAGTGAACGGGGATTGCAATGGGCGCTTTTTCGATGAATGCGCGCATCTCTTCTGTATTCATCGGGTCGGTTTTGACGGTGGAGCCGAATCTGGTTTCGCTGTCGAGCATACCGCCGCAGAAGAAGAAAAATTCATTGACTTTGGCTCGGAGCGCGTCGAAGAGCGTGTAGAAATCCGGTGCGCGCTCGCCGTAGGGAGAAACCGCGGCGTTGTCGCGTCCGAGCTTGAGCCACTCGAGCTGAGCCGTGCCGGTCTTGATGAAACCGTCGAGAATTTCTGCGTCGATTCCGGGAAGTCCGCTCAGGTCCTGTTTGGAACCGCAGCAGGCGATAATGTCGCTGATGCAGGTTCCGATGAACGGATCGGAGGTGTTGCAGGGGGTGATGATGCCGTCACCGTTGCTGTTGCTGGCGGCGATGATGCTTTTCTTGTCGCGGATCTGAGCGAGCGAAAGATGCGCCTTGTCCTCGGCGGCGAGATTGTCGAGCACGAGTTTGGCGGCCGCGTGAAGGTCTTTTCCCTCGGGAAGTTCCGTGTTGAGGGCGTCGAGCGCGAGAATGTCGCTTCCGGCGTCGATTCCCTGATAGTCGCGCAGAATGGAGATGAGCCATGCAATTGCATCTTTGAGTTCGGCTGGACGGATGCGCTTGTTGGCATCGGCGTCGAGGAAGGTTAGGAATTCGGGGTCGGTGACGGCCGCTTCGACGGGCATGGCGTTGACTGCCCAGTAGGCCTCGTCGAGCAGGAGAATCTGTTCGAGGTTTTCCGCCTTGTCGAGCACGAGCTGACGGCTTCCGCCGATTTTCCGGAAGTGCATGGTGTTTTTCATTTTGAATCCTTCTTTACAAGAACAAATTGCAGATAGGTGATAAGGACAAAGAGCAGAAGTCCTTGAACAATCAGGAGAATGCAGGTGCGCGGGTCTCCCCAGAGCAGCGGCAGCGCGCCGAGTCCCGCAATCAGCGCAAGCAGATGAACCATCGTCACCGCCTGCGGACGGGTCAGCCCCATGTGCATGAACCGGTGGGAGATGTGGTTGTGGTCGCCGACATAGATCGGTTTGCGGTTGTGCAGACGGATTGCCACCACCATGAGTGTATCGAGCAGAGGGATTGCGAGGATGAACAGCGGAATCAGCAGAGAGAATTTCATCGAGGCGACGCCGGGTGTGTAGTAGGTCACTTTCGCGCTGACAACCGCGAGCAGATATGCAAGGAAATGACTGCCCGAGTCGCCCATGAAGATGGACGCCGGCGCACGGTTGTAAAGCCAGAATCCCGCTCCGGCTCCGGCCGAAAGCGCGGCAAGCGAAGCGACAAAATACTGTCCGTTCACCGCCGCCGCGCAGGCGAAGAAGATGAATGCAATCGTTGCCGTTCCGACCGCAAGTCCGTCCATGTTGTCGAAGAAGTTGATGGCGTTGAAGATGAACACGATCCAGAAGACTGTGATGCACCAGCTGATGAACGGGATTCCTATGAAGAGGGTGATTGCGACTCCGCCCCAGGTGGCGGTGACCGCCGCAATGAGAACCTGTCCGATGAGCTTTTCCCAGGCCTTCATGGAATGTTTGTCGTCATAGAGACCGAGCAGAACTGCGGCGGCCGCGCATGCCACGAGCACGCAGAACTGCGGAAGTGCGAGGGAGACGCCTTTCAGTCCCTCCGTCAGTCCGGGAAAGTAATGGAGCTGAATGCCTCTTCCGAGCGCCGTCAGGATGATGACGGAGAGAAAGGAGAGGAACATGGCGAGTCCGCCGAGCAGCGGTGTCGCTTTTGCATGGAGTTTGTGCTGTTCGCATTTCGGCACATCAAGAATGTTGAGTTTCCATGCAAGTTTCTTGCAGAGCAGTGTGTAAAGCGCGGAAAAAAGCAGGGCTGTCACAAAGACCGCCGGATAAAATTCAAGCCAATCCATCAGGAAAATCCTTTATATTTCAGAATATCATGCTATATTATACACGCAAAACAGGAATATTTCAACCGAAATGGAAGGAGAAATCTCATGAATTCCGCAAAGCAAACCTGCATCTTCGGTCCGATTCCGTCCAGACGGCTCGGCATTTCTCTCGGTATCGACCTGGTTCCGTACAAAACCTGCACGATGGACTGCATTTACTGCGAGTGCGGGAAAACCACCAATCAGACCACCGAGCGCAAGGAATATTTCCCGACCGAACTGGCGCTGAAACAGATCGACGAGGCGCTGGACCGTCATCCGCACATCGACTTTTTCACCTTCTCCGGAACCGGCGAGCCGCTGCTTCATTCCGGGATCGGGACGATTATTGCGCACATCAAGAAAAAATATCCGAACATCAAAGTCTGCCTTCTGACAAAAGGCGTGCCGCTGATGGATCCCGAAGTCCGCCGCGAATGCGCCGCCGTCGACCTGATCGTTCCCTCTCTCGACGGCTCCAATGAAGAGGAGTTTCAGAAAATGAACCGTCCGGCGAAAGGCTTGACAATCCGCGCCGTTGCGGACGCCGTGATCGAATTCCGCAAGATTTCCCGTGCGCAGATGTGGCTGGAAATCTTCATCGCGGAAGGCGTCAACGACTCGACTGAATCCGCAAAACGTTTCCTGCAGTATGTCCGCGAGATTCAGCCGGACAAGGTGCAGCTCAACACGCTGGACCGTCCCGGAACCGAACACAACGTCGGCATCCCCGCACCCGCGGTGATGGCCGAGATCGCATCGGTTATCGGCGAATCCGGCGTTCCCGTCGAATGCATCGGCGGACGAGCTGCAAAGCGCGGCGAGTCGAAGGAGCTTTCCACGGAAGAGTACAATGACCGCATCATCGCGACCTGCGCGTCGCGTCCCTGCACGGCGGATGATCTTGCCGAATCGCTCGGATTTCAGAAGCCGAATCTGGAAGCGCATCTGCGCCGGATGGAGAAGGCCGGATTCATCACCAGTGAGGAAGGTCCGCGCGGGATCTACTACCGGGCGGAGAAAAAATAAGAGTCAGTTTTTCGAACCGCTTCTTCCCGCGCTCGCCGCAAGCCCGAATGCGAACATCGTGGCGAGCAGGGAACTTCCGCCGTAGCTAAAGAGCGGAAGCGTCAGCCCCGTCGGAGGCAGAAGCGCGGTGTTGACCCCGATATGCAGCAGAGCCTGCGCCGTGAACATGGCGCCTGTCGCAAAAATAAAGGTGCGCGCCGCCTTGTCCTCCGTCCGGAGCGCGATGCGGCGGAAGAACCACGCAACGGCGAGACAGCCGCCGATGACAAGCATTCCGCCTGCCAGACCGCCGGATTCCACGATGGCCGCGAATGCGGAATCGCTGTGCGCGAGCGGAAGATAGGCGTTCGACCAAAGCGCGCCGCCCCATTCCGATCCGAACAGTCCGCCGTGCGCCATGCTGAACTGGAATTGTTTGACATGCCATCCGGCCCCCTGAAAATGTTCATCGGGATTCCAGTAACCGGCGAATCTGCGCATCGCGTATCCGTGCCGGAAAATAAAGAGCAGTGCCGCCGGAAGCGCGACTCCGCAGAACAGCGCAAGCAGATACCGCAGCTTCAAAGTCAGTCCCAATACAGCGGCAAGTCCGAGGAAAAAAACGGTCGCCGAACCGAAATCCGGTTCCAGCAGCACGCATCCGCAGAAGAGAATCCCGGTCGCCGCCATCTGCAGAAAACGTCTCCGCTCCGGAAGTTCCGTCTGCGCCGCGTAAAGAGAAAGCATCAGCAGGAATGGCCCCTTTGCAAATTCGGATGGCTGAATCAGGAACGGTCCGATGGAGAACCAGCCTTGCATGCCGTTGATTTTGATCCCTCCGAACAGCACGAGCAGAAGTCCTGCAAGCGCGATCCCTGCAAGCCATTTTGCCGAACGAGTCCAGAAATCGAATGAAATGTGTGAAATCCAGAGATAAAGTGCGATTCCGATCACCAGCCAGACAAGCTGCCGGAGCGAGTAATAGACTGCATTTTCGCCGAACGATTCCGCACCATAGATGGAGAGACATCCTCCGAGACCGAGAACGGTCAGGCCGAACGCCGTGCTGAGCCACGGCTGCTCTTGCCGTTTTCCGCTCATTGCCGCTCTCCTTTCAGCTCGTACGGGATCGTGACATTGCGTCCCGGGATCGGGGCTGCAAGAATTTCCGTGGTTCCCGGAACCCATGCTCCGGTACTGTCCAGCATGACGCGGAAAAGCCCGGATGTCCCCGCAAGTTTGTCGTCGTATTTTTCTTCCCACTCCGTCCATTTTTCGCGGATTTCCGGGATGTTGAGCGTTTTGCGTTCCATGCGTGGACGGATCTCCAGTTCCGGATACAGAATCGTGAATTTGCGCAGCCGCAGAATTTCCTCCGGAGTCAGGTTCCGTTTGAGAAAAACGCGTTCCGCATCCGCTTCAAAATGAATAGGAAAAAGAACGGTTGTCAGATGCCGGATCAGGAGTTCCGTCTGAGCCGCGGAGCTCCTGCCGCGGGGAAGTGTGAGGTCGTGCGTGAGTTCCGTCCAGACAAGCGGGACGCCGTTTTTGTCGAGGATGCTTCCGCGCACCGCCGGGATGGAGCCTTCGCGCCAGGCGAGATGCAGACTCTGGTCGAGAAGTTTTTCGCGTTTCCAGCAAGTGTAATAGACGACGTGTGCTGCAGCGAGGAGCGCCCATCCGGCGAGCAGCAGCAGAATGATGCCGCTGCGTCTTTGGAAAACGGCATCGTTCATAATCTTATTGAAGCTGATGAAGATTGACCGTTGTGCTTCTGAGTGCGAGTTCCGGTGCGGATTGAACGAGCTGTTCCCATGCGGCTTTCTGTTCCGCGGGAACGGCCGCGGTCAGAAGTTCACATGCCGTACGGCATGAGCCCCGGTTGACTGCGCGTCTGGAAAGTCTCCGTCCTTCGCCGGCTTTGATGGAACCCAGGAACGTCAGGGAGAGAAGAAGTACGAGAACACAGAAGACAAAACGGGCTTGATTTGATTTCATGATGTCACCTCTCTTTCCGTTTTATTCAGCGGATCCGCCTTGCAGATCCTGCATCATTTCCAGTTCATCTTTTTTCATGGCGTGTTCCATAATCTTCCGCTGTTCCTCTTCCCAGCGTTCGAGACTCCAGATTTCCACGCCGATTTCGATTCCGACGACTACCGCATCGCATCCGTTTGCGAGTTTCGCATGTTCACGGAACATCTGCGGCAAGGTGATGCGTCCCTGCGCGGAGATAGTTTCGGACTGCGTCCACGCTCCGAATCTGCGAAGTGTTCTGCGGAAGACGATGGAATCGGCGGCTCGTTCCGCCGGGTAGTTCTCGTGTTTCCGCATTTCGAGATAGACGTCTTCTGGATAAACCGCGATTGTGCCTTCGGGCAGACAGTGAAGAACGACGTCTTTTCCGCGAGCCGAGAAATCCTCTATGACGCGCGGACTGAGCTTGATTCTTCCGTTTGCATCTACGGAGCATTTGTCGATTCCGCAGAAAGACAGCATTTCAACTCTCCGGTTTATTCCATTTTCTTCCAATATATTCCATAATTTTCCAATGTCAAGCGGTTTTGTGAGAAAAAACGGTATTTTTCGGGAACTTCGCGATTGCATGAAAAAAAACGGTATTTTTTCTGTTTTTGAATTTGCATTTTTTATTAGGTGTGCTATATTTCCTTCATACTCCTCAACGAGGATGTGGCGGGGTAGCTCAGTTGGTA
>DHMO01000064.1:3241-57774 GCA_002405835.1 Lentisphaeria bacterium UBA4640 | reverse complement strand
CAGGCACGATGGCGGCGAACGGATGTCATGACGTCAATCAGGATTATTGGGACCGTTTCCACCGTTACAATGCGCGCCGCGCGGAGTGAGCGCGAAAATGAATGCGTCCGCTTGAGTGCGGAGATACTAGTACACGCATATCCGGCAAGGTGAATGAGACTTGCGGAATCCCGAAAACGGATGTATATTACCGCATCGGAGGCTTTTATGGATATTGCGTATACGGAAGAAAAAAAGTTTACACTGGAACAGGTTCAGGAGCTCTTCCGCTCGGTCGGATGGGTTTCGGGAGAATATCCGCAGAGACTTTACAAAGCGCTGATGCATTCGTCGCGCGTCACAACTGCGTGGGACGGAGCCCGGCTCGTCGGTTTGGCGCGCACGCTGGATGACGGAGAGATGCTCGCCTGCATTCATTATGTCCTTGTTCATCCGGATTATCAGCGGCGCGGAATCGCCGGAACCATGCTGGAGCGGATCAAGGAGCATTACAAAAATTATCTCTACATCGAGGTCATGCCCGAAGAGCGCAAAAACGTGCCGTTCTATCAGAAGCACGGTTTTCAGATCATGCCGGAGGGAACCGCGATGGTCCTTGCAAATTTTGCCGATAAACGATGACCGCATCCCGTTCCAGTTTTGCTCCGGCAATGATGATGCTGACGGCGTCGCTCTGCTGGGGAGCGTCGTATCTCTTCATGCAGAAAAGCCTTGCGGAGGTCGGCCCCTGCGCGCTGATCGTCTGGCGGTTCGGAATCGCATTTGTGTTCAGTGCTCTGCTGTTTCCGCGGACTCTGTTTTCCGCAACGAAAGCGGAATGGAAACACGGGCTTCTGCTTGGTGTGCTGCTCGGAATTGCGTTCTATGCAGTCATGATCGGACTGCGCGGGACGACGACCGGAAACGCCGGATTCCTGCTCGGCTGCACAAGCGTGTTCGTTCCGGTTCTCTGCGCGCTGAAAAGCCGCAAGTGGACGCTCCGGATTCTGCTCGCGGCGGCGGTCTCCGTCTCCGGCATCGGGCTGATGACGCTTCAGAGCGGATTCCGTCTCCGTCCGGGAGACCTCTTCTGCATGCTGAGTGCTCTGCTTTATTCGTTCTACATTATTCTTGCGGGCGGTTTTCTTAAAAACGACAATCCGCTGCGGATCGGTGTGATTCAGTTCTCCGGAGCGGTTGCCGCGGCCGGACTCGGCGCTTTGATTTCCGGCGAGACCGCGTTTCTGCCTGCGACGCTGCCGGTGTGGGGCGAGATTCTGTTCCTCGGAATCTTCTGCTCCGCGGCGGGATTCATGCTCCAGATGTCCGCGCAGAAAAGACTGTCGCCGGAATATGTCAGTCTGCTGTACTCTTCGGAACCGGTGTTCGCGATGATTCTCGGACTGGTTTTCCTTGCGGAGCCTCTGAGTGCGGGACGGCTCGGCGGAGCCGCCCTGATTCTGTGCGGAATTCTGCTTTCATCGCTTCGCCGGAAGTGAATTCTCCAGCGCCATGCGGAAGAGTGCGCAGACCAGTTTTTTGTGCGCACATTCCGGCAGATTCTGCGCTTCGGCAAAGCCCGCTTCGAAATCCGTCGGCGTGCTGAGCGGGTCGAAGCGGCGGTCCAGAAGATCCGCTGTCTGGCGGAAAAATTCTTCCGGTTCCGGCTGGTGTGCGAAGCTGTTTTGCGGAGCGCATAATCCATGCGACGCCGCATACCGCGCAGCACTTTCTCCTGCGAGACGTCCGAAAACGAAGACTTCGAGTCCGGCGTTGCCTCCGAGCCGGTCGCGTCCGTGCAGACCGCCCGCGGCTTCCCCTGCGGCGAACAGTCCCGGAATGCAAGTCGAGCAGTCCGGAGCAATGCGGATTCCGCCGAGCGTGGTGTGCGCGCCCGGTTTCACTTCGAACCAGAGCTTGTTGAACGCGGGTGAGATGCGTTTGAATTTCGCATGGTATTCCGGATATTTCGCGGCGAACGCGGCTTCATCGACTTTGCTGAAATCGTAGCGGATTCCGCCGTGCTCCCATCCGTTCCCGGCGCGGATTTCTCGCAGAATGCGTTCGGCAAGTTCCCGTTTGCGCGGAACTTTTTCATCCGGCTTCAGCAGAGATTTTCCGTGACGGTTCAGCAGTTCCGCTCCTTCGTGCAGAACGGTTGTTATGACCGGAAAGCCCGCAAGGTTTGCGGGATAGACCGTAACGGTCGGTTCGAACTGGACAAACTGCAGATCGCGCAGTTCCGCACCCGCTTCGAGTGCGAGAACCGCCGGGTCTCCCCGCAGATTTTTGCTCCAAGTGCTGAACTTCCAAAGTCCGGCGAACCCGCCGCCTGCGAGTATGACGGCGCGCGCCCGGATGAACTCTCCGTGCTCCGTCCATGCACCCGCAATGCCTTGTGTTCCGAGTGCAAGACGGACGATGCGCGTTTTGAGGACATCCGTTTTCAGCAGAGCGATCGCCTGTTTTCCGGTTGTCGTGCCCGAATGCACAACGCGCGGGAAACTGGTTCCGACGGCATTCACCATACTGTAATGTCCGTCCGGAGTGCGGTCGAAGCGGATTCCCATTGTTTCGAGTCTGCGCATTTCCGGCTCCGCGCGGTCTGCGAGGATGCGCACCAGCGCCGTGTCGGAGTATCCGCCGCCTGAAGCGAGTGTGTCAGAGCGGAGAATTTCCGCGGAGTCCGGCGGGTTCACCGGCGCGGAGAAGCCCATGATTTCACTGGAAGCTCCGCCGCCGGCATCGATGACAAGCACGCGCAGAGCCGGTGCGGCTTCATGAATTTCCCGTGCGGCGTTCAGTCCGGTCAGTCCCGCCCCGATGATCAGAATATCGGTTTCCATGATTTCTGCACTTTCAGAATTCCCAGATCGCCCCGTTCGCGAGGGAGCCGACGTTTTTCACGAAGAGACGGAGGAAGGGGGGAATTCCGGTCGGGTCGAACTTCCAGTGCCAGTTCTTTCTGCGCTCTTCAAGTTCGGCAGGGGAGACTTCAAGGTCGATTTTGCGCTGATCGAGATCAATGCTGATGCGGTCGCCGTCCTGAACGAGGGCGACCGGGCTTCCGAGGGCGGCTTCCGGCGAGAGATAGCCGATGGAGAGTCCGCTGGAACCGCCGGAGAACCGTCCGTCGGTGACGATCGCGACGTCGTGAGCGAGGCCGCGTCCCTTGAGCTCTTTCTGGAACTGATAGGAGGTTGTGCCGAATGCGCCTTTGGGACCGAGATAGCGGAGAATGCAGACGTCGCCTTTCCGGATTGTGTCCGCATTGAGGGCGTCAAGCGCCTGCTGAAGCGAATTAAAGCATTTGGCGGGCCCGGAAAATTTGCGCATGGAGTCTTCCACCGCGGCGGCTTTGATCATGGCGCCGTCGGGAGCGAGCGAACCGTAGAGGACGTAGAGCGCGCCCTCCTGCGAGACGGGATTGTCGAGGGAGCGGATGACTTCCGGATCGTAGATTCGGGCGTCGGCGCAGTTTTCCGCAAGGGTTTTGCCTGTGATGGTGAGAGCGTTTCCGTTGAGTTTGGGCATGAGTGATTTGAGGACTGCGCGGGAACCTCCGGCGCGGTCGATGTCCTGCAGGTGCCAGCGTCCGCTGGGGGAGGCTCCGACGATCTGGGGAATTTCGCGGGAGGCGCGGTCGAAGTGCGCCCACCAGCGGTCGTGAAGTCCGGCTTCGTTTGCAATGGCGGGAAGATGCATGAAGAGGTTTGTGGAACCAGCCATAGCCATGGTCATGGCGATTGCGTTGTCGACGGCTTCCGGAGTGATGATTCTGCGTGCGGTGATGCCGTCTGCAAGAAGTTTCATGATCTGTTTTCCGGCGAGGTAAGCGGTCTGGAGGAGTTCGGAGCTGACGGCGGACATGCAGCCGTTTCCGGGCATGGTCATGCCGAGTGCTTCGGCGGCGAGGCACATGCTGTTCGCGGTGGTCATGACGCCGCATGCGCCGCAGGGTGTGTACATGCGTTCCACTTCGCGTTCGGCGGCTGCGCGGCTGTAGCAGCCCTGCATGACCTGGCCGACATGGTCGGTGAGTTCGATGTAGTTGGCGGATTTGCCGTCGAGGAAGGGCATGGGCATGTAGCCGCCGGTGACGAGGATCGTCGGAATGTCAAGGCGCGCGGCTGCCATGAGGTGTCCGGGGACGATGGAGTCGCAGGTGGAGAGCATGACCATGCCGTCGAACATGTTGGATTCGATGATGAGTTCGACTTCATCGGCGATGCTGTTGCGGCTGGGGAGTTCGATGTAGCGCGGGTTTTTGAGAACCATGCCGTCGCAGATTCCGGTCGTCATCATCTCGAAAGGGAGTCCGCCGGCTTCGCGGATGCCCTGTTTGACGCGCTCGGCGAGGTTGCGGAGATGGACATGTCCGGGGTTGTATTCGTTCCAGGAGTTGACAACGGCGATGATGGGACGGTCGAATTCCTCTTCGGTGTATCCGAGTCCGCGGACGAGACCGCGGCGGCATTCGCAGGCGACGCCGTAGGGAGTGGAGCTGCGTTCGTTGAGTTTGCGCATGAGAAGATCTCCTTATTTTTCGTATTCGTAAAGCATGGAGTCGATTCCGCCGTCGATGGACTGTCCGCCGTCGATGGGGAAGGTCTGACCGGTGATGAACGCTGATTTTTCATCGTCTGCAAGGAAAAGCATCATGGGGGTGATGTCATCGACGGTTCCGAGGCGTCCTGCGGGAATTTTGCGGAGAAACGCGTTCATATCCGCTTCGGAGTAGCGCGCGGAGAGTTTGGTCATGATAAAGCCCGGGGCAATGCAGTTGACGTTGATTCCGTATTTGGCAACTTCGCAGGCGAGGGCTTTGGTGAACATGTTGAGTCCGGCTTTGCCCGCGCAGTAGGGGAGCATTTTGCGTTTGACCCAGGTGACGATGCTGTGGATTGAGCTTACGTTGATGATTTTCCCGCGCACCTTGTTTTCAATCATGTTCCGGACGGCGATGCGGGAGGTGTATGCGGCGGCGTTGAGGTTCAGGTTGATCTGGTCGTTCCAGTATTGAACGGGCATGTCGATGAATTCTCCGCGCGGGATTTTGAGCGCGCCGCCGGCGTTGTTTATGAGGACGTCGATTCCGCCGAACCGCTGAATGAAGGCGTTGACCATAGCTTCGCAGTCGCCGGAAAGCCCGACGTCCGCTTTGTAGATTTCAACCGGAGCGCCGAGCTCCCGGATTTTCGCCGCCGTCGTTTCCGCGCCTTCGGGATTTCTGTTGTAGTTCAGACCGATGGAACAGCCCTCTTTTGCAAATGCGACTGCCGTTGCCGCTCCGATTCCATGCGAAGAACCTGTAATCAGAACCCGTTTCCCTTTAACACTCATAACCGTCTCCTTTTTGAAATTTTATCAGATTTGATATAAATATATCCGTTCAATGGAGCAAATGCAAGGGGAAAACGGAAAAATCAGAAGAATTTTTCGTAGGCGAGGCGTGCGGCGCCGATTGCGCTCTGGTGCGCGCCGAGCGTGGTGATGCCGAGATAACAGCTGCGGCGTTCCGGGGGAAGAATCTCTTTGAATTTTTCAATGGTGCGCTGGAAAAGCCAGCCGTCTGGTCTGCTCTGCCCGCCGGAGAAGATGACGGCTTCCGGGGCGTAAAGCTGGATCATGGAGGCGATGCCGATGGCGTTGTAGGAGGCGGCAGTATCAAGAATCCCGATTGCTTCGCGGACCCCTTTCGCCGCGGCTCGGTCGAGGGCTGGAGCGGAGTGAAGTTCGGGGTGATCCGGCAGACGTTCCCGCGCGACCTGCGCGAGGCTCTCCGAGCCGGAGAAGGATTCAAGACAGCCTTTGAATCCGCAGGTGCAGATGTGTTCATTTCCCGGGATGAGGATGTGACCGATGTAGCCGACCGGACGTTTGGGATGGCTGATGAGCAGCAGATGATTCGCCACAATTCCGGAGCCGATGCCGACGCCGAGTCCGATGTTGACCAGGTTTCCGCATCCCGCACGTTTGCCGAAACGGTA
Organism: Lentisphaeria bacterium UBA4640; assembly: GCA_002405835.1. Lineage (GTDB taxonomy): Bacteria > Verrucomicrobiota > Lentisphaeria > Victivallales > UBA1829 > UBA1829. The sequence continues at coordinate 51,805 of DHMO01000064.1, read as the reverse complement.
TTCCGCGCAGACCGCGGCGACCTGTGTTGTGACCGCGTAGACGGGCAGTGCGATGCGTCCGGCGAGCAGAGAGACGGGGATGTTCGCTCCGAATTTCATGCCGAAGTTTCCGCCGGAAACGATGATTCCGTTTTCCGAATCGACGTTGCCGGAGACGGCGAGTCCGAGCGAGTGAAGTTTTGCACGGTCGATTCCGCTCTCCATGAGCGCGGATTCAAAAACGTCCCCGGCGGATTTGATGAACTGTTCCGGCGAAGTGTACGGAGGTGTTGCGGTCTCCATGCGGTAGAGAATGTTGAAATTCATGTCGCAGAAGACCAGTTTTGTGAATGCGGCGCCGATGTCGATTCCGCAGAAATACGCGCAGTCCGGATTGACGCAGAGCGGAACGACGGGGCGTCCCGGGGCTTTGGCCTTCTCCTTGCGGGCAAAGAGACAGCCGCGTTCCAGCAGGGCGTTTGTGACTTTGCACATGGTTCCCCAGGAGAGCCCTGTGAGCTGCTGGATATCCTTTTTCGATGTGTTGTTTCTGCCGTTCCGCACGGCGTCCATGATTTTGACGTTATTCGACATGCAATCCCATTTCTTTCCGGTACTCTCTGACTGTAAACAGCGCCATGAAGAGGAACGGCGGCATGACACCTCCGACGTTGCGGATCAGGTACTTGGCCTCCTCCGCCGGGTCTGTGATTCCCTCCGCGAGCGCTTCCTTCATAATTATACCGTACTTTTCCGTTAATTCAAGTGCCTCTTTCAGCATTTTCCGGGCATTTTCTCCCTTCATCACCGCCTGACGCCAGGGGAGATAGGCATGTCCGGTGACAACAGTCCGCACGGGTTCGGCGATCAGACGGAGCAGCGCGGAGCGGTAACCGGGAAGATCCATGCAGAGTCCGCATCCCTGCAGTTCGGTCCCGTTGCCCTGAATGGAATCGCCGGTGACGAGCGTTCCGGAGGCGCCATCGAGGAAACAGACGCAGTCGGAATCGTGTCCGGGTGTCGCAATGACTTTCAGTCCGTGGACGGTTTCGCCGTCGCGGAAGGTGAAATCCGCTTCAATGCCGCGCAGACTTGCGGAAGGCGGCGGGCTGAACTTCGGAAACGGGGCGCGGATCAGCTTGTTGAATTTCAGCGGGTCGCGCAGTTTTTCAGCTCCGATGTCAAGCACGCCGCAGGGCAGGGCGGGGCAGAGCTCTTTGATGCGGAAGTGTCCGCCGACATGGTCGCCGTGCGTGTGCGTGCAGAGCAGAACGGTGAGATCCTGAAGTTTCAGCCCTTTTTCCGCGAGCGCGGGGATGAGAACATTGTCGACGACTTCCGCGGAAGCGCCGGAGTCGATGAGAATATTTTCATCTGCGCGGCGGATCAGCACCACGCCGCTCCACGATCCGCAGAACGGAGTCTTCAGCAGGCTGACCATTTCATTGACCGGTTCAAATCTTTCCATTATTTTTCTTCCTCCTCTTGATTTCTGTTTCAAATGCGTGTATAATATAAAATCAAACATGATATAATTCAAGCATGGAGCAGAAAAATGTCGGAAGCAAACAGAATTGCATTTGAGAAACTGATCGGGGCGCGTCCGGTTCTGGACGGATGCCGGAAGGCGGGGGAGGCAATCCCCGGGTTCAAAAGGAATCTGATTCTCCATTCCGGACCTCCGGTGGAGTATAAAAACATGCGCGGACCGCACCGTATGGGCGTGGTCGGGGCGGCGATCTTCGAGGGGCTCGCCAAAGACGAGAAGGAAGCTGTCGGCATGATCGAGTCCGGCGAGATTGAGCTCGGATGTGCGAACGACTGGAATTCCGGCGGACCCGGCGCGGGCATCACCTCCTATTCCATGGCGGTTCTGACCGTTACCGAAAAGAACAGCGGAACGCGCGCCGTTGCCGCACCGATCGAGGGCGCTCAGGGCGGCGGGCTCGGCGGATGGGGCGTCTACACCCCTGAAGTTGGTGAGAACCTCAAGCGCATCGAAGGGACCTGTGCGCCGCTTCTCGACGCCGCGCTGAAGGCCGCTGGCGGAATCAGCGTTGCCGATCTCTTTGCGGAAGGATTGCTGATGGGCGATGACGAACACACGCGCCAGGCGGCGACCGACAAGCAGTTTCTCGCCGCGCTGATTGAACCGCTGATGAACACAACTCTTTCCGATGCGGAGCGTCTGACGCTTCTGCGCTGGCTGAATTCCTGCCGCCGTTTTGTGCACCATATCGGCTGTGCATCAGCGGTGGCGTCGCTGAAATCCGCCGCGAATGTTCCCGGCGCAACGCTGGTCACAGCGATGTGCGGAAACGGATACGAATTCGGAATCAAAATCAGCGGACGCGGTGAACGCTGGCATGTCGCTCCGGCTCCGACCTTTCAGGGGCGCTGTTTCAATCCGGCGGATTCGCTTTCGGATGCGGCTCCGTGGCTCGGCGACAGTTCGAACGTCGAGGCGTGGGGGCTTGGCGGGCTTGCCGCCGCCGCTGCGCCCGCGCTTCTCGCCGGACGCGCCGAGGCTCCGGCGGACGGTGTCGCCCAGTGTGCGGAGATGGCGAAGATCTGCTATGGCCGCAATCCGCTGTTCCGGGTTCCGCTGATTCCCGAAGGCTGCACGCCCGCCGGAATTCTTCCGGAACTTGCTGTTGAGACCGGAATTACGCCGAAAATGCACGGCGGAATTCTCTCCCGCGTGACCGGCGGACAGATTGGCGTCGGTTATGCGCGCACTCCGCTCACCTGTTTTGAAAAGGCGCTCCGCTGATGTCTTGCACTCTCGAAAACAAACGGCTCCGGTTTGAAACTCCGGAGTGGATTGGCACCGTTGCGCTGGATTCGACGGGCAACATGCTCCGTCTTTTTCACAAGAAAACGCAGATGGAAATCCTGCGTCAGCCGGAGTCGGAGGAGGCTTTGAAAGAGAGCCCGATGGTTTACGGCATTCCGCTGCTTTTTCCGCCGAACCGCATTCGGGACGGTGTTTTCCGTGCGGATGGACGCGAGTTCCGTTTCGCGGTCAATGAAGCGGATACGCACTGTGCATTGCACGGAATTGTGATCGGACGCGAGTTCGAACTGAAATCGACGGAGGAGAATGAATCTCTTCTGCGGATTGCCGCGGTATACCGGTTCGATGCGGAACGTCCGGAATTCGCGGGCTTTCCGTGTCCGTTTACGGCGGAAATCATCTATGAAATCCGTGCTTCCGGAATGACGCATCTTCTGCGGATTCACAACGACGGCGACCGTGCGCTTCCGCTCGGCGTCGGTTTTCATACGGCGTTTGCAGCGCCTGATGAGGAGAATGTCCGCATTGAAGTTCCGCACCGTCCGGAAGGCGCGTGGCGGATTGATGCGGTCCGTCACCTTCCTGACGGCTCTGTGCGTCCGTGGACTGAAACTGAGAAGGAAATCCTTTCCGGAAAATGTGGCGTCGCGGGCGTTGGTTTTTCCGCGATGTACCGTCAGCCGGAAACGAACCGGACTGCGCGGATTCACCGGAAGAACGGAACTGTCCGTTATGAGTTCGATTCAAAATACACGCATGGCGCGTGCTGGAATCAGGGCGGAACGCGCGGATTCTTCTGCATTGAGCCGATGAGCTGGATGACGGATGCCCCGAATGTTCCGCTTCCGGCGGAAGTCAGCGGTTTTGCTCTGCTGCCCGCCCATGAGACTGCGGAATATGCGAGTTTAATAACGGTTGAGTAAAAAAAACGGGAGTCTCAAGAGAGGCTCCCTTGAATTTTACTGATAGAGTTTGAAGACGGGGACGTCCGGAAGATATTTGCGGATGAGCTCTCCGTCGAATCCGTTCCGCTCAATGAGTTCCCTGTAGAAATACGCGCTCGGTTTCGGCGTGCGCTTGAAGGTTTCAAAGTCAACGTGCACGAGTCCGAAACGCGGTTTGAAGGTGTACCATTCGAAATTGTCCATGAAGGACCAGTGGAGATAACCGCGGACGTCGACTCCATCTTTGATTGCGTCGCAGACTGCGGCGAGGTCCTGTGCGAGCTTGACGATGCGCCAGCGGTCGTCGTCGCAGGCAAGCCCGTTTTCGGTGATGAAGACGGGTTTGTCCTTCAGCCTCTGGAGTCCGTTGAGAAGCCCTTCGGGGTAGAATTCCTCAAGATAGAAATTCATGTCGATCATCTTCTGATGCGTTGCGGTGTACCAGATGGAGTCGGCGGTCTTTTTGCGTGCGGAGACGAGGTTGCGGCAGTAGTAGTTGATCGCCCAGTAGTCGAGAGAGTCCTTGACTTCGGGAACGTATTCAGCGTCCATGTACGGCAGGACGATTTCGCCGGTACGGATGGCGTGGAAGAAGAATTCGTTGACCTTCCAGTCGTCGAGTTCGGCAAAAATGCGGTCGAATTTATCGAACGGGTTTGCCGGGAGGTCGGCGCGGAGCGCGTGGGCGGAACTGACGGGCGCTTTGCTCATGGTTTTGATGATGTGATAGCCGCGGGCATGTGCGATAAGGTTGTTTGCTCGGTGTGCCCGGTAGTCCTCGTCGAGACGTCCGCCCGCGATGTTGAATTCGTTGATGACCATCCAGTAGTCGACGTATTCATGGATTGCCTTGACGATGCGTGTGACGTAGCGTTCGAAGAATCTGAAATTTTCACGGTTGAGCATTCCGCCGCGTTCCTCGAACCATTGCGGGGAGCTGCCGTGCAGGAGAGTGACGAAGGTTTTGATTCCCGCTTCCTTGAGACGGTTCAGCAGGTCGATATAGTGGTTGATTGCGGTCTGGCAGAATTCGCCTTCCGACGGTTCGATGCGGCTCCACGGAATGGAGAGACGGTATGCCTGATGACCGAGCGATTTGAGCAGCTCGATATCCTCTTTGTAAAGCTGATAGCTGTTGCAGGCTTTTCCGGATTTCTCAATGCGGGGATTGTTCATCTGCTGATGCCATTCGCGCGAGTTTACGTCGTCGCCCTCGATCTGGTGGGCGGCGGTGGCGGAACCCCAGAGGAAGCCTTCCGGGAATTTGATTTCGGGATAAGAGAGTGTGTTGAACATGTTTTGTCCCTTTTATTTTGCGTTTTCGGCGGTGATTGCGACGATTGCCGGAACCGCGCCGGTTTTGAGCGAGATGATGTCAAGTGAACGGACTGCCTTTTCCGGATGCGGGTTCGTCCACGCGAAACACTGGAGATGCTTTTTCAGAGGATTGGTCCGTTCCACGGCGAGCTTGGCTGCGGGCAGATGTTCGATTTCGCCCCACGAGTTGATCTCCTGCTTCATCCGGACGGGAACGTCGAGCGAGGAGCCGTCGGCGTAGTGAATGCGGTAGAGCAGAACGGGCGTTCCGGGCTTGTCGCCCCAGCCGGCCGTGTGGAGGAAATAAAGACGCGTAACCTTGCCGCCGACGTTGATTCCGTTTGCGGATTCGGGGAAGTTAGGACGGAAGGAGCCATGGAGAACGATAGCCGCGCGTCCGCCGTTCTTCGCGGGATCGAGAATGGTGAACGGAACGCCTGCCGCACTGATTTTTCCCAGCGGCATATCGGCGTAATCCACGTTGCCCTGATCGAACCAGCCGCCTTTTCTGTCGCCGGGAACTTCGTCGGCGAACGCCATGTTCGCTGCCTTCGAGAGGTCGAGCGGACGGCACTGCTGAGTGTTGACTCCGCGCCAGATCCGGGCTTCTTCGCGTTCGCGGCGGACCTGTTCGCGGCGTGCGTTTTCTTTGGCTGTCCGGAGGTCATCCGCATTTTTCAGCGGAAGTGCACGCTGACGGATCGTCTCCTGGGTGACGGGAGCAAAGCCTTCCGGTTTTTCGGTCTGAAGGGTGAGCAGAACGCGTTCCTGCGGGGGGAGAATGAGGAAGACTCCGCGCTCCAGAGCCGCTTTGCTCCAGGTTTCTCCGCGTTCGGGAAGAATGAGTTCGCGGCGGACGGCGTCGCAGAGATAGAAAGACGCGTTCTCTTTCGGATAGAGCTTGAGGACGGGGAAGCGGTGGACGGTGTCCGCCATATTCAGCAGGAAGACCATTTTGAATGTCCCGCGGTCGATGAGCTGAAGATCGGGACCGCGCAGCGGCTTTCCGTTTTCGGTGAGCTCACCATGACGGCGGACTTTGGCGCGTTCGAGTTCCGCAACCAGTGCTTCGCCGGATTCGCGGGAGGCGGCGTCGAGCCGGATGATTTTTCCCGCGGGTGCGGCGACGGCGCGTCCGTAGGTGTCGTGCGTGAATGCTCCCTTGTCGGCGATGACGAGTCCGCCGCGTTTGATGAAGCGTTCAATGGCGGGGATTGTTTTTGCCGTGACATAGCTTGCTTCGGGAACGACCAGCGCGGAGATGCTGTCGGGCAGACCGCGTTCGAGTTCCTCTTCAAAGACGATGCTGAGGGGAAACTGGGCGGCGAGGAGCGCTTCATGCCAGTTGAACATTTTCTGCTGGAAGGAATATTTTCCGTAAGCCTCCATCCGCATGGATGGATAACAGTGGAAGAGTGCGACCGATTCGCCGGTTTTCCGCGGGTTCTGGAGGAGTTTTTCGCGGTAAGGTTCGAGTTCGGCGAAGAACATTTTTCCGAAATCAAGCTGATCCGGCGGCCAGTTCCAGGGATTGAGATAGCTGTAGGCTTTGTAGCCGCCGTTGATGACATTGCGCTTGGCTCCTTCAAAGTCTTTGTATTCCCAGAACCGCTTGTCCCAGGAGTAGAGCAGGGCGCCGGAGGAGCCGTGGAACAGTTCGCTCCAGAGTGCGGAAACCATGTCGATGCGTCTGCTCGGGACGCGTTTTCCGAAATCGAACCGGGCGCAGTAGTACTCATCGTTCATGATGGCTTTCCCCCGCGGGGAGGCGATGGCGTCGAAGAGGTCGCTGACATAGAGATAGGCGCGGTTTTCTGCGCACGCGGCATCCTCCATGACATTTCCGGTCTGACGCGCGGCGGAATTGCCGAAACGGAGTCCGCCCTCATGTGTGAGGACGTCCATGACATCGGCGATCCGGCGGTAATCCATTCCCGCGCCGCGTGCGGAATAGACGTTCTGGAGAGCGAGCTGTTCGGTGAAGAGAACATTTTTGCGCTGATCAACTTTGCTGATGTTGTTTTTGAGTTCGAGGAGAAACTGAACATAGCGTTCTGCGGCGAATTCGCACCAGTCGTTGCGTGTTTCGAGGGTGTCGCGGACGGGCAGCCAGGCGATGGCGTCGAAACTTTTGAGCCCGGTTCCCCATGCGCGGTTGAGGGCGTCGAGCGTGCCGTATTTCTTTTTCATGGCATCCGCGAAAGCCTTGCGGTTGAATTCGCAGAAGCAGTTGTAATTTGATTCATTGATGAGTTCGTATGAAAATACATTGTATCCGGCGGCGAGAGCCTCTTCCGCCTGGGTCCGGTAACGGCGGTCGTAATATTTTTTGACTTCGGGATGTTCGGGACAGAACGGAATGTAAGCGTGCCAGTCGGGATTCCGCTGCGCAAGACGCTCCTCCTTTTCGGGGTCTAGCATGGGGTTGCGTCCGATGCTCATGTCCATGACGGAGGGGACGCCTGGGAGTCCGGCGTTGAAGTCGCGGGAACTTTTGCGCTCTTTGCGGAAATCCGTGGTGAACGTGCGGTCGTGAATGATGTCGCAGAGATGATACGCGTTGAAGCCGAGCTGGCGGAAGATTTCCGCATCCGGTTTCCGGAGATACGCGGGGTGCTGAATGTTCAGCGGATTTGCGCGGGGGGAGAAATCGCGCTCCATGCCGTAGGAGGCCGCGAGGGGGCCCATGAAAAACGTCGCTTTTCCGTTGAGATAGAAGGTTCCGTTCCGCAGTTCCGGACGGGTCCACCGGTCTTGCGCCCAGACGTGATTTCCGGAGCCTGATCCGGCGAGAAATTCGCGGAATGCGGCGGATTCGCCGAGCTTTGCGGCGGGAGTGGGGAGGATCAGGGCGCATTCGCGGATTTCGAACGGTCCCGGCTCAAGCGATTCGGTGAACTGGAGGAAAATCTGTGAGAGATCGGAGGGGGCGGCGGAGAGCTTGAGATCGGCGAGCGTGCATTCGTAACGGAACATGCCGTTTTCGGGGCGTCCGCCCTGCTTGAAACCGAAGGCTCCGAGTTTGCCGTTATCGCAGGAATATAGATTCAGAAAAAATTTGGCGTTCCGGCTGGCGAGCATGGAGAACTTCACCTGTTCGGGACGGAACGCTGAGAGGTCGATCAGACGGTCGGGGCGTCCCGCGCGGAAACGGATTCCGGCGAGCGGGACGGTTTTCTGTTTCAGATCGTAACGGGTCTGCGACTTGCCGCCGCGGGAAAAGCCGCCCCAGAACTCATGGTTCCAGGGGAACGGGAGATCCTGCGGGAAGCGGATGATTGTTCCGAACTCCTTCCGGTAATCGGAAACGGGTGCTTTTTCAGTTTGCTTCATGACGGTTTGCTCCTCAATGGTCAGAACGGCGTCATCGAAATAGGCTTCCGCCGTGGTGTTGAAGTGGTTTGCGCACATGAGATAGATGCACAGTCCGGTGAGATCGGCGGGCAGAGTGAGGCGGATGTTCAGCTTCTCCCATCCGGTCGGCTTGGCGGTCGGGATGAAGCGTTCCGCCTGAACGGGCTTGCCTTTGGTCAGAGCGACGACTACGACTCCGACGGTGTTGGGGCGTCCGGCCTGAATCTGTTTGACTTTGATGGAGAAATCGAGAACTTTTCCCGCGTACACATGCGGTTTCGGGACGCGCCAGCCGAATCCGCTGACGGTGCGGTCTGCACTGTCATCCTTGAGATGAAGCGAACATTTGCCGGATGCCGCTTCCTTTGCGTTCTGTTCGAGAACGGAGAAGGAGGAACGTTTCCGGTTGAGGTCGCGGAAGGTCCATTGCCACGCGACATCTCCGGGAAGATCGAGTTCGGTGTTCCAGTTTTCAAAGCCGGGGTTGGGCCAGAGGTTGGTCTGCGCTCCGAACGCCGCCGCTCCGAAGAGCGGCAGAAGGGTGAGGATACGTTTGAACATAGGCTTTCCCTTATTTGAAGAGTTTGAATTTCGGCAGTTCCGGCAGATACTTGTCAACCATTGCGGGGGTGAATCCGTTGTGCTCGATGATCTCCTTGAAGAACTGCGAACTCGGTTTCGGCGTGCGCTTGAAGGTTTTGAAGTCGACATGCACCATTCCGAAGCGGGGGATGAAGCTGACCCACTCGTAGTTGTCCATGAGCGACCAGTGCAGAACTCCGCGGATATCCACTCCGGAATTCATCGCGTCGCGGATGGCGGAGAGATCCTGGCACATCTTGACGATGCGCCAGCGGTCGTCGTCGCAGCAGCAGCCGTTTTCCGTGATGCAGACCGGCTTGTCCTTCAGGCGCTGGAGTTCATTGTAGAGTCCTTCGGGGTAGAAACTGCTCATGTAGAATTCCTTGTCGATGAGTTTCAGCTGCTGATAGGTGAGCAGTTCGGCTCCGCCGTTTTTCGTGCGGGAGGAGACTTCGTGACGCGTATAGTAGTTGATTGCCCAGAAGTCGAAGGAGTTCTTGAGTTCGGGGAAGGTTTCCGCTTCATAGCGGGGAATGACGAGTTCGCCGGTGCGGAGCGCATGATAGAAGAATCCGTTGAGAATCCAGTCTTCCATTGCGGCGTGCGCCTTGTCGCCTTCGAAGTGCGGATCTTTCGGGACGATTGCGGCGACGGCGTGCGGAGCGGCGACGGGCTTGGCGGAATACTTTTTGATGATGCGGTACGCTCTGCCGTGGCAGATCATGTAGTTTTTGCGCAGGTCAAACGTGTCGCAGCCCGGACGCTGCATGATGTTGATTTCGTTGATGGTCATCCAGTAATCGACATTTTTTTCGAGTTTCGGGACGATGAAATCGACGTAGCGTTCAAAATAATGCAGGGCGTTGCGGTCGCCGAATCCCCCCTTGTCCCAGAACCACGCGGGGTCGCTTCCGTGGGAAACGGTAACGAAGGTTTTGATCCCCGCTTCTTTGAGCAGACGAAGGAGGTCAATGTAATGGTCAACCGCCTCCTGGCAGAACTTGCCCTCTTCGGGTTCGATACGGGACCAGGGAATGGAAAAGCGGTATGCCTGATGCCCGAGCGATTTCAGCAGTTGCACATCCTCTTTGTAGAGACGGTAGCTGTCGCATGCTTTCCCGGAGTGGTGAATGAACCGTTCCGGATGCTCGGTCTGGTCGCGCCAGTTGATCGAATGAATGTCGTCTCCTTCTATTTGATGAGCTGCGGTTGCGCTTCCCCAGATGAAGTTTTCGGGGAAGGAGATGTCGGGGTAATTGTGAATGTTCAGCATGATGGTTCCTTATGCTTTGGTTGAGTTCAGAACAATTGAATTTTGGGGAGCTGGTTGACGGTGAACCGGTTGATGTCGATGCTCTCCGACGCCCGGTATGGCGCATACTGGTCGGAGGTGGAGATGTAGCGCACGAGATTCAGGCTCTGGCTTCCGCCGTCGGCGCGGAGGATATTTCCGATTGCCCCGTGGGGAATCCCGAGCCGGGCGTCGATGGCGTAACGGTTTGAGAAATCCGCAACGGCTTCTCCGTTCTGCCAGCGCATACCGTCTTCCAGAAGATAAATTTTTGAGCTCGGCTGTTTCACATGCGTGATTTTCGGATGCCAGAATTTCTTCTGCTCCGCAGTCTCCAGTTCATTCCGTCCGGCGAAATAGATGTTTTCCCCGACCTGTGAAACTCCGCCGCCGTTTCCGGCAATGACGTAGGTATCCTGTACGAGAAAGCTGTTTTTTTCTTTTTTCGGATACACGGGAGAGGGACAGATGTAGGTTTTTTCGAAAACTTTTGTCTTGGAGCCGTTCAAAGCCTCCTCCAGAACATTCGGCTTGACGTAGCGGAGTGTCTCCTGCAGCCAGAACTGCGAGGGCATGTAATCCTCCGAATCTGCGGCGTAGTTCTGCGCGGCGAGTCCGAGCTGTTTCAGGTTGCTTGCGCAGCTGATGGTCTGCGCCTTCTGTCTTGCCGAGCTCAGCGCGGGCAGAAGCATTCCCGCAAGGATTGCGATGATCGCAACGACCACAAGGAGCTCTATGAGAGTGAATCCTTTATTTTGCCTTCCGGGAGTATGAGACTGGAGGCGGAGGACGGGACGGAATGATTTGTGTTTCATGGTGCAGCCTTTCATTTTTATATTTTGTTTCTTGTTTTCAGTTCAGCTTCGATGGTGCGCACAGGAAGAGATTTTTGACCGGCAAGCAGGGATTCCAGCATGTCGACTGCGGTCCGGCCCATGCGTTCCATCGGGAAATCAAAATAATAACCGTTGTAATACTGGTCGCGAACGGGGGCTTTGCGGGAGACAAGAAGAATGTCGCGTCCGCTTTCATCGACAAGTTTCTGAAGGATCTCAGCGTACTGTTCGAAATGAACGATGACGTCGGGCGGGTTCTCCTGCATCTCTTTCCGGATGTCTTCCAGAGCCAGATCCCTGAATGCAAGATCCGGATTGTATTCGGCGAGACGCCGCACGACCTGATAGTCGTCATGATTGTTGAGCGGGTTGGTGACGTTGATTCCGCGTGTGCAGTTTCTGGTATGGAGGAGACGCGAGAGGTGGCGGATCGCCTGTTCCTGGCTCCGCAGCACCTGTGCGGGAAGATCGGGAAGCGGACTGTTCGCAATGACGACGCAGGGCATCGCCTGACGTGCGGCGTTGATGTACTCCAGGCCGGTATCGATGAGGATCATGCCGTCAAGATAGGACTCGTGGACTTCACGGTCGATACTTTCCGGCGTGGTTGCGGCGTTCATGAGCAGACGGATGTTGAATCCGCGTTCCGTGAGTTCGGTCGCCACGGAGGAGATTGCGCGCCAGAAGTTCGCGCCGTAGTAAAACGCATCGCCTTCGTAGAGCTTGACGCCGATCAGCGGGTTGCGTGTTTCGGGCTGGAGGACGAAGTGACTGAGCGGATTCGTCATGGTTGCCGCTCCCTGACGGCAGACGAGGTAGCCTTCTTTGATGAGCTGTTCAAATGCGAGCTGGATGGTGCTTCGCGCGATTCCGAACCGTTTGGCGAGTTCGCGGGTGGAGGGAACCTTTACGGATTTTCCGGTATTGTGATAAATGAGGTTCATCACAAAGTAGCGGATCCGCATCTGCTGCGTCATGGTTCCGTCTGCGCGGTTCTGTGTCATTGAAAAACTCCTTTTCGGTCCAGTGTCAGTCCACTTCTAATTATACACGGAAAGTGCGAATTTGTCAAGGGGGGATTCAGAAAAAAAAGGAAAATTTTTTATATCAGGCTCTGTCCGCAGTCGACGAACAGGGTTGCTCCGGTGATGGAGGAGTTCGTCGCGAGCATGATGCAGGCGCTTGAAAGGTCGTGCAGATTGACCGGACGGGCAAGGGGAAGAGTCTTCAAAGTCTTTTCCATGTGCAGATGTTCGAGTCCGGGCGGGGGGATTACGGGACCCGGAGCGAGCCCGTTCACGCGCATCCGTGGGGCATAGTGCAGTGCTGCTGCGCGGGTTGCCTCCGCAAGAGCCTTTTTCGAGAGCAAGTAGCTGAAGGAGTCGCGGGGTGTTTTGACGATTGCCTGATCCAGGATGTTGACCACGGAGAGTTCCGAGGGGGTGGAGTGTGCGTAGAAATGGCGCATGAGTTCAACGGGACCCCAGAAGTTGACGTCGAACTGGTGCTTTGCGCTGGAAAGCGGTTCGTGTTCCACATCCTGCCGGTTGAAAATCGAAGCGCTGTTGACCAGTATTGAGAGGTCGCGCGGAAGATCGCTGAAGAGCGCGGGAATGTTTTCCGGTCTGGAGAGGTCGCAGCAGACGACATAGTGTCCGGCCGCTTCCCCGCCGAGTTCATCCGCGAGAGCATCCGCCTCCTTGCGCGAGGTGTTGCAGTGGATGATCACATGCGCTCCGGCGGCGGCGAAGGCGCGCGCGAATTCCGCGCCGACCCGTTTCGCCGCTCCGGTGATGAGAACCGTTGAATCCGCCGGGTTCATGCCTGTTCCGTCTCAAGCGCAGTGTGTTCCGGACACTTCGAGAGAAGATCGCGGAGAACGTCTTTGATTTCGTTGAAATCGGGGTCGAGCACCGCGCTCATCGGGAAGACGGGGATGGTTTTGTTGAGATCCTTCAGCAGGTCTTCCAGATTCTTTTCGCTCTCGTCCATATCCATTTTGTTGGCGATGATGAGCTTGGCGCGGGCGGAAAGACCATCGGCATAAAGATCCAGTTCGCGCTGCAGCGCGTGCAGATCGTCGATGGGGTTGCGTCCGTCGGTTCCGCCCATGTCGAGAACGTAGACAAGCATCCGTGTGCGCTCGATGTGCCGCAGGAATTCGTGACCGAGCCCGACGTTGCGGTGGGCTCCGTCGACCAGACCGGGGATGTCGGCAACGGTGATTTTCTTGAAATCCTCGTATTCCATGATTCCGACGATGGGGTTGAGCGTTGTGAACGGATAGGGGCCGATCTTGGGGTTTGCATTGGTGAGATCGGAGAGGAGCGTTGATTTCCCCGCATTCGGATATCCGACGAAACCGATGTCCGCCACGATCTTGAGTTCGAGTTCGACGTCGACGGGATCGACTTTCTGACCGGGTTCATGTTCGCGCGGGGCCTGGTTGACGCTGGTTGCGAAGCGCGCGTTGCCGCGTCCGCCCGCGCCGCCCTTTGCGACAACGACTTCTTTTCCCGGCTCGTCAATGTCCGCGAGGAGGTCGCCGGATTCCGCAAGGCGGACGATGGTTCCGACGGGGACGCGGATGCGGAGATCTTTTCCGCGGCGTCCGTGCATGTCTTTTCCCTTGCCGTGTCCGCCGTCCTGAGCGGCGAAGCGGGTGTTGTAGAGGAAATCGAGGAGGGTGAGCTGACCGGGATCGCCGACGAAGATGACGTCGCCGCCGGGAGCTCCGTCGCCGCCGTTGGGACCGCCCTTTGGAATATATGCTTCGCGCCTGAAACTGCAGCAGCCGTTGCCGCCGTTTCCGGCTTTGATAGTGATGACAGCTTTATCGATAAACATGATTCAGGCGCTTTCTTTGTAAAATTTCAGGGGTAGAAGGAAAACACAAAAAAACCCGACCGGATAAGGGCCGGGCTTTTCTGCTTGGTCAAGACCGATTATTCCGCGACGGCGGGAATAACGGAAACGTCTTTCTTGGTGAAGTTTCCGAATTTGACAGTTCCGTCGACGAGAGCGAAGAGGGTGTAGTCTCTGCCGCATCCGACGTTTTTGCCTGCGCGGATACGGGAGCCGCGCTGACGGACGATGATGCTTCCGGCTGTGACGAACTGACCGCCGAACGCTTTGATACCCAGCATTTTCGGCTTGCTGTCGCGTCCGTTTCTGCTGCTTGACTGACCTTTCTTATGTGCCATTTCCGATTCTCCTGTTATTGTGCAAATGGTTTGTGTAATATGCAAAACTGAAATATGCCACGTTTTTCCGAAAAGTCAAGTCCGATTTGGAAATTTCTTCCGAAAAACGATGCGGCTTTTCATTCTTCCCTGCTTTTTGTCTTTATCTTCCGGTATTCGCCCGGTGCTGTGCCGTAGACTTCGCGGAACTGCCGGTTGAAGTTGGAGATGTTGTTGAAGCCGACCGCGTAAGCCGTGCGGCAGATGGATTCGTCGGTGTTTTTCAGCATGGAACAGGCCAGCTGGAGACGGGTCCGCGTGATGTATGGATAGGGGGCGCAGCCCATGGCGCGGCAGAAGAGTTTGCGGAAGTTCGGGACGCTTGTCGCGCAGAGTTTCGCCAGCTGTTCAAGAGCAAGCGGTTCCGCGATATGCGCATTGATGAAATCAAGCGCGGGAATGATCCGGCAGACGTCGCGGTACTGTCCGGTGCGGGCGCCGGCTGTTTCCGGCGCAAGACGGTCCAGTTCGATGAACAGCTGCCAGAGGAGGGCGCGGAGCATGGGCTGCCAGTTGCGGGGGGTGTCGCGGCGCTCCAGCAGAATGCGGCGGATGCATGAGGCCGCTTCCGGATATTTCTCCCCCTCGATGATGTTCCGGAACGCGTCGCCGCAGCAGCGTTCGAGGATGAGATTCATGCGGAGTTCATCCATGCTTCCGGCGAGGAGTCCCGCCGGGTCGAAATTCAGGAATCCCCAGCGTGTGGTCTGCCCCGGATTGCTTTTTGCCAGGTGCACTTCCTGCGTGGTGATGAACACGGCGTCGCCCGCCTTGAAGGTGAGAATTTTTCCGCCGATCAGAAAAACTCCGGAGCCGTCAAAGCAGTAACCGATTTCGCAGAGGTTATGCAGATGCGCGGCGACGTTGGGCGTTTCACCGCGCGTGTTGAAATCCGCTTCATTCACGGGAAACGCCGGATCGACGGAGATCGGCGCCAGTTCACCGTTTTTTTTGATATTTGATTGATTGCGCATAGTTTTTGAGTAAAAATGTGGTGGAGTTTATTTGTTTCTTGCAGTATAATATACCGCGAAAACAACAGAATGCAAAGGAGAACGGCATGGAAAAGAAAATAAAAGTCGGGCTGATCGGCGCCGGTCAGATGGCGGAGTATCACGTCCGGGGATTCCTGGAGGGCGGTGCGGAAGTCGTTGCCGTCGCGGATATGAATGCGGAAAAAGGAAAGGCGTTCGCCGCAAAGTGGGGATTTCCCGGAGAGGTTTATGAAAATCTTTCCGCCATGACGGTTGCGCACCCGGAACTGGACGCCGTTTCGGTCATCACGCCGAACAAGTTCCACTATCCGCTGGTGATGGAGGCTCTCGGACACGGTCTGCATGTTTTCTGCGAGAAGCCGCCCGCTCTGAATTCCAGAGAAATGCGCGAAATGGCGGAACTTGCGGAAAAATCGGGTAAAACGCTGATGTTCAACCTCAACAACCGGGCGCGTCTGGATGCGCTTCATATCAAAAAGCTGATCGGCGAAGGAAAAATCGGGCGCATCAACTCCGCACAGGCCACGTGGCAGCGCAGAACGGGCATTCCCTGTTTCGGCGGCTGGTTCACGACAAAGGCGATCGCCGGCGGAGGTCCCCTCATCGACCTGCTGCACATGATTGATCTCGCGCTGTGGTTCATGGATTATCCGGAGCCGGAATATGTGCTTGCGCAGACTTTCAGCGACTTTATCGACAACCCAGAATTCCAGGGGGCGTGGGGCAAGACGGTTTCCCTGCACGGTACGACCGATGTTGAATCCGCGTGCCACGGCTTTGTCCGTTTCAAAACCGGACAGGTTCTTACGCTCCACAATTCGTGGGCGGAGCTGGTGCGCGAGGAAGATACTTATGTCGCGCTTCAGGGCACGGAGACGGGTGTGCGGATCCGTTCCATCAACAATAACAACACCTGTGAGCTCTACTCGCAGAAAAAAGGCGTTTCCGACGACAAGAATCTGCGCTTCAAGAATGATGACGACATGGGGCGCACCCGGATGCCGGAAAACTTTATCCGGGCTCTTCGCGGGGAGGCCGCGCCGCTTTCTCTGCCGTCCGAGGCTGTCAAGCTGATGCGGCTGATCGACGCTGTCTATCTTTCCGCATCGTCCGGGAAACCCGTCCGCATTGAGAACAACGGTCAGATTGAACCTTTAACCTGAGGAGATTAAGGAATATGAAACAGATTGTAATGCAGGGACCGCGCAAAAGCCGCGTGGTCGAAGTGCCGATGCCGGAATTCACGGATGACCAGCTTCTGGTCAAAGTCACATACACCGGAATGTGTCATTCGGAGTGGTATCCGTGGAGTATCGCGAAAGAGGGGGAGATTTTCGGCCATGAGGCGGTCGGAGTCGTTGCCGAAGCCGGAAAGAACGTTCAGGGATTCAAGCCGGGCGACCGCGTCACCGGGCTCGGCGGCGGAGGATACAAGGAATATATTGTCATGGATCCGGTGAAGACCTGTCATGTTCCGGACAATCTGAAGGATGAGGATGCAATTGTGGAACCGCTGGCGTGTCTGCTCAGCTGCGCCGTCAAGATGATGCCTGTGACTCCGGGCG
This sequence comes from Lentisphaeria bacterium UBA4640, assembly GCA_002405835.1. GTDB lineage: Bacteria > Verrucomicrobiota > Lentisphaeria > Victivallales > UBA1829 > UBA1829. The sequence goes on along the minus strand of DHMO01000064.1, from coordinate 34,903 downwards.
ACCCGATTGCGGTTGTCGGCTGCGGGTACATGGGACTCGGCATGATTTCGCTGTTCCGTCTTTGCGGATACGGAAAGATCATTGCGGTGGACAAGCGTCCGGAAGCGCTGGAGAATGCGAAACGTTTCGGAGCGACGGAATGTTATCTGCCCGGAGAAATCCCGTCGGAATATATTCTGAACTGGGAGACGATGGGGAAGGTTGATCTTACCCGCGACAGCAACAACGAAAAACTTTTCGCGATGGGAATTCCGAATGTCATGGAGTTCACCGGAACCGAAGACGGGCTGCGCCTTGCCGGGGATCTGGTTTCCGCACATGGACGTCTCGGCATCGGCGGTTACCACAATGATTCCTTCCGGACAATTGATTACAAACTCTGGAATTTCAAGGCGTTTACGTCGATCAACTGTCATGAGCGCCGCGTGATGTATGAGGCGGGACTCTGCCAGCGGTGTCTGGATCTGCTCTCTTCGGGGCTCTGGAAGTTCACGGGGGTGACGAACCACATCTATACGATGGAGGAGTTCGACAAAGGCAACGGGGAGATGGAGGCGCACAGCCGCAACTTCATCAAAGGTGCAGTCCGCTGCTGATTTCTTTCCGCCGTCCCCGATATCCGGGGACGGCATTCCGTATTAAAAAAAACGTTCTGCCGCTTGATATTTGCTGTTGTCAAGCGTATAGTATAATATCATGGATGATATAATTTTAAACACAGGGGAGACGTTCTGATGAACAAGGCCGTTTATCCGGAAAAGACGGATTGCATTCTGCACAATCCCGGCTGTGGGGCGATGCTGCTTCAGCGCGGGGCGAACAAACTGCGTTTCGACCAGGTTCCGAAAGATTCGTGGTTTCTGAAAGAGAAGCTGATCGACAAAATCGCATTCTGCATTCCGTGGTCCGTTCTGGAGCCGGAGGAGGGGAAAATCCTCTGGGAGCATCCCGACTGGGAAGGATGCATCAACTCGTGGATTGACGCCGGATACAAAGTTGCTCTCGAAGTGCGCGGCATGGACACCTGGGGAACCTTCTACAATCAGGGCGTCCCGCAGTGGGTGTTCGATGCGGGGGCGAAATATGTGGATGAATCCATGGAGCTCTACAAAGGCGGCTGGGTTCTGAATTTCCTTGATTTCGACAAGGCGAAACATCCGGTCCGCTATCCGGTTTACTGGGACCGCGTCTATCTGGAAAAGGTCCGCAATCTTGTGAACGCGATGGGCGAGCGGTACAACGGGCGTCCTGAGATCGAATATATCAGTCAGGGATTCCTCGGACGCTGGGGCGAGATGCATATTTCCGCAAACAGCCCGCTTCAGCCGTGGTTTGATGCGGGGCTTACGCGCGAACGTTACATTGAAACTCTTTACGAGCTGATTGACATGCACAAGACCGCGTTTCCGGATACGCGAATCTGTCAGGAGATCTGCGCGCCGGTGTTTGCGGAAAAAGAGGGGGAAGACTACCTTTCCGAAACGGACGTTCCGGAAATCTATGCGTATCTGGCAAAGAACAAGGTCATGATGAAGCAGAACGGAATCGGCAAATCGTGGCACGGGACGCGTTCGCGCTACATGAACCAGCCGACGATGGAGATTTTCGACCAGTACTACCGCATGACTCCGGTCGCCTGTGAAAACCTGGTGCTTCCGCAGGCGCTGGAAGATGCGCTGGACAACTGTCACATTTCCTACTGGCATCCCGGCGGCGAGCGCGAAGGTCTGCATATCCTTGAACACGAAAAACCGATCCCGCTTGCGGAAAAGAAGGTTTGGAGCTACCTCAGATTCTTCCCGGACGAATACGCGAAGATGACGATGGAGGACGAAAAAAACGTCTGGCGCATGATGGCGCGCCGCTGCGGATACCGTCTGGAGATTGAGAAAATCGCGATTGACGGCTGCGTTGTTTCGGTGACATGGAAGAATTCCGGAAGTTCGCCGTGTTATGAAGAGCTGACGCTGGAGCTGGAGGCTCTGGTTGACGGCAAACCGGTTTCGGCGTTGCGCTGTCCGGTTCTTGCGGACGGCGAGGAGAAGTACCGGATGCCGCATGAGATTCCAGAGGGGGCGGAACTGCGTCTGCGTCTTTCCGCTCCGCGCGGCGTGATTTCGCTCGGAATCCGCGGACAGGAGGCTGACGGCGGCTACCGCTGGCGCGTCTGATCGTTCCGCCGGAAAGGGACGCGGAAGTTCTGTTTCCGCGTTCTTTTCCGGAATAGATTCTTTTATCTAAACTGTTTAGACAGCTAAATTTTTTGCTTTTTTTGAGGAAAATATCGTTTTTTGATTTGCAGATTGCATAAAGTGCGTGTAAATTACAAGGTTATGAAGAGAAGAGAACAAAACTTAAGGTGAATAACGCTTATGAAACCGAGACTCGTATACTTGTTTTTGACCGCGGCTGTCTCCTCTGTTCTGTTCGCCGGATGCGCTTCCTACAAGAAGCCGTTCGAGGCGACTGCAAAGAACAGCTATACAACGCTGAAACCGGAAGAGAAGACTCTGCTTCCGAACAACATCCGCACGCTCACGCTTGAACAGGCTCAGAATATTGCCTTGAACAACAATCCGTCGTTCAAGACGAAATATTTTGCGATTGCCGCGGCGCGTGCCAGATACTACCAGAGCTTTGCTTCCTACTACCCGACGGTCGGAATCGGCATGTCGATCGGGCAGCAGTTCTCCCGCAACTACGCGGTTCAGCCGTACAGCGCCGCGAACCGCACACGCACACAGAACGATTCGTTCAATATCGGAGTTTCCGGCCAGTGGCTGCTGTTCGACAGCTTCGTCCGCGAGATGGATATGCTTTCCGCCCGTCATTCGTGGAAGGCTTCTGTTGCGGAAGAGGATGATGCGCGCCGCCTTCTGCTCCGCGCCGTCGCCTATGCTTACAACGACGTTCAGCTTGCCGCCGCTCAGCAGCGCATCGCAATCGCGGATATGAACTACAGCGCAGACCTGCTCAAGGATACACAGCTGAAGTTCGAAGCTGGCGCGGTTCCGCTCAGCGACGTTCTGAACTTCAAAATCCGCTACAACAACGGCGAGAGCGATCTGATTTCCGCGCAGTACAGCTATGCAGCCAACAAATACACGCTTGCCGCTCTGCTCGGTCTTGCCGACGGCACGATTCCGGATGACGTTTCCTTCCCGGAGATGCCCTCTGCGGAAGGTGAAGTTCTTCCGGATGTCTCGGTTTTCCTCGACACCGCGCTTGCGAACCGTCCGGACCTCCGCGCTTACCGCGAGACTGTGGAAGCTGCGAAGTTCACCTACTGGTCCAGTCTCTGCGCCTTCGGTCCGTCCGTCTCCGCCGACTACTCGCTTTCATACGGACATCAGCGCAACATCACGCGCTATCTCGACGGCTACTGGGGCAACGACAGCTCGAAGAGCCAGAAAAACGTCGGCTCGTTCAGTTACGGTCTCTCCGCTTCCTGGAATCTGTTCGAGGGCGGCAGAACATACTTCAACGCCCGCGCTTCGCAGGCGGCTCTGGCTCAGGCGGAATATTCGCTTGCGGAACTCTGGATTTCTGTGATTACGGACGTCCGCTCCGCTTACGACAACTACATCACCTACCTCAAGCAGGTGAAGCTGTTCCAGAAGACGTTCGAGCTGACGAAGCAGACCCGCGATCTTGTGGAAGAGGAATACAAGGCGGGAAATGCGGAACTGACGCGTCTGAACGAAGCTCAGAAGGACCTCGTCAATGCGGAAATGAACTTGGTTTCCTCCGTGGTCAAGATGAACCAGGCGAAAGCCCAGCTTGAGGCCGCGGTCAATCTCCGCTGACCTTTGAAACAGCATATTTTAATCATACTTTGCCGAGGCGTTTCACCCCGGCAAAGTTGTTTGTTTACAGGAGTATAAAAATGGATTTCAGAGCACGCTTCGCGCCGTCCCCGACCGGACAGGTGCACATCGGCAACATCCGGACCGCTATCTTCAACTGGCTGGCGACCCGTCACTGCAAGGGAACCTTTCTGCTGCGCATTGAGGATACCGACCTTGAACGTTCGACTCAGGAAGCGATCGACAAACTTCTTGAATGCATGAAGTGGCTTGGTCTTGATTACGATGAAGAGATCATGTATCAGACCAAGCAGAGCGAAAAGCACAAAGAGGCGGCGAAGAAGCTGATTGAAACCGGTTACGCCTATCATCTGAATCCGGGCGAGGAACACTCTCCTGTGCTCTTCAAACTTCCGTATTATTGCGACAACATGCCGTTTGTGCGTGAAGTCGGTCCTGCGGAAATTGAACTCGAACCGAATTCCGAAGTCGCGCTGAATCAGGCGGGAATTCTCTTCCACACGCTGAGTCACAAAGGCAAATCCGTGGAAAACGCGGCTTCGCTTGCCGGTTTCAAGAACCTCAAGATTACGGACGCTTCCGGAAACGTTCTTTTTGAACTGAACGATGAAACGATCAAAAATCTTCCCGCGAACCCGCAGGAGAAAACGGTTGTCGCCGGAGCGGCAAAACTGAATTTTATCCGCCGCGAAGTCTTCTATCATGACCTTGTGAAGGGCGATCTTGCAAAACCGCTCGACAGCATGAAGGATTTCATCATCGTCCGCAGCGACGGCAGCCCGGTTTTTCACCTTGCGAACGTCTATGACGACATGCAGCAGCGCGTCACCCACATCGTTCGCGGCGACGATCATGTCGAGAACACCTATCGCCATCTTTTCCTGTTCGAGTCGCTGGGCTTCACGCCTCCGCAGTATGCGCATCTTCCGATGATCGTGAACGCCGCGGGCAAGCCGTACAGCAAGCGCGACGGCGATGCTTTCGTCGGCGACTTCCGCGAGAAGGGATTCCTTCCTCAGGCTCTCTTCAACTACCTTGCGCTCCTCGGCTGGTCTCCGGGCGACGACCGCGAAAAAATGTCCCGCGAAGAGCTGATTGAAGCGTTCACCATTGAGCGCGCTCTCTGCTCGCCCGCACAGTTCGACATCAAGAAGCTGACGAACATGAACGGCGCTTACATCGCCGAGATGGATCCTGCGGATTTCCGCACGCAGATTGCCCCGTTTGTTGCGAAACTCTGTCCCGAGGGCGTCGGATCGCCGATTCTCGACAAAGTGGCGGATCTTATGCATTCGCGCACGAAAACGTTTGCGGATGTTGCGCACTGGAATTACTTCTTCCGCAAGGCTGATGCGCTGGAATATGATCCGAAGGGCTTGAAAAAACTCCTCAGTGATGATACAGTACGCAAGGCGGTCTCAGAGTTCGGCGAGAAGGTGAAGACGCTTCCGGCGCTCACCGTTCCGGCAATTGACGATCTGATTCACTCGATTGAGGCGGAAAACGGCATTCAGCAGGACAAGCTGAAGCAGCCGCTGCGCATCGCTTCGACCGGCAGCACGATCGGCGCGGGCATCTGCGAAACGATTGAACTGCTCGGAGCCGAAGAGTCCGCGATCCGTATCGCGCGTGCGCTGAGTCTCTGACACAACACGGAGCAGAACGATGTTTGAAAAAATGAAAAAAACACTGCCGGTTCGCCTGCTCGGCGATTCGGTTCTGAATACGAAGGCGAAACTTGTCCGCAAGATTGACGGCGAAGTTGCCGATCTTGCGGAAAAAATGGTTGAGACGATGTACAAGCACAACGGCATCGGTCTTGCCGCGCCGCAGGTCGGCGTTCCGCTCCGCATGTTCGTTCTTCATGTTTATCCCGATGAGGACGAGAAGGGCAATCCGGTTTACGGCAACTCTCCCGGCGAGGTGGAGCTGATGCCGAAGATGCCGCTGGCGTTCGTCAATCCGGAAATTGTTTCCTACGGCAAGGAGCTGGAGGATTTCGACGAGGGCTGTCTCAGCGTTCCCGGACTCTATGCTCCCGTGACGCGCCCGACAACGGTTGTTTTCAAGGCGCAGCTTCTGGACGGAAGAGAGATCTGTCTGGAGTGCGGCGGGCTTCTTGCGCGTGCGATTCAGCACGAATACGACCACCTGGACGGCATTGTTTTCGTTCAGCGTCTGCGTGATGAGGATTTGAACGAAATCCGCCCGGGACTTGAAAAGATTATCCGCAAGTCGGGCAAACGCAACTTTAAAATCAACAGGGTGAAGCAGTAATTCATGCACTTTTTCCGAACGATAATAACGGTCTGTTCCGGTCCGTCCGCATTCCCGGATCTCATAAGCAGAAATCCGGTGCGGGCGATATTTCATCTGTTTCTGCTGAGTGTTCTGCTGGCGTTTGCCGTTGCCGCTCTGCAGGTTGCCGCGGTGAAGGAACAGCGCGCGGTGATATCCGCCGCACTTTCCGATTATTTCGGTTCGGTGGTTGTCGGGGAGAAAACGGTTCTTCCCGCGAAGCATGAAAAAGAGCGGAAGACATTCATCCTGACCCGGCGGCTGCGTCTGGATTACCTGCCGGATTCGGCTGCTCTGCTGAAAGGAATCGGCGACTGGCGCGAACGGGCGGGCGTCATCTGGACGCCGCGCGGCTTTCTGCTGTGGTCGGCGACGGAGGCGGATCCGGGCAAGTTTATGCTGGTTCCGATGCCGCTCCCGTCGGCGTCGCTTTCGCTTGCGCCGCTTATGGTCACCCCTGCGCCGCTGACGGCGGAGGAGATTGAAGAATACGTTCAGAAGAATTATTTTTCCGGAACGGGGGAGGCTGCGGAAAAAACAACCATGTCGATTCCCGTTACAAGCCTGACCGCGACTGCATTTGCGGTTTACAATGTCTTTATCGGATTTGCCGCGTTCGGCGGACTTTTCTTTACGGCGCTTGCAGCGTCGCTGCTGTTTGCGGGAGCGCAGTGCATTTTTGTTCCGCGCGGGGAGAATTCGCTGAAGTTTCCGCGCGTGCTGACTCTGATGGTGTACGCGACCTTTCCGCCGCTGATTCTCGCGTCGCTGCTGTCGTCGCTTGTTCAGTTTTTCAGCTTTCAAACGCTGTTTTTCATTCTGTTCTTCATTTATCAGCTTCTGGCGTATGGAGCGGTTCAGCGTAAACTGAATCCGCCGCCCCCGCCGCCGGACGATGATGAGGATTTCTATTAATCAAGGAGGCTTCCCATGTCCGATGCCAAAGATGTGTTCCGCGTACAGAATTATTATCCGCAGTTTGCGCACTGTTCGCTTCCGGCGACGTTTGCGTTTCTGCGCGAACCGGAGATTTCCGCGCTTGTGAACGGCGAGTATACCGGACGCAATGCGGAGTCCGCAATCCGCCGGATTTCCGAGGCGATGCGCCCGTTCCGGGGCAGACATTTTGTTTCGACCGACTTTGCCGCACCGACCGATTCCCCGCGTTTTCTTTCCTCCAAACGCGGCGCCGTTGTTTCGGCGCAGAGCGCGTGGTATTCGCTTGCGGGCAGCGCAAAAATCCGCGCTCTTGCCGCTGCGGGAGATGTCCAGTGCGTCTGCATCCGCAAATTCCGCGAGTTCGATGTCCCGCGCGAGTTCCGTCTCTTTGTGAAGAACGGCGAGCTCGTCGCGATGAGTCAGCGTTTCCTGACTCGCCACTTCCGCCGTCTGGTCCGCCGCCAGGAGGACTACTGGAATGTCGCGAAGATGTTCTTTGAGGAGATCCGGAGCTCTCTTCCGGTGGATACGCTTGCGATAGACATTTACATCACCTGCAAGCGCAAAGTCATTGTGGTTGACATCAACCCGTGGGGCGAGCCGACGGATCCGCTGATGTTCCGTGACTGGAACCGCGAGATCACCGAGCCGCTGGGCTGTCTGCTGGTTCCCCCGCCGTGCATGATTTCCGGCGACGTTCACGTTTCCTTCTGATCCGGGAGGTGCGAGATGGCTGAAAATACAGAAGTGATTGAGCCCGCACCGGAACAGCCGCGGGTTTTCCCCGAGGCGAAAAAGAAGAAAAGCAGTTGTCTGGGGTGTCTCTTCGGCTGCTTTGCGGCGTTTGTCGTGCTGCTTTTTGTGATGCTTGCGGCGGCGTGGCTGATTGGAAGTTTTCTGCCGAAATTCTCCGGTGATCAGGAAAGTGAAGACGATACGGAGGAATCCGTTCTCCGTTCCGCATCGGAGGCGGGCGGCAAGATTGCCGTGATCGACATTCGGGGAATCATTCTCAATGCGGGCGGCGGATTCAGTGAAAACGCCGATTCGGAAAACATCTGCAAGCAGATCCGGAAGGCCGCGAAGGACCCGGAGGTCCGCGCAATCATTCTGAACCTCAACACACCGGGCGGCGAAGTCACCGCATCCGATGATATTTACTCTGCGGTTCTGCGGGCGAAAAAGGCGAAACCGGTGATTGCTCTGATGAACTCGATGGCGGCGAGCGGAGGCTATTACGCGGCCGCTGGATGCGACTGGATCATCGCAAACCGCATGACACTGACCGGAAGCATCGGTGTGATTATTTCATCATTCAACGTCAAAGGTCTGCTTGACAAGATTGGCGTTCAGGCGGAAGTCTACAAGTCCGGAAAGATGAAAGATCTGCTCAGCGCAACCCGCGGAAAAACGCAGGAGGAAAACGCGCTGATACAGTCGCTGGTTGATGAATGCTACACGGAATTCGTGAAGATCGTTTCCGCCGGACGCAAGATTCCGGTTGAAAAAATCCGCACAACGGAGATCGGCGACGGACGGGTCTTTCATGGAGCGCGTGCTTTGGAGCTCGGTCTGATTGATGAGCTCGGGCGGATGCCGGAGGCGGTTGCGAAGGCGGAAGAACTTGCAAAATGTGAACCGGGCTCTCTGAGAGTTGTCCGCTACAGACGCAACAATTCCCTGTTCAACCTGCTGTTCAGTGCGGATGCGGAGGCATCGCATCTGCTGCGTGTGCGTCTTCCGGGATTCGCCGCGCCGGAACTGCAGCAGGGCTGTCTCTATTTCCTTCCGCAGGACTATCTGAGATGAGAGATTTCAGGCGCGAAGTTTCTGCCGCGTCTGATTTTTCGACGGAGCTTCCCGAAACGGAGTTTTCCTGGTCGCTGACGCGTCACTTGCGTTTTCTGCGGTGCGAACGGGCCTATTTTCTGCACTATTACGCCGCGCAGGGCGGCTGGGACGGCTGGGCGGATCCGGTCATTTCCGCAATCTACCGGGGGAAGAAGGCGAAACTTTACGCGGAGTGGCTCGGCGAGCTGATGGATTCTGCATGGAAGACCGTTCTTGACCGCGTGCGCTTTATTCCCGAACCTTTGCGCGCCCGGGCGTTCCGTCACCGTCTGGAAGAACATCTGTTTGCGCGCATGACGGAGCGCGTGCGCGAAGCGGCGGAGTCGCCCGATTATATCCCGTTTCCCGATTTTGAACTTCCTCCTGATGATCTGTTCCGGAAAGCCCGGCATGACCTTGCGGAGGCGCTGGGATTCGCTTTTTCAACGCAGTATCCGTCAGCCGTCCTGCATTTCCAGCGTCCGAACCGGATCAATCAGAATGCGGATTATGAAGCATACTTTGGAGAAATCCGAGTATGGAGCAACCCGGGAATTTTCTGGAGCGAGCCCGGAATGCGCTGTTCTCTTCGAGTATCCTTCCACGAGCCGGAACCGTCGATCTTCCAGGCGGGAGCGGATATCTTCGCGTGGTACATCCGGACCATGTTTCATGAAGAGAATGCCTGCAGCACATTTCTTGCTGCGGAGCATGGAGAGTGGAAGGGGTTCGAGTATTCCGGCAATGCCGACCGCGCGGAAGAGCTGATCGCCGGGAGCGTTGCGATGATGCGGGCGAAAATCCGTCCGGGACGCGTGGTTTACTTTGCCGATTTCCCCGAGTGCGGAGTCCCCGAAGTCTGCCGCTGCTGCCAGTTCGGGCTCGCCTGTTCGTTTTTCCGCGAAGCGGACGAAGCGTGACGGGGTGCGACGACTGAATCTGTGTGGTCGCTGAACGTCCTTTCCTGTCATGTTTCCCGCTGGAATTCCCGGCGGTACCGGGCGGGGGAAATGCCGGAAAGTTTGCGGAAACGGCGGAAAAAATAATATGGATCCGCGCAGTGCAGGAGGTGTGCTATTTCGAGAAGCGGGCGGTTTGTTCTGCAAAGCAGATCCGTCGCGCGGCGGAGCCAGAGCTGATCCAGGTAGTGTTTCGGCGTCATTCCCTGTTCGGAGAGAAAAAGTTTGCGGAGTGAATTTGTGCTGATGTTCAGATACTCCGCCATTTCATCCACGCTCCATTCGTGCTCTGCGGTTTCTGCAAGGCGGGCCAGCAGAGCGGAAAGATGCTGTCTGCATGCGGGCCTGTCCACTCGTTGACGTTCTCCGTCAAGGGCAAGCAGAAGCTGAACAAGCAGAGCGGACGCCTCCAGCAGTGCGGGAAGAGAGGCTCTCTGAATCGCCCGGATTATTGGCAGAATGCGCCGTTCCGTTCCCATGTAGAACAGTCCGTTGCGGAGCAGACCGCGGCGGAACATTTCGTCGGCGAGCGGGCCGGTGAAACAGACGGAATCCTCGGTGAAATTTTTTGTCCGCCCTCCGTACTGCTGTTCAAATCCCGGGGAGATGAGAAGGCCTGTCCCCTGCTCAAAGAATTCCGTTTTGCGGTGTGCGGCGTCATAAAAGAAGCCGTCGCCGCTGAGGAGATGGAGCAGGCAGTAGTACGGGAACCGGCGGGTTTCGGTGCACGGTGTTTCCGCTTCATTGAACGGTTTGAGAGCAGTCGTGCAGTTGTCATAGTAAACATGAAAGAGAATTCCTGTTTTCAGAAGAGCCTCGCGGAATGCCGGCGGGACGGGGGCGTAGTTGGTTTCCGAGAGTTTCTTTTTTCCATAGGAAGATGTTGAAAAGTCCATTTTTATTTCCTTTTTATGGAGTATTTTACATGCAGAATCTGAAATTTCAAGAGGAGAATCAGAATGAGCAGATTTTGTTGGAATCCGGATAAGTGTGATGCGGAACTGAATTCAGCGCTGCGTCTGGTGTCGTTGTATCACGGAGAGTGGATCGCGGAAAAAGACGGGGAGTCTGAATTGCTGTTCCGCAGAGGGGTTGAGAATGAAGTGAAAGTTACACAAAAAAACGGCAGATGGAGTGTCGAAGCCGGTTCGGTTTCCGGTTTTTTGCGTGGAGTTTCTCATGTGTTCGCAGGAGTGGAAACGGAGGAGACAGCTCCGTTTAAGACGCTCGGAGTGATGTTCGACTGCTCCAGGAATAAGGTTTTCCGCCTGGACTGGATGAAAAAGACATTGGTCAAGCTGGCATTGACGGGTTACAATATGGCGATGCTTTATACGGAGGACACTTATCTTCTTCCGGGCGAGCCGTTTTTCGGCTATATGCGCGGAGCGTACCGCATGGAAGAACTCAAGGAGCTTGACGCTTTTGCGAAAAAACTCGGGATCGAACTGATCGGCTGCATTGAGACGCTGGGACATTTGGAGCAGATTTTGGCATACGGCGAATATGCGAAAGTCCGCGACACGGCGTCTGTTCTGATGGTTGATGCTCCTGAAACGTATTTGCTGATTGAAAAAATGATTCTTTTCTGGAAAGAGGCTCTTTCCAGCCGGCGCATTCATATCGGCATGGATGAAACGCACGATCTTGGCCGCGGCCGCTATCTGGACCGCAACGGTTTTCATACGGGATTTGAGCTGTTCAACCGTCATCTCGGACGAGTCAATCAGATCTGTTCCGAAAACGGCATGAGTCCGATCATCTGGTCGGACATGTATTTCCGCCTCGGAAACAAAGAGATGAATTATTATGATTTGAACACGAAGATTCCACAGGAAGTCCGTGCTGGAATCCCGCGCAATATCGAGCTTTGCTACTGGGACTATTACAGCAAAGATGCGGATTTTTATGAAAAATTCATTGAACTTCACCGCGATCTCGGGTTTGAACCGGTGATGGGATCCGGAGTTTGGACTTGGAGGCGCTTCTGGTACGATCATGAAACTACGCGTTCCAGTCTGGTTCCCTGTATTCAGGCATGCCGCAGAAGCGGACTCAAAGAGATCTTTTTTACATTGTGGGGAGACAACGGGGCGTTCTGCGCTTATGATTCCGCACTTGCCGGTCTGGAGTTTGCCGCGAGCCTTGCTTACGGGCATGAACCGGAGGAAATTCCGTTGATGTCCGCCCGTTTCCGTGCCGTTTGCGGAGAAGATTTTGAACTTTTCCTGGAACTCGGGAAGGTCTGGTGTGAGGATAAGGAAATGAAAACCGGAGTTTCAACGGAGTTGCTGCTCTGGGATGATCCTCTGCTTGCCATCGGCTGGCTTTCATATCGCAGCGCCGGGGCAGGGGTGCTGGAACGATATTCCGCAGTGCTTTCGGAGCTGCGGCGAAAACTTGAAACGGTGAAAATCACGGAAACTCTCCAGTCTGTTCATGCGCTTGTGCGTTTTCTGATTGCGCGTCTCCGCTTTCAGGCTGCGCTTCTGGACGCATGGAAAGCGGGAAAACGCAGAGATGTTCTGCTGCTTGCGGAGACGGAAATTCCGAAGCTCGTTGCGCTGCTTGATGATTTCTCATCCGGAATTCGTGCGGAGTGGCTTCGGACGGCGCGTCCGTTCGGGCTTGAGATCATTCAACGGCGCAATGCAGGTGTCCGGGAACGGTTTCTTGAGCTTTTGCGCCGGTTGAGGGAAACGGATGAGATTCCCGAACTTGACGCACAGCTGTCGGCTCTGGAGACAGGTGTCCGCACGCCTCTGCGAAATACATTCAGCGGAACCGTGATTGCCTGATTTCCTGAAGGGAAAGCCCGTAATGCGCGGATGAAGTGTGATTACAGCGATTCCCGGCGCACGAGACGGGCGGGGAAAAGCGTGCGGACCGCGGGGGCTTCCGGGTGTTCGACGAGCATCCGGAGCGCGGTTTCGCCCTGCGCCTCCGCATCAAGAGCGATGGAGGTCAGTGAGGGCAGCAGAAAGTCTGCGACGGGCAGATTGTTGCAGCCGCAGACGGCGAGGTCGTCGGGAATGCGCAGTCCGAGTTCGTGCGCGGCGCGGTAAACGCCGACCGCCATGTCGTCGGTTCCGAGCAGAACGGCATCCGGCGGCGTGTCCCGGAGAGATAGCAGCATCCGGTATCCGGCGGTCATGGGATCTTCGCATGTTTTCCGGTAGACATCGCGTACGCGGAGTCCGGTTTCACGCATGATTTCGCGGCAGAGCCGCAGTTTCTGAAGGTTGATTCCATGAGTCGCATTCTTTTCAAACTGATTGAATACGGCGATTGTGCGCCGTCCGCGGAGAAGTTCCGCGAGTTCGCGGAATGCGGGAATGAAGTCGGAAGAGACGCACGAACACGGCGTTGTTTCGGGATAGTCGTAGACGAAAATAACGGGAGTCCCTCCGGGGAGGGCGCGGAGGAGGATATCCGAATCGGTTCCCATGGAAATAACGCCCTGGCACGGCGGCAGTTTTTCCGGAGTTTCCGTTCGGACGCGGAGCGGTTCGACAGAGAGCTGAAAGCCCGGATGACGGTCGAGTTCCTTGAGAATTCCGTTGAAGAACGGCTGCCAGAAAGTTGAGAAATCGGGTCCGCCGTGTCCGCAGTGCACGAGTCTGATTCTTTTTTCCGGCATGAGAACGCGCGTTTTTCGTCCGTGGGAAACCTCGATGATTCGCTGTTCGTTGAGGTTTGAGAGCGCCTGCGAGACTGTATGTTTGCTGACGCCGTACCGCGAGCAGAGCTGTTTTACGGAAGGCAGAGTTGAGCCAGGCGGGAACTCTCCGTTCCGGATTGCGTCCTGAATGCGTCGCTTGAGCTGATCTGTTTTGCTCTGTTCCATAAAATTCCTCTGAGTTTCAGAAAAAATAGCATCAAGCGTGGAAAAATCAAGAGGACCGCGTTTTTTTTTCAACGGACCTCAACGGATGGATGAGGAAGGCTCGCAAAGATGTTTTTTAGCATTGCAAAGGGCTGTTAATGCTTGCCGATTTTGATCGCAGAGATCTCTGAGTTGATTTCGTCTAAGGTCATCTGCGAATTCCCGTTTTCCCGGGAGATTTCAGAAAGTTTCCGCATCGCGGCAATGGCTTCGGCTGCTGTCGGAGCTGTGTTCAGCTTTACTGCAAAAGGAACACCTTGTTCCTGAACCAGTTTCGCAAGGCTCATCCGCAAATAGGTAGTCAAATCGAAGCCCAGTTTTGTGCAGAGATCACTTGCCTGTTTGCGCAGAGTATCATCAATTCGAAACTGTACCAGTGTATTGGGCATGACTGTCCTCTTCTGTTAAATGTTTTTGCTTGCATGATACTATACTGCAATGTGAATTATTTTGCAAGTGAAGTTTTCTTTTTTGTAATATCCCCCGACGGATGGAAGAGGAAGATCCGCGGGGGCGTAAAGATTTGCCGGGCTGTTCAGCGCTTCAGTTTGGCGAGCATGTCGATGTAAAGCGTGGCGCTCCAGCCGTAATCGTGGAAGACCTGATTGTACGGGCTGATTTCGGGGGCGCATTTGCCTTTGCGGCAGAGAAGCGGGGGATCGCACTCATTCCGGTCATCGTAAAACTCAAAGAAAGTTCCGTATTTGAGGTAGAACTTCTCCTCTTCCGCAACGGTTTCGGAAAGAATCCGGCGGGCGTCGGCGGTCATGCCGTAGCGCTCAAGTCCGAATGCAATCAGCCAGTTGATGTTGATCCAGACGGGACCGCGCCACATGTCTTTCGCATAGGCTTCCGTGTTTTTCCGGCTGATGGAGGGAACGCGGAAGGGGGTTGCGAAAGTGGCGGGATCGCAGAGGTTTGCAAGCAGTTTTTCCGCCTGTTCCTGCGACGGTGCGCCGCAGATGAGCGGGAGGAATCCCGAAGAGGCTGAAATCCCCGTGCGCCTGCTTGTGGTGACGTCGCGGTCCATGTAGATGCGGGCGTCTTCATCCCAGAGCAGTTCATTCATCAGACGGTTCAGACGGTTGTGATGCGCCTGCCAGAATGCGGCTTTTTCCGGAAGATTCAGGGATCCGGCAAAGCGTGCGAGACATTCGCATTCCAGAGAAAGAAACGCATTGAAGTCGGGCGCGTCGAGCTGGGTTGCGGAGTCGAAACGCGGGGAGTTGTCCATGCCGCTTTCTCCGCTCCGGCAGAGCGGATTGCCCTCAATGTCCCATTCGACGAGACCGAGTCCGTCGGAGTCGCGGTGGCGCATGATCCATTCGACGTAGCGTTCGAGTTTCGGAAAGGCGCGGTGGAGAAAAGCTCCATCGTTTTTCATTTTCAGAACTTCCGAGATGCCGAAAGCAAGGACCGGAGGCTGGGTGAAGTGTGAAACGCAGTCGACGCCCATCATGTGGGGAATGAGTCCGTCCAGCTGCTGGCGGTCGAGGACCGCTTCGAGGGTTTCGAGCGCGAGCGCGGGATCGATATGACGGAGTCCCAGCGCATGGAAGACACTGTCCCAGAGCCATGCGTGGCGGTGCGGCCAGCGGTCGGGCGTGGTCCAGCGGTGCAGGGCGTTGAATCCTTCGGGCGAGTAGATCTGCCCTTTGAGCTGCGAATAGGCCTTCGCGAGGGTGCGGCGCGCGGTATCCGAGGTGGAAAAGTCGGGGAGCGTTTCAAAATAGCGCTTGCGTTCCGCGAGAATCTGATCGAGGTCGATGCGGATGAGTTCCGGGTTGAAATTTGCTTTAGTGCCGATGAGAATGCGCTTGCCTTCGCGCAGAACGGCGAGCTCCGGGGGCAGGTCGAGCGAGACGTTTTCCGCTTCGATCAGGAAGTGAAAGGCGTCGGCGAATGCGGCTTTGACGCCGTTGCTTTCGAGCATATCGGAGGCGAGGAAGAGTTTTTCTGGAGCGCCGTCGAATGCGATTTTTCCCGAGTTGAACGGCCAGCGCGGCAGGAGCGCGAATTCCTTTTCCGCCGTGGTGAAGACGAGTCCGTGCTGACTGCTGGTTTGTCCGTCAAGGGCGGAGAGTGCGAGAATTTGTCCTTTACCCCAGATGTTGAGGATTTTTTCCGTGTTCATAGCGAAGTTCCCTTGCATGTTGTTGTTTTATGCGATACATTATACCACACTTTTTGAAAAGTGACAACATAGAAAAACGGGAAAAATATATGAGATCCTGACAATTATATAAGGAATCCTGACAATGCCGCAGATTTTCGGTAAAATACGCAATGTAAAGAGTTCGCTTCCGGAGGGACACTCGCTGTTCGGGCAGAATGTGGATGACTACCCGCGTCATCATTTTATTTTCCCTGTCATGAGCCCGCCGCCGGAGAGCTGGGGGCTTCAGGTGCAGTTCGCCGGACGCGACGAGTTCATTTACGGCTGCTGGCGCGAGCGGAGGAATTCGCTGACTTTTGCTTTGGAGTTCGTGCGGGAAGGCGTGTTTGAATACATTGCGAACGGGCAGCGTTACGAGTGTCATCCGGGGGATCTGTTCATTGTGCATCCCGGAGCGGACGAACGGATGAGCGTGCTGACGGAATACGGCATGAAGTACACGGTTTCGATGGTCGGCGGTTCGCTGATGTCGCTTCTGAATTCGCTGAATCTGATAAGCGTTGCGCAGTTCCGGGTCCGCCGCGAGCAGAAGGTCACGGGGATGTTCGAGGAGCTTTTCGCGCTTCTGGAGCGTCGGCCGGCGGGTTTTGCAAATGAACTTTCGGTGCGCGCGTATGCACTTCTGCTGGAGCTTTCGAGCGATCTTGGGAGCGGGGAATATCCGGAACAGCTGGTGCGGATCGTGAATTTCATCAAGGAGAATTTCAATCAGCCGCTGACGATCGACGGGCTGTGCGGCGAGTTCGGAATCAGTTCCGGTTCGCTGTTCCGTCTGTTCCGGACGCATATCGGGAAAGCTCCGATTGATTTCATGATAGAAGAGCGGATGCGCGCCGCGCGTTCGTTTCTGCTGGAGAGCCGGGCGCCGATCAAGACCATTGCGTACCGGGTCGGATACGCGAGCCAGCTCTATTTTTCCGCCGAGTTCCGCCGGGTCTGCGGAATGTCTCCGCGCGACTACCGCAAGAAAAACATGCAGATGTGATGCGGTCAGCGCTGCTGCGCGGTGTCGCGGAAGAGAAAGTTTTCGATATCGCCGTATTTGCCTTCACGGTCGGAGTTGAAGATCATGATTGCGGGAGACTGACGCTGCAGAGAGTCCAGAGTTTCCTGCGGGGTCTGATCCGGAATGACGATCAGTTCCAGTTCCCTGAGCGAGTTCAGAGCGGAGAAATCTTTGATTTTTGCGCAGTTTGCGATTGAGAGGAGCGCGAGCGGCTGGTCGCGGAGCGGTTCGATGGATTCAATCGGGGTTGCATCCAGACGCAGCAGTTCAAGCGGAAGCCCGCGGAGTGGTTCGATGGAATCGAGGGGGTTCATGCCGGCATCCAGACGTTTCAGCGGCATTCCGCGCAGGGGTTCCAGATTTTCGATTCCGTTTCCGCGGCAGGCGAGGCGTTCGAGCGAGAAGCCGCGCAGGGCGTCGAGCGAGCGGATCATGTTCCAGGCGCAGTTGAGTTCCTTCAGGTTTCGCGAATCCAGCGGCGAGAGATCGGAAACCTGGTTCGACTGGCAGAGCAGAGTTTTCAACGGCATTCCGCGGAGCGGTTCGATGGAGGAGATGCGGTTGCCCGAACAGTCGAGGTATTCCAACTGCATCCATTCGAGTCCGGAAAGCGAAGTCAGACTGTTGTTGGAGCAGTCGAGGTATGTGAGGCTCTTTCCCGCGAGCGGACGCAGGTCGTTCACGCCGAATCCGGAAAGATTCAGGCGGGTCAGTTCCTGAGTCTGTGCAATCCGCGCCATGAATTCCGGAAGCAGATATTCGGGCAGACGGACATGGGGGAGCTGGAGAATGCTCTGCATGATGGCGCTGTCGGGCTTGCGCTGGAGGATGTCTTTCACAATCGAAAGCGAGGCCTGCCAGTTTCCATTTTTCCAGAGCATGAGCGCATCAATTTCGAGAATCTTGGTCTGGTAGGCGAACGTCGTGAATCGGGAGGCGATGCGGCGTTTGACGCCGATCAGAATCTGCGAGCGTTCCTGCGTGTCTTCCACATGGGAGGCGGCGGTTATGTACGCTTTCGCCAGCGCCTCTTCCGCAACGGGGCCGCGGACATAGTCGTCGGCAATTGTGAGGTATTTTTCGATTGCTTCGCGGAAATGACGGGTCTCGACAAGCGAGTCTCCCGCGACGACGGGGCTTGCCTTGAGCGGCAGCGCGAGCCGGTAGACTTTCATGCTGCGGAGAGTGATTGTGCCGTCGAACGAGCGGACGCCGATGGAATCAATGTCGCGTCCGGCAAACGGAAAAAGGTCGGTCGCATGGAGTTCGACCCGGTCGATTTTCAGATGCAGCTGATCGTTGCGGCGGAAGAATTCGAGTGTGTGGAGTTTTTCTCCGGGACGGTATTTGCGCGCGAGTGAAGAGGCGATCATTTCGGGCGAAGCGCCGGCGGATTCGTTTTTGACGATCTGATCCATCCCGTTGAGCGCGCCGGTGGTCCAGGCGCCGTATCCCTGCGGGAAATTGTGCCATTCTTTCATGGGACGGCGGCGCGCGTTGATGCAGACGTCGAGTCCGCCGCCTGAGCCGGAGTTGGAGAATTCTATGACAATGCGGACATTTTCGCGGATTCCGGGGTCGGTGAGCCAGAGCCAGTGTCCGCGTTTCACCTTCAGACCTTCCGCGGTGCGGGACCAGGGGGCTGTTTTTTCGTTCAGGAAGGCGTCGTAGAATTCGAGTTTGCCGAGCGGAAGTTCCGGATCGGTGAAATCCATATTGCAGAGTGTGATCCAGTCGGCATGACTCCGGTTGTAGTCGACTGCGGCGTAAATGGCGGCGCCGAGTCCGATAATGATCGCCGCCGCGACTGCAATTGCCGTGATGCGGTGGCGGCGGATAAGCAGAACGGTGCGTTTGAGCAGGGTTGCGCGTTCGGCGTGGGTGGCGTAGCCGCTGAGAAACGCGAGAACTTCGTTGCGGATTTCCTTTGCGGTCGCATAGCGTTCGGCGGGGGCGACGGACATGGCTTTGCGCACGACGGCTTCGAGGCTCGCGGGAATGAAGTTGTCGGGGGCGCGCTGGGCGGGCGGGATGATTTCGCCGCGGATTGTTTTGACGAGCAGCTGTTTGAGGTCGTTTCCTTCCAGCGGATTGCAGAACGTGAGAATGGAGTAGAGAATCGCTCCGAGGGAATAGATGTCGGTCCGGAAACTTTTCAGACTGTTTTTCCCGGCTGCCTGCTCGGGCGCCATGTAGCCCGGGGTTCCCTTGCGGATCCCGTCGCCGGTGCGTCCGGCGGAGCACTGCGGAAGCGGCTCGTCATCCGGCTTCTCCTCCGTATCCTTTTCGGGAATGGAGACGAGCTTGGCGAGTCCCCAGTCCATGAGAATCACTTCGCCGTAGTCGCCGAGCTGAATGTTTTCCGGTTTGAGGTCGAGATGCAGCACACCTTTTGAATGTGCGAAAGCGACGCCGTTGCAGACTTTCACGAAGATGCGCAGGAGCTTGTCGAGCGTGTAGCGTTCGAGATACGCGGGGTTGCGGTCGTGAAGTTTGCGGAGAACGGCGGCGAGGTTTTCGCCGCGGATGAGCTTCATCGTGAAATACGGGGAGCCGTAGTCGTCGACGCCGATATCGTGCACGGGGACGATGTTCGGGTGTTCAAGGCTGGCGGTGATCCGGGCCTCTTCGATGAAGCGGAGGATATCCTGTTTCGGGCGCGACTGCGCATCGGGAAGCATCGCCATTGCAATGTTTCGCGTGGTGTCGCGGTCCTTGACCTGAATGACGACTTTCATTCCGCCCTGGCCGAGGCTCTTGCGGAATTTGTATTTGTCCTGCGGCTTCCGGGTGAGGGAGGCGAGGACGTCGTCCGCGGTCATTTCGAGGTTTTCGAGACTGATCCGGGCGGTCTCTTCGAGCGTGTCGTGCGGAGCGGAGAGAGCATCCGCTTCGAGGTGAACGGTTTCCAATCCGGTAACGGTGTCGGTCTGTTCCGTTATTTTCCGCGTATCGCTCATGATTGCAGAAATGCCGGATGCGCACGGGACGCATCCGGCGGTCTTTCACTTCATTCAGAATGTGAACTTGGCGTCGGAGAGACGTCTTGCGAATTCAGCAAGAACTTCTTCCTCTTCCTTCTGTCCGCCGCGGGCGACGAAGGTTGCGCCGAAACGGATGTAGGGGCCGACGTCGTCCCAGGGAACGGCGCTGATGAGTTTGTTCTTGATGAGCCACTGGCTGAAATCCTCACCGGAGGAGAAGACGGTTCCGTCGGAAGCGGCTTTCGGGGCCTTCACGTAGAGATAGAAGGAGCCGGCGGGGACTTTTGCGTTGAAGCCGAGCTTTTTGAGCGTTTCGACCATGCTCTTGAGGCGGCGTTCGTATTTGGCGCTGATCATCGGGGTGATGGCTGCCTGATCGTCGAGAGCGGCGATGGCGGCCTTCTGAATCGCGATGAACTGTCCGCTGTCCGCATTGTCCTTGACGGTTGCGAATGCTTTGACGGCGAGCGGGTTTCCGCAGACCCAGCTGAGACGCCAGCCGGTCATGTTGAATCCTTTGGACATGGAGTGGAGTTCGACCGCGACGTCTTTTGCTCCGGGGATGGAGAGGATGCTGAGCGGCTTTCCGACGAAGTTCAGCGGAGCGTACGCGGCGTCGCTGACGATGAGGATGTTGTTTTTCTTTGCAAACTCAACAGCTTTGGTGAAGAACTCGACGGTCGCGGAAGCGCCGGTCGGGTTGTTCGGGTAGTTGAGGTAGAGGAGCTTTGCGCGCTTGCGCTGATCTTCCGTCAGGCTTTCGAGGTCGGGGAGGTAACCGTTTTCCTCAAGAAGCGGGAGTTTGACCATTTCGCCGCCGAGGTATTCGGTCCATGTTCCGAGGACGGGATATCCGGGGATGGTGATGACGGTGATGTCGCCGGGGTTGATGAAGCATGCGGGGAGAAGGGTGAGCGCGGATTTGCTTCCGATGGCGTGGCAGACTTCGGTTTCGGGGTCGAGATCGACTCCGTAGAGGGCCTTCATGTAGCGTGCGGCGGCCTGTTTGAATTCGAGAACGCCGTTATCTGCGTAGATGCGGTTTTCCCATTTAGCGCACTCCTCCTGGAGTTTTTTGACGACGGCGGGGAACGCCATGTCATCGGGTTCACCGACGCCCATGTCGATGAGTTTCACTCCCGGATTTTTTGCCTGGGCTTCGCGTTTTGCGCGTTTGATCTTTTCGAATTTGTAGATCTTGGTGTCTTTTCCGAATTTTTCACCGCCGATGCGCTGGGCAAAGGCTTTCTGAAGAAAACTTTCCGACATGGGTGCCTTCCTTATAGGTTGGTTCTAGGGTAATTATTAGTGGTAAGATACTCCGTTTTCACTGATTTTTCAAGAACAGTCCACAGGAAAAACGGAGAAAATCTGTACATCAGATTTCGCGGAACAGCAGATATCCGCCCGCCGGAAGCGTGCAGGTGTTGTTTTCCGCGGTTTCTCCGTTCCGCATCAGCGGAACAAGGCTGCGCAGGTCGGCGGGGACGACAGCCGCCTCGGTTTTCCCGGACGTGTTGATGAGAATGAGAAACGCCTCCTCTTTCCATCGCCGTTCAAAGGCAAGAACGCGGGGGTTACCGGAGAAGAGCCAGAGCGTGCGTCCCCGGCTGAATGCCGGAGAAGACCGGCGCAGCGAGGAGGCGAGACTCAGAAGTTTCATGCGCGCTCTTGCCTGTTCCGTCTCCGCTTCTTCCCAGTGAATGCCGAGCGGATACTTGCCGATGATGCTGTGTCTCCTGCGGTCGGCGATTTCCTGTCCGCAGTAGAGAAAGGGGATGCCGTCAATGGTCATGCAGTAGACCAGAGCGGCGTTTGCGCGTTCGAAACCGTAACGGGCTTCGGCGCGGTTTTCAAAATCGTCGTTGGCGATGTCGTGGTTGTCGATGAACCGGATGTAGCGGGCCCCGAGCGGTTGGGAGGAATTGTAGATCAGACGTTGCCGGACGAAGGTGGCGGCAGAATTCTCCTCTTCGCTGAAAAGGGAGTCAACGGTTGTGAAGGTCAGATAGTTGACGTCGAATGCGGAAAGCTGATCTTCCGGTTTCGTTCCCTCGGAGAGCATTCCGATGTCTGGACGGAGACGTTCGAGCCTGTGTCTGGCTTCCTCCCAGAAGCTGAGGATGACATTTCCGGAAACATCGATACGGTAACCGTCAACATCAAATTCGCGGACGAAGAATTCCATATTGTTCCAGAGATACTCCCGGAGTCCGGCATTTTCAAAGTTCAGCACCGGAAAAGACCATTGTCCGGTATAGAAGGATCCGTCGGGGTTGCGGCGGACCCAGTCGGGATGTTCTTGCAGAAAAAGTGCAGCGGGACCGCAATGGTAGTAGGCAAGATCGAGCATGACGCGTAGCCCGAGACTGTGCGCTTCCGCAACGAATTCGCAGAGGTCGTTTTCCGTTCCGTATTCGGAGTCGATGCGGAAATAATCTGCAGCGCGGTAAGGGTTGCGCGGATTTTCCGTCCCGCTGGTCTTCTGGCGTTCGCTCCAGTACTTGCGATCCATGTCGCCGTCGGATTTGTACACCGGCATGAGGTAGACAATGGTAGCTCCGCATGATCGGACGTGTTCAAGTTTTGTTTTTGCTGCATTCAAAGTTCCCTCAGGAGTGAATGCCCTGAGGTTTATTTGATAGATTATTCCGTTTTCGAGCCATTCCGGGGCAGGTCTTGCTTTGCTGTGATTCATGATGAGTTTTCCTTGTTTGGTTTGTCGTTGGTCAGAAAATACTTGTTCTTCGATTGAAAAACAAGAGGGGTGCATGTATATTGAATATGGAAAATTGAAAAAATAAATATGGAAAACAAACCATGAAAGAAAATGTCCGCATCCGTGAGAGTTATGGGGCGGAACCGGAGTATCACCGCCTGCTCTGCTGGAATGATGAGCGGAGGTTCCGGCTGCCGTATTATCTTTTCGCCTGGGAGGAATTCAAGCGCGGAAGCCGTTACAGCTACGAGGAGAGCTCGTGCCGTTTCGCCGTGCTGAGCCTTCTGCTTGAAGGGGTGAACCGGTATCGGGTCAACGGACGCGACTATGTGCTTGCTGCTCCTGCCATGATTGTGATACCTCCGTATTCATCGTATCGTTTCAGTTCCTGTGGCGAGTTCTATCATAAGCTGACGGTTGAGGTGAAAGGCAGGGGCGTGCTTCCGTTTTTGGAATATGGGGGATTGGGCGAGGCGCAGGTCATACCGTGTGCGGACAGCGTGGATTGCCTGATCATCTGTTTCCGCAGAATTGAGAAGCTGCTCGAAAATGAAAGTGAGCATTTCTCAGACATTGCAGGAGCCGTCTCTGCTTTGATTGCCGAGGTGATTTCTCTTCTTCCGGCAGATGAAATCAGCGGTTGCGGGGGAGCTGTGGAAAAGGCACGTGCGCTTCTGGAACAGAATCTGGACCGGGTGATCCGGATTACGGAGCTTGCGCGGGCATGCGGGATGCATCCGGTTGCGCTTGCGCGGAAATTCCGCCGTCAATACGGGATGACGCCGGCGGAGTACCGCTGTTTATGCCGGATGAACGAGGCGGAAAAACTTCTTGGAGATTCCGGTGTTCAGATGAAGGAAATCGCATTCCGGCTTGGATATTGCAATCCGTATTACTTCTCCTCGGAGTTCCGGCGCTACTCCGGAATGAGTCCCTCGGAGTGGAGAAGGAGAAGGGCTGCCGGAAAAACAGAGGAAGGGAATTGAGCCTGTTTCCGTAGAAAAATTATACTTCTTGTTTTTTTTATGTTCTTTTTTTGCAAAAGCACTTGATTTTTCGGAAAGAGAGGATATACTTCTAATAGTAATTCCTAAAAACTTTTTATTGGAGAAACGGAACGATGAAATTAAGCAACACCAATCAGCGACGGGTGATCATGGAAGAGCTCCGGAAGCTGAAATGTCATCCGACCGCGGACGAACTTTACGGCATCGTCAAGCAGCGCCTGCCGAAGATCAGCCTCGCAACCGTGTACCGGAATCTGGGACTTTTAGCCGATGCGGGGGAGATACGGCGGATTGAACTGGCCGGACGTCAGAACCGTTACGACGGCGACACGTCCATTCATTATCATCTGCGCTGCCGGAAATGCGGAGCGGTCGAGGATCTGCAGATGGAGAATCCCGAGTCCCTCAACCGCGACTTGACGAAGGTGCTTACAGGACGCATCTCCAACGTCAAAGTCGAATTTGACGGCTACTGCGTCGACTGCTACCGGGAACTGCTCAACAACTGAACCGCCGCGGCTTTCCCCCCGGCCGCAAAAATAAAAACACAAAACTGAAGGAGATGAGAAATGAAAAAACATTCCATCCTCAAGTGCGCCGGGTGCGGAGCGGTCGTCGAAGTCCTCGATGAATGCTCCTGCGGAGAGAACTGTACATTCACATGCTGCGGAAAAGAGATGACTCTCATGGAGCCGAAGACCGCGGATACGGCAAAGGAGAAACACGTTCCCGTGCCTTCCGCTCAGCCTTCCGGCGAAACGAAGGTCGTGGTCGGCTCCACGCTTCACCCGATGCTTCCTGAACATTACATCGAGTGGATTGAGATCATCGACGGACCCCGCACGGAGCGTCAGCACCTCGCGCCGGGCGGCGCGCCGGAAGCGCTCTTTCAACTGAAGCTCAAACCCGGAGTCGTGGTTCGCGAATACTGCAATATTCACGGACTCTGGGAGGTTAAAATCTAAACAACAGGCTGGGAAAACATGTCATTCAAAGCTGTAAAAATCACCGACAAGGTCTGGTGGGTCGGAGCGATCGACTGGAACCTCAAGGAATTTCACGGGTATCACACGCACCGCGGAACAACCTACAACGCATATCTCGTGCTCGGCGAAAAGCCGACGCTGATCGACACCGTCAAGGCGCCGTTCAAAAAGGAGATGTACGCCCGCATTGCGTCCGTGATCGACCCATCGGAAATCAAGGTCATTGTTTCGAACCATGCGGAGCCGGACCACTCCGGCGCGCTCCCGGAAGTGATCGACGACCTCAAACCCGAAGTCGTCTACGCCTCCGTCATGGGCGTCCGCATTCTCGATGCGCAGTTCCATATCGGCAGCCGTCTGACTCCGGTCAAGACGGGCGACAGCATTGATCTCGGCGGACTGACTCTTTCGTTTGTCGAAACGAAGATGCTGCACTGGCCGGACAGCATGTTCTCCTATCTGAAGGAAGAAAAACTGCTCTTTTCGCAGGACGCGTTCGGAATGCATCTGGCAACCGACCGCATGTTCGTCGACGAGAACCCGTGGGATGTGGTTGAGCTTGAGATGCGCAAATATTACGCGAACATCCTTCTGCTCTATTCGCCCCAGGTTCTCAAGCTGCTGGAAGTTTTCCCGTCGCTGAACCTTGACGTTCAGTACATCGCGACCGATCACGGTCCGGTGTGGCGCGGAGCCGACATTGCGAAGCCGCTCGCGCTCTACCGCGAGTTTGCGGAACAGAAGCCCGAACCGCGCGCCGTTGTCGTTTACGACACAATGTGGGGCGCAACTGACAGAATGGGACGTTCCATCGCCGACGGCATCCGTTCCACCGGAGCGGGCGTGACGGTTTGCGGAATGCACACGAAATTCCGCAGCGACGTTGCGACCGCCGTCATGGGCGCGGGTGCGCTGGTCGTCGGTTCGCCGACCCTCAACAACACGCTCTATCCCTCCATTGCGGATGTGCTGTGCTATCTGAAGGGACTGCGTCCGAAGAATCTGATCGGCGCGTCGTTCGGTTCGTTCGGCTGGAGCGGAGAGGCTCCGGCGCAGGCGGCGGAGATGCTGAAAGCCATGAACGCGGAACTCGCGGAAGAGCCGCTCAAACTGAAATTCGCCTCGTCCGAAGAGGATTTCCAGAAATGTTTTGACTTTGGCGTCAGAATCGGAAATATGCTTCTCGAACGGGCAAAGAAGTAACACCAGGAGGTAATACTATGGACAAGTACGTTTGCAATGTGTGCGGGTATGTTTATGACCCGGAAGTCGGCGATCCGGACAACGGAATCGCTCCCGGAACACCCTTCGATCAGCTTCCGGACAGCTGGGTCTGCCCGGAGTGCGGAGTCGGCAAGGATGAGTTCTCCAAGCAGTAATCTGCAGGGAAACAACGCACGGAAGCCGCTCGGGGTTCGCCTCGGGCGGCTTTATGCTGTCTACTCCGATCCCCGCTGGATTTCTCCCGACCCGCTGGAGCTGGTTCTGCCGTTCCGGACGGTTGCCGACCGCGAAATCGCCGCACTTGCCGCTTCGTCGCTCGCATACGGACGTGTCGCGCAGATTCTGAAGAGTCTGCATGCCGTTTTCTGTGTGATGGGCGGATCGCCGGCGGATTATATCCGGAGCGGTTCGGAAACACAGTTCCGACGCGATTTCCGCGGATTCAAGCACCGGTTTCATACTGGAGAGGATCTTGCGCTTTTGTTTGCCGGCGTCCGCGACGTCCTGGAACGTTGCGGATCGCTGGAGACGTGTTTTGCCGAAGGGTTCGATGCAGACCGCGATGAGACCGTTCTTCCTGCGGCGGAACGTTTCTGCGGAGAGCTTTGTCACCGTTTCCCCGGCGGGGAATCGACTTTGCTGCCGTCGCCGTCGCGCGGGAGTGCGTGCAAGCGTCTGAATCTGATGCTCCGCTGGCTGGTGCGGCATGATGCGGTGGACCCCGGCGGCTGGACGCGGATTCCGGCGTCGCATCTGGTGATTCCGCTGGATACGCACATGCACCGGATTGCGCGGGAGCTTGGGCTGACGTCGCGGAAAGCTGCGGATTTGCGGACCGCTCTGGAGGTTACACGTGTCTTCCGCACGATGTTTCCGGAGGACCCGGTCAAGCTCGATTTTGTTCTTACACGGTTCGGAATCAACCCTGAATTCGGTGAAAATCCGCTGGAAAAGTGCTGAAAAGGCGAAAAAAATGAATTTTTTTGCTGTTTTTTTCAGTTTTTCATTTGCATTTGAATTGAATTCATGATACAGTTATGCCGTAAGCACAAATTCGTGCTTGAACAGATAACCCATAACAAGGGAGACCAGGCAATGGAGTTTTACAACGTCAAGAAGAGAACGAAAGTTGAAATCGCCGAAAAGAAATGCGAAAAGGTTGTCTACAAGAGAGAGACCGCTAAAGGCGTGCAGGAACGCTATGCCGTCAAAGCCGTCGATGATGACGGAACCCATCTGACGAAGTTCGTCAGCAAGGATGCCTACGGCAAGCTGAAATGCCCGGTTGCGAAGTAATTTTCGTTCCGAGATTTGCCCCGTTCCAAGTGAACGGGGTTATTTTTTTTCTGAAAAGAGGTTTTTATGGCAGACATTCGCTGGATTGATTTCCGTTCCATCGGCATAGAGGGGCAGGCATGGCAGGATATGCCGCATGAATCCGTCTACGACAGGTTCCCCGCAGAATTTAAAGGCAGGCTTGCGGAAGGCGTCTGGGTGAATTCTCATTCCACGACCGGGATGTGCATTTCGTTCATCACCGATTCCCCCGTCATTTATATTCGCAGGAAATTTGCGGAAGCGCAGCTGGAGGAACACAATTTCAACAACTGTTCGTTCAGCGGATTCGACCTTTACGCGGAGGACCGTCCGGGCAAGTTCCGCTGGGTCGCCACCACCTCTCACCGCCACGGAAACGATTCGGAGTACCCGCTGACGCTGGATCCGATCCGCGGCAGACACCGTTACCGTCTTTATCTTCCCTGCCGCAACCAGCTGCTGAAGGCGGAGCTCGGAATTGCGCCGGGCGCCATGTTCGAGGCCGTCGCGCCGCGTCCGGAAACGGAAGCTCTGGTCTATTACGGTTCGTCGATTGTGCACGGCGCCTATTCGTCGCACGCCGGACTCTGTCATCCCGCGTGGCTGGCGCGGAAGCTGAATATTCCGAGTTACAATTTCGGTTTTTCTGGAGCTGCGCGCATGGAGCTGGAACTTGCGGAGATTTTCGCCACTCTGAATCCGGCGGTGTACGTTATCGACGCCATGCCGAACATGAATCTTGACCAGATCCGTACGAATGCGAAACCGTTCCTGAAGCGTCTCCGCGAGCTGCGTCCCCACACTCCGGTTCTGCTGATGGAAGACGCTCCGAAGACGAACGGCTGGTTTTTCCGCGAGAAGCTGGAGGACAACCGCCGCCGCTGGAATGCGATGCGCAAAGTTTACCGCGAGCTCTGTGAAGAGGGCGAGCACCGCATGGCGTACCTGAAAGGCAACACGCTTTTCGGCACGGACAGCGAAGCCGCGATTGACGGCGTCCACCCGAGCGATCTGGGATATGTCCGCATGGTCGAGCAGATTCTGCCCGTTCTGAAGAAGCTGCTGAAATCCCGCGGCTGATTCCGTCAGCGCGCCGCTTGAAAACTTTCCGGCGGCGTGCTACATTATCCGCGAGGTGAGAAATGAGACTTGAACTGACATCCAGCGTTTATTCTTTCGAAAAACTGCGGAAGGGGAATTTCCTGTACGCGGACAAGACGGAATTTATCTGGAAGATGATTGAGCCGTACAGTGCGATGTTCTTTCTTGCGCGTCCGCGCCGGTTTGGAAAATCTCTGACCGTTTCCACCTTGAAAGCCGTTTTCGAGGGCCGGCGGGAGCTGTTTGAGGGGCTGGCCATCAGCCGCAAACCGTATGACTGGAAGAAATATCCGGTTTTGCATCTGGATATGGGCAACTGTGATGCACATACTCCGGAGGATCTGCGCGGATATCTTGAAAATCTGATGAAGAATCTGGCGGAAATCAATCATGTTGAAATCCGGATTGACCGCCGCCAGCTTGCAGCTTCATTTGCATCGCTGATCCGGAAGGTTGCGGAGAAAGAGCACGCCGTCATTCTGCTGGATGAGTACGATAAACCGATTCTGGAAAATATATCCAGTCCCCAGGCAGAAGAGATCCGGACCGTGCTGGCTGATTTCTATTCTTCCATCAAAACGGAGAGCGAGCATCTGCGTTTCGTGTTTGTAACGGGTGTTTCAAAATTCTGCCAGGTTTCGCTGTTTTCCAAACTGAACAATCTGACGGATATTACGATGGATTCCCGGTTCGCAACAATGTTCGGTTATACACAGGCGGAGCTCGAAAATTATTTTGAAGACCGGATTCATGAAATCGCCACTGTACGGAATATGCCGGAATCTCAGCTCAAACAGAAACTGAAGGAGTGGTATGACGGCTTCTGCTTCGCAGTGAATGCGGAGAGTGTTTACAACCCGGTTTCCATTGCGCGTTTCTTTGAGCGCAGCGGCGAATTTGACAACTACTGGTTCTCCACCGGAACACCCTCGTTCCTGATGGAACTGGCGAAAAAAACGGATTTTGATTTCGAACGCGTATTCGATTCCCCTGTTTCGGCCGACGCGTTTTCCGCATATGAAATTGATAAGATTGATCCGCTGATTCTTCTTGTGCAGACCGGTTATCTGACGATAAAAAGTTCGGAGGAAGATTTCGGAATGCGGCTGTACAAGCTCGGCTTTCCGAACCTGGAAGTTGCATTTTCGTTCAAAACATATCTGTTGAACGCATATACTCCATACACTTCTGAGCAAATCAACTTCAGCGTCATGAGCCTTGCGCGCTCCATCCGGTCGGGCAATGTGGATGCTTTTATGAACGTCTGGAAGACGTGGATGGCAAAGATTCCGTATGATATTCAGCTGCGCCATGAAAAATATTACCAGACGATTTTCTACATGATGTTCATGTCTCTGCAGGGAATCATCAACGAGGCGGAATGCCGGACGAACAGCGGACGCATTGATGCGGTCGTCGGTTGCGGGGAGTGGCTTTATATTGTTGAATTCAAACTTGATAAATCTCCGGAAGTTGCGCTGGAGCAGATCCGGAAGAACGAATATTCGGTTCGTTTCCGGGATTGCGGAAAGCGGATTGTGCTGATCGGGGCGAATGTGGATTTTGAAAACCGGACGCTGACGGGGTGGAAGCACGAAGAAGTGTAATTTTTTTCTGAAATCCATGCTTTCCGTGTTGAATTTGCCGGGAAAAAAAGTATATTTTCTTGCAGGAGAAAATTTTTAACAAGGAGTCGGATTTCAAATGAACGCTTCGGAAGTAACCCCGCAGAGCAGGGTCTGGCTGGAAATCAATCTCGATACGATCGAACGGAATTTCAAACACATTCAGGAGGCGGTCAAACCGCTTCAGGTGCTCGCGGTGCTCAAGGCGAACGCATATGGACTCGGCGTTGAAAAAATCGCGGAACGGCTCGACCGCGCAGGCGCGGCGGGATTCTGCGTTGCGGAACTGAAAGAGGCTCTGCCGCTCGTCAAATTCGGAAAACCCGTTCAGATTCTCGGCGCTGTGCTGGATTATGAAATCGCTCCCGCCGTCGCAAACCATATCATCCTCGGCATTACCGATGTGAATATCGCGCGGAAAATCAGCGCGGAATCCGTCCGGCAGAACGTCCGCACCGAAGTTCAGCTCAAAGTCGATACCGGAATGGGGCGTCTCGGCATCCTCGAAGATGACGTCCTGGCCGTCGCAAAAGAGGTTGTGAAGCTCCCGAATCTCGATCTCAAGGGCATTTACACGCACTTCCCGATCGCCTATCACGGCGCGGACCGCTACAGTTTTACGCAGACCGCGCGTTTCCTTTCCATCATCGAGAAGCTCGCAAAACATGGAATCAATCTTGAAAAACGTCACATTGCGAACAGCGACGCCATCAACAACTGCCCGTTCGCAACCGTTCCCCCGTTTACACATGTCCGTGCGGGAATCAACCTGCATGGATCGTTCGACACCGAGGGACAGCGCGCGCTGAAGCTGGAGCCGGTTCTTTCGCTCAAAACATATCTCGCCGCCGTGCGGATGCTTCCAGCGGGACACACCATCGGATACGGCTGCACCTGCAAGCTCTTTGAAGATACCCGCGTAGGAACCATCGCGGCGGGGTATGCGGACGGACTGCCGCTGAACCTTTCCAACCGCGGCTATGTGATTGTCAAAGGACGCCTCTGCCCGATTCTCGGACGTCTTTCCATGGATTACACAACGATCTCCCTGAACAGCTTCAAGGAAGGGGAGATTGAGCCGGGAGAAATCGTCACCTGCATCGGCGGCGAAGACCCGAACCGGATCACCGTGGAAGACTGGGCGCAGATCAAGGGAACGCATTCCTACGATGTAATCTGTTCATTCGGAACCCGTGTGGAGCGGGTGTTCGTCACCGATAAATGAAGGATTCCCGGATGAAAAATCTCTTTCACACCGTTTTTGCCGCCTGTGCGCTTGCTCTGCTTCCGGCATGCGTCAACATTCAGTATGACGGCATTTCCGCGGAGCCGCTCCCCGAATCGGAGCCGGTCGGACTCTATTTTTCCGCCGATCAGATTCCGCTGAAAACGTATGATGTGCTCGGCGAGGCGACGGCGAAGGCAGGCAAGGCGTATTCCGCAACGGAGGTCGAGGCAAAATTACGTTCTTTTGCCCGGGATCACGGGGCGAACGCCGTGCTGATTGTGGACATCAAGCGCACCGTCGCGGGAAAGGCGCGTCCGGATCAGCTCAAAAATCAGAACGGCGGCGCATGGACTCCGGACGACTCCTCCGGCAGCTCTTTCCGGCATTTCCGCGAGGATATGCTGGATTACAGCAAGACAGAAGGTCCGGAGAAGCCTGTTTACGATATTCTCATCAAGGCAAAATTGCTCCGTCTTCCGATGGAATGACAGAAAAATAAAGCAAAGCACAGCGCCCCGGCAGATTTTTGTCTGACCGGGGCGCTGCATTT
>DHMO01000064.1:386-3082 GCA_002405835.1 Lentisphaeria bacterium UBA4640 | reverse complement strand
CGTATTTCCCTGCGCCCCACTCATAAAACGAGCGGTGGCAGCAGAACCCGTAATCGGAAAATTTTAAATTGTCCTTGTTCAACGAACGCCAGAAAGTCGTTTCTCCGCACATGCCGCAGGCGATCTGATACCCGATGATGCGGTCGCCGCAGGGCCCGTCTTCTGGTGGCGGATGAAGCGAGTATCTTTTGTTTTCATCCCAGACGGCGCTTGCACGGTGTACTGGAGCATTCCCGTGAAAAGTCCCTTGAGAGAGTTTGTGCAGCTGATCTTGAATGCCTTGTCTCTTGAAGCGTTTAGCGCCGGAAGGAGCATGATGGAGATGATTGCAATGATTGAAATTACTACGAAGAGTTCTATAAGCGTGAATCTGTTAGATCTCCGCTTAAGAGATGGAGTATGAAATATGGAATTTCTGGAATATATATATAAGTAACAGAATATATTTATTAAAATACTCTTTTGAATCTGGGCGGTAAAAATATAAAAAGGAGTTTGCATCTTCCTGGAATGTGTGCTACTGTTAAAAAAAGGAGGCGGCTATGGAACGCAGAGTTTTTCCGGATGCATCTCTCAACTACTGGGAGGACGGAGTTCATGTACGTCGTTTGATACATCTTCACTTTAATTTGGATTTTCCGCTTTACCCGTTCTGTTTTGAAGATGTGATCCGTCAGAAGGACAATATATGGTATGATTCGCCCGGAGCGAGTTTTCTGATGATTGTTGCGCTGGAAAGCGGACGCAGTGTATATAAAATCGGCGGGAAGCAGTACACGGTTGTTCCGGGAAAGGTTCTGCTTGTTCCGGAGTTTCAGCCGTATTATTTCTCATCTTCGGGCGAGCAGCACAAATATGTTCTGGAGGTGAAGGGGTGCCACCTGTCATCGATTCTGAGTTCGTTGCGTCTGAACCGTGCCGCGCTGTATGAAGTGGAGGATTTTCCCGCCTTTCTGAGCTCGCTGAAAGCGATTGGAGAAAGAGTTGATACACAGGATGCGAAGGAATTTACCGTCATTTCGGGAAAGTGTTATGAATTGCTGATGCATCTTGCGCTTCAGCTGAACGGAAAGCCTGCCAAAGCGACGCTTCTTCCGCGCATTCTTGAATTTCTGGAACAGGATTTTGAACGGAAAGTGAGCATTGGCGATCTGGAGGATTTTACGGGGATCAGCAAGATGACACTCACGCG
This sequence comes from Lentisphaeria bacterium UBA4640, assembly GCA_002405835.1. Classification (GTDB taxonomy): domain Bacteria; phylum Verrucomicrobiota; class Lentisphaeria; order Victivallales; family UBA1829; genus UBA1829. Next base: position 1,890 of record DHMO01000064.1, on the reverse strand, counting down.
CATGGTCCGCAAGCAGACCGGCATGACGCCGATGCAGTATCGTCTTTCGCGCAAAATCGAGCGTGCGATTTACTATCTTCAGATTCCGGACATCTCGATCAAGGAGATTGCCTACCGTTTAGGATTCTGCAATCAGTTTCATTTTGCGAAGGAGTTCCGCCGTCAGATGGGCCGTTCCCCCACCGAGTACCGCCAGCTTCCAGCAGAAGCTGGCGGAGGGAGGTGAGTGAAAGATTGTATTGACAGAATAGTAAGGACGATACAAAGTTTAAGGTGCTTTTGTGCAGTTTGTTGAATGGTGAACATCGTGGAAAAATGACGGGAATGTATGTGTTTTCATTGCTGTCCGGTAAAAAAATCAGAGCAGTAAAGGACTGAAAAGTTCCTCTTGAACGGGCGAATTCCAGTTTGGCGGTTTTTCAAGAATCTTCCGGTCAAGAGACAGGACTTCCAATAGTGACAGATTCTGCATTAGCGTATCTCGAATGCGGTTGGTCAGCTCCGTCATTCCCAACTTGAATCCATGCAGGAATTTGATATATGCGACAAGCAGATAATGGATCATCGCTACCCAGATTTGCGACATCACAGCATTTTCGCTTGTTCCGAGAAAACTTTTGATTTTCAAGTTCTGCTTGATCCATTTGAAAAAGAGTTCAATTTACCATCGCTGCTTGTAAATTTCTGCGATTGAAGATGCTGCAATGCAAAAATTGTTGGTAATGAACTGATAATTTTTCCCGCTTTCTTCGTCCATAAACTCAATTAAGCGCAGTTCTCCAGGGTATTTCTTCACCGACTGATAACCGGTGTACCAAATGATCTCATCCCGCAAAACTCCAAGTCTTTTATTTGGTTCATGATGCTGTCCGAAAAACTCGATTTGTGCATTGTTTTTGATTCTGGTCACGAAGAAAGCTCCGGCATTGGAGATCGTCCGGAACCAGTTCAAATCATAGTAGCCTTTATCAAAGGTATAGATGCTGTCCGGCAGAATGGGAATATTTTCTTTCGCGGCCCTGATATCGGACATTTTACCGTTGCTCATCAGCAAAAAACAGGGGAGTTTGCCGGATAAATCAAGTTCGGTATGCAGTTTGATTGCGCCTTTGTTTTTGCGATAGTAAGCCCAGTCGTAACGTGAAAGACAAAGGTCGATCGTCGTGCTGTCGATTGCATACAGCGGATTTTTGAACTTGAATTTATGTTTTGGTGCATATGCCATAACACGATCCAGCAGTTCTTCGAATATTGCCTTGAATATTTCCGGATTGCGGCGGTTCATTGCTTCGGATAAGGTGGATTTTGCCACAGCCTCCATACCGAGATGATAAAGTCGCTTATGGTTGGCAAGCAGAGCGTTTTCAATTTCACGCAAAGAATCCTTGCCGGAAATTTGAGCAAACAGCAAGGTCAGAAATTGCTTCCATGCTGTGAAATGCTTGCAATATCGATCTTCGCCAGACTTTTTTACGATTTTTTCAAAACGATATCGGGGAATGAA
>DHMO01000064.1:0-237 GCA_002405835.1 Lentisphaeria bacterium UBA4640 | reverse complement strand
TTTTTACCGGACAGTAGTGATGTGTTTTAGAAAAAAATAAAATAATAATTTTTTTTGATGCTTGACATTTTAGTGGAACCATGCTAAATTATTTGCCGTAATAATTCAAAGAGAAAAGGAACTTAAATGAAAAACTGGAAATTCGATGGAAATCTTGCTCTTGTCACGAGCGAAGAGTTTCTTGTTCCTTGTTTTTCCCTTTTCGTCGCACCGACTTGCGCGAACGAAGTGAGCGCA
>DHMO01000034.1 GCA_002405835.1 Lentisphaeria bacterium UBA4640 | reverse complement strand
TTCCATTCTTGCAAATTCCTTAAGGTTGAAACAAAATTTTATTACATATATATAGCATACTTTAGTAGAAATGTCTAATCGGATTTTGAAAAAAGCGGCTTTTTTATTTAAGAAAGACCGCCCGCCGGGAGGAGAGAGAACCCGACGGGCGGCGAAGGGATGTTCGGTTTAAGCCGGAAGCATCAGGAGATGAAGAGCATCTCGCGGTACTTGGGCAGCGGCCAGATCTCATCGTCGATGAGGAGTTCGAGCTGGTCGATATCGGTGCGCAGGGCGGCCATCGCCTTGATGACGGGCGCCTGATTGCCGGTCTTGAGCGCGGCTTCGAGGTCATTGCACTTCTTGGTGACGCTGTCAAGGAGCTTGCCGATGACGGTTGCCGCTTCCTTCTTGGCGGCGACGCCGGCTGTGAGTCCGGCGGCCTTCATGTTGACAAGCGCCTGTGCGAGTTCGGCGACCTGTTTTCCGGCTGCGGGCTGGACGATCGTGCGGGACATGCTCAGGCAGAGCTCGCCCTCGATACGGATCTTCTTGGCGTATTCTTCCATGAAGATTTCATAGCGGGATTCCAGTTCCGCTTCGGTGAAGACGCTGTACTTGGTGAACAGAGCCTTGCTCTTCTCGGTGACGAATGCTCCGAGAGCTTCCGGAGTGGTGGCTGCGTTCGGGAGACCGCGCTTTGCGGCTTCCTTCTTCCACGCTTCCGTGTAGCCGTCGCCGTTGAAGATCACGCGCTTGTGAGCCTTGATGATCTTCTGGAGGAGAACCTGGAGTTTCTCGTTGAAGTTTTTCTTCGGGAACTTCTCAAGTTCATCGGAGATCTTGTCAAGCGCTTCGGCAACGATGGTGTTGATGACCACGTTTGCTCCTGCGCAGGACTGGCTGGAACCGGGGGCGCGGAACTCGAACTTGTTGCCGGTGAAGGCGAACGGGCTTGTGCGGTTGCGGTCCGTCGCGTCGCGCGGCAGCGGGGGAAGGGTGTCCACGCCGATCTTCATGATGCCGCCGTGCTTGGAGGACTTGAGGCATCCTTTTTCGATCTGTTCGATCACGTCGGTGAGCTGTTCGCCGAGGAAGATCGAGATGATCGCCGGAGGCGCTTCGTTGGCACCGAGACGGTGGTCGTTTCCTGCGGATGCGGTTGCGACGCGGAGGATGTCGGCGTTGTCGTCAACAGCCTGGATGACGGCGCAGAGCATGGTCAGGAAGATCGCGTTCTGATGCGGATCGTTTCCGGGCTCCAGGAGGTTGCGTCCGTCGTAGCTGACAGACCAGTTGTTGTGCTTGCCGGATCCGTTGATTCCCGCGAAGGGCTTTTCATGGAGGAGGCAGACAAAACCGTGTTCTTCGGCTTTCTGGCGGAGGATTTCCATGACGAGCATGTTGTGGTCGCAGGCGAGGTTGAGTTCCTCGAACAGCGGGGCAATCTCATACTGCGCCGGAGCGACTTCGTTGTGACGGGTTTTCGCCGGGATGCCGAGTCTCCAGAGGGTCTGCTCGACGTCGGTCATGAAGGTGAGGACGCGGTGCTTGATGGAGCCGAAGTAGTGGTCTTCGAGCTGCTGATGCTTCGGCGGAGGAGCGCCGAACAGGGTGCGTCCGGTCTGCACGAGGTCGGGACGTGCGAAGTAGAAATTCTTGTCGATCAGGAAATACTCCTGTTCGGGTCCGAGCGTGACTTTCGGCATGTGTTCGCCGGATTCGCCGAAGCAGCGGACCATGCGTTTGACGGCCTTTGCGAGGGCGGCGGTGGACTTCAGCAGCGGGGTCTTTTTGTCAAGCGCTTCGCCGGTGTAGGAGCAGAACGCAGTCGGAATGCAGAGCGTTGCGCCGTTCGGGTGACGCTTGATGAACGCCGGGCTGGAGGGATCCCATGCGGTGTATCCGCGGGCTTCGAAGGTGGCGCGGAGGCCGCCGGAGGGGAAGCTGGAAGCATCGGGTTCGCCGACGATCAGGTTTTTGCCGGAGAACGCGTTGATGGCTTTTCCGTTCGGTTCGGGCTCAAGGAAGGCGTCGTGCTTTTCAGCGGTTGCGCCGGTGAGGGGCTGGAACCAGTGGGTGTAGTGCGTTGCGCCTTTGTCGAGCGCCCAGCGCTTCATGGCGTTGGCGACGTCGTCGGCGATGGAGGGATCCAGCGGGGAACCTTCGGTCAGTGTCTTGTAAAGAGTTTTGAAGACCGGTTTCGGAAGACGTTCGCGCATACATTCAATGCCGAACACGTCCGTTCCGAATTCGTTGATGTCGAACCCGATCTTTTCGGTTGCGGGAACCTTGATTGCGGCAACCCGCTCGATCGCATCTATTCTTGTCTTGTTCATGTGCCATTCTCCTCTTTAAGCGCACAGTTTATTGGTGATGACATGGCTTATAGCACATGCAATGCCAACTTTTACTCTGATACTATATCCGTATTCAGATAATTTTTCAAACCCTGTTGCGAAATATTTAAAAATTACATTTTTGTAACAGTGGTGTTGAGTATGAGAACAAAAATGTAAGCTCCGGTGTTCCGGATCCCCGCCGGAGAAGAAAAATCCGCGGATTTCTTTGCTTATTTATATAAAAGCACTGTTATTTTTGCCGGAGTGTGCTATTTTATGAATGTTGGCACAAAGAATGCTATATTCCGGGCAGCAACGGATAATTAACAGGGAGGATTGAACCATGGTTCAACAAAACTTTCAGGGACGTCCCGAATTCCCCCAGGGGCAGGGACTCTACGACTTTGAACAGGAACACGACGCGTGCGGTGTCGGTCTGATCGCCGACCTCGACAACCGCAAGTCGCACCGCATCGTGGAAATGGGCGTCGAGGCGCTGCGCCGTCTTACGCACCGCGGCGCAACCGGATACGACCCCGAGACCGGTGACGGCGCAGGTATTCTCACACATATCCCCGATGAACTCTTCCGCAGTGAAAAAGAGCTCGCCGCCGTTCTGCCTCCCGCAGGCGAATACGCGGTTGCAATGCTCTTCCTGCCCACCGGAGCGGCGGAGCTTGCCAAGGCTTCCGCGCTCTTTGAAGACGCCTGCAAGAGCGAAGGTTTCCCCGTGCTCGCATGGCGTGATGTTCCGACCGACCCGACGAAAATCGGAAAGGCGGCCGCCGCAACGATGCCGGTCATCAAACAGGTGTTCCTCGGCAAGAAGGGCGCAACTCAGGATGAGTTCGAACGCAATCTTTACATTGTCCGCAAGGTTTTTGAGAAGGAAGCCGCCAAAATCGACTTCAAGGGCGGTCGCCCCTATGTCGTGAGTCTCTCTTCCCGCTCCATTGTTTACAAAGGACTGCTCCTCGCTCATCAGATTTCCAAGTTCTACCCGGATCTGGCAAGCGAAAACTTCAAGAGCGCGCTCGCGATTGTTCATCAGCGTTACAGCACGAACACTTTCCCGACCTGGCCGCTCGCCCACCCGTTCCGCTACCTTGCGCACAACGGCGAAATCAACACGATCCGCGGCAACCTCAATCACATGAGAGCGCGCGAACCGATGCTGGAATCCCCGCTGTTCGGCGAAAACATCAAGAAAATCATTCCCGTCATCCCGGACGGTCAGAGCGACTCGGCTTCACTGGACAATGCGCTTGAGCTTCTCGTGGAGGGCGGACGCTCTCTGCCGCACGCCATGCTGATGCTCGTCCCGCAGGCATGGGGCAAGGATTATCACATCGGACAGGACGTCCGCGGGTTCTTCGAATATCATTCCGCAATCATGGAACCGTGGGACGGTCCCGCCGCCATTGCGTTCTCCGACGGCGTCAATGCAGGCGCAATGCTCGACCGCTCCGGTCTGCGTCCCGCCCGCTACACCATTTCCGCCGACCGCACCTTCGTTCTCGCTTCGGAAACCGGCGTGCTTGACATCGCACCCGGCGCCGTGCTGGAACATGGACGTCTCGGTCCCGGACAGATGATCTACCTCGACCTCGAAAACGGACGCGTCCGCTACGACGCCGAAATCAAATCGCAGGTCGCGCGTCTCCAGCCGTACCGCCGCTGGGTTCAGGAAAACCGCATTACCATCAACGGCTTCCTTGACCAGGCGACGCCCGCCGCGATCGGCTACGACATCACCCGCAGACAGAAACTCTTCGGCTACTCCCGCGAAGATCTCGACATTCTGATCTCCGCCATGGCGCAGAACGGACAGGAACCCACCGGCTCGATGGGCAACGACGCCGCGCTCGCCGTGCTCTCCGAAAAGCCGCAGATTCTTTACAACTACTTCAAACAGCTGTTCGCCCAGGTGACGAACCCGCCGATCGACCCGATCCGCGAGGCTTCCGTCATGACGCTGATGACCTACATCGGCAACCACGGCAACATCCTTGAGGAGTCTCCGAAACATGCGCACCTCGTGAAGATGCAGCAGCCGATCCTCTCCGATGAAGACCTCGGACGTCTCCGCGATTTGAATCTTCCGGATTTCCGCACGCAGACCATCAAGATTGCATATACGCCGGAAATCGGACTTGAGCAGGCTCTTGAATCCATCTGCGCGGAAGCGGAAAAATCGGTCCGCGAAGGCCGGAACGTCATCATTCTGAGCGACCGCGACCTCACGGACGAGGAAAGCCCGATTCCGTCTCTGCTTGCCGCATCCGCCGTCAATGCGCGTCTGCTTGCCGCCGGCATCCGCAGCGGTTCGGGCGTGATTCTGGAAACAGGCGACGCCCGCGAAGTCATGCATTTCGCTCTGCTGCTCGGCTACGGCGCGACCGCAATCAACCCGTATCTCGCACTCGAAACGGTTTCCGAACTTGTCAAGGAGGGCAAAGTCAAACTTGATCCCGCCACGGCAACCGGAAATTACATCCATGCGATCTGCAAGGGTCTGCGCAAGATCATGTCCAAACAGGGCATCTCGACTCTCCGCAGCTTCCGCAGCGCTCAGCTGTTCGAGGCCGTCGGACTCAGCTCCGAGCTGGTTTCCAAGTACTTCACCGGAACCGCCTCCCGTATCGGCGGCATCGGCCTGAAGGAGATTGAACATGAAGTTGCTCTCCGCGTGAACGCCGCCCGCGGCGAAACGTTCGGACAGCCCTATCTGCTCCCCTCCGGCGGTCAGTACAAGTTCCGCAAGGACGGCGAGAGCCATCTGTGGACTCCGGAGACCATCTCTCTGCTCCAGCAGGCGGTCCGCAACAACGACTACAGCAAGTTCAAACAGTACACGAAGCTCATCAACGAACGCGAGCACGGCATCTGCACCCTGCGCGGACTCTTCAAATTCAAAGAGACCACGCCGATTCCGCTTGAGGAAGTCGAAAGCGCATCCGAAATTGTCAAGCGCTTTGTGACCGGCGCAATGTCCTACGGTTCCATCAGCCCGGAAGCCCACACCACGATTGCCCGCGCAATGAACGAGCTCGGCGGCATGAGCAACTCCGGTGAAGGCGGCGAAGACCCGGCGCGTTATGTGACGAAGCCCGGTGAAGTCAGTCTTTCCAGCGCAATCAAGCAGATCGCTTCCGGACGTTTCGGCGTTACGGCGGAATACCTTGCGAACGCAAAGGAACTTCAGATCAAGATCGCCCAGGGCGCAAAACCGGGCGAAGGCGGTCAGCTTCCCGGACACAAGGTCAACGACCTCGTCGCCCGCGTTCGTCACTCCACTCCCGGCGTGACGCTGATTTCACCCCCGCCGCACCATGACATCTACTCGATCGAAGACCTTGCCCAGCTGATCTTCGACCTCCGCAACGCAAACCCGAAGGCGCGTGTTTCCGTGAAGCTCGTTTCCGAACTCGGCGTCGGAACGGTTGCCGCGGGCGTCGCAAAAGGTCATGCGGATGTGGTTCTCATCAGCGGACACGATGGTGGAACCGGCGCAAGCCCGCTCTCCAGCATCAAGCACGCCGGACTTCCGTGGGAAATCGGTCTTGCGGAAACCCAGCAGACCCTGCGTCTGAACAAGCTCCGCGACGGCATCCGCGTGCAGGTCGACGGACAGCTCAAGACCGGACGCGACGTTGTGATCGGCGCTCTGCTCGGTGCGGAGGAGTTCGGATTCGCAACCACGGTTCTGGTTTCCATGGGATGCCTGATGATGCGCAAGTGCCACGACAACACCTGCCCGGTCGGTATTGCAACGCAGGATCCGGAACTCCGCAAGCTCTTCAAAGGCAAACCGGAACACGTCAAGAACTTCCTGCTCTATATTGCTGAAGAGGCGCGTGAAGTGCTCGCAAGCCTCGGACTTCACTCCATCGACGAAGCTGTCGGCCGCTCCGACCTGCTTGATACCGCCGAAGCCCTGAAGTTCTGGAAGACGCAGAACCTTGACTTCAGCCGTATCTTCGCCCAGGTTACCCCGGACGATCTGCCGCGCAAGTCCTCGCGGAAGCAGGAACGCCCCGCGACGTTCGACGACGAGAAGCTGATTCCGCGTCTGACCGACTCCATCGAAAAGGGCGAGAAAGCGCTTCTCTACCTCCCGCTCCGCAACAAAGACCGCAGCGTCGGAACGCGCCTGAGCTACCATATCGCGTCGCGCTACGGACACAAGGGACTGCCGGAAGACACGATCAAGGTCGAGTTCAGCGGCTGTGCCGGACAGAGCTTCGGAGCATTCCTTGCGGCAGGCGTCACCCTGACCCTCAAAGGTGAGGCGAACGACTACGTCGGCAAAGGGCTCTCCGGCGGCAAAATTGTGGTCCGTCCGCCTTCTGAAAGCCGCTTTGTTCCGGAAGAAAGCATCATCGTCGGCAATGTTATCGGCTACGGCGCAATTGCCGGAAAGATGTTCATCAACGGACTGGCAGGCGAGCGTTTCGCCATCCGCAACAGCGGCATGACCGCGGTTGTGGAAGGAACGGGCGACCACACCTGCGAATACATGACAGGCGGTCTGGTGATCGTCCTCGGCAAGACGGGCATGAACTTCGCCGCCGGCATGACGGGCGGTATCGCATACGTGCTTGATGAAACCGGCGACTTCGACCTGCGCTGCAACCTTGCGACCGTGGACCTTGAGTCGATCCACAAGGGATCGGAAGACGAGGAACTCCTTCTCTCCCTGATCAAGGAACACGAAGCCGCCACCGGCAGCCCGAAGGCCGGACGCATCCTGCGCGAATGGGAGGATATGATTCCGAAATTCGTGAAGGTCTTCCCGGTCGAATACCGTCAGGCGCTCGGCAAAATGCACAAGGACGACGCCGAAATCAACCGCACCAAGCACAGCAACTGATTGAGAGAAGGAGGCAACTGTTATGGGAAAGAATCTGAAACGCGCATTCTATGACGTTCAGCGTCAGGCGCATACATATCGTCCGCTCGAGGAGCGCAAGCTCGACTTCAAGGAAGTGGAAGTTCCCCCGAATCCGGAAGTTCTGAAACTTCAGGCGGAACGCTGCATGGACTGCGGCATTCCGTTCTGCCACGGAACCGGCTGCCCGCTCGGCAACCAGATCCCCGAATTCAACGAGGCGGTCGCCAACGGCCGTCTTGAGGACGCCTGGAACCTGCTCTCATCCACGAGCCCGTTTCCGGAATTCACCTCGCGCATCTGTCCCGCTCTCTGCGAAGGCTCCTGCACCTGCGGTCTCAACCTCGAACCGGTCACGGTCCGCCAGATTGAACGCTACATTGTGGAACAGGCTTATGAAAAGGGGCTCGTGAAGGTCCGGCACGTGTCAAAACGTTCCGGAAAATCGGTCGCCGTCATCGGCGCCGGTCCCTCCGGACTTGCGGCCGCGACGATCCTCAATCAGCATGGACACAAAGTCACGGTCTATGAACGCGACCTCCATGCCGGCGGACTTCTCCGCTACGGCATTCCGGATTTCAAACTCAAAAAAGAGATCATCGAGCGCCGAGTCAAACTGATGGAAGCCGAAGGCGTGAAATTCGAAACGGGCGTCAATATCGGCGTTGACATCTCCGGCGAATACCTGAAGCGCAAATACGACGCCGTGGTTATCGCCGCCGGAACCCGTCAGCCGCGCGATCTCAAGATTCCCGGACGCGAACTCGACGGCATTCTTCCCGCGACGAAGTTCCTCGCGGAGCAGAACCGTCTGGTCTCCGGTGAACACACGGGCGAGCATCCGTACTCCGCAAAGGGCAAGCGGGTTCTCGTGATCGGCGGCGGCGATACCGGCTCCGACTGCGTGGGAACCTCGATCCGCCAGGGCGCGGCGTCCGTGATTCAGGTTGAAATCATGCCGCAGCCGCCGGAGAAACGTTCGGTCAACACACCGTGGCCGATGTGGCCGTACATGCTCCGCACCTCCTCCAGCCATATGGAAGGCTGCGAACGGAAGTGGAACATTGCGACAAAATCGTTCTTCGGCAAGGACGGCAAGGTCGCGGGCGTCAAGTGTGTGCTCGCCGACTGGGAGTTCTCGCCGCAGGGCAAGCCGCTGAAGTTCACGGAAAAAGGCGAAGAGTTCGAGATTCAGGCAGACCTGGTTCTCCTCGCAATGGGCTTCACCGGAATCCCGGCGGAGGATCTCTACCCCGCTCAGCTCGGACTGAACCTCGAGCGCAATCTCATCAAGGCGAATCCGGATGGCGAAACGGCGGTTGCCGGAGTGTTCGCCGCCGGCGACGTCAAGTCCGGACCCTCTCTTGTGGTCCGTGCGATTGCCTCCGGCCGTCAGGTCGCGGCGAAGGTGAATGATTACTTGAACTCGCTGTAAGGAATTTATACAGGTCCCGGGGGAGCGTCAATGTCCGTTGCGCACAGACTCCCTCTCTCTCAAGGCGCTCCCCCGGGTCTGTATTTTTTCAGAAACCCCACAGGCGGGAATTCCGGAAAATGAAATCCGGAGTTCCCGCCTTTTTAACTTTAAGGGAAATGATGAATTACAGGGGACGGCCGTCCCGTTCGGTGAAATATTCGTTCGTTCCCAGCGTGCGCCCGTCCTTGAGCGTGAACGGTGCGCAGCCGATGTTCGCCGTGACAACGGTTCCGTCTGAAAAACTGGTGCGGGCAACCGCATGCAGATGGCGTCCGTCAAATTCCGGCTCTGTCAGAAACTCATGACGGAGCATCTCCGCCGTGAAGGTTCCGCGCATTTCGCGGGACTGCTTCAGACTTTCCGCATCGAATCCGGTGGGCAGGAGCGCATAGAGCGCGCAGTATGCCGGATACTCTCCTTCGCCGATCCCGTAGCCTTCGGAATCCGCGGTGTAGTTGAGCACGGAGTCGTGAAAGACCAGCTGCCAGAGCGGAACCGGAGTCAGCGGCAGATGACACTGCGGCAGGAACGTCCCGCCGACTGGACAGAATGCACCGAGGTCGACGATATCCGCGCAGTATTCATGCGGACTCTGTTCCGTCGCCACCGAGCCGAAAATCTGTTTTGCAAGTTTCAGAACTTTACGGCGGTTGGCGTAATCCTCCCGCTGGCCGTGGCGGTGCTCCGGATGAAAGCAGGAGAGCGGAACCGCGGAGCCGAAGACATCCAGATAGATGCTGCCGCGTCCGGTCAGTTTCACGATTTGCGGCAGATCGCGCTCCGCGTATTCAAGTGAAAAATCGGAGCAGAGATGCCAGGCGCGTCCGCCGCGCCAGATTCCTCCGCGCCGCAGAGCGCCCGATTCATCGCGGGAGATTTTCTCCACGGGAAACTCTGGACTGTTCCGGTAGCACTCGTAATAGTTGTCGTGGACGGAGAAAATATAGCCGTCGGAGAGCGAACGGGCGTATTCGGAGGCGGCGCGGAACTCGGCTTCCGTTCCGCGTTCCGGATTCGGGGGCAGACGGGTCGGGTACATGCTGTCGTATCCGCCCCGGTTCCATCCGGCGTTGTAGACGCAGACGCGGTCGAATCCGTTCGCTTTTGCCGTATCGAAAATCTCGTAAGCGGTCCAGTTTGCGGCGAGTCCTTCCCGGGATTTGCGTTCCGGATCGGTTGCAAAATAACTCCAGGAGTGCGGGACCGGAGCTGTGCGTGTGGCGTAGACGTCGTGTTTCCAGATTACCGCGCCGACCAGTTTTTCCACTTCCGGATTCCGCGCGATTTTTTCTTTGAGGGAGACAAACCGTCCTTCGGATTTCACGATTTCGCGATACCACTTTGCCAGGCGGTTGTAATCGCTGCCGGCAGGCATGGCGGCCAGACGAAGTTCGCGGCGGTAGTTGGAAACCTGCGCATTGAAGTCAAACACGGGAGAAAACGAGACTTCGCCGGGGATAACATTGATTGCCGCATGCACATTCATGTCGCAGTAATCTTTGAGATGAACGGCAAGACCGGCCTTTGTTTCCGGCAGAATTCCGAAAAAGGTCATGTTCAGACTTCCGGCGGTCATGTCGAATTCGTCGCGGCGGGATTCGGGGAAGGTGAGCAGAGCGCCGTATCCGCAGGGAACCGGACATTTCACGCGCTCGGCGCTGGAGAAGCGGAACAGGCGGTCCGGGAAAGTTAAGGTGATGTCCTCCTCTTCCAGATTTCCGATCCGGTTGACTGCGAAGACTGCGGATTCATTTTCCAGCCGGATTTCAAATTCAAAAAGGAAATCCGGAACATTGAGCGGGCGGCGGTACTGATTCTCTTTAAACCGCGCAAAACAGTCGAGCTTGCGGAAGCGGATCCGCATGATTCCGTTTTCGCATTCCGCGGAATGTTCCGCATGTTCGCGCAGGGGAAAATCCCAGCAGTGGCCGTAACGGAGCTGAAACGGGGCTTCACTGCACCAGACTCCGCCGAAGCGTTTGTCCGTGAGTGTGAGACGGAGCTGTTCATCCAGTTCGACGGAGTAAAAACGATTTTCAATTTTCATTTGATTTCCTTTCGTTTGAAGGTCTGCGGTAACAGATCAGGCGACTGCCTTTGAGCGGGCAATCTGCAGAAAATTCTTTTCCGCGTCCAAGATTTTTTCCCGTTTCCGGATCGAAAAATTCCATTTCTTCCGTGAAATGGAGCCGGACGGGTCCGGAGAGACGATGCACGGAGATGACGCCGTTTCCGACGGCAACTGCGTTTCCGGCTTCGGAATGCGGAGTGATTCCTGCCGCCTTCGCCGCATTGTGAACGAATTGCGGCGTGAGTCCGTCGGGCTGTGCGGAGTAGATGATTGCTGTTCCGTTTCCCGTCCGTTTGATTCCGATTGCCGGTTCGCCCGAGGCGCGCCAGCGTCCGATGATTTTGAATGCCGGATCGCAGAGAACGGTTGAATACGGAAGTCTGTCGAACTGGGAAAAGCGTTCGCGTGTGATGAACAGATCGCCGAGTCCGGTTCTTCCGGAACAGCCTTGAACGAGCGGATCGGTGGAGCCGGGGATAAATTCCGTGCAGTCGGAGACGGGGGCTGTTCGGTCACGGACCTGTATTCCGAGTTCAGAGAGCGCCGGAGCCGCAAGCCCCGGAATGCGGTTGTGGAGCGCTCCGGCGGAACCGGTGATGACAACGACGTTTCCGCGTTTCATCGCTTTGGCTTTCAACGCGTCGCGCTGAGCGTCGGTCAGCGTCTGCGGTGCGACGACAATCCAGAGTTTGTAGTCCGGAATGTCTTTGCGCGTGAGGTCGTCGAGCAGAAGAATGTCCGGCGTGATTCCGCTGAGACGGCAGATCATGGCGGCTCGGGAGGGCGCGAGGGATGCGTCGCGGTTCAGAAGCCGTTCGCGTTCGTCGAGAATGAGCGCGGCTTGCGTGCGGGGGAGGGCGTCGCGGTGCTGAACGGACCAGTCGGCAGCACGGCAGGTCGCGCGGATGGCGTTCAGCGCACGGGGATCGTTGTACCAGCTGTCGAACATGTCGAAATAGTAGAAGCCGTCGCCTCCGGAAGCGAGGACAGCCCCGGCGTCGCGGTAGATCTGGTTGCGGAATTCATCGAAGCTGCGCGGATATCCGAGCGATTCGCGGCTCCATCCGGCGGTGATCTGGGAACGGGGAGTGCGGTGATCCATCTCCTGCATGTAGACCAACCCTGCGGCGTGTGCGGCTGCAATGGCGAAGTTCGCGGATGCTCCGACGCCGCCGAGTTTGCGCATGGCGGAGTAGGCGCTGACCTGAAACACAAGGTCGATGCCGTTGTCCTGCGAGAGCTGTTTGAGCGAAGACCGTCCGGTCTGTCCCCAGAGCGGAGAACTGTAGTAGGTTCCGACGATGACCGGACGTTTCATTCCCTCTTTCAGAGTCCGGGCAAAACGCCGGTTCATTGCGGCGATGGAGTCGGTGATGAAGTCGCGTCCGTCCGCAATTCTGCGGTCGGGGTTGCTGCGCGTATCGCTCCACTGCGCCGCTGATTTCCATTCGGATTCCCGGAACATCGGGGCGTTTTCGAGCGTAACAGAGGGATCTCCCCATGCGCGGCGGAGTGCGTCGTCTGTGCGGTATTTCTGTTTGAGATACTTGCGGTATGCGCGCAGACTGGCGGGGGAGTAATCCGCCTGACCGCGCCCGGCGCTGTATTCCCATTGCAGGAACTGGTCGTCATGTCCGCCGTTCAGTCCGAAGCCTGCGACGATTTTTCCGGCGGGCGACTGCTTCAGGAACTTTGTCAATTCGCGGAGTCCCCGGCAGACATATTGCTGATACTCTTCCGATGCGTATGAGACTGCCCAGTGGCGGTTCTTCTTCGGGTTCGGTCCCGGAACGCCGAATCCCGCAAATGCGCAGAACTGCCGGACGCCCGGCTCGCCCTTTTCGTTGCGGAAAATGCTGTCCGGATTGTTGCGGAAGAAATCCTCGCCGACGTCAACGTTCACATTGATGAGCACCCGCGCTTCCGGTGCGGCGTTGTGAATGTAGAGCAGTTCATTTTCGAGACGGGAGAAATCGAACGAGCCGTCCGGCTGAAGCGCCGCCATGTCCCAGGTCATCTTGTCCCAGAACAGTGTGACGCCCGCATTGAAGGTCTGAATCAGATTGATTCCGGCGTCCGCGAGCTGTTTGTAATCAATGGAGCCTTTGTAGCTTTTCAGAATGGTTTCCCTGCCGTCGAGGAGTACGATGGGGCGTCCGTTTCTCCGCACGACTTCCGCCGTTGCGGGTGAAACTTTTCCGAGACTCTTCAGCACGGATGCGCGGTCAGGGGCGGGAGCTTTGGGGGTATAGATTCCCGCCGGCGTCTTTTCCGGCGGCTGCGGAAGGATTTCCGCATTCCGCACGCGGAATGTTACGGGATTCCCCGCGAAAACTGCCTCAAGGCGCATGTACTTCACGCCCGGGAGGGCTTTCGCGCTCCGTTCAAACTCAAACGTTCCGCACGAGAAAAGCGTCTGATAGAGCGCGGATGGTTCCGCTTTCATATCGACGATAAGTTTGTCTTCGTTGAGGCTCAGCAGACGGATAGATGCAGCCGCTCCGGGGGTGCGTTCGAGAATATCGAGCATCAGTGTTCCCGTGTGAATTTCGCCCTCCTTCACAGGAAACGTTTTGGAGCTCCAGACCGTGCAGCCACCCGCATTGAGCTTGCGGATGACGCTGTTTTCCTCCGCGGAGCGGCTGCCGAAATTGTCGGCTGTATTCTCCGCCGCGAAAACGGAGACGGAGAATGCGAGTGCGGGAAGCAGAAGTTTGAACAGAGTCATAATCCCTCCGCGTTTATTTTTTCGGAATGACGTTCATATAGAGTTTCGGTTCAGCAAACCAGACGGTTCCTGTGGATTTACCGAGGAAGAAGCGGACCTGGAAGAAAGCCGCATCTTTGGGAAATTCGGGGAATACGGCGCTTGCTTCGATGTCGCCCCAGTCGAACGTTCCGGGAATCATCTTCGTGTCGCGTCCGATGAGATATCCCTTCTTCGAAAAGAAGGAGAAGTTGACGAATCCGCCGTTTGCGACGTTTTCGTTTTTCTGACGGAAGCGCATGGTGATCTGAAGCGCTTCGCCCGCGCCCGGACGCGGAAACTTTTTGAGATCGAATCCGCCTTGACATACTCCGTAGTAGCGTGTTCCTTCCGGGCTGGAGATCTTGAGCGCGCGGATTCCTTTTTCCGCGTCGAACGGGACGGACTGGAAGTTCCCGCTTCTGTCTTTCGGTTCAATGGCGGTCCAGAATGGAATAGCTCCTTTGTCGTTCATTTTGAATTCCGGATTGCGGAGCGGAATTTCGACTGCGGAGAGCGCTCCGGCAAGAAGGAAGAGTGCGGCAAGAGTGAGTTTTTTCATGATTTCCGGTTCCTTAAGATATGCGGACCCACTGGTCCGGCTGTTTTTCCGCATCAATCGCAGTGCGGAGAACATGGGCGATATGAATGGTTTCCGCGCGGTCGACCGGCGGAATTCCGGTACGGAAAAATTCGAGCATGGCGTCGATGAGATTCGGGAACATGCTGCTGAGTTTCGGAATCTGCACAGCGTCGTCATGTCCGAGAATCCGTGCGGAAAAACCGAGCTTCGGGTGAAGCGTCATTGCGGCGCGGCGTCCGTCGCCGAAGCGGAAGACCACATGGTCGGCATTCGCGTTTTTCGTATGGAGCAGACTTTCGACGCCGGGCCCCATGACGGAGACGATCATCTCCAGCTGGTGGATGGCGTATTCCCAGAAGCTGCTTCCGCCGCCTTCGGTTTCCATGTATTCCGCATGGAATTTTCCGCGCGCTTCGATGAGTTCCGTTCCGAAACGGAGCGCGGAACTGGAAAAGAGCGGGGTGCGGAACCGGTCGGCGCGCGCAAAAAGGCGCTCCGCCGCCTCTCCGTCCGGAGCGAACGGCTTGTCGATGAACACCGGCTTTCCGGAGGCGAGAACCGCGTGTGCGAGCTCTTCGTGTTTTTCCGGATTGGAGGGGGCGAGCACGCAGAAGGCGTCGCATGCTTCGATGAGTTTTTCCTGTGACCGGAACGGGGGAATCTGCATTTCTCCGCACCAGACTTCGAGCGGGCGCGCTCCCGGTTTTTCCTCCCAGGCTCCGGCGATGGTGAACTCTTCGCTGAAACGGGAGGTGCGGAACCAGTTCGGGTAATTGTTCGCGTGCCACTCGTCGAGCGAGAGGTCGATGAATCCGATTTTCTTCATGGTTTCTCCTTTACATTTTTCCGCCGCGGTAATCGGGCCAGAGCCAGTACTGGGTGGAGCTCGGACCTGAGTTGTTATGTTTCAATCCGACCGTATTGTATGCGATGGACCCCACATGACCATCCAGGAAACCGAACGTCGCGCGCATTCCGTGGCAGTAGAACGTGCGTCCGCTGAGATGTTCCTGTTCAAGCGAATCGTAGAAACGGACGTACACCATTTCCGCCGAGTCTGCCCGGAGTGTGTCCGCAATTACCGTTTTCGAGCTCGGACTTGCGATGCTTTCCGGTTTGCGCGGTTTGCAGACGTATCCCCACAGGTTGCGCGGTGCGCCGCCCGTGAAATAGCCCAGATAGGAGTTGTAGCCGTAACGGGTGGTGTAACTTCTTCCCGCGAAATCCTCCGGCGGCATTGCGGCGTCCTGAAGCGGACGCGAGATCGCACAGCCGTATTTGAAGAGCTTTTTCGGCACATACTTATGCTGGTCGAGCAGATAAACGGGACGTCCCTTCTCTCCGGCGATGCTGTCGTCGTCTCCGAGAGGGAGAAACTCGTAATCTCCGGCGTACTGATTGACGCCGAGCAGAATCTGCTTGACGCTGCTGAGACAGTTCGCTTCCTGCGCTTTCTCCCGAGCCTTGTTCAGCGCGGGAAGAAGCATGGCTGCGAGGATGGCGATCACGGCAATTACCACGAGGAGCTCCACAAGGGTGAAATTTGTGCGTATGGCACGCATGCCGCCTGTATGTTCGTCAGTCTTTTTCATACGGGCATCCTTTCCGTTGTTTGCTTGGTTAGAGAGAGACGGTTCTCCCGTTTCTGGAGGAGTCGTAGACGGCGAGCGCGATTTTCAGCGCGGCGATTCCCTCTTCAATTCCGGTGGAGAAGGGACGGTCTTCCAGTTCCTCTTCGATGAATTCCGCCATCTGGCATTTCCATGCGGAGTCGCCGCGGGTGGCAATGATGGAGTTCTGCATTTCGAGTGTGCCGTCCGGTTTGCAGACTCCGGAGGAGAGCCGTGTTTCGCCGGCGGCGTAATCGACTGTGATTGCTCCGGTGTCGCCCATGATTTCGATTCCGGAGAACCCGGCGCAGCTGGTCCAGCCGCAGTCGAGATAACCCATCGCGGAGTTGCCGAACTGAAGAAGAGCCGTCATGTTGTCTTCAAGCGCAATGGGCTTGCGGAGAGTGGCGGTGAGACCGGAAACGCGTGTGACGTCGCCGATCAGCCAGCGTGCGAGGTCAATCGCATGGATTCCCATGTCGAGGGCCGCGCCGCCGCCCGCGATTTCCGGATTGTAGAACCAGTCTGTGACCGCCCAGCCCGGCCAAGGACCGTTGTGCGCGAAACGGATGCGGATCATGTACGGCTTTCCGATTTTCCCCTCCAGCAGAGCCGTGCGTGCGGCGCGGACCATGGAGTTGAAGCGGTGGGAGAAGCAGACGGCGAGGCGGCGTCCGGTTTCCTTCTGCGCATCGCGGATTGCGAGCGCCTCTTCCAGTGTGACTGCAACGGGTTTTTCGAGGATCACATCGCATCCGGCTTTCATGGCTTCGATTGCGTACCGCGCATGGAATTTATTGGGAAGACAGATGGATACAAGGTCGGGTTTTTCGTGTGCGAGCAGTTCGGAACAGTCGTTGTACTCCCGTTCGAAATGCCACTTTTCACGGACTCCGGCGAGCGATTCGGGGGAGACGTCGGCAATGGCGGTCAGTTCGCAGTTTTCGTTTGCGGCGTAACCGGGGATGTGGGAGGCGCGGGCGATGGCCCCAGCTCCGAAGACGGCGACTTTAAGTTTTTTCATTTGCAGACCCTTTCATTTAAGGTTGTGAATCTGATTTTTCAGGAAATCAACGGCAAGCCGGATATCCGCATCGGGATCGGCTCCTGTTTCGCGCTCAATGGTCAGATAGCCGTCGAATCCGGCGGCTTTCAGCGCGTGGAGGTAAGACGGAAAATTGACGGAGCCGGCACCGAGCGGAGTTTCTTCAAAGAGAAGCCCGGTTTCCTTCTGGAGCTGTTCAAAACCTCCGCGCGCAAAGGCATCGTAAACCTGTTCGGCGTCGCAGTCCCGGTGATGCAGACCGTCTTTGGCATGCGTGTAGACGATCCACGGACGGAGAATTTCAACAGCCCGGACGGGGGAGACGTTCCGGACCATGACGAGGTTTGCCGGGTCGAGGTTGACGCCGACTCCTCCGTCGGTCTCCTTGAGAAACTCCGCCAGCTGTTCCGGATCTTCCGGTCCGGTTTCGATGCCGAAGACGATTCCGCGTTCTTTTGCGGCGCGGCCGAGCGCGGTGAGCGCGTTCAGCATGACGCCGTAACGCGGGTGCGCCGGGTCGCGGGGGAGGACGCCGATGTGACTGGTGACGACCTTTGCGCCGAGTTCGACCGCGGCGTCGAAGACCTGTTTCATGCGTTCGAGCTTTTCCGGATTTTCCTTTTCATCCTGAAAACCGTATCCGCCGAGTTCGGCGACGAGTGCGGAGATTTCAAGACCGAATTCCTTCGCATAGCGGCGGAGTTCAGCGCGGTCGCCGTTCAGGATTTCCGCATTTGCATAACATTGGATTCCGGAAACCTGCATGGCCGCGGCTTTCCGCATGGCTTCCCGGAGGGGGACGCGGAACGAATCAATCAGAATGCCGATCTTCATTTTTCAAATCCTTTCGGTTGTTTCTGTAAAGGTGTTTTGCTTATTTTGTACGGTAATCAATTTTCGGCGGCATCGGACACTGTGCTTCGGTCAGACCGAGCGCTTTGAGGATATCCAGATACAGATGCGAGATCATGATATCGCCTTCGCGCGCATCGGGCAGCTCAAGTCCGCCGTTTTCGGTCAGAATTCCGAGGGCGTCCTGCGGATTTCCCGTCCGGAACAGCGCGGCGGCGTACTGCAGACGGACGGTCGGGCGCATCCGGTGTTCCTGCGGGAGCGCATGATAAAAATCAAGCATGGAATCGTGCGCGCCGAGAATGTTCAGCAGTTTCGCTGTCTCCTTGACCAGATAGGCGTCCGCTTCCGGAAGAAGCGCCGCTTCCATGAGTATCGCCGGAACTTGCTCCGGATGATTTTTCGTGCGGAGCAGAACGTTCGCCCGCAGATGCAGGGTCCATGCGTTGCGGGCGAGTTCCAGCGCGCGGAGCGAATGCTTTTCGAGCCGCTCTTCATCATGTGCGCGGAAGTAACAGAGCGCGAGATGATAATGTTTTTTCCAGCACTCCGGCGCGCGCTGAAGCCTGGGAATCCACTCGGGATCGACCTGGAAGGAGCGCGGAGGTTCATCATCCATTCTTCCGGAGCAGAGCTCAACCCACTCTTTTTCGTCCGGACCGGTCTTGCCGAAATCAAGATGCGGGACCGGCGGGGCGGCAAGTTCTTTTTCAGCAAGCGCGGCCGCGCCGTTTCCGCGCATCCGGAGCGTCCCGCGGCGCAGAGCGAGCGGACGCGTGCGGGCGAGCATGTCGTCCATCTCCGGTTCGGGGAGCAGTTCATCCGCAAGAGCGGTGACGCTGCGGACGGCATGTTCCCAGGAACCGAAAATATCCGCGGGTTCCGCCTGAATTCCGCCGTATGCTTCGAGCCATTCCCACGCGGTCCGCGGCGGCATGGGGAGACACTCCTGCTGAGTTTTTGCGAGTCCCGCCTGAAGTTCCAGATAATCCTGAACGCCGGGACCGAGCAGTTTTCGCTGCCAGTTCGCTCCGCCGGAGGTCTTGCCCCAGACGAAAAGTTTGCGTCCCTGAAGCCTCTTTGTGGAGAGATGAATGAAGCCGGAGCCGTCGCGGTTGAACAGCGCTTCATATTTGCGAGATTCCGCGGGAATGTTGTAGAAATGATCGCGGACGAAGGGGAAGTTTTCGGGATAGGTCTGATCGAATCCCTCGCCGTCCGGCATGTTGGTTTTCGTGAGGAAATGCGACCCCTGATCATACTTGTTGAGATACGTTTCCATTGCGGGGACGACGACGCGGCATCCGGGCGTCATGGGCGCCGCGATGTTGCTCCACCAGTACATCGGCACAACCTCTTGCCCCGGATTGTAAATTCTGCCGCGGGCGAACAGGAAACGCGAATTTTCCGGAAGGAGAAAGTCTATCTGAAACGGCGTCTTGCGGTCGCGGCTGTAATCGTAGATGCGCAGAATGGGACCGAACTCCGGATCGTCGAGTTCCGCCGCAAAACGCGGGGAGCATGTGTTGACGTCGTGTCCCCGGCGTCCGCAGTTGAATTCGGCGCCGCCCGCAAACCATGCGTTGCGGATGGCAAGATTGCTGGGACGGAATTCGGTGTTTGCGGTCAGCAGTTCGCGTCCGGCGGTTTTGTCGAACAGACTCCAGAGGCGTCCGCCGAGCGGGAGAACGAATTCGGCGCGGAGAAAATCATTTTCGAGAATTGCGGAGTCGAACTCAAGCATCTGTTTCTGACTGAGGTCGTAGTCGTCCTGCATGGCATAGGGGAGGGAGTCGGAGAACATGCCGTAATTGACGAACAGCCCGTCGTCTTCATCCAGACGGGCCTCGATGGTGGACTTGATCGGGTCGCGCAGGGCGGGAAAGCGACTGGCGGGTCCAGGAGGGATCCCCTGGATCTGCTTTTTGGTGAACGTCAGAGTCGTTTTCATTTGGAACGCCTTTCAGTTGTTTGGCGGATGATGAGTTCGGGTTCGATGATGACAGGCGCGAAGTTTTCGCCGCGGATCATTTGTGTGACAGCTTCTCCTGCGCGCCGTCCGAGTTCCTGAACGGGCAGATGCACAGTCGTGAGGGGAGGGTCGGTGAGCTTTGCGAGCTCCGAGGCGTCGTTGCACCCGGTGAGCATGAGGTCGGCCGGAACTCTGACGCCGCGCCGGCGGAAAACTTCCAGCAGGGTTTCCGCCGTGTCGTCCGAAGCGGCGATGATGCCATCCGGACGGGATTTCAAATCCGCAATGCGGAGTCCGGCTTCTTCAACTTTCGCTCCGTCATAGTTTTCCGTTTCGAAAACATGTTCCCGTTTGAGCGTTGCGCCGCTTTCGAGAGCGGCGGAGCATATGCCGTCATAAAATTCCGCCGCGATGGGAATATGCCGTCCCGGGTAGACCAGACCGAGGGTTCTGCAGCCGCATTCGATCAGGTGCTGTGCGGCGAGCGCGCCGGCTTTGGCGAAATCGATGCGGACGGCGGGATCATCGCGTCCCGGCAGATAGGATTTGACGAACAGATGCGGAATCGCAAGTTTGTCGAGTTCGGCAACGGTCATGGCGTCGAGACGATAGGTTCCGAGGACAAATCCCGCATAGTTCGTTGCGAGTCTGGCGAGATTTTCTTCCTGGAATGTGCGATGGCTTGCGAGAATATCAAGCAGAAACCCTCTCTGTTCGAGAGTTTCGCTGAGGGCGGACACTGTTTTCATGGTCACCGGATGACAGAGGTCGCGGCTGTCGTAGAGCAGCAGCGCGATTTTGCGGGAGCTGAGACTTGAGACGTTGCGGATGAACGTTCCTTTTCCCCGTGCGCGGTAGAGATAACCTTCGTTTTCGAGTTCTTTCATCGCCTGCCGCACGGTGTTGCGGGATACGCTGTATTTCGCGGAGAGTTCCGCTTCGGAAGGTATGGGAAGCTCTTCCGCAAAGGCTCCTGCGCGGATCTGTTCAATCAAAGTCTCTTTCAGTGTCTGATACTTCGGTTTCATGAAATGTACCTATCTTTCTTTTGTTGTAATATATGCACGGGAAAAAGAAAAGTCAAGGAAAATTTGTTTAAATGTACCAACATTTAAATCCGGCAAAAAAACCGCTCTCCGGATTGCGTGCGGAGAGCGGTTTTCCGGCTTACTTCGCTTCAAGAGCCTGAATCTGTTTTTTCTGAGAGGGCGAGAGTGTCTCTTTTTTGCAGAGTTTGATCTGCTGTCCGATCTTGACTTTGTCCTTTTCCGGATCAAGCAGGTAGATATAGGCAAGACGGAAGTCCACTTTGTCGCGTCCGGAAATGACGGGATCCTCAAGGATTGTGCGGAGGACGCTGCACTGTTTCTGCTTGGACTGTCCGCTTGCTTTGCAGGAATTGACGACAATCCACCATGCCCAGCGGCGGGAGCCGGAGTTTTCCGGTCCGCTTGCGGCGTTGCGTGCGTAGTGTTCCGCGCGGTCGTAGTCTTTTTTCTTCTGATATACCTGCGCGAGCGTCATATTCGCGTCAAACGCATCCCATGCGGACAGCTTTTCAAAGGCGAGCACATTTTCAGCGGATGCAGCGGCCGCATCGGGGTCGCCATCCCGGAGCTGTGCGGAAGCGAGCTGACGGTATGCGGCAATGCGGATATTCCGGTGGAATTCCTCTCCGGTGAAGTTTTCGGCAAGGGCGATGACCTCTTTGAACTCTTTCCGGTTCATCATAGGGCGTGTGAGGTCGTAGAACGGTCCTGCAAGCCAGGCGGAGACTTCCGGGTGGCGGCGTCCGTATTGCAGGACGGAACGGAAGTATTTTTCCGCCTGTTCGCGATCATTCAGCGCGGCGAGGCAGCGTCCGGCGCTTGTCATGGCGTCGATCCGTTCGCGCGGAGGGAGTTCCTGCGCTTTTGCCGCCCGTTTGAAATATTCGAGAGCGAGCTTATGTTCCTTGCGCATGAGATGCTGTCTTCCGCAGAAAAGGGAAGCTCGCGCGAGCTGTTCGTTGTCGGCGGAGGCTTTGATCGCCTGTTCCGCGAGTTCGACTGCAAGACTGTAATTCTTTCCGGCGGACGCGGCGCTTGCGCGGGCGAAGGCTTCCGCAAACGGGGTGTCGCGGCGGATGATTTCCGCAAGTTTCAGCTGACATTTGTTGAATTCCGCGGTCATTTTAAGCCGGCTGTAACACTCTGCGGCGCGGCGCAGGTTCTTTTCCTGCTGGGCATTGGAGCAGCCTGGCACGGCGAGCGCCTCTTGAGCGGTTTTGAGCGCCTCCCGGTAACGTTTCTCTTTGATGAGCCAGTCCATGTAGATGTGCATGGTCTCGGCCTTCTGGTCGGCGCTGACCGACTCCTTGAGTGCGCGCTGGCAGGCTTTGGCGATTGCCGCCTTGTCGTTTGTCCGCAGGACAATGCGGAACAGGTGTGCATTGCAGAGACGGTTGAGTTCTTCATCGAATCCCTGTGCAAGGATTTCCTCGCAGGCCCGTTTGAGACGGACGTCGTCGTTCAGAGCCGCGTAGGCGCTGATGAGTCCGCTTTTTGCAGCGCGGATATGCCAGTTGCTCCCGGATTCCTCTTCTGTCATTGCGACGCTGCGGTATGCGCGGGCGGCGTCTTCGTAGCGTTTGAGCGCGAGACATGCGTTGCCGATGATGACGCGGATTTCCTGTTTTTCGCGAAGCTCTCCCGTGGACTGACGGAGGAAGATGTTGCCCGACCGGATGACATTTTCGTAGTCTTTGATTCCGTAGTAGCCGTGAACGAGTGACGCGGCGGCATTCATCCGTGTTTTGTGTGTGGAAGCGTTTTCGAGCAGATACTGTGCGGTGCGGATGCAGGTTTCAAAATCTCTGGCGTCACGTGATGCGAGCATGACGTCGCGGAGCGCCTCGTCGTGTTTTTCGAGCGGAAGATTCGGAAGGTCCGCGGCCTGCTGAGCGATTTTTGCACGTTTCCCCTGAATCCGCTGGAACAGCTTGTAATCGCCCTTGAGTCTGGCTGTGTTGGCGTCGCGGGAGAGAAGACCGTTGCAGATTTTGTACGCGTCGAATTTCATGGCGACGGTGAATTCATCGCTCTGCATGATGGCGGAATAACAGCGGGCGGCCTCGCCGCTTGAATCATCGTCGCGCCAAATGTTTTTGAGTTCATCAATCTGATTTTTGAAATCGTTCTGGAGGGCGCGCGCCCGGCTGTGCATTTCGTTGGCGGATTCACGGGCGCTTTTGCGGTCGTTGGCGGACTTGGAAAGCCTCTGCGCCTCCCGGAATGCGTGTTCGGCTTCGACATAACGTTTCTGCCGTCTGAAATCGTTTGCGGCGCGGATCGCCTCCCTGCGGGTGAGATACCGTTCCGCGGCTGCTGCTGACAGCATTGTCAGACACAAAGCGCATAGAGCAATTTTGCGATACATACTTGAAACTCCTGTCCAGCTGTTTGTCTTAAAACAAACTCTTATGAAAAAATACGGAAATTTTCATTTTTTTGTTCCTCAGTTATATTATAGCAAAAAACGCGGATTTGTCAATCCCCTCTTCTCTTTTTTCTCTGATGTTTCCGGAAAAATATTGACTATTCCGTTTTTTATGATATATTATTTGTCCCATAAAACTTTTTAGGAGAAGGGCAATGCAGCTTCAGCTGATCAAAGGAAAAATTCACCGTGCAAGACTCACTCACTGCGATCTCGACTATGAGGGAAGCCTTGAAATTGATATCGACTACCTGAAAAAGGCGGAAATTCTCCCGTACGAGAAGATCCTTGTCGTGAATGCGACGAACGGGGAGCGTCTTGAAACCTACGCGATTCCCGGCGAAGCGGGTTCCCGCGTCTTCCGTCTCAATGGCGCCGCGGCGCACAAGGGAAACGTCGGCGACATCGTCACCATCATGGCATTCGGCATTCTCGACGAAAAAGAGGCGCAGGGTTTCCAGCCGAAAGTTGTTGTCCTCAATGAAAAGAACGACGTTATTGCCGTCCGCAGGGGAAGAACTCCGATTGCGGAGTGATTGCGGAGATTATGTGGAAGTATTACGCTCTTCTTTCAGCGTTCTTTGCCGCGCTGACCGCGATTCTCGCAAAAGTCGGCGTGACGGGCATTAATTCCAATCTTGCGACAGCGATCCGCACGACCGTGATTCTGGTTATCGCCTGGGGGATCGTACTGGCGTGTGGTGCGGAAAAACAGATCGCCGGACTTTCCGGAAAGAACATTCTGTTTCTCTGTCTTTCCGGAGCGGCGACCGGGCTTTCATGGCTCTGCTACTTCAAAGCCCTGGATACGGGCGACGTCTCCAAAGTCGCCCCGATTGATAAACTCAGCGTGGTGTTCACCATGGTTCTGGCGTTCATTTTTCTTCATGAAACCGTCAGTCTCAAGGTGATAGCCGGAGGAGTTCTGATTCTCCTCGGCTCACTGGTCATCATCTGGTGACCGTTTCTCCGCTGCGGGAACGGAGTTTGAACGAATACCGTTTCCACAGCGCATCCGCCGCACCGGCGTTCGCCGCATCCGAGTTCGGCATCAGCAGCTCGTTTACCGCCTGAATGAAAATGCCTTCTCCCGTCGCGAACCACGGACGGTCTCCGGCAATCAGTTCGTAAATCTGTCCGAACACGCCCGTTTTTTCCGCACGAGAGGTCAGGCATTCCAATGCCATTTGAGTTTTTCCGAGACGGCTCAGCACGATGCTTTCCCATCCAGCGTACCAGCGGCAGAGTTTTGCTTCGACGCCTGGGTACATGGAGCCGAAAACGGCATCGTTTTCCATGAAGTCGAAGATGGAGCGGAGCTGTTTTTCGTCTTCCAGCCCCATGACATTATCGTACGGATAGATCCCGCCGAGAACGGCAACGCTCTTCTGGTCGTTTGCCGGAATGGCAAAATAGAGCTGTTCATTTCCGGGAAGTGATTCGCGCAGAGCCTCCGCAGTTTCCAGATATTTCTGTGCGCGCTCCGGGCGGAGGCTGAGTTCCGCGAAACATTCCGCCGCGATCTTGAGTGTCGCCATGACAGAACAGGTTGTGAGATAAGCGTTCTCGCGTCCTGCTCCGAAACGCTCAAGGTCGGTGCATTTCGTGATGATTTTGCGTCTGTCCGGGAGATTGATGATAGCCTGGTCCATATAAAATTCAGCGCAGGCTTCGATGATTTTCACGCCCTTTTCGCGAAGCCACGCAGAGTCGCCGGAATAACGGCAGTAGTACCATGTTTCGAGCGCGATGTGCGCCATGTGGAAGATATGATCCTGCCAGTGACCGCAGAGCGACCCCTCCTCAAAATTTTCGAGAGTCTCCCACTCCCAGCGGGCGCCTGGACGCGCATCATGATAGTATCCGTTCGCCCGGTACCGCGCCCACGGAAGACAGCTGAAGCGGAATTCCACGATTTTTTTGAGCATCCCGAAGTGTCCGCATGATGCGAGCGCATGGGCGCAGAAAAATTCATCGAACGCAAAATAGCGTCCGCCGAAATGTGTGTTGAAGAGTCCGACTGGCATGGACCAGCGGGTCTGGTTGATGCGCAGATGGTACTTGGAGATCTCGTATGTTTTCATGATTTCCGGATCGGGCACGTCGATAAACGATTCCGCATGGTATTCTTCCCAGAGCTTTGCGGAATCGGCGAGCAGTTCATCGAAAGAGAGGCTCCCCGGATCATCATCGATACAGAGAAAAAGCGTGAAATCGTGTCTCTCTGTAATGAGGGAGAATATCCCGTTCCCGTATGCTGTCCGGAACGGCGCATCGGAGTAAAAACGGATGGCGCCGCGGTATTCCGCGATCCCGTCGAAGAAATAATCAAGCCCGTTTTCGACCGGAGCGAAGTTCATGCGCGGTGCGTTTCCGCACTCAAAGCGGAACGAGCAGGAACCGGTGGAATTGCGGATATTTTTGCGGAAAGCGATGATGTTGCGCTTGAGATGACAGAACACTTCGCTTTCGACCGCGATGCCGTTCTTGTATTCCGCACGGCACTGTATGAGTCCGTTTGCAGTATTGATGGACTGTTGCCATGCTGTGATCTCGCTGTCGTTTCCGCAGAATTTCTGTGTGATTCTTCCGAAGGGGAAGAGGAGCGTGTTTGTCTTCTGCTGGCGTACGCCCGCGCGGTGGAGAGAGTAGACCGGAGGGGTTGCATCGTTGCTTCCCGTGTAGTCGATCATGAGCGAAAGATCGCCGTTTCCCACGGGGATCGGCGAATACTTCCCGGCTGTTTTGTTGTTTGCTGAAATAATCATGATTCTGTTTCCCGTTGAATATTTTCTTTCATAATTATACCATAAAACAGTTTGAAAAACAATAGCTGAAATGCTATATTCCATTTGAAAAAGCATAAATATGTTTGAAAAACCGGAGACTTCAGAGGAGAGAAAGAAATGAGCATGGTTCCGCCGTTTACAGTATCGGCTCAGGCAATTTCCATGATTGTGGAGATTACTGCGCAAATGGAACGCTGCACTTTGAATCTGGAACAGCTGGACTCTTTGAAATTACGCCGGGTAAACCGGATTCGGACAATCTGTTCTTCACTCGCAATTGAAGGCAACACTCTTTCGGAAACTCAGGTTTCCGATATTATAAACGGAAAGCCTGTGATTGCGCCGCGGCGAGAGATTCAGGAAGTTAAAAATGCAATTCGCGCATATGAGCTGTTTCCGGAGCTGGATCCTTTTTCCGTTTCAGATATGCTTCATGCTCATGGAGTTATGATGGAATCACTGAACGATGATGCCGGACGGTTTCGTCATGGTGGCGTTGGAGTGTTTAAAGGTTCAGAGACTGTTCATATCGCTCCGCCGGCTGACCGTGTGCCCTTTTTGATGAATGAACTTTTCGACTGGCTCCGGACAGCTTCGGATCATCTGCTGATCCGGAGTTGTGTATTCCACTATGAGTTTGAATTTATTCATCCGTTTGCCGATGGAAACGGCCGAATGGGGCGCTTCTGGCAGTCCCTGATTTTATCTCGCCTGAATCCACTCTTCCAGCATCTGCCGGTGGAGAGCATGGTGCATGATCGCCAGAAGGAATACTACCGCGCAATCAACGAGTCTTCCGCCATGAATGATTCAGGGCCGTTTATCGACTTTATGCTTCGTACAATTTCAGAAACTCTGAGTGGCGGAGTAAATGGCGGAGTAAATGGCGGAGTAAATGCTTTATATGAATTCATTTTTACTCATCCAGGATGCCGGGCCAATCAGATAGCGGAAGCTTTAAGAGAATCGCTTCGCACGGTTCAACGCCGACTCGCAGAATTGAAAAGGCTGGGAATGATTGAGTTCCGCGGAGCTCCGCGAAACGGAGGTTATTTCCGGAAAAGCGGGAGATGGAAATGAAGCTCCTGAATGACTGTTCCATGTTTCGGGAAACGCCTCCGCTCCAGCGGAACGATGAGTGCGGACGCATCTACTGTTCTCCG
This sequence comes from Lentisphaeria bacterium UBA4640, assembly GCA_002405835.1. Taxonomy (GTDB): domain Bacteria; phylum Verrucomicrobiota; class Lentisphaeria; order Victivallales; family UBA1829; genus UBA1829. The sequence continues at coordinate 79,906 of DHMO01000034.1, read as the reverse complement.
CGCGAAAAGAAAATTGTGCAGGTTCCGATTCTGCTTTTGCCGGAAAGCGGACATCCGCTCTGCATCAACGCCATGTTCCGCGGACGCGCGGAGCGGAATTACCATTACCGCCAGGAGCTGGGGATCGCGCTCGGCGTGGAATATGTCCGTGAAGGTTCTCTGATTGCACGCAAGGAAAAACGCTGTTTCCTGATTGAACCGGGTGAAATCTTTCTTATGTCGCCCGGCGTCGACTGTGAGCTTGTGGTCGGGCCGGAGCGCTTCTGTGTCAAAGACTCTTTTTCCGTGCGCGGAGCTTTACTGAAGCCGTATCTTGAAACCAGCGGACTGGGGGCGCGCGACTGTCTTTGCGATTTCGACTGGCAGACATTGGACCGCCTGCTGGATCGTTTGCAGGAGCTCGCATTGAAAAATGAGCCGGATGATCTCCGGGCGAACAGCGTGCTCACTTATGAAATATTGGAGGTCCTTGCCTGGTCGCACCGCCGGAGCGAAAACATTCCGGTTCTTTCAAATTTGCTGGATTATATGCGGGCGAACTTGGAGAAAACGTTGAGCGTGCGCGAACTCGGCAGAAAAGCGGGCTATTCTGAATCCGGTTTGCTGCGTCTCTTCCGTTCTGTCTACGGCAAAACTCCGCATCGGATTCTTGTCGAGATGCGCATGGAGCTTGCGGCGAAACTTCTTCTTTCTCCGCATCCGCTTCCGGTGAAGGAGATTGCCGCGCGTGCAGGATACCCGAATCCGGAGAATTTCTCGACGGCCTTCCGTCATTTTTACGGCAAAACTCCGTGCGAATACCGGCGGACAGCGATTTTCTGAATTGAAACAGAGATTTATTTTAAAAGAATAAGAATTCTTTCTTCTTTTTAAGAAATAAATATGAAATATCTTAAATTTTGCAGAATCTTTCCTTATTGACTTTTTCTGCAACAGCGTTTATAGTAACTTCGTTACATCTGAAAAAACAAAGGAGATGGCAAAGATGAAAATGAAACAGATTTTCGCAGTATGTCTGCTCGCTGCGTCTGTCTTGTGCGGAGCGGGAGAGAATAATTCAAAATTCACGCCGCCGCAGAACAATGTTCCCGGAAAAATCTGTCTTCTGATCGCAGATGTCGGTACAATTGACACTGTTGCGAAGACAGAGGAATTTTTGACGCAGATCAAGCAGTTCAATGTGGATGATGCACCGCGTCTTTCCGATGCGGACAAGGTGGCTGATCCAAAGCTGGCGAAGATTGAAGTGACTTACCGCTTCAATGATTCCATCCGCAAGTACAGCGATCGCGAGCGCGAAATCGCCGCACGTAACCGCCGTATGGAACGGGTGCTGGAACAGCTCCGCAATTCAATTGTCGGGAACGAAAAAAAACGCAGCATCGTTGTGGCGAAAAATTATCTGCAGAGTTTTTTGGAACCGTATTCCTCCTGCATTCAGGTGATTGACCGCGCCAATACTTCGCTTTCGGAAGTGGAGAAGGCTATCGGCGGGAATTCTCAGCAGGACGTCGCTTCCGCCTGCGTTTTCCTCACCGTCATCATGCAGGATTTGAAAGAGTATTCACAGACTGTGCAGGTGGGCAACACCATGGTCAAACGCACAAATTATACGCAAAAAGCTGTGGCGAATCTGCGAGACTTCAACGGCAATGTTCTGAAATCATGGCATGTTGTTGCAAAGTCGTCACATCGTCGTACTGGAGCAACGAGGGAAGAGGGATTCAACCCTTCCGATGATCTGATGGAAGATGTGCTCAAGCAGATCGCGGAAAAGCTTGGAGACAGTCTGACCGCCTCGCTCAAAATCCGCTGCCGCGGTCCCAAAGGCGACAAAGAGTTTGATGAAGAAGGTGTTACTCTGACATTGAACGGGAACGATTTTGAAAGCGGCTCCCGCGTTCTTGCCGGACATTATGTGCTCAAGGCTGAACTGGACGGTTATCAGACCATTACACGGAATCTTGATTTGAAACCCGGATCTTCCCGCACCATGAAACTGAAATTCAACCCGGTGTCGAAAACTGACACTGCGGATGAAGAATAAACAACAAAAGGATTTTCAGAAATGAAACTTAAAAACATTTTATCGGGATCCGCTTCCGTTTTTGCGGCGGCGCTGATCGGCGGATGTGTTTCGTTCGGCGATTGCTCCCCGATGCCGGCGGACGCCGCGGTCGACAACGAAAATATGACCTATGTCGCTCAGGCGCAGAAGGCGTATGAACAGCGGATGCAGTTTAGCAAGCCGGTGGTGATCAAACCGTCGGACAAGGCACAGCTCTTCATCGCGGGCAATATCTGTCCGGAGTATTCGCAGCAATTCAAACGCGAACTCCTCGTTCTCTTTGAAAATGCGCTGATGGGAGAGGTCGGCAAACTCCGCGATTTCCGGATTGTCGGCTCCGAAGCCCGCAACATGTCCACCCCCGGCGCAACCATTACCAATGTCGATGATGAGACGGAACAGCAGAACAAACCCTATCTGCTCTCCTTTCACATCCTGAGAGTCTACTTCATCAATGTCTCGCAGGGACTTGTTCAGACGGCGGATCTCATCAGCGATCTTTCCGGCGGCGGAAGAGATTACCGCAGAAGCACAAGAACGCTCCGCGAAAATCATCTCTGGGCTGCATATGCTCAGGTTGAGGTTTCCCTTACATCTCCGGACGGACAGCGGGTCTTTACCTTCAACAAGGATGTCACGACTCTGGATCCTTTCCTTGCGCCGCGTCCGGATCCGAACAAACTCAAGGATGCGGTGACCTATGCCGCACATACGGCTCTGACTGCGTATTCCCGCCAGTTCGGTCCGCCGATGTATGTGAAGCAGACGATCGGCGGCGGACGCTTTGTTCAGATTTCCGCCGGCAGCGAATACGGCATCCGTGACGGGCAGACGGTTGAATTTTTCAGAAACGGCGTCCGTTCCGTTCCGACTCTTCCCGGTGAACCGCCGAAGACGGAGACTTACCGGATTCCCGTCGCCCGCGGAACAGTCGGTTCGTGGGGTGCTCCGGTTGAGCGCAATTTCGCCTGGGTCTATGTTCCGGACAACGATAAACCTGAATCGCACAGAGTGTTCACCTGGACCTCTGCACGCATTGTAGAATAAGGAAGTGAAAAATGAAGAAAACTCTGAAAAAACTGCTGCGCCTTCTGGCGCTCGGGGCAATTCTCCTTGCCCCTTCCGCGTTCGCGGATGATGACGACGATGAAGACGTCGCCGAAGGCAAGGACATGCGCCCGATCGTCTCCATTGATGTCGCCAACATCAAGAACAAAACGGACAATCCCCGCGCGAACTTCCAGGCGCTGATTGATCGCCTGAATCATGAGCTGGTTCAGTCCGGTATCTATCAGGTGCTGAATATGGAAGATTTCGAGAAAACGCTTGTGGACAGTGAAAAATTCGCTGTCGCGGCGGATGACGGCGGAACGAAAACCGTCATTTCCTCCCCCGCGTTCTACATCCGCATGACCGTTACGACATATGGATTCTCGAATGAAAAAACACGCGATTTCTACAATGTCGCCGAGCGCGGCGATTATGTCGCGACCGTGGAGCTGATTCTGAATCTCGTCAATGCCCGCACGGCAACGACGATGGCTTCCAAGAACATTTCCGCGACCAGCGTTGCAACCAACACTGCATATCAGGGACAGCGGAAGATCGGCAACTATTCGGAACAGGCGCTTCAGGCGGCGTGCAAAAGCGCCTGCCAGAAGATTGTCCGCGAGCTTGTCAGGTACACTCCCTTCTATGTGCTGGATGTGGAGGGAAATCAGGTGGTAACCGATATCCCGCCGAGTGTCGGCAAAGTCGGCGACTACTTTGATGTTTACAAGCCGGGCAAGAAGATCCGGAACCGCCGCACCGGAAAGGTCACGCAGAAGGAGACCAAAATCACCTCCATCCGTCTGACTTCCGTCGGCGAGGATTCTTCCAACGGCGAGATTATTTACCAGCCGACGTCGCCCGTGACGAACAAGTGCATTCTGCGTCCGGTTCCGCGTCAGGCACAGACAGCGCCGCAGCCTGGAAACCCCGCCGCTCCGTTCTGAACCGCCCTGTATTCATCGGAAAATGCGCTGCGTACCCCCGCAGCGCATTTTTTTTGCAATGATTTTCGCTTTTCGATTTGCAGAATTGCCATTTCCGTGGTAAATTGTCACTTCAGAATAATTTATCAACAGGAGGCTGAAACATGCGCGTTTTTGTTGCCGGCGGAGCAGGATACATCGGAAGTGCCTGCACCGAATATCTCCTCGACAGAGGTTATGAAGTCACCGTTTTCGACGATCTGATCACCGGTCATATCGAAGCGGTCGATCCCCGTGCGAAATTCATCAAAGCAAACCTCGCCGACCGCGAAAATCTCAAAAAGGTCGTCAAGGAAGGAAACTACGACGCCATCATGCACTTCGCCGCATTCTCCCTTGTCGGCGAATCCATGAAGAACCCCAGCAAGTACTTCAACAACAACCTTGCGAACGCGATCAACCTCGCGGACGCTGCAGTGGAAGGCGGAGTCAAAACATTTGTTTTCTCCAGCACCGCCGCAACCTTCGGCGAGCCGAAGGAGATTCCGATCAAGGAAGACGCACCCCAGCTGCCCATCAACCCCTACGGCGAATCCAAGCTCTGCTTTGAGAAAGTCCTGAACTGGTACAGCAAGATTTACGGGCTCAAGTATGCCGCTCTCCGCTACTTCAACGCCGCAGGCGCAACGGAAAAGTACGGCGAAGATCACAATCCCGAAACACACCTGATTCCGATTCTGCTTCAGGTTGCTCAGGGCAAACGCGAAAAAGCCATGCTTTTCGGCGATGACTACGATACGCCGGATGGAACCTGCATCCGTGACTACATTCACATCCTCGACCTCGCGCAGGCGCACGAAAAGGCGCTCTACGCACCGAAGAGCGGACACTACAACCTCGGCACCGGCAGCGGACTCAGCGTCATGCAGATTCTCGAAGCCGCGCGCAAGGTTACCGGACACCCGATTCCGGCGGAAGTCGTTCCCCGCCGCCCCGGCGATCCCCCGCGTCTGATTGCGGACTCCACCCGCGCCCGTCAGGAGCTCGGCTGGAAGCCTCAGTTCGAAAATGCGGAGGCGATTATCGCTTCTGTCTGGAAATGGCTCCAGAAGCACCCGAACGGCTACTCCAAGTAACACCCTCAGGGCGTGCGGATTCCACTCCGCGCGCCCTTTTTCAGAACCGGATTGAATCATGGCGGAAAAATGGCATGAACTCGGACCTTACACGGTCTTCGACTTTGAAACCACCGGAATGAGCCCCGTGAGGGACCGTCCCGTGGAGATCGGCGCGGTGCGTATTGAAACCGACGGCTCGACTTCGCGCTATTCATCGCTTATCAATCCCCAGATGCCGATTCCCCGCCGCGCAACGGCCGTGCATCAGATTACGGATGAAATGGTTGCGGAGGCGCCCGTTTTCGAAAAAGTCGGCGCGGAGTTTCTCGACTTCGCGAAAGACAGCAAACTCGTTGCTCACAATGCCCGGTTTGACCTTGCTTTTCTGCAGGAGAGTTTAAACCGCTGCGGGCTTGCCGTCTGGGAAAGCGGCGCATACGATTCGATTGCGATCGTGCGCAAGGCGTTTCCCGGAATGCCGAGCTACAGTCTGCAGTCCCTGCGCCTCGCACTCTCTCTAGGCGCGAATGTCACGGGCGACGCACACCGTGCGCTTTACGATGCGGAAATCACTGCGGAACTCTTTACGGTTGCGATGAACCGTCTCTACCAGCTCTATTCCTGATCGTTTCCTTTTTTTAAAACAAAAAACGGGCAGGATTTGTGTATCCTGCCCGGAGAGATTCTGTGTGCTTGCGCGGGTCAGCGGACCATGCAGGCGCGGGCTCCGTCGATGAGGTAATTGTCGCCGGAGATGAAGGCGGCTTTGTCGCTGGCGAGATAGAGAATCAGGTCGACGACTTCCTGCGGTTCGGCGGCGCGGCCCATCGGTGTGGGCATGTTCGCCATAGCGGCGCGGGTGAGGACCGGTCCGGGGGAGACGCAGCAGGCGCGGACGTTGTGGGGGGCGCCGAGCATAGCGAGACCCTTGACCATGCCGATCATGCCGCTTTTCGCCGCGCTGTAGTCGACGCTCCATGCGGAGCCGGTGACGCCGTCGATGGAGCCGAGGACGATCATGACGCCGCGTTTCTGTTCGATCATGGTTCCGATCACGGCGCGGCAGAAGAAGAGGGCTCCTTTGAGATTGACGTCGATGCCCCAGTCGAGCACTTCATACGGGCGGCTCTGGAACGGCTCGGGACAGTTGAAGATGCGTCCGGCGAATCCGCCAGCGGTGTAGATCATGATGTCGACAGAGCCGCCTTTTTCCTTGGTGAAGGCGACGGCGTTTTCGATGTCTTCGACTTTCCGGACGTCGCATTTGACGCCGTAGGCGTTTCCGCCGTTTGCGCGGATATCCGCGGCGAGAGCTTCGACTTTTTCGCCGTTGACGTCGGCGAGAATGACGGTTGCGCCCTGTTTTGCGAGATCCTGCCCGGCGAGCAGTCCCATTCCCGAGGCTCCGCCGACGATGATTGCGGTTCTTCCTGCAAAATTCTGTTCCGACATAGTCAATCCTTTCTGTTAGGAATTTTCACGGAAGAATATACCTTTGTTTCCGCGAGAAAACAACCTGTTTTTTCTCTTTTTAATGAAAAACTGAATGAAAACGGAAATTATTTGCTCCAATTTTTTAAAATTTCTGCAAATGAAGCAATCCGTCAGGACCGTTTGTTGTTTTTGAGTGAAAGACCCGTTTCATCTTCTGCCCGTAGAATGAAATAGAGCGCGAAGTCCTGATCATTGGCCCACGGGTCGAAGAATTCTCCGCGCCGGGCGGGAGCGATCTCCGTGCCGTCCGGATTCAGCATGGTAACGGAATACGGGTGCAGGTATGCGCAGGAAGCTGTGCCGTCGGGAAAGAAAAGGCAGAGCAGATTCCGCAGAGTTTTCCGTGCCAGCATGCGGAGGCCGTTATCGCTGTTCCCTGTGTGAAGCAGGAGCGCATATGCGGAAAGGCAGCTCCAGTAATGAAGTGTATCTCCGTAAAGACGATGCTTGCCGAACCAGTAGCCGTCCCAGTGACGGATCGGCAGGCTGTTCCATTTGTGGTCAGGCTGGTCACCGTTGAAACGTTTCAGAATTGCGGCGTGTTTCTTTGCCTCTTCAAGCAGCGCCGGATCCCGTTCAATGAGGTTGTAATACGCGGAAAGAATCGACAGCGCGGGAGTGACGATCGTCTGTTCAAACCGCACTTCATGCGGAGGATAGAGAATTCCGTTTGCGCGGATGTTTTCAACATGCGTCCGGACGAGTCCGGCTAGTTCGCGCGCCGTTTCGGTTTTGCCTGCGTCGCGGATCGCTTTGACGGCGTCGGAGAAGATGCTGCCGTTCGGGTAGAATTTTGTACCGCCTTTGCTGTAGTAATCGCGCATGGAGCGTTCAATCCAGACGAGGTAGCGGTCCTCTTTATACAGATGGTACATTTCGAGCCAGAAGGTGATGAGCCACGGCGCGTTGTAGAGGCGTTTGAATTTTGCATTTTTCCCGATGTTGTTGCAGACTTCTCCGGTTTCGGAGTCGAAGACTTCCCGGAGGAGGAATTCTTCGAAAAGTTTCAGAGACTTTTCCATTTCCGCGTCATGCTTCCGGCGGAGCCGGCGCGCAATGAGCAGCCCCATGCTGAAACGTTCTCGGCAGGCGTTGTGATCGGGAACGGCATAATCGAAGAACTGCGATTTCTCTTCGGTGTCGTAAATCAGAAATGCCCCGTAAAGCGGACTGCGCGGGTCAGTCATCTGCTGATTGCGGATGATGAAACGGATCCGCCGGTCGATGACGGTGTCGAGGTCTTCGGAGACGAACCCGTTTGCCCGGCATTGATGCCCGTTGACGGAAAACTCAAATTTCTGTTCGCCGTTTCCCGCAGGCTTGCAATCAACGAAAATCCGCCGGTTTTCCGTGCGGAACGGAACAGGGGAGCCGTTGCAGAGAACGGAGACCTTTTCCGGTGCAGCGGGCATTTCCGCAGTTATGCTGAAATGTTCGCCCGGAAAGATTGTTTCCTGCTCAAATGAAATATATACGGAAGCCGGGCGTTTCAGCAGTTCGGCCTTGAAGGTTTCTGCGGGGAATGCCGCAAGTTCCCATTCAAGCACTTTTGTCTCTCCGGGGAGAAAATGCGCCGGATCGGGATGGAGAATGAAATCTCCGCGGTCGTTGCTCTGCTGCTGTGCGATCCGCCGGACGCTGTAGGAATCCAGTGAGCCACGAGTCAGGATAAGAGCAATTTCGGTCGGGAAGGGAGCCATTTTAAGCGCGTGCACATACGAGTTTTCGCCTCCGCACCAGATATGCGCATGACAGCGTTTTTTTTCGCAGGTTTCTGCATCTGTGTAGTTGTCATTGAAGGTCGTGAAGATTCCGAGCTGGCCGCGCTGAAAGTAGAGATCGTATCCGGCGGTATTGCGGAAAATGAATCGTTCGCGCAGACAGTTTTCCTCCATAGTGCGTTCAACGGAGAGCTGCAGGACATCGCGGCGGTAGTGCGAGACATTTTTCCCCTCCATCTGTCCCATGCCGAGGAATTCCATTCCGACGGGGGTGCCCCAGGTTTCAAGACCTTCAATCCAGTTCATGCGGTCGGCATCGTTTTTCAGAACGAGCGAAGCGAGTCCGCCGTTCAAAGGATTGATTTCAACGGTGAATTGACTGTTTTCCATTTTCTGCAGACTCCTGCAAGTGCTGTTTGCTGTTTTTGTATAAATAATACAGCCGGATGAATCTTAAAATCAAGTTCATCCGGCTTTTGTGATGTTTTTCTGTGCTCAGCGGCGGTTCCTGCTGAAATATTTCAGCAGAACTTTTTTGAGCGGAGTATCTTCTTTTGCGAGGGTGACGGTGTTGAAATCCGGCTCGTGCTCCACGCTCCAGAAATGGGATTCGCGGAATGCGTGATAGGTCCACGACCAGCCGTATTCTTCACAGAGGGAGATGACGTCGCGGACATATTTCTCCGCCCCGGGCGCCCAGCGAATGGCGGAAAACTCCCCGCAGAAGATGATTGCCCCGTATTCCTCCTGGAAGGAACGGACGGTTGCAAGATTGCTCCGGAGATACCGCTTGCCTCCGACGTCTTTGGGATAGGTTACGAATTTTCCCGCCTTCAGATCTTTCCAGCTCGCTCCGATCCCCTGGTGCGTGTAGCTGCCGGGAATGTAGATATGAACCTGATAGATGATGTTTTTGAGCGGGAGCGGCTGCATGTCGGCATAGGAGCTGATTCCGCACATGCCGTTGGATTCGATGATGACCGGTGTATGCGGGTCGATTTCCCGGATCGCTTTTGCCGCGCGGTACTGGCAGTCCCAGTAGTTGAAGGGTACGGGGGTGTTCTGGCAGGGTTCATTGCAGAGGTCGTAGCCCCAGATGTTTTTCTGTCCTTTGAACCTGGTTGCGATCTGCCGCCAGATCCGGATGAATGAATCCAGATATTTTTTCTCGGAGAACATGCGGAACTGCTGCGCGAATGCCGCGGCCTCTTTGATTGCTCCGGGCGGGAGTTCGCCGGCAACCTTGTAGCGTCCGCCCGGCGGAGTGTGCATGTCGATGATGACGTGAATTCCGAGACGTTCGAATACCGGCATCAGTTTTTCAAGGTCGTCAAGGCGCTTGGCGTACCACGCTTCAAATGCGGCGATGTCTGTCAGATCTTTCTTGTCTTTCGGCACGCCGATCTGCCAGCGGATCAGATTTGCTCCCCACGATGCAAGGTCTTCAAGGTCCTTGACTGTGCATTTTTCAACATCGGGACTCATGACGCCGCGGAAGAGCGGACGGTTCCGGATGTCCTCCGTGTACTCGCACCGGTATCCGTCCGGAATTTCAACGGTCGGGCCGTACGGGCTTCCCTTAGGCGCCGGTTCTGCGGCGCCTAAGGAGCAGAGGAGCATTGTAAACAGGGCAAAGAATGTTGTTTTCATGAAAACCTCCTGCGGTGTTTTCTTATTCTTCATTGGTGTCGTCGATGATTTCGAGTCGGACATTGCGGAAGTAGACGGTTCCGCTGATGTTCTGAAGACCGAGATTCAGCTTTGCGTCCGTTACATCTTCGGGTATCGGCGTTTCAAAGGAAACTTTTTTCCAGTTGAAGTTCTCGGCGTTTCTGCCTCCGCCCGGATAGGTGGTTTTCTTTTCGCCTTTGACGATCAGCATGAATTTGAAGCCGAGATACGGGCGTTCCAGTTCTGCAATGTTCAGATTTTCTCCTTTTGCTTCGCAGGTGAAACGGAGGTATTTCCCGCGGATTTTTTCCGGCTCAAGGTTCAGCTGGGCGGTATTGGTTCCGCGTTTGTTGTGACTGGTCGGCAGAACAGTTACTCTCAGCGTATTGTCTTTCCATTCGCTTGAGGCGGGAAGAGTCCATGCTTCTTTGTTCTGGAACAGGTTGACCTGTTCTCCGGCGTTACCGAGAATGCCGGAGAGAGCGATGACCAGTGCTGCAAAAGTTTTTTTCATATGTTTTTCTCCTTCTTTGAGGTTTGTTTTAGAGTTCCGGATTCCAGTTTTCCGGTTTGAATTTATCCATTTTGTAGATCAGGTCCGCATAAGGCGCCGGCTCGCGGAAGCCCGGACCTTTGACCGATTCCGCATGCCCGTCGCCGAAGGCTGTATTGGTGACTCCACTGTGCCAGGTGTAAAGCAGTCCGGAGTCGCTCCAGGTCGTTTCATTGTAGGGATAAGTCCTGCAATGCGATGCCTGGCACCAGGAGTAGTTGTACCTGTTTTCGGCAAGCAGAATTTTGCGCGATGTGTTTTTCAGTTTTGAAGTTTTGATGCTTTTGTTTTCATCGGCGATGTTTTTATTGATTCCGTAGGAGAAGCGGCTGCGCCAGTATTCCGCGACCGGGGCTGTGCTGATGTATGCTGTCGTGAGACATTTTGTGTTGCCTCCATTCTGCACGGCCGCAACCGGACAGTCCAGCGCCGACCAGTTTCCGACGAGATTATTCCGGACAACCAGCCATCCCCAGCCGGGGGCGGAGCCAGTAAAGCCGCTTGGCGGGAAAAATCCATCGCTGGAATCCGTATAGCCCAGAATTGTCATTGCAGACTGCTTGATATTGCTCAGGCAGCTGACGGTTCGTGCCTTTTCGCGGGCGGAATTCAGTGCGGGAAGAAGCATTCCTGCAAGTATTGCAATGATCGCAATTACTACAAGAAGTTCTATTAGGGTGAAGTTTCCAGCTCTCGTTTTTCCTTTTTTCCTGTTCATCTTGATTCTCCTTTTCATACTACGGTTGTCTTATAGTTGTGTTTGAAAACAATATGTTCTGCTTCCTGATCCGGATTTTCAAGAAGACGGGACACCACTTTCGCTGTCTGCCGCCCGAATTCCTCAAACGGGAAATCAAACAGCAGAACTGGTTCCTGCATTTTGCGCGGCTTGAACATGAAGGTCGCAAGACGGCACTTTTCATTCAAATCGATATCGTGCTCGCGGAGAATTTGCGCGGTTTCTTCAAATGTTTCGAGGCTCGGAGCAACCGCCTGCGGACGGAATCCGCTTTCCAGAAGTTCGCTCAGTCCCTCTGTCGTATTGAGCAGAAAGCACTCATCCGGGAGCGTATGCCCGGCTTCGGTGAAGACGTCGCGGACCCCCAGGAAGGTTGTCGCCCGGTAGCGTTCGCTCTGGATGAAGAGAACGTTCGTGCGGTTTTCGGCAAGAAGAGCGCGTCCGAGAGCGCGGCCTTTTTCCCGGCGGTCCAACTCCACACTCGGGATGCCGTCGATGCGCATGTCAACAGTGATTACCGGACGGAATTTGCGGGTTTCGCGCAGGACCGGTTCCATTGCGGAAGAGACGTTGAAGCAGACGAGCGCGTTGCAGTCGATGCCGCGCAGTTCGGTCGCCAGGTCGTTTTCCCGTTCGGAAAAGAGACGGATCTCCTGAATCAGAGCGGGCTGTTTTGCCAGCTCCGTCGCGGTATGCGATTTGAGGGAGACGATGTAAAACGGTTCGTAAATGGTTTTGCCGTCGCCGTTGAGAATGCCGATCAGCGGAGCGCGGAACTGCTGCATTTTCGAGGGAACCGTGAAAGTGCCGATGCCGTGTTTGGCGGTGAGGTACCCCTCTTCAATCAGAAGTTTCAGTTCGAGCTGAGCGGTGCTGCGCGCAATGCCGAGCTCATCTGCGAGCTCCTTGTTCGAGGGCAGGTGGTAGGCCTCTCCGGCGTGCTGCCAGAGCAGATCCATCACATACCGCCGGACCTGCATCCGGGCACTGTCGCGTTTCCTGCTGTTCGCTGAAATCATGCCTGTTCCTCTCTGTTGTCGGGCTTCCAATCGGGCTTTGTCTTAATTATACCACAAAACCGCGAAAAAGTCAAGAGGGGAAAAGAGAAAAAAATGTTTTTTCTTTCTCTGCGTGGAATTTTCCGGAAAACATGGTATATTACGGAACCGGGGTGCTGCTCCACAATGGAACGGCTGAGATTATACCCGCAGAACCTGATCCGGGTAATTCCGGCGCAGGGAAACACAACGTCATTTTCCGGCACAGCCGAAGCTGCGCAAGTTTCCCCCCCGACAGGAGCCGCATGGGCGGCACGGACAGTAAACTGAGAACCAAACAGAAGGAATCTGACTCATGAAAGATCTCATCATCGGCGGACGCAAGTTCACCAACCGCTTCTTCCTCGGAACGGGAAAATTCGCATCGGCGGAACTCTTCCGGCAGGCGCTCGAAGCCTCCGAAACCGAACTTGTCACCACCGCGCTCACCCGCGTGCACGAAGATGATGCGGAACACGATGACATCCTCAAGGTGATCGACCGCTCCAAGGTCGAAATCATGCTCAACACCTCGGGCGCCCGCACGGCCGACGAGGCTGTCCGCATCGCTCTCATCGGCGAAGCCGCCGGTTTCAAATGGATCAAACTTGAAATTCATCCCGACGCCCGCTATCTGCTTCCCGACCCTGTCGAGACCCTGAAGGCTGTAGAGAAACTCGCGAACCGCGGACTGGTTGTTCTTCCGTACATCAACGCCGATCCGGTTCTTGCACATCACATCGAAGAGGCCGGCGCGGCGGCGGTCATGCCGCTCGGTTCGCCCATCGGTTCCAACCGCGGAATCCGCACGCGCGACATGATTGAAATCATCGTCGAACAGAGCCACATTCCGGTTATCGTCGACGCAGGAATCGGTCTCCCCTCACACGCAGCAGAGGCGATCGAGCTCGGCGCCGACGCAGTTCTCGCGAACACCGCTGTCGCCGCTGCAAACGATCCTGTCCGCATGGCGGAGGCATTCAAGCTCGCGGTCCGCGCGGCGGAAATGGGCATCAAAGCCGGGCCGCCGGCTCCCCGGACGACCGCATCCGCTTCCAGCCCGATGAACGCTTTCGATATTTTCATTTGAGGTGAATCATGTTTCCGAAACTGAAATTCACCAAAGAACAGATTGAGGATTATTACTCCAAAGTCACTCCCGACATGGTGCGGACAAGTCTTGCGGCGGATCGTCACACGTATTTCGATCTGCTGAACCTGCTTTCTCCCGCCGCCGCTCAGCCGGAGTTCCGCGAGGTTTTGCGCGAGGCTGCGATGAAGGCGCGCCGCCGCTACTACGGCAAAACGGTTTCAATTTTCGCTCCGCTCTACATCTCGAACACCTGCGTGAACTCCTGCCGCTACTGCGACTTCAACATCACCCACCATGCGGAGCGCAAGATTTTGACGCTTGATGAAATCCGCATGGAGTGCGACGCCATCCGCAAGCACAATATCGATTCCCTCCTGATTGTCGCCGGAGAAGACCCGAAGCACATGACGGTCGATTACCTCTGCGAAGTCGGGCGGATGCTGAAGGATACGTTCTCATGTCTTTCGCTCGAAGTCGCGCCGCAGGAGGAGGACGCTTACCGCAAGCTCTTTGAAGCCGGCTATGAAAGCCTGATCTGCTTTCAGGAAACCTACGAGAAAGATCTCTACAAGTATCTTCATCCGGCGGGACCGAAGAGCGTCTACGATTTCCGTGTCTGGACTCAGCTCCGCGCCGGCAAAGCGGGCTTCCGCACGCTCGGGATTGCGTTCCTGCTCGGTCTCGCTCCGTGGCGGATCGAAGCGGCGAGCCTCGGCGCGCACGCGTTCTATTTGATGAAGGAATGCTACCGGAGCCGCATTCAGTTCGCGTTTCCGCGCATCACTCCGATGAGCGGCGGCTTCCAGCCGGAACATCCGGTGAACGAGGAGGATCTGGAGCTGATGATGCTCGTCTTCCGAATCGTTTTCCCGGAATGCGGCATGACGGTTTCGACGCGCGAGGATCCCGAGTTCCGCGACCGCATCGTGCAGACCGCCGCGGACAACATGTCCGCCGGTTCCCGCGTGACCCCGGGCGGTTACGCCGTGCTGGCCGACAAGGATGTTGCGCAGTTTACGCTGAACGATTCACGTGAGCCCGAGGACATCTACAAGGCGATTCACGCGAACGGTCAGGAAGTCGTTTTCAAGAACTGGGACAAACGCATCTGAGGTGAGTATGGATACAGTTCTTCTGAATGGAACGGAACTCCGCGGCGTCACGGTGCCAACGCCGCACACAACACTGCTGATGATCTGTGCGCAAAACGGATTTCTCGGCTGCGGTTATCTGAACATTGCAACCGCGGAGAAGGTCGGTGACGCCGTCGCGATTGTGACGGGCGTGAAGTCCTATGACGACATGCTGAACGCCACGGTCCGCAGTGTCTCTTCCGCCGCCTCCGCGTTCGGCGTCGAGCCCGGCATGACCGGACGCGACGCGCTGCTGAAGATGATGTGATTCTTTACCGGGCGGGAACGAAACGGATCAGCTGAATCTCGTTGGAGGTTCCAAGCCGCATCCACGGTCCGAACGTTCCCGCTCCCTGTGAAACGAACAAAGTCATGTTCCCGATACGGTAGAAGCCGCATTCGTAGGGGAACATGAGTTTGGTGAACAGCACCCCGGGAAAGACCTGTCCGTCGTGCGTGTGTCCGGAGATCATGACGTCGAATCCGGAACGGGCGATGAAGTCTGCGCCGCGCGGGGTGTGATGAAACAGAACCTGCGGCAGTTTTCCCTTGCGGACGATTTTCGGAACCTCCTCTTCCACCGTCAGATTGTTGACGCGGTGCGGATCCTTTTTAATGCTTTTTTCGCTCATGTATTCGAGTCCGGTGACTTCAATTCCGGCAATTTCAACGGCTTTGTTGCGCAGAATGCGGATTCCGTTTTTCTCAATCAGCTTCAGCACGCGCGGAGTGTCGATGTAATATTCATGGTTGCCGATGGTGTAGAGCTGCGGAACCCGGACGTCGCGGAACAGGGTAAAAAGGTCGTCGTGAAGCGCGCAGTTGCTGTCGGCAAGGTCGCCGTTGTAGAGAACGAAATCAGGATTCTGCGCATTGACGGTATCGACCATGCGGCGGAGCCACGCTTTGCCGCGCTGGGGACCGAGATGCAGATCGGAGATGTGCAGAACCGTGACCGGTTTCTGCAAGCCCGCAAGGGGAATTTCAAGCGTGCGGATCTGGAAGCTCTGGGCGTGGAGCCATCCGCCGAACACGAGCAGAGCCGCGAGAACCGCCGGAACCGTCGCGCACCAGGCGTCGCGGTGAAGTTTCTTCAGCAGAAAATGAAACGCCTGTTCCAGAAGCATGAGGAAGAAACAGTAGACGTAAAACATGAAGAAGAGTCCGCCCGCATTCGCAAGCCATGTGAGCGGTCCGGTTGACTCGAGTTTTCCCGGAATCAGAAATCCCGCGACGGATGCGAAGAGCAGAAGCAGAATTCCCGCGCTTGCCCAAAGCCCGTGTTTTGTTTTGAGTTTCAGAAGACGGCAGAAGCGGAACGGAACCCACCACGCCGCGAACAGCAGAATCAGAAATGAAGCAAAAAACATGGAACCTCCTTGAGTTTTTCTGCAATATACAGCTTGGAGCTGCTCGAAGTCAAATGCCGTTTTGAAAAAATAATGGTATGAAGGTTCTTTTTATGGTGAAAAAGTTTTTCCCGCCTTGCAAAAACGGTTTTACGGGTTAACTTACAGGAAATTCAGAAATGAACCAGACAACAAAAAAGGGTAAAATATGCTTCCGGATCAATTTCAGACATTCGCGGCGGAATTTCCGCTGGAACACGTTCATACCGGCGTCGCGGCCGGCAACGGCTTTCTCGGACTCTCCGTCTGGGGCGAGGGCGACACGGTAAACGTCACAGTCAGCTCCTCCTCACTCTGGGATCATCAGGGAGGGGAAATCTGGAGTCCCGAACAATCCTACAAAAACATCTGCGCCGCGCTTGCAAAGCAGGATGAGAACCGGATGAAGGAGCTGTTCCCGTGGTACAAACTCGTGCCGAGCATCATTCCGCTCGCCCGTATCACTTTCCAGCTTGACGGAGCGCATAAAGTCGAGCTTTCTCACCGTGATTCCCTGCTGACCGTTTTCGGAAAGAACAAACGTGCGGAAATCCGTCTTTCGCAATCGGAAAAAGGCGTGTTTGCAATTCGCGGAGTCTCTGATTTCCGCCTGATCCCGGGCTATGATCTCGCACCCGTCCTGAAGGAGCGCGGCTTCGCGGAACCGGAGCGGCTTGCGGACGGTTTCCGCCAGACCATGCCGAAAGATCCCGCATTCGGAATCCGTTATGCGAAAGGCGCGGGCGCAACCTTCTTCCGTTTCTCCCGCGACGTCATTTCCGCCGCTTCCGGAAACTGGAGCGCGCTTGAAGAGGAAAACCGCCGTTTCTGGAATGACTTCTGGATGAAAGTTCCCGAGCTCCATTCCGGCATGACGGAGATTGACGCCCGTTACTATTCGGGTCTCTTCCAGTTCCAGTGCATGACTTCCGCCGACGGTTTCCCCGCCGGGCTGCAGGGTCCGTGGATCGAAGATGAAAAACTTCCGCCGTGGAGTTCCGATTTCCATTTCAACATCAATGTCCAGATGTGCTACTGGCCCGCCTGCCGCGCCGGACTTTTCGACAACCTCAAGCCGCTCTGGAAGATGCTCGAAAGCTGGAAAGAACAGATGCGTCACAACGCCAAATGTTTCGTCGGCATTGACGACGGCTATATGATCCCGCATGCCGTGGATGACCGCTGTGTCTGCATGGGCGGTTTCTGGGCCGGAACGATGGATCACACTTCCGCCGGCTGGATGGCGATGATGATGTTCGAATACGTCCGCTGCACCGGCGATATCGAGTTCCTCAAACGTTTCGGATTCGATTTCATGCGCGGCGTGATGCGCGTTTATGAGGCAATGCTGGAATTCGACGGTTCACATTATGCGATTCCTTGGCTGACTTCACCGGAGTATCGCGGAATCGCGATGGACGCCGTCGGACGCAATCCCTCGTTCCACCTCGCGGCGATTCACCGTCTGCTGTCCGATATTTTTGCAGCTGCGGAGATGTTGCACTGCGAAGTTCCCGCTGCATGGCATGAGATTCAGGAGAAACTCCCGTGGTACAGTGAAGAGGACGGCGAAATTGCACTCTGGGAAGGCCTCAAGCTCGATATGAGCCACCGTCACCATTCACACCTTGCGGCAATCTGCCCGTTCGATTCGCTCCACATACCGGAAGACGTCGTGGAACGGAGCGTCGGTGCATGGGTGCGCTTCGGTATGGGAACCTGGGCCGGATGGAGCATGCCGTGGGCGGCAATGCTGCACAACCGCTTCAATCATCCGGATATGGCGTGCATGATCCTGAAAATGTGGCCGTCGCTCTACACCAACAAAGGCGGACGCACGCTTCACGATCCGCAGTTCCCCGGATTCTCCGTCGGACTGGTCGGCACGAACCGGATTATGCAGATGGACGCCGGACTTGGCGTGGTTGCCGCGATTCTGGATCTTTTCCTTTACGAAACGCAGGGCGTTCTGGAGCTCTTCCACGGTCTGCCGGAAGCAAACGACGCCTTGTGTGCGAATGTCCCCGCGCCGGGCGGACTGCGTTTCTCCGGAAACCGCAGAGAGTTTTCATTTACAGCAGAGCGCGACGCCGTGCTGAACTTCCGCTTCCCCGCGGGAGAGTGGATGGATGTCGCTGAGAACGCTTACACAGCAGGAACGCTCTTCTCCAAAGAGATGAAGGCTGGTGAGCAGATCGCATTTTACCGGAAGGGCTGAAGAAGCCCTTCACGGGAACGTCACATCATCCAGATGGTGTTGTGACACTTCGACGCGGCGGATGCGTAAGCCGTCCCCGCGTCGCGCGGAGTGTACCCGTCCGGAAACTCCAGTTCGAGTTCCGGAACCGGCTGACCGGATTTCAGAAATGCGCAGATCCGGCCCGTCAGATGTTCGAGCCGTTTTGCAACTCCCGCGATCCGCGTTTGCGGAATTTCAAGACCGAACGGTTTGCGTTCGTCAAGCCACTGTTTTTCATATTCTTTCCCGAATGCGCGTACCGCTTCCGCCGCCTTCCGTGCCGCGCGTGCGGCTCGGCGGAGAGTGTTTCTGTTTTTCTGTTTCCAGCCCATCCGCGCCAGGGCGGATGCATTGAGTTTCAGCCGCAGAGCCTTTGCGAAGAGACGTCCGAGGCGGCGCAGTTCTCGGTCTTCCGCGGAGACGGCGGGCAGTTCGCGGAGCTTCGTTTCGACCTCTTCAAGAGTGTTCCCGAAATCCCGCAGATGAGTGAGACGGAGCAGGAAGCCGTAAAACGGGTCATCGTAGAAGAGCTGTTTTGCAGCGCTCCAGTTGACCTCCGGCGGGTCGTTTGCGATGAACGCGCGGTTGTCGAGACTGTTGAGCAGCCGGAACCGTTCAAGCGGGAATCCGGCTGCTGCAACTCGTTCGGCGGTTGTTTCGAGCGTGTTTCCCGGGTTGTCCATGCTGAGCAGATGATACGCGGCGGAAGCGAAGTTCGTGCGGAAAAGCGATTCCGCTCCGTCATCACCCCAGAGAGTTGTCATGGCGGAACGGATTCCGCATTTTCCGGCGGCGCGGAAGAAGGTTTCCCCTGTTTCAACGGCGCGTGCAAAATCTCCGAAGAAACGGTTCCAGCTGTGAAGTCCGGGGGAGATCCAGATGGCGCATCCGGTCTTCTGAAGACGGCGGATGTTTGCGATATGCTCCTCCTCCGGAAGCACGGAATAGTTCCAGTAATCGAGCGTGAGATTCTGCGGAATTGCGCGGAGTTCGTCGTCGTTCAGCGGAACGTTCTGCGAGTGTCCGAGAATGTAATCGCTCCAGATCATGCCGTTCAGCTGATGCTTTGCACAGATTTCGGAGAGGTGCGCGAGGTGGGTGAGATAAAGCTGTTTCGGCGGAACCGGGCTGCTGAAATCAAGCGAGGAGCCGAGCCCGAGTCCCCACGGTTCATCCGCTCCGAGATGAATGCGGTTCGTCCGGTACGGTTCCGCTGCTTCGAGAATGATGTGTTCGAGAAAATCGCGCGCTTCCGGCGAGTTGACCTTGAGAATGCGCGGCGCATCGGAGAACGGCTTGAAACGCGGGTTCTTGAAGATGTGTTCGAGATGCCCGAGCGTCTGAATGCAGGGGAACAGCTCGATGCCGAGCTTGAGACAGAAGTCGTCGAGGTCGCGGATTTCATCTTTTGTGTAGGCGCCGCGTCCGAAGCCGATAAAGGGCATGCCGGAGACGGTGTAAGTATCTTCCGTATAAAGTCCCAGGTGTGTCAGCCCGAATGCGGCGAGCCGTTCCGCAGTGCGCTTCAGAAATGGAATGGAGGGAACCGCCCCGCGGGAGCAGTCGATCATGAGTCCGCGTTCGGTGAAAGCCGGATTGTTCATGGTCACTCCAGGTTGTAGGTGTGCAGTTTGCGGTGAAGGGTGCGGCGGCTGATTCCGAGTTTTTCCGCCGCTTTGGTGCGGTTGCCCCTGCATTCGTTCAGTGCGCGCTCGATGAGCATTTTTTCGTTGCATTCGAGGTCGCAGCTAGGCTGTGCGAGAACGGTTTTTGCAATGCCCGGAGTGACGCCTTCGCGGACGTCGACGGGAACGTTCTCAAGGTCGATCATTTTGCCGCGGCAGAGCACGACCATGCGTTCGACGCAGTTGCGGAGTTCGCGGATGTTGCCCGGCCACGCATAGGCGCAGAGCGACGCCATCGCGGTTTCGGTGATGCCGATATCCTTGCCGTTTTCCTTGTTGAAAATGTCAAGATAGTGCTTGACAAGCAGCGGAATATCCTCCTTGCGTTCGCGTAGCGGCGGAATTTCGAGGGAGACGACGTCGAGGCGGTAGAAGAGGTCTTCGCGGAAGGTTCCCTCTTCGACCATCTTTTTGAGATCGCGGTTTGTGGCGGCGACAACACGGGCGTCGGTTATGATTGTATCTGAACCGCCGATGCGTTCAAAGGAGCGGTTTTCGAGCACGCGGAGAAGTTTGACCTGGATGTGAAGCGGGATTTCTCCGATTTCGTCCAGGAAGATTGTTCCGCCTTCGGCAAGCTCAAAGCGTCCTTTGCGCATTTCGACTGCTCCGGTGAATGCGCCGCGCTCGTGTCCGAAGAGTTCGCTTTCGATGAGGTTGTCGGGGAGTGCGGAGCAGTGAACGGGAACGAATTTTCCGGTTCTTCCGCTGCATTGGTGAATCGCCTGGGCGACGAGTTCCTTTCCGGTTCCGCTCTCTCCGGTGATGAGCACGGTTGTGCGGGTCGGCGCGACCTGTTCGATGGTCTCAATGATGTTTTTCATCTTCGCCGAGTTTCCGATCATGCCTTTCACGCCGAAACTGGAGCCGAGTTTGCGCTTCAGTTCGGTGTTTTCCTCTTTGAGGCTGACCGATTCGAGTGCGCGCCGGATGATGATCTCCAGACGGTCGAAGTTGACCGGCTTTGTGACAAAGTCGAATGCGCCCTGTTTGACCGCTTCAACGGCGGTTTCGATGGAACCGTATGCGGTGAAGAGAATGCAGGGCGGGGGAGGGGTGAGCTTGAGCGAGGCGGCAAGAACGTCGAGTCCGCTCGGACCCGGCTCCATGCGGATGTCGCTGAGAATGAGATCGTAATGGTTGCGGGTCAGGAGATTGATTCCCTTTTCGCCGTCTTCCGCGAGAGTGACGTCGTAGTCGAGCCGGAGAAATTTGCCCATGGCTTCGCGGGTTCCGCGTTCGTCGTCGATGATGAGAATGGAGCGTTGTGCTGTCATTTCGAAGATCCTTTTTCGGGGGCCGGCAGGATTCCGGCGTTTGCATTTGAGGCGGGCGGCAGGATGCGCACGCGGTTTCCGGGGGCGGGGAAGGCGACTGAGAAGCAGGTTCCTTTTCCCTCCACGCTCTCCACGGAGAGGCGAGCGCCGTGCTGTCGGAAGATGCGTTCAACGACCATCAGCCCGAGTCCGTTCCCCGCGGCTTTTGTGGTGAAGAAGGGATTGAACAGCTTGGTCATGTTTCCCGGTGCAATGCCTTTGCCTGTGTCGATGATGCGGACTTCGACTTCCTGTTCTTCGTTGACTCCGCAGGATATGGAGAGCGTGCCGCCCTGCGCCATGGATTGAATGGCGTTTTTGATGAGATTGAAAAATGCCTGCTTGAGCTGTCCTTCATCGCCGGAAATCTGCGGGAGCGCCTCTTCCCAGCGGCAGTTGACAACGACGTTTCTGTTTTCGATTTCGTGACGCATGAAGTTGAGCGATTCCTCCAGCACCACCCGGAGATCGGTCGGGCAGAAACTCAGTTTTGCCGGACGCAGCGCCTTGAGGAACTGGTTGAGAATCGCATCAAGACGTTCCACTTCCTTTTTGCATTCGTCGATGCTCTCCGCGGCGTCTTTGAGATCGACGTTTTCCCGGCGGAACATCCGCTGGAGGAGCTGGAGATTGAGGTACAGGCTGTTCAGCGGATTGCCGATTTCGTGAGCGACACCGGCAGCGAGCATGGAGATGATTTTGCTGCGTTCGGACTCAACTTTGTTTGCATTCCGTTCGCAGTCCTCGGTGATGTCTGTGAGAATAACGGTAATGGAATCCGCGTTTTCATGCGGGACAAGATAGAAGCGTATGATGCGGCGTTCCGGATAGAGCACTTCGAGCTCGCGCCGTTCGGAGCGTCCTTTTTCCGCAATGAGCGCATCCCAGTCGACGCCCTTGAGGAAGGTCGCGACGGAAAGACGCGAGGTGTCGTCCGGAATTCCGAGCAGCCGGGTTGCGGCGGGGTTGCGGTATTTGATTTTGAGATTGCGTCCGATGACCATGACGCCTTCCGCGATGGTATTGAAGATGTTTTCGAGAAGCCCCTGTTCTTCTTCCGCCAGCTTCCCGATGCTTTCCGGCGCGGGCGATACGGATTCTTCTGTCATTTTGTCTCACTCTCCTGTGCTTGATTCTTTCGGGACAATATGGCACGGTTTCCGGAAAAATCAAACAAGGAAAGTGACTTTCTGCTGAATTTTAGAGAATCATGAGCAGATTCTATTCAACTATGCTTGTTTTGCCTGAATCAGTGTGCGGTATTCGCACGCAAGCGGGTACCGGATAGGTTCGTCTTCTGTCGCCGGAACAAAACGGTTTGCTCCGTCAACGAAACAGTTGTCCGTTTCGTCATCATTGACCATCGAGACTTCTCCGATCATGGAAGGACCGGAACCGGGCTCTCCATAGAACTTATGACAATGGAAATGCTCCATCGTGATGCTGTCGCCCGGCGTCAGAATAACCTTGTCTCCGGTGTTCAGAATCTTGGTCATGCCGTTGATGTTGACGGGGAAAGATCCGCCGCAGATCGCGTTTTTAGCCGGATCCGCTTTATAAAGCTCAATCACAAGATTGCCGCCTCCGCGGTTGATGATATCTTCCCGTTTGCTCCAATGGAAGTGGCGGGGAGTGATCTGATTTTCGCGCACCATCATGATTTTTTCCGCATAGGGTTTCGGATACTCGGTGGAATTGAGTTTGCCGTTGCGGAGAGTGTACAGCAGAAGTCCGGTCTGGAAGAAATCTTCCGTTCCGAAACTGGTTACGTCCCAGCCGATCTGCAGGTCGAAAATCTCTTTGCATTCATCTGCATGAGCCTGCCACTCTTCGATTCCCCAACGGGCATAAGGCGGCAATTTAAATCCTAATCCGCCCCAGAAATCCATTGCGTTTTCAATAAGGCTGTTGATTTGTGAACGTTTCATTTTATTCTCCTATTTTTGCTGTCTGAATCTCTGTTGTTTCTTCCGGAGTTTCATGTTGTGCTGAATGCCGGAAGAAGTTGAGTTATGCCATCATTTTGCGTTCAAAATCCAAAAGGTAAGCTGCTTCGGCATCCAAACCTGCTTCGGAACTGTCCGCAATCAGATTGCGCCACACCTTGATGTCGCGTCCGACTTCTCCGCCCATTGTCGGGAACGGTTCGGAAATGATGCGTCCCTGATAATTGATTTCTTTCAGTGCTCCAAAGATTTCCTTCCAGTCAAGGTGTCCGCGGCCGGGGGCCGTGCGGTTGTTTTCGCCTGTATGGAAACTCGTGAGCTTGCTGCCGACGAGGCGGATTGCATCGCCGATGGAAGGTTCTTCGATGTTCATGTGGTACGTGTCAAGAAGAACTCCGATGTTGGGGCTGTCGATGTCTCCGACATAAGCCAGAGCTTCTGCTGCAGTGTTGATGACGCAGGACTCAAAACGGTTCACCGCTTCGACGCAGTAAGTGACGCCACAGTCTTCCGCAACCTTGATGATTTCCCGCATGCTGGCTTTGCTGCGCTCCACGATCGCGGTTTTGTCGTTGACAATATAGTTCGGAGCGCCCCATCCGGCATAGCTGACGCCGGAAAGCAGGACTCCCTGCATTTTGCCGATCCGCCGCACAATTTCCTGCAGGTACTTGATGCCGCCGCGGCGGATGCTTTCATCCTCAGAGGAAACATCGTAGCGCGGATCCAGACCGAGACTGTAGGTCAGTTCGATTCCGCAATCATCGGCCAGTTTTTTGAGAGAAAGCATGTGTTCATCCGTCATCTCCAGAAGAGACTGAGCCTGGAATTCGAGTACATCGAATCCAATTTTTGAAACTTTCCGGATATACTTCGCATGATCCGCAGACCAGTTCTTCTCCCAGAAATTCATGAAAATTCCGAACTTGTTCATACGCGCTCCTTTTTGTGTTTTTAGCGTTTTTTTGTATCATATGGAAAACAGTTTTCTGAAATATTTTTCATTGCAGAATCCTGTTTTTAGAGCTGTGTTTTTTTGCCTGGATCAGTGTGCGGTATTCGCTTGCCAGCGGGTAACGCACAGGTTCATCCTCCGCAATGGAAATAAAATGAATGGCTTCGTCCAGATAACAGTTGTCTGTATTGTCGTCGTTAACCATAGAGACTTCACCGATCATGGAGGGACCGGAGCCTTTTTCTCCGTAAAAACGGTGCGCATGGAACGGTTTGATTGTAATGCTTTCTCCGGGAGTCAGCACAACCCGGTCGCCGGAACGGAGCGTGCGGCTCATGCCGTTGACCGAAACAGTGAAATCCCCGCCGGCAATCCGGTTCTTCTGCGGGTCGGCTTTGAACAGTTCAATCACGAGATTGCCGCCGCCCCGGTTGATGAAATCTTCCTGTTTGTTCCAATGAAAATGACGGGGCGTGACCTGGTTTTCACGCACCATCATAATTTTTTCCGCATAGGGTTTCGGATACTGCGCAGAGAGAAGACGCCCGTTGCGCAGAGTGTAGAGAGACAGTCCAGTGCGGAGAAAATCTTCGCTGCCGAATGTTGTGATGTCCCAGCCGATCTGGAGGTCAAAGATTTCCTTGCATTCCGCCGCATGGGCTTCCCATTCGTCGACACTCCACCGCACATACGGAGGCAGACGGAATCCGAGATTCTCCCAGAATTCCAGAGCTTCTTCCATGTAACGGTTGATTTCCGAACGCTTCATTTGTGTCCTCTTTGCCTCTCTGTTAAAGTGGAAATCATCCGCCCGGCAGCAGAATGCAGCCGGGCAGATGTATGGGGCGATCAGTCAGCCGGCTGCACTTCCACAGACTCCATGATATGCACAGACTGCACTGTGACTGTGGCGACGCCATTTTCATAATGGCACTCCGCATCCTTGCCGGAAGGCATCAGACGCACTGCGGCGGGTGCTTTTGCAAGATGCAGATGCAGAGTGACGGGCCCGACCGGCGGAATCTCATCAATCATGCGCCGTTCCGGGTTGAATGCAATGCCGGAGCTGCGGTTGCAGAGATGAATGTAAAGCTTTCCGTTTTTGCGGCGGAACATGGCTGCAATCACTGTGGGTGCTTCAATGTCAATTGCGCGCTCAGGCATCAGACGTTTGAGTACGCGTCCCATGAAGGCGCGGGCTTCCCGCAGGAAGTAATGGTGCGGATAACTGCTGAAGATATTGGCTGGTATCGCTGCAGCAAATCCTTTGCCATGAGCCTTCATGCAGAATGCGATTTTACCGGTCGCGGATGCCGGATTTTCCGGATCCCAAGTGGTGAAGAGCTTTTCCGTTCCTTCCGCATCCGCCGCGGCAACGCCGAGTCCCCACTTTTCGCTTGAGACAGGGAAGACTCCGTCTGCACCGTTGGACACATAATAGTAGGGGGTGGTATCTTTGACCAGCGGCAGCATCGTCCAGGGTCTTCCCTTGAAGGAGCATTCTGTCTCAACCGACCATTCGGCAAAACCGAAATAGTCTGCACCGAAATTGGCAATGCTGTCAACGCCGGCGACCAGAAGGCGTCCGCCGTCTTCCACATACTGCTTCAATGCTGCAGTCAGTTCCGGCTTGAGCGTTCCGGTTTCCGGAATAACGACCATCGGGAACTCTTTCAGGCGGGGCAGAAGTCCCCGGGTATCCAGTACATCAACACCGTAGTGGTTATCCAGCAGCAT
Source organism: Lentisphaeria bacterium UBA4640 (assembly GCA_002405835.1). Lineage (GTDB taxonomy): Bacteria > Verrucomicrobiota > Lentisphaeria > Victivallales > UBA1829 > UBA1829. The sequence continues at coordinate 54,037 of DHMO01000034.1, read as the reverse complement.
GGAGGTCGCAGGACGTGTCGGAAGGTGCATCCATGCATGAATTCCGCGCTCCGGCTGGGAGTCGCTGCGGTCGTGCAGCAGGGCAATCTCTGGAATACCTTCCGAACCGCGGCAGAATGATTCGCGCGCCTTGACAAAGTCGCGGACATGGCGGTATTGACGCATGCGCCAATTGACCTGACGCGCGGTGCGGAGACCGGCCAGCAGTTCAAAGATAATATAGCGTCCGCCGGCGGAAATGATCGGCGTTGCTTCCTGGCAGAGCATATCCGGAGTCTTTATATGGTGATCCGGTTCCTGGTTCCAGTCGCTGAATGTTCCCCAGCTCATCAGATCCCAAGGCTTGCCCTGGTTGGCGAGCCAGCGCGCATCAAAATTGATCTGATCGCATGTCCAGTAGTCGGAGAGGTCGCCGGAGAGCCAGTCCGTCGAAATCGTTTTCGACGTCGGGAAGTAAGTGTTTTCGTACCAGGCACTGCAGATGCGGAAGTTCGGGGCTACGGCTTTCACGGCATGAGTGAAGTGTTCCACCGCCTCCTCACAGGTGTCAAGATGGAATTTATACCACTCTTTCCAGTACTTGTCACCGGGCTTGAGGGGAATCTCGGTGATTCCCGTGCGGCGAGTGAATTCCGCTTTGCACTTGTCGCACCAGCAGCCGCGGTATCCCCACGAATTGCCGTCCACCCAGGTTCCATCCACCTTGTAATCCACGGCGAGTTCAATTAACTGCGGAATCAAGAGTTTGTCCAGGTAATCGGAGCGCAGACACATCCACATGTCACAGAACTTGTCCGTGTCGCGTGTGTCTTCAGGCGAAGGAACGGCAAGCCATTCCGGATGCTTTTTCCCGGCCATCAGATCCAGAATGCCGGAGTAGTGAACAACCAGCTGAACACCGAGGCGGCGTGTCGCTTCCCGCCACGCCGCTACAGCGTCATGGTGCAGATGAGGAGCAACGGAGGCGTCGGGAACCTTGCTGAACCAGCATGTATAACCGCGATGCCCTTTCCCGTCCACCTGAACCCAGTCGGGCATCAGTTCACGAAGATTTTTTTCCAGTACATCTGGATCCGCTCCGGCTCCGGCATCCAGGTCAATGTCGCCCAGATGAAGATCCGTGTGATACCCGAAGCTGCTTTCCAATCCAAGAAAGTTTTTCAATTCAGACATTTTTTGTTTCCTTTTTGTTTATTGCTTCCGCACCAGTATTTCAGCGTAGTGTTGCGGTTGCCGCATTGACGCAGCCTTCCATGTAGCCGATGCCGTTGAAAATCTGGATGCCGTCACAGTCGAGACCGCGGAGAACAAGTCCCGTACAGAAGGCTTTTCCGGTCAGAAGCTCCGGCATTCCCTCGCGTTCCGTATCGATGCAGAGACGGTACCACGCAAGTTTCTCGTCCGGGCTTGCCAGCGCCTGGAGTTTGCACGAATCCCCGCGCAATCCCGGTTCGAACGGCTTTGTTCCCCGGCGCAGGAAGACCTCCGTTCCGCCCGGCGTGAGCGCAAGCGAATAGTCGCGGTAGACCGAGTTGTCCGTGTAACCAAGTAAAAGCTCCACGCAGGTCCCGCGCCAGACGTTTTCCCCCTGGAATTGCTGGCAGAACGGAATTTTCTGCGTGAAGACATCAACATAAAGAGTTTTCTCCCTGTAAAAGAGGAAGAGTTCCGCCTCCGCTTCCAGATTGCGTTCCGGAATCAGACGCGTCACGCCGTTTTCCCCGGCGCGGAAGAAACGCCCGCGCCCTTCAAGCACCGGGTTGGGTTCGTCGCCTGCAAACGGAAGAACATCAATGGCAAGTTGCGGACCGGAGTCCAGCTTCATCCGTTCGCGGAGCTGCTCGAACGGAACGGCGTTTTCCCAGAAGGAGAAAGCGTGTCCGCGTCCGTCATTCAGTGTTGCCGTGTACGGCAGAAGATCCGCAGGCGGTTCAAAGTTCAGAATCGTTTCCGAACCGGGCTTCACGACCACGGAGTCAAAGAGCTTTTCAAACACGGTGCCGTCGCAGCGGACTCCGCGGTACTGGACGGACGGATAGTTCAGTGTCTCACCGGAGGCATTGGCAAGAGTCAAAACGCCTTTATTCATGCTGGTCGGACGCAGCGCCGCGCATGCTGTGCGGATCACCGCTTCCCCGACCTTGAGGTCAACCGGAAGACAGAACGGATAGTTCTGGAAGACGTCCGGCTGGATAATGGCGGTAAACGAGACTGCCGTTTCCGGTTCTGCGGAAATCGTTTCCGGGATCAGCAGCGCACAGTTTTCCGCTTTGACCGCCAGCGGAATGACCGCCGTTTCCGGACGCGGATTGTAGACCGAAACCGTCCAGGATGAACCGTTCTGTACAAGTCCGCAGACGTACGGAAGACGATTCGGAGAGTTGTCCCATTTCACTTCCGGCTTTGCAACCGGAGTCCGGAATGAGACTTCATGCGGGATTCCCGGATAGAGATCGAAGCAGTTGTCGTCCGGGAAGTTTTCCGCATCGCGCGGAGCCAGAGTGACGTTCGCTGCGAAGCGCGGACTTTCCAGAATCCAGGTTTCCGCTTTCGACGGGTGCGGTTTGACCGTGATTTCCGTATTCGGAATGCGGCGGGCGCGCGGAGCGGCAAAGAACCGGTGGTTGCGGACACAGTTCCCTGTCGCGTCTTCCCATGAAACGAGCACAAAACACTCTTCAGGAACAAAGCCGGAAACTGTATTGAGTTTCTGCACGGCCAAACGCGGCGAGAATCCGGCTTCCACGACCGATTCCGCACGGACCTCCGCGAGAACCGTTCCGTCGAAGCGGCAGATCTTGCCCGTCAGCGTCCCGCGGGCAGTGGAGGCCGTTGTGTTGGAAAGGTAGAAATCCACGCGGTCGTCATAAATTGCGGCAATCGGCAGACGCGGCTTGCAGACATGCTTCATTGCATACCAGGCGTCTTTCGGCGTGCCGTAGTAATCGACCATTGCCCAGCCCATCATCGGGAAGGCATTGTTGTACATCCAGAAAACCGCACCGCCGGCGACATCCAGCCGGCGCAGGAAAACTTCCATGTAGCGTTTGACCAGTTCGGCGTGTGCCGCCGCATAGTAGCCGAGTATGCGGGGGAGGGACAGCTCGAAGCGGCGTCCCCAGGCATCGAATGAAAGATACTGGAAGAACTGACTCCATTCATTGTTGCGCTGAAGATCCAGCACATGATGCGCCTGGAAAACCGGATTGTTCCATGAATCCAAGTCTTTTTCTACATCCAGATAACGGCTCCAGTTCGCTCCCGCATCGCCGGAAACGCCGTAGAGTTCGTTGTCGAATGCGGGAATCGAGGGTTCCGCGTCAAATGTCGCATCGGAAGCATACTGATGGCTCATGAAATTGCCGTGATACGTGCCGTGTCCCGGCGAGTTCGGGTCCTTGTGCAGAAGACCGAACGACGGGCAGCTCGCAAGATACGGCGTGCCGGGACAGAATTTCGCGACGACTTTCGGAAAGTCCACATGCAGAAGTCTCCAGCCGCCGTAGCGTTCCGGACGCTTGCGCTTGCAGCCGCTCTCGTAGAACCCGTCCGTCTCATTCGAACCGCACCACATGATGATGCTCGGATGATTGCGCAGACGCTTCAGAGCCGTTTCGCATTCGAGCATGCATTCCTGATGAAATTCCGGGAGAAAATCTGGAATTTCGCTGCCGCTGAACATGAAGTCCTGCCAGATCATGATTCCGTATTCATCGCAGAGATCGTAGAACAGATCCTGCTCGTAACAGCCGCCGCCCCAGACGCGCAGATAATTCATGCCGGCGTCCGCCGCGAGCGAAAGCAGCTCACGGACCAGGCCGTCCGTGATGCGCCCGGGGATGATGTCCGACGGAATCCAGTTGCCGCCTTTTGCGAAAATGCTCTTGCCGTTGATGCGGAAGCGGAAAATTTCCTGATGCTCCGAAACAACTTTCTGCTCGACTTCCACCGTGCGGAACGCAAAGCGGAAGTTCTGCGTCAGCGAGCCGCAGTCCGCCGTGATCGTCAGTTCCGCATCATATAGCGGCTGTGCGCCGTAACCGAGCGGAAACCAGAGTTCCGGCGAGGGCACGGAGGTTTCAATTTCATAATTCCATACGCCGTAGCCGAGAACAATTTCTTTGTTCTTTTCCGCTACGACTGCGCCGTTCCGGCGGATGGTCAGCGTGCAGTGGGCGTCGGCAACATTGCGCAGAACCGAATCGAGCTGGAAGGTGAAGTTGACTGCGCCCTCGTTGGTCGTCCGGAAATACGGGGCGCAGACGCGCGCGAAATCATTGCATTCCAGACGGCAGCCGCGCCAGATTCCGCAGACGGGGAGTCCCTGCGCCCAGTCCCAGCCGTATGTGTATTCCGCCTTGCGTCCGGCGCCGCGTTTCGGGCAGACTTCCGGCTTGCTGATCGCATCCGCCCAGCCGTTCAGCGGGCAGGTGATGAGCGGAACATCCGCTTCCGACGGGTCGAAGGGGGCGAGGCGGACCTCAAGATGATTTTCTCCTTCCTTCAGGAGCTTTGAAACGTCGAGGCGGCAGGGACGGTGCATGGTTTTGTGTTTGCCCGCGAGCGTCCCGTTGACGAAGATTTCCGCAACATACGCAAGTCCGTCGAAGACCAGTTCAAATTTCTTTCCGGGAGCGGGAGACGCGGGGAAGTCGCGGTGCCAGCTCCATGTGTGATCTCCGATCCAGCGGCATTCCTTGAAATTCATTCGGATATTGGGATCCGGGATTACGCCTGCCCGCATCAGATCCAGATGAACATCGCCGGGAACCCGCGCGGAAAATTCCCGTCCGTCGTCGCAGACAAGACGCCAATCGCCGTTCAAATTGTAACTTGTATTCATATTCGAGCCGTTTCCCTTAGTTATGAAGAGAATCCGTCCCCGCAGAATTGCCCGGGGAACGGATTCAAATTGCGATAATTGTCCGGTTACTCGCTGATTTCCTCAAGTGTGACCTTTTCCGGACCGGCGAAGTACTGGACTGCGCCGGTTACCGTGATCTCCTTCTCCGGAACAGCAATTTTGTTCCCGAGGAGGTCGACAGCTTCCGTGACTTCTCCATCAAAGACGATGTTCATCTTCTTTGCGGAGTCTGCTGTGCTGAAACCGTACCAGACAGCCCAAACTTTCTTGCCGTCGGGACGCGTCCAGTTTGCAAGGCGCAGATCGCCGATTTCCTCAATATCGGGGACTGTGGAGCCGCCGGGAAGCATGCGGGTCAGGGTCTTGTAGGCGTCGTATGCCGGTTTTGCCTTGTACTGGCGGTCAACCATGCCGAAGTGTGACTCAAAATAGTTTTCCTGTGCCAGATTGTCATGGAACAGATACCAGAACACGCGTTCCACTCCACATGCGAATGCATTGATGTAAGTGCGTGCAAGCATCATTGCCTGAACTTTGCGGGTGACCCCGAAAATGTTTGTTGAAGTGGAGGCGATGATATTGCCTTTCAGGTCACTGTTGAATCTGTAGATTGCGGCAAGTGCGCCCTGATACTTGTCATCTCCGCCGACAACCATCGGAATGAATTCATCTCCCTGAGCAAGATTGGCGGCAGTCAGGAAACGTCCGACTTTGTTGTGATCTTTTGCCGGCCAGTTGAAATCTTTTTCGAAGCCGGACGCGGTGCGCTGATAGGTCTCCTGATACGGAACAACACCTTTTTTCGTCCACCAGGATTCCCATGCAACATGGAAGTCTTTCAGATATTTGTCATTGACCTGAATAAGCTGGTGTCCGCCTTTGCCGTCAACTTTGATGTCAAAGTAAAACGGAAGTCCGGAAGGAAGAATCAGCGTTCCGCCCATTTTAACGTATTTCAGAAGTGCAGGAATGGAGGTCCCGAGAACTCGTTCATGATCTGATGCAATCAGCAGCGGATACTCATCAATCGAAAGATTTTCAAGTTCTTCGCTGTTGATGTGGCGAACACCTTGGAATCCAGGGAAATTTTCCGCTGTGAAATTCGCGCAGCCGTCATATCCGGCTTTCGGTTCTCCAAACAGTGCAATTGTGCATTCCGCCGGATTCATGCCGAGACGTTTTACCGCCGCCGGCAGAACCTCGCGGTAGAAAAACGGAGTTTTCCCTGCCGTCCATCCGGTTTCCGTGATCCAGATCGGCTGATTCAGATTGCGCTCTTTCATGAATTCCTGAAGGGGAGCAATCATCGGTTTCAGAGATTCCGGCTGGCTGCAGTACGGGTGAATATTCATGATGTCAAAATATTTTTCAGCTCCTGCGTCCAGAGATTCTTCAAAAAAATCCAGCGGAACTCCGGCAAGACCGTTGTAAAGGATCTTGACTTCCGGATCCACTTTCTTCATTTCGGTGTAGGTAACCTTCAAAAGGGCGGCAAGCTGCTTGGCATTCGGGTTCCACTCCGCTCCGTTGTTCGCTTCATTGTAGACTTCCCAGTATTTGATTTTTCCGCGGAACTCTTCTGCGCACTGGCGGACAAATTTCGCGTAGGCGTCGAGCTTCTCCCAGTGTTTGCTTGCCCACGCCGGCGCGACCGGTCCGATGATTGCAAGCAAATCAAGTCCCTGATCCAGAGGAGAAAGCATCAGCTTTTTGTATTCCGGTTGAAAAAAGCCCGGTTTGGTCTCCAGATAAAGCTGGTCAACATCAAAGCGGACAAAATTTACGCCCGCTTTTTTCATCAATGGATAAAGCGCCGGCGCGTCCCACTGTTCTTCGCGAGTGGTGTGGCAGCAGACTCCGTATGGATCGGCCGGAAGGCGTTTGGGCAATTCCTCTGCGGCCATGACAGGCAATGTCGCGGCAGAGACGGCGAGAGCGAGCAGGGCGCTCCAGTTGGATGCTGTTTTTTTCATTTAGGCTCCATTTGTTCGTTTGTGGATGTAATGGGTACGCCATACAAGGTGTGGTGTACCCTGAATTTTTTTATTCGGGCAAAAAGCGTAGGCGATTGTCGAAACGGAGTGGCCATGGAATCTGTGCAGTCGAACCTGTGTGTCCATCAAGAAAGAGAAGATTGCCTCTGTTTGCATGAAACTGTGCTGTATTCCATGGATAATCGGCACCTGCCTGGCAAACGGGAGCTTTCATGAAACCCTTCCATCCGTTGTGGTAGAATTCTCCAAGATCACAGAGAGTACTTGGCATTTTTACCCGGTCAATCTGCTTGCCGTTCATAAAGCAGTTAAAACCGTATGTGAGTCTTACCTTGTCCCAAGGATCTCCCCAAGCCTCTCCCCGATAGATATTGCCTGTAGAAGCCATCGTATCGCAAACCAAAACGTTATAATTTCCCTTGTTGTAGTCTTGCATCAACTGCTATACCACGGAGCTGGTTCCGGCCAGAATCCAGGTTCATTTGCGTGATTGCTCGTTCCTGAAGCGGGGGGATCACAGCGATCTCCCATTGGCATAAATCCGTTATTGTCGCCGGTGTACATTGCGAAAAAGGTTCCGACCTGTTTCAGCGAACTCATGCACTTTGCTCCGGCCGCCGTTTGTCGCGCCTTCTGCAGAGCCGGCAAGAGCATAGCGGCGAGGATTGCAATAATCGCAATTACCACAAGCAGTTCTATGAGGGTGAAATGCTTCATCCAATTTTTTGGTTTCCTGGTAGTCATCTTTTGTTCTCCTTTAATATGGGGTTGTTGATTTTGGAAACGCTTTTACGCTGAACGATTTCCTGCGGACAGTAGAAAACCGGTTCATTCAGATGCTTGCCCAGAGCAATCTCCACGGCATGGCGGCAGAGAACGCTGTAGTCGGGGCGGAGGACGGTCAGCGGCGGATTGCTGTATTCAAACCATTTGGAGTCTCCTTCGCTGATAACGGTGATATCTCCAGGGACGCTGAGTCCGGCTTCCGCGAGGAGCGGAATCGCGGCGAATGCGCCGGGGGTGGACTCGAAGACGAGAGCCGTAATCTCTTTTTCGCGAATCATATCCAGGTTCTTTTCCGTTATTTTCCGGGCGGCGTTGATTGAGCTGTCCCACGAATGAATCGTTTCGGAGAAAGCGCAGACTTCCGCCTTTTTTCCAAGTTTTGCACGCAGACGTTTGAACATCGCATTCTGCTTCAGCCGTCCGTAGTCGTTGAGCGGCTCGTTCCGGATGCTGCCGATGCGTGAGTGCCCGTTTGCGAGCAGCGTATCCGCAATGAGCATTCCCGCCTGTGCGGGATCATGGGCGAGCTCATAAAGATTAGACGGCTTTTCATCGTAAAAGTTCACTGCGTCGATCAAAAGAACCGGAAACGGCAGCGACGCCAGGAACTCCAGTTCGGGGAATGAATAGCGGTCGGTCGTGGGAACGACGCAGAGCGCATGGCAGTTCGGGCATTCCCGCGCGGCATCCGCGATCATCTGAATTGTCGTCGAGGATGTCGTTTTGTAGGAGACGGTTCCCAGTCCGTTCTGTTTTGCGTACTGCTCAATCATGAAAGCGGTGCTCCAAAGCTGTTCGGAGGGATAATCCGGGTATGCCACGAGGATATTCTCCGTATGCTGAGCTTCCACGGGGAACTTCACATCCTCCGGGTTGCGCGCGGCCATGATGCCGCGTCCCTGCCGGCGGATGATCACCTGTTCATGTTCCAGTTCCAGCAGCGCCTGATTGACGGTCACCATGGCAACATTGAACCGGCGCATCAGAGTGCGCACGGATGGCATGGTGTTGACCGCCTCCGGCTTCAGCGCCTCGTTCTTCAGATACTCTTTGATCTGCACATATTTCGGTGTCGGCATGGTGTTGTTTCCTGTGTTGTTCTACCACTGTACTGGTACGGAATTAATTATACCACATAATCGCGATTTTGTCAAGGGGGGTAACAGAAAAAATATCGTAAATTTCTTTGTTTATTTTGTTTTTCCGGGAGAATCGCGGAAGTTTTTATTCAGTGGAAAGAATCATCCGGAGACGGAGAACCTGTTTTTCCGGGGGGGGGAACAATCGCGTCAGCCGCGGATTTGTCTGCAGAGACGTTTAATTTCCCACTCAATTCTCCCGTAAACGGGGGATGGAGAGCATACAAAAAAAGCACTAAGAAATTACGGCAAATGAATTTTCAGCGGCAGCGGTTCCTTACTCCTTATCGTAAGGGCTGCGGATGTATACGACGACACCGAGTGTGGAAAGGACCCGCAGGGTTTTGCCGAGATGGCAGGTCTCTTTCCCGTTTTCCAGGTCACTGACAAAACGGACGCCGGTATTGGCAAGCCCGGCCAGCTGTGCCTGAGTCACTCCCTGGGATTTGCGCAATTCCCGAACCCGTGCACCAAGTTCTGCACTCGTCAGCAATCCGTCGTCTTTCATGATGTTCTCCTGATATCCTATTTCTTACCGATCGGGAATAACATAGCATTGTTTTGAAAAAAATCAAATAATTTTTACCGATCGGGAATAATGCAGCATTTATTGAAGTGCAACGGCATATTTCTTACCGATCGGGAATATTTTGCTGTTCTCCGGGATGTGATGGCTGGAATTTTACTGATCGGTAATAATTGAACTGGTGCTGATCCAGCTCTATACGAAAACACGTTTGCCGGAGCTGAGAACTCCGGCAAACGCGTGCTGTTTTGTTGAGACAGGAAGTTTATTTCTGCTGTTCTGTGTCTTCAGCGAGAACCTGTCCGTTGTCGTCGGGGTTTTCCACGCGGCGTGCGAGGTCGCGGAAGAGGCGGATGGTGTCATGCGTTCCGCCGATCATGAACCAGACGGTCGAGACCAGTCCGGTTGCCACGGGGACGGCAAGGAAGGTGATCCAGAAGTAGGTGTTCCACCAGCTCTTCGGCCAGCTCTGGAAGAGGTTCCAGATGAGCGGGACGAGGAAGGCCAGAACGAAGTTGTAGAGGAAGAGCGCGAAGACCGACCAGGCGATGATTCTGTCGCCGCGGGAGTATTCCGGGGTGATGCCGACCATCTTGTCGAGGATCAGGGTCTTGATGGAGAATTTTGTTTTTTCCGCGGGGACTTCGTCTTCGCCGTCGCTGTACTCGCCTCTGTGGAGAAGCTTGTCGAGGTTGAAGGGTTTGTAGAAGATGAAGGAGAAGGCGACATACCCGATGATGGAAAGCATAATTGAGATGAAGAGGATCTCGTAGGAATTTATCGGAAATTTCACGGGATCCATGCTCCAGCGGATCCAGGGATCGAAGGGGGCGCTGACGGTGACGAGGAAGCTGTCGAGGGATTCCACCCAGCCGTTGGCGTCGAGCCACGGATAGATTGTTTTCGCCCAGTTTCTCTGGAAGATGAGTCCGAGGACGGAGGTTCCGGAGCCGAGAATCAGCGACGCCCATGCGCCGGCGAGGTTTCCGAAGCGTGTGTAGAGTCCGAACACCATGATCGGTCCCGAACCGCCGAGCCAGATTGCCGTGAGGATGGTCATGAGCATGTTGATGTAGTCCATCTGCGTCATGAACATTGCGGCGAGCAGGAAGAAGATTGCGACGCCGAGCGTGGTGAAACGGATGAGCGTGATATGTTTTTCCGGCGTGATGCGCTTCTTGAACAGCGGCAGGATCATGTCCTGCGTAATGCAGCAGGAGGCGTTGAAGAGACGAGCATCGTCGGTTGAAATCAGCAGCATCACCATGAGCAGGCAGAAGAAGCCGATGATGCCGACGGGGAAGAGTTTGCTTGTGACAACCGGCATCAGCATCTGGTTGTAGATGGAGCGGTACTGCTGGAATTCCGCGAGCGCCTCCGGGGAGTCTCCGAGTGACTGGCGAACCGTGTCGAAGTAGCGGGTGTCAAGGTTTTTCGACTGGGAGATCGGCGCATCTTTTCCGATTTCATGCCGGATGTCCGGAAGCGCGGCGAGCGCGTTTTTCGCAGCATCTCTGCGTGCGGGATCCGCAACAGCTTCATCCAGGACGCGTGAGGAGAGTTCCTGGCGGACCTCGTTGTTGGTGACTTTGAAATGATTGTTTTTGTCGAGAGCGGCGAAATTTCCGCTGTTCATGAATACATAGGTGAGCAGAGCGAGGATGCCGATCATCATGAGTCCGAGCCCGCCGCGCCATGCGCCGAGAATGCCGGCCATTTTCTGTTCATGCGGGGTGCGCCCGGCGTTGGAGGCGTCGTTGCCGATCCAGCTGGCGCGACTCATGATGGAGCAGGTCACCTGTGTCACGAGCGCGAAGATGTTGAAATCGCGGAACTGAGCGACGTCATACGGGTTGATGAAGCTTTCCTGCGGGGCGCGGTCCCAGAGCAGGGGGGTGACGTCGACATCCCAGGAGAGTTTGAGGATGATGAATCCGACGATCATGACGAAGATGGGGTACGAGAGCACCGCCTGAAGACTGTCTGTAATGAGGAGCGAGATTCGTCCGGCCGGCCAGAGAATCAGCATTGCGAGAACCAGACAGGTCGCGACGATGATGACGTAGCAGGGGAGGTTGATTCCGCAGATCATGATTTTGTGCGGCAGTCCGAGGTAATAGAGGAAGAAGTTCGCCGCGATCGCCGGACCGAGCGCGTTTGTGATCATTTCGGAGAATGTGCTGATGAATGCGGTGAAGATTCGGAAGAATTTGCTGCCATAGCGCAGTTCAATGAACTGTCCTTTCGAGAGACAGCGGGTTTGGCGCCAGCGGTATGTGCAGAATCCGGTAAGTGCGAGGACAAGACTGATCGGTGTGAGGATGTTGTTCCAGAAAGAGATGCCGAATCCGGTCTGATACGTCTGTTCGCATCCGGCGATAAGGATGATGACGGAGAGCCATGACATGAGGTCTCCGACGGAGATGACGTACCGTCCGGCGACGCGTCCCGCCGCAAGGAAATCCGCCGCGCTCCGCGCGTATCGTTTAGCGTAAAAAGCGATGCCGATGATGAAAACCACGGGCACGACGACGATCAGCCAGTCGATCCAGCTCATTCTTTTTCTCCTGTGTTTAATATATCACTGTTTCGGTACAGTTAAACTAGCATAAGAAGGAGAAAAGTCAAGGATGCAACGGCAAAAATATGCAGGGACCCCGGGGAATTGCTTTCTTGCATCGGGAGTTGGCGGAAGAGAGAACTGTACATTTTTTTCCCGGTTTGGAAAACGGAAATTTCTGAATTTGCCCGTTGAAAAATATCTCAGCCATTGTACTTTCTGCAAAACGGTGATATATTATCCGGTTGCAAAAGGATGACGGATGAATCAGGAAGTACATGATACACTGAAACGCTATTTCGGCTTTGATACGTTTCTCGACAATCAGGAGCCGGTTGTCGAGGATATTCTCGCGGGGAAAGATCTCTGCGTCATTATGCCGACCGGAGCGGGAAAATCGCTCTGCTATCAGCTTCCGATCCTGATGAAGGAACACTACGGGATCGTGGTTTCCCCGCTGATCTCTCTGATGAAGGACCAGGTCGATTCGCTCTGCGGAAAAGGAATTCCCGCGGCATACATCAACTCGTCGGTCTCCATGGCGGAGCAGCACCGGATTCTTGATGATACCGACGCCGGTTTTGTAAAACTGCTCTACGTCGCCCCCGAGCGTTTCCAGACGGAATCCTTTCAGAATTTTCTCTACCGCTGTCCGCCGGACATCATGGTTGTGGATGAAGCGCACTGCATCAGCCAGTGGGGACACGATTTCCGTCCGGCGTATACGCGGCTCGGCGAGATTATCGAACGCTACTCCATCAAGCAGGTCTGCGCGTTCACCGCAACCGCGACGACGCAGGTTCGCGATGACATTCTTGCCCAGCTTCACCGTCCGGAGATGGAACTGCGCGTCGCCGGATTCAAGCGTCCGAATCTTTCGTTTTCCGTAATTCAATGTTCGGGGGCGGAGGACAAGAACCGTGTTCTCAAGAAACTGCTTCAGCGCAAAGTGCCGACGATCGTCTACGCCTCCACCCGAAAGGCTGTCGACCAGCTCCACGAGGAGTTCGGCATGATCCCATACCATGCCGGAATGAGCGATGAGATGCGCACGGAAGCACAGAACCGTTTCATGAACGATCCATGCCCGGTGCTCGTTGCAACAAATGCGTTCGGCATGGGGATTGACCGTCCCGACGTCCGCCTTGTCGTCCATTACAACATCACCGGTTCGCTCGAAGCCTATTATCAGGAGGCCGGACGCGCCGGGCGTGACGGCGAACCCGCCGACTGCGTGCTTCTTTTTTCCTACAGCGACCGTTTCATTCAGGAATTCATGCTCGACATGAACAATCCATCCGAAGCCCTGATCCGCGAAGTTTACGATGTTCTCTTCCAGATGGCAATGGAACAGAAAAGCAACTCAATCGAGGTCACGCCGGGTGAAATTTTCCCCCGTCTGGAACATGCCACGAAGGAGGGACAGATTCCGCCCGTCCTTGCGATTCTGGAACGCTGCGGCTGCATCGAGCGCGGATACCGTCAGCAGAACAACGGCACACTCGTCATTCCAGGCGACCTTGCGGAACTTTCCGCCGCCCATGCGGGACAGGCGACTCAGCGTTCCCGTTTTCTGTTCCGCGTGATTCAGAATTTCGGCGACCGCCTGAAGAGCGGCGTTTCCTGTTCCTGCGACCAGCTCGCGCGCATCGCGGGACTCAACACCGACCAGATCAAGCGGGTTCTCTCGAATCTGCATCAGAATAAATGTCTGAACTGGACGGCTCCATTTTCCGGTCGGTCCATAACGCTTCTGCACCCCGAGGACGAGGAACTGAACATTGACGTCTCCGGTATTGCGCACAAACGCGAGATGGAGTTCCGCCGTCTGGATGAGGTGATCGGTTATACGCGCACGCGCAAATGCCGTCAGGATTATCTGATTTCCTATTTCGGAGAAGAGGTCGGCGACTGGCGCTGCCGCAACTGCGACAACTGCGGAGCCGCTGTCGGATCCGGTTCCGGTCCGCGCGAGCTGACCGAAGCGGAGGAGGATGCCGTCCGCACGATTCTTCATACAATCGATGCCTTTTCCGGCCGTCTCGGACGCGGCAAGCTGAGTCTGATTCTTGCCGGAGCGCGCCGCCCGGAACTTGTAGAGCGCGGACTTGACCGCAATCCGTTTTTCGGCAAACTGAAGGCGCTGAAACAGAACAACATTCTTGCCTATATGAAAGCTCTTGAAGATGCCGGCTGTCTGGAACGAGTCGGCAATCCGGAATATCCGTGTCTGGATCTGACCTGTTTCGGCGGAAACATTCTGCGCGGAGTGGAAAAGGTGAAACTTTCTCTGCCAGATGTGGATTTGCCGCCGCGCCGTTCCGCGAAATCCCGGACGGAACATGCACATCCGGTGCGGACCGCCTCTTCATCGCCGGAAGAGCTCGGTTTGTATGAGCGTCTCCGTCTTCTCCGCGCGCAGATGGCGGAAAAGCGTCAGGTTCCTGTTTATTGCATTCTTTCCAATGATGCGCTTGCCGGTTTAGCCGAATCGAAACCCTCCACTCCGGATGAGGCTTTGGAAATTCGCGGAATCGGCATGGCGAAACTCACCACAATCATTCCGCCGTTCCTCAAGGAAATCGCCAAATGGCAGGCGGAGAACAAGTGAAAAAATAGTTTTTTATTTTTTATTTGCTTTTTTATGTCTTATAGGATATATTGCTTATATGGAAGTTAAAGGAAAGATTCATGAAAATTCCGATCGCGAAAAAAAAAGCATTTCCGGATGATGCAGTCCGTTAAGAATTTTATGCGAACTCAGCCGGGAGAGGTTAAAAAAGAGCTCAATAACATTATATACAAACTTGAGATGCAAGGTGCGCTGGAAATGCCTTATGGAGAAAAGCTGGAAGGCGAAAATCTTTTTGCTATCCGGGTTATTCAAGCCGGGAATGTTCGGATTTTTTATGTTTATGGAATAAACAGCCTGATATTCGGGATACATGGCTATGTAAAAAAGACGCAAACTATACCGGAAAAGGATATGAATCAAGCTAGAAAAGTGTTGAAACAGCTGATAGAAGGAGGGCTTGTAAAATGAGCAAAGACCACGCAGAATATCTTTCGGAAGATCAGATTGCCGCGGAAGTCGCTGAACTAGCCAAAGAAATCGCTTCCGGGAAAAAAGATGAAGATGAGCTTGAACGCGATGCTTACTTTTCTGATCCGGCAAATGCAGATGAAATTGAAGCAATGCTTGAGCGTATGAAACTTGCTGAAACAATGTATAAAGCCCGTCATGAAGCAGGGCTTACGCAAAAACAGCTTGCGGCACGGATGGGAACGAATCAAACCTATATTGCCGCATTGGAGCGGGGACGGAAAAATATTTCCCTTTCTACTCTTACGCGCTATGCCAGAGCTTGCGGGAAAAAAGTTGCAATAGCGATGCTTTAAGGTTTTCCTCTCTCAGCGGAGACGGAAGACGACGTGGATTTCCTTCATCTCCAGTTTGCCGGATGAGCTGCGGAGATGAAGGAAGGTCGCGGGGAGTATCGGCTGATCGCCGGAATCCTGAAGAACCCGGGCGACGTCGTTCAGATTGTAAATCATCTGCTGTCCGAGTTTGATGAGCAGATCCCCGCGCGAAACTCCGTATGCGGAAAGCGTTTCCGGAGGATCCGCCACGATTACGCCCGAAGCAAACGGATAGTGCAGAGCTTTCATCAGGTCGGGCGTCAGTTCCTCCAGAGAGAGCGAGAGCTTGAGATTCGCAAACATTGCGCCGTCCGACCGGTGGATCGCCGCGGGCGTGACAATCACCGGAGCCGGAATTTCACGGACGCTCACTTCAAACGGTTTTCCCGCTTTCAGACGGACGAGTCGGCGCAGAAATTCCAGCAGGTCGCCATGCGGAGCCCAGCCGTTGAGTTCTTTGATGGTCATGTTCTCGTTCAGTTTTGTCGAGGCCGCAGGGGAGCCGGGCAGAATCTTCCGGATGAAGATCGTGCCGTCCGGTTTCATTCCCGGAATGATGCCGATGCTGACCGAAGTGAGAAACTCCGGAAGCATCCAGTTCGCGAGTGTGTTTTCAAGACGCAGCATGGGAATTGCGAAGCCGATTCCCGGCGTATCGCGGCGGACCGCCATGTTCATTCCGATCATCCGTCCGCTCAGATTGATCAGCGGACCTCCGCTGTTGCCCGGGTGAACGGCGGCGTCCGTCTGAAGCAGATCGCGGAAAAGCTCTTTCCCGTTTCGGAGCAGAGTGCGTCCGATTCCGCTCAGCACGCCGACCGTGACAGTGCCGTCCAGTCCGTACGGGCTGCCCACGGCGATAACGGTTTCGCCGAGCATCATGTCGTCCGGCTGGATTCCGTGAATGACGGGAAAGGTTCCTCGCGGCTTGTCGATACGCAGAAGCGCAATGTCGTTCTGCACGTCCTCCGCAATGGGGAAGGCGCGGAAGCGGCGTCCGTCTTTCAGCGTGACGATGATTTCAGTCGCCTGGCTGACGACATGTGCACTGGTGACGATGAGCCCAGCCGGGTCAATGATGCAGCCGGCTCCGATGGAGTGTCCGCGTTCCGGACGGGGGCCTGTGGTGCGGTCGCCGTCTTCGGTGTCGGTCAGCCACGCGGCAGTACGGCGGTTGACGATCCGGCTTGTACTTAAGTTTACGACGGACGGCAGGATGGTTTCAATCGCTTTCACGACCGGGGTCCGGCGGAGCTTCAGCTCAGCCTCCGTTGTTTTGCGTCCGTCGGGAGCCTGGTGTTTCTTCCGGTGATGCAGCAGGGAAAAGAACAGAACGGTTGCGAAACAGAAAAGAATTATAAAAAAATAGAGTCCGAACCTTGATTTTTGCGTTTCCATGCCGTATCTTCCTGTAATTGCTCTCTACAATACAGGATAAACGCGAAAAATGCAAATACAAATTGAACGAATTGCTGAAATATTGCGTCTCGCCGAGCCTTGTTCCTCCTATGAAGGAGTGCTTCAGGCGCGGTGGAACCGCATTCCGCTGAACACTCCGCTTCATCTTGCGGATGGTACCCCTTTTTCCGTCCTTTCGCGCGGGACGTGGAACGTTGAGGCCGGTCCGGACTTCCGCAACGCCAAGCTCCGGATCGGCGGACGTGCGGTTCAGGGCGATGTGGAAGTTCACCGCAACAGCCGCGACTGGTTCCGCCACGGACACAACCGCAATCCGCTTTACGACGGGGTCGCACTTCATGTCGTCGAACGTCTGGAGAATGAGAACTCGGAGCTTCCGGTTTATCTGCTTCCTTCCGAGGCGAAGATCGGTTCTTATCCGCCGCCGCTCTGCACGGGGAAGGGGGAGTGCGCCGGAATATTCGAGCGTCTTTCTCCGGCTGAAATCCACGAAATCTTTGTCTGCGCCGGAGTGGAACGGATGCATGCCCGCGCGCATCTGATTCTGCACGACATCATCCGCCACGGCACGGAATATGCGTTCCTGACGCGTCTGTTCGACGCTTACGGCTTCAAGCGGAACCGTCCGGCGTTTGCGGAGCTTCTGAATCGCGTGTGGACAAAATATCCGCGCGAGCAGCTGGAGACTCATGCCGAGCCGCTTCTGTGGGGAGAATCGGGGCTTCTGCCTGCGGAGAGCAGCGGAGAGGTCCCGGAGGAGAACCTTGCCGAAGCGAAGCGGATCTGGGAATGCTGGTGGATGCTCCGTCCGGATTCCGCCCCGCCGATTGAATGGAAACGTGATGGAGGGCGTCCTCTGAATTCACCGGAGCGGCGTGTTGCCGGTTTGTGCATGTGCCTGAAGCGTTACGGCTTGAATCCGCTTCCTCGCTGGCTGGAGCTCCTGAAAACCGCGCCGGATGCGAAGGCGTTCTGCAAAACTCTTCTTTCGGAGCTGATTCAAAACGATCCGTTCTGGAACCGTCACACGACGTTCCGTGCGGGTGAGCTGAAACTTGCCGCTTCGGTTACGGGCGAAGAGCGTGCGCGCGAACTTGCAACGGATGTGATTCTGCCGTCGCTCCGGGCATACGCTCTTCTGGAGAAGAATGAGAAGATGGCGGACCGTGTGGACGCCGCCTTCCGCAATCTTCCCCGCACGCAGAAAAACCGGGTGTTCACAACCGCGATAGACAAATGGTTCCGGGATTCCGCTTCCGCCGAAAAACTGTTCAAAGACGCCGCGTCGCGTCAGGGTGTTCTGCATATCTACGCGAATTTCTGTGCGAAAACCGCATGTGACTGCAAAGCGTGTCTCATCCGCAACGGCATGATCTCGAAGGCGTGATTTGAAAAACACGGGATTCGTGCTACATTAAACGGAAAGGAGAGACTATGGCGGAATTGAATTTGACATCCAGTATTTATTCGTTTGAACAGATGCGGGAGGCCGGGTATCTCTATGTCGACAAAACAGAGTATATCTGGAACCTGATCCGTCTGGACGGCGGCATGTATTTCCTTTCCCGTCCGCGCCGTTTCGGAAAATCGCTTGCCGTTTCGACGCTGAAAGCTCTCTTTGAAGGGAAAAAAGAGCTGTTCAAGGGGCTTTCTGTTTACGATAAGCCGTATGACTGGAAGCCGTATCCGGTGATCCATCTTTCCATGACCGGACGGAGGTTCGACACCCTTGAAAATCTGCAGCACAGTCTTCAGGAAATCCTGCTGGAACAGGCGCGCGGACTGAATGTCGCGCTTGAACGTACGGATCCCGTAACAATGTTCCAGAAACTGATCGAGACTTTGAGCCAGTCCGGACGGATTGTCGTTCTGCTGGATGAATACGACAAGCCGATTCTGGACAATATCGCGGAAGGCTCTACGCAGGATTTTGTCCGTGCGATGAAATCTTTTTATTCGGTCATCAAGGATAAAGCCCGGGATCTCCGCTTCGTTTTTGTGACAGGTGTTTCCAAGTTCTGCCACGTTTCGCTTTTTTCGGATTTGAACAATCTCGCGGATATTACGGTCGATTCCCGCTACGCCACAATGTTCGGCTATACGCAGGAGGAACTGGAGCGTTGTTTCGGAGACCGTATCCGGAACGCCGCCGGAAAACTGGAGATGACGGAAAACGCTCTGAAAGAAAAACTGAAAGTCTGGTATGACGGTTTCCGTTTCGCCGCGTCTGCCGAGGGAGTTTACAATCCTGTTTCCATTGCGCGGTTCTTTGAACGCGGAGGGGAATTTGACAATTACTGGTTTTCGACGGGAACTCCTTCGTTTCTGATGAAACTTGCCAGGGAAACCGATTTTGACTTTGAACGGGTTCTTGACAATCCCGTTACAATGGATGCGTTTTCCGCATATGAGATCGACAAGATCGACCCTCTGGTTCTGCTGGTTCAGACCGGCTATCTGACGATTAAAAGTTCGGTTGAGGATTTCGGAATGCGTCTTTACAAACTGGACTTTCCGAACCGCGAGGTCGCTTCATCTTTCCGCAGTTATCTTTTGAATGCGTATACTCCATACACCACGGAGGAGGTCAATTTCAATATTCTGGCTCTGGCGCGTTCGGTCCGTTCGGGTGATGTAGACGCCTTTATGAATGTCTGGAAGAACTGGATGGCAAAGATTCCGTACGATATCCAGCTGCGCCATGAAAAATACTATCAGACGATTTTCTATATGATGTTCACGGCGCTTCAGGGAATCATCAACGAGGCGGAATGCCGGACGAACAGCGGACGCATCGACGCTGTCGTCGGTTGCGGCGAATGGCTCTATATCGTGGAATTCAAACTGGACAAGTCGCCGGAAGTTGCATTGGAGCAGATTAAAAAGAATGAATATTTTGTCCGGTATCAGAACTGCGGAAAACGGATTGTCCTGATCGGTGCGAACGTCGATTTTGAGAATCGCCAGCTCACCGGATGGAAACACGAAGAAGCCGGCGGATTCAGCCGCGCATGAGCGCCGCCGCGCGGTCGCGCGACGCTGTGTCGGCGAAGAGTGCAAAGAGGGTCGGACCGCTGCCGGTGACCTGAACGCCAAGTGCTCCGAATGATTTCAATTTTTCCGCCGTCATGCCGAGCAGCGGGAATTTTTTCCACGCGGCAACCGCAAGATCGTTGCGCAGAAATTGCGCCGCCCGTTCATAATCCTTGTCCCGGAGCGCGGAAAGAAGTGATTCCAGCGGACGCCGGTCATCCGTGTGTACAATATGTTTGTAGGACCACGGCGTGGAAACCGGGAACGGCATGGGAACAATCAGAACCGGCGGAGGCGGAAGTTCCGGAAGCGGTTCCAGACGGTCGCCGAGTCCGCGTCCGATCGCCGGAACCGGATTCAGGAAGAAGGGAACATCCGCGCCGCAGGAAAGCGCGGCGGAAGCTCCGCGGTCCGGAAGAAATCCGTACTGCCGCTGGACGGCGTTTATGACTGCGGCGGCGTCCGAACTTCCCCCGCCCATGCCCGCCGCAACCGGCGTGCGTTTACGGATGAAGACGGAGATTGACGGACGGATTCCCAACGTGGCGCAGACCGCTTCCGCGGCCTTGCCGCAAAGGTTGCCTCGTCCGGTCGGAAGCGCGGCGTCGGAGTCAACCGCAATCTCCCCCAGTCCATCGTCGCGGAACGAAATTTCCAGCTCATCGGCGGGATCGTTCAGCGGCAGAAACAGCGTTTCAATCTCATGATAGCCGTTCGGCAGTTTTCCGCAGACGCGCAGATAGAGATTGATTTTTGAGGGAGCGCGGCAGATCATCAGAGTTTCCGGAGATTGTAAAGACCGTACTTGTTGTTGTACGCGGAAATCTCATCGGTGATGCGCACGGCGAGGGCGAGGGCGTTGAGCCCGTCCTGTCCCGAAACGCGCGGGTTGACGACGGTTCCTCCGTTCGCTTTGGTCTCGGCAACGCAGGCGATGAAGTTTTCGAGTTCGGCTGCGAGCGCGTTCTTTTCGCAGAGGTCAATCTGCTTCTTGGAGACGCCGATCAGTCCGCGGCGGTAGATCTTGCCCGTGTGGTTCGCGTAGTCCATCGAGATGTAGGAATCGGTCTGGAAGACGCGGAATTTGCGCATGGGATCGGAGCTGACGCGGCTGGCTGTGACGTTTGCGACTGCGCCGTTTGTGAATTTGATGCGGACGTTCGCAATGTCTTCTGTCTTGCTCAGAACGGGGATTCCGACGGCGTCGACGCGTTCCACGGGTGCGCCGACCATGGTGAGAACGAGATCGAGGTCATGAATCATGAGGTCGAGCACAACACTGACTTCCGTTCCGCGACGGTGCATTCCCGGGCGCGGCGGCGGATATTTTGCAAGACGGTGCGCTTCGATGAACAGGGTCTTGGAGTGATGTTTCTCCAGATAATCCATTGCGGAGTTGAAACGCTCGACGTGTCCGACTCCGAAGACGAGGTTTCGCTCTTTTGCGACGCGGACCATTTCCTCCGCTTCGGGGACGGTAGCGGCGATGGGCTTTTCCATGAGGATGTGCTTGTTCATCGCCATGAGTTCCATTGCCGCGGCATGGTGTTCGGTTGCGGGAACGGCAACGCTGAGGGCGTCGCACTGTTCCGCGAGCTCGCGGATGGTTGCAAACGGTTTTGTTCCGAATTCCTTTGCGACGGCTTCGGCGGCTTTCGGATTTACATCGTAGACGCCGATGAGTTCCGCGTTCGGGGATTCACTGTAGATTTTCGTATGATATCTGCCGAGGACGCCGACACCGACGACTCCGACTTTGATTTTAGCATGGTCAGACATGGCGATTTCTCTTTTGCGCTGCGGGTGAATAAAAGAAAACCGGACGAACCGCTGTCCGTCCGGTCTGATTCCGGTTGACGGAATCTCAGTTCAGCATGGCGGAGTTCGGATAGACGACGTTGTAAGCGTTGGTTTCCGGCGTGATGATCCATTCCGGGCGGAGGATCGGTCCGTAGCCCCATCCGGCTTCGCGCTCGTCGGGCATGCATCCCGGCAGCGGAACGAGGAAGGTGGCGATTTCAACGACGCCGACGATTTCGCGCTTGACGACTTCATAGACTCCGTAGAGGACGCCGTAGGTGCAGGCGGCGAGTCCGCCTTCCTCAAAGTTGACTTTGTACACCTTCAGCGGGAGTTCCAGCGCTCCGAATCCGGCATTGATAATGCCTCTTCCAAGTTTGCGTGTCACATTTTCCGCATAGGAATCTGTTTCCGCCTGGTCAATAGCCATAGCGGGTGCGGCGGTTCCGACGATGCAGAGGACTGCGGCGGCCAACAAGAGTTTCTTCAGGAAATCCATGGATCTCTCCTTCTTTTTTCCGTATTTTTTAAACTTTTTTTTGGTTTCTTCTGAAATGACAGTAGCATTTCTGAAAATATAAGCTAATATATTGCTGACTTCCGTTTTCTTCAAGTGAAAGTTCAGGAAGTTTTTAAAAAAAACAGCAAAGAAGTACGGATTTTCTTATGAAAAGAGAAAAAACACCCGCGGAAGACGCGAAAATCGCAGCTCATGAGGAGCTTACGCTTCTCAACCGGAACCACAAGGAGTACCCGGATACTCCGGAAAAGGCGAAACTCGAGGCGTTCGTCAACAAGTATCCGGAGCATGACTATGTCATCGAATTTGACTGCCCGGAGTTCACAAGCCTCTGTCCTGTCACCGGTCAGCCGGATTTCGGACACATCAAAGTGCGCTACATCGCGGACAAACTCTGCGTGGAAAGCAAGTCGCTTAAACTCTATCTCTTCGCTTTCCGCTCACACAACTCCTTCCATGAAGAGGTGGTCAACCGCATTCTCGTTGACCTCGTCAAGCTGCTTTCGCCCCGCTGGATGCGCGTGGAAGGCGTCTTCCGTCCCCGCGGCGGAATTGCGATCTCCGTTGCCGCCGAAGACGGAACGAACCCGGAGCTCGCTCCGAAAGTTGAAAAACCGATTCAATTAACATAAGGCAGAAACAGAAAATGAACATGGATTTCATTGAGAACGGCGGAGTCACCTCTCCGCGCGGCTTCCGGGCGGCCGGCGTCTGCGCCGGACTCAAGCGCAACGGCGCCAACGACATGGCTTTGCTCTTCTCCGAAACGCCCTGCGCATTCTCCGCAACGTTCACTTCCAACCTCTTTCCCGCGGCTCCGGTTCAGCTCTGCAAAGAGCGCGTGCTGAAACAGAGCACGGTTCAGGCGGTCGTCGTCAACAGCGGCGTTGCCAACGCATGCACCGGAATCGAGGGGTACCGCAACGCTGAAAAGATGGCGGAACTCACCGGACGCGAACTCGGAATTTCCCCCGAATCCGTCATGGTCTGCTCCACCGGACGGATTGGCAATCAGCTCCCGATGGATAAAATCGAAAAGGGAATCGGACTCGCCGCAAAAGCGCTCCATCCCGATGGCGGCGCCGAAGCCGCCGGAGCCATCATGACCACCGACACCAAGCCCAAAGAGATCGCGCTCTCCTTCTCTTCCGGCGACCGTCTGGTCACGATCGGCGGCATGTGCAAGGGTGCGGGCATGATCGCTCCGAAAATGACCGTTCCGCACGCTACAATGCTCTGCTGCATCACCACCGACTGCATCATCTCCAACGAACTGCTCGCCTCCATGCTCGGCGGTGTCGTCGATGATTCTTTCAACAAGGTCACCGTCGACGGCGACATGAGCACGAACGACACCGTGATTGTCATGGCGAACGGCGCTTCCGGTGTTGAAATCAAGCCCGGTTCCCCCGATGAGCTGCATTTCAAAGTCGCTCTCACCATGGTTGCCCAGCATCTCGCCCGCGCAATCGCAATGGACGGCGAAGGCGCGACGAAGTTCGTCAGCGTTGAAGTTCGCGGAGCCGTCTCGAACCGCGACGCCGAAGTCTGCGCCCGCACCATTGCCAACTCACTTCTCTGCAAGACCGCGTGGTTCGGCTGCGACCCGAACTGGGGACGCGTCCTCGCCGCCGCCGGACGCTCCGGAGCCGCTTTCTCGCCGGAAAACGTCTCGCTTGATTACGATGAGATGCCGGTTGTCCGCAATGGCATTGACGCCGGAACGCCGGAGTCTGAACTCGCCCAGGTGCTCAAACGCGGCGAATTCACCATCAAACTTGACCTCGGCGAAGGACACGGAAGGTTCACGGTCTGGACCTCCGACATTTCTTACGAGTATGTCAAAATCAACGCAGACTACCACACCTGATCCGGGAGAAGATTGAAATATGGATATGGAAAATCATGCAATGGTCCGTGCGGAAGTGCTCACCGAGGCGCTTCCCTACATCCAGAAGTTCCGCGATGACATCGTCGTCATCAAATTCGGCGGCAGCGCCATGGAGAATCCGGAGCTGACCCGCCGGACGATGCGCGACATTGTTCTGCTCGAAGCCACCGGAATGAAGCCGGTCGTCGTTCACGGCGGCGGCAAGGCGATCACCGCGCGTCTCAAAGAGCTGAATATCGAAACCAAATTCATCAACGGCCTCCGCGTCACCTGTGAAAAGACCATCGCTGTTGTGGATGACGTTCTGCACAACACCACGAACAGACAGCTTGTGGACGGAATCCGCGAGGCGGGCGGCAAGGGCTGTCAGATCTCCGGCAAGAAAATGCTCCGCGCGGAGCGTCTCACCTCCCGTGACAAGGAGACTGGAGCCGAGCTCGACATCGGTTTCGTCGGAAAGGTCATCGCGGTTGACGTCAACCCGATTCTCGATGCGCTCAAATACGGCTTCATCCCTGTCATCGCTCCGCTCGCAACGGATTTCTACGGACAGGTCTACAACATCAATGCGGATATGGCGGCGTGCGACATCGCGCGTTCGCTGAAGGCGCGCAAACTGGTGTTCCTGAGCGACGTTCCGGGAATCCTGCGCGATCCGCATGACGAGAAGTCACTGATTTCCTCAATCAAAACTTCTGAAGTCGAAGGTCTGATTGCAGAAGGCGTTCTTTCGGGCGGAATGCTCCCGAAAATCCGCAGTTCCGTTGCCGCTCTTGAGGCCGGAACCAGCGAAGTTCAGATGATCGACGGACGCGTTCCGCACTCTCTTCTCCTCGAAATCTTCACGGACAAGGGTATCGGAACCGAGATCGTCAAAGGCTGATTTGCCTGAATGCGCCGCTGTCACTGACTGTACTCTTTTCGGTATTCAACCGGAGTCAGGATGCAGCGGCGTTTGAACAGACGCGAAAAATAGAACGGGTCTTCGAATCCGCACTGTTCCGCGATTTCCGCAACGGACAGATTGGTGGACCGGAGCAGTTCCGTTCCGCGCCGGAGCTGACGCAGCAGCCGGTATTGAAGCGGCGGAACTCCGGTTTCCCGTTTGAACAGACGCCGGAAATGAATCAGCGTCATTCCGCATTTTGCCGCTTCCGCACAAAAATCGACCGGGCGTTCCGGATGCTCGTTGATCCGCCGGATCAATGCGCGGAAAAAATCCCGCTGATAGAATTGCGCGTGAGCGCTTCCCCCTCTCTTTTCCCGGATCTGAAGTAAAAGCCCCTCGTAGAGCCAGACTGCGCGTTCGGGCGTTGTCACTCCTCCATGCAGCAGAGCGAAAATCTCACGCAGAGTCCGCAGAAATTCCGCCGGATCGCTGACCGGAACCGCCTTTCCGTCGAGCGGCAGAAGCCCGGCTTCCGCATAGCGTTCAAACCGTGGACCGCATCCGCAGAGATAGCTCATGTGCCGCGTCTCGCCCGGCGCAACTCCGTAGTGGAAAAACGCTCCGGGATGCGTTACGAAAACGGAAGGTCCCGCATGCCACTCCTCCGGCGCCCCGTTCACGCTGAGGAAGAAACGTCCCGCGTGCGTATACTGAATTCCGTAATAAGTCGGGATATGGCGGGAAACCGATGTGCTTCGGGGCTCTTCATCGAACATCGGAAATTCCGCTCCGTCAAACCAGCTGCTCATGTTCTTATCCTTTTGTTTTTTGGTTATTATAGCGCATAATTGAATAAAAATCAAATTTTAATGTTATGTTTCTTTTGTCCTGTAACCGGTTTCTTTTCTCCATTGTCAAATGCGCTTTGCCGTGATATGTTATGCGGCAGGCAAAGAAAGGATTTTATTATGAGCGTTCAAATTTATTCGACTGTGCGTGACCGGAACGACCGGCTGACGCGTCAGAAAGACCGTGAATTCGTGCCGCGTCACGAGTGCATAGAAGATCATGATCGTGGCGTTGTAGTGGATGACGCCGTTCATTTTCAGGAGATTGAAGGCTTCGGCGGAGCGATGACGGAGTCCGCCGCGTGGGTGATCGCGCAGATGCCGCCGATGCGTCAGAAGGAGATTTTTGATGCGTATTTCTCCGGGCTCGGCTACAACTATGTCCGCATTCACATGAACAGCTGTGATTTTTCGCTTGAAAACTACAGCTATGTTGCGGACAACGATACCGAACTGGAAACCTTCTCCATTGCGCGTGAAGAGCGTTACGTCATCCCCGCTCTCCGCGAAGCGTGGAAGCGTTCGCCGGAAATGCGTCTCTATTTCTCTCCCTGGAGCCCGCCGGCGTGGATGAAGACGAACGGGGAAATGAACCACGGCGGTCATCTCAAACCCGAATACCGCGCGCTCTGGGCGGAGTACTACTGCCGCTTCATCGAAGAGCTCGAAAAACGGAACTGTCCGGTCTGGGGACTCTCCGTCCAGAATGAACCCATGGCGAATCAGTGTTTCGACAGCTGCGTGTGGACTGGTCGCGAGGAGATGGAGTTCGTGCGCGATTACCTCGGTCCCGCGCTGGAGCGGCATGGATTCGGCGACCGCAAGCTCATGGTGTTTGACCACAACCGCGACCAGGCGTACCGCCGGGCGACGACCGTCTACAATGATCCGGAAGCGTCAAAATACGTTTGGGGCGCCGCGATTCACTGGTACGAAGGTTATTGCGGAAGCGAAATGTCCTATGCTCTCTCTGATCTTCACTTCCGTTATCCGGAAAAGAAGATATTCTTCAGCGAAGGCTGCAACGGCGGCAACAACCGGCATCTCGGTTCGTGGGAGGCGGGGGAACGTTATTCCTCCGCGATCATCAACGACATGAATCACTTCTGCTGCGGCTGGACCGACTGGAACATTGTCCTCGACATTGCCACCGGAGGTCCCCGCCACGTGCCGAATGCGTGCGGTGCTCCGATTCTCTGCGATATTGAGAACGGCACGGTCCATTACCAGCCGGGCTTCTGGCACATCGGGCATATTTCCCGCTTTGTGAAGCGCGGTGCGCGGCGGATCATTGCTTCGCCCGAAATCGCCGCATTGAAAACGGCTGCGTTTGAGAATCCGGACGGCGAAATCGTCGTGGTGGTTCAGAACGCAACGGATTCTGAGTTCAATTGGCATCTGCATTTTCACGGACAGACCCTTGAGCGAACGGCGTTTGCGCATTCCATTGAGACCTTCTGTTTCCCGAAGTAAGCTGTGTGTTCCCCGCCTTTCCCGTGCAAACGCAGAGGCGGGGAATAGTTCCCGGTTGTATTCTTCCAGTGCTCCGCGCAGATTCCGATGAACGGTTTTGCTGTTGCTGCGACTATCGAGTTCATGCGGACTTGCGCCGGCTTCCTTCCCCGTCAGTGAAAAGGAGAAGGAAAAAAGAAGAATTTGCGCCGGACAGGTGCATTTCAGATCAAATTTTTATTTTCCCCGTATTTTCCGAGGCTTGTACGAAGTTTCCCCCGTCCGTTTGTTGAGAAAAATTTGTCCGCTGATTCCTTTCAGAACAGATCCTGCTGGGTGAATTCGGGGGGGAAAAGAATGTTGTGAACCGGAGCGAAACTTTTCCGGTGAAGCGGGGTGACGCCGAGCTTTTTCAACGCATCCAAATGCAGTTCCGTACCGTAACCCTTGTGGATTTCAAAACCGTAGCCGGGAAATTCCTGTGCTGCGCGGATCATGAGGTGGTCGCGGTGCGTTTTGGCAAGAATGCTCGCCGCCGCAATCGAAGCGGAACGGGCGTCGCCTTTGACGATGTTCTGGGAGGGGAGGGGAAGACCATGTACCGGGTTGCCGTCCACTAGAATGAATTGTGCAGGCGGAATGACCTGTGCCGCAGCAAGCGCCATCGCTTTCCAGGTCGCGCGGAGAATATCGGAACGGTCGATCTCTTCCGCAGAAACTTCGCCGATTCCCCACTTGACGGATGGCTCGTTCAGGAGCTGTTCGCGGAGCTCTTCGCGTTTGGATTCGGTGAGTTGTTTTGAGTCGTTGAGCCCGGCGGGAATGCGCGTGTGATCGGTGAAGACAACGGCCGCAGCGACGACGGGACCGGCGAGACAGCCGCGTCCGGCTTCATCGATTCCGGCGAGAAAAGAAAACTCCCCGTTCCAGAATTGAGATTCAAAAACGAGGAGTTGATCGGAAGCGGAGAGAAATCCGGACATTGGAGAACCCTCCGCAAACGAATTGAACCGCTTACTTGGCGGCTTTGTCGGTGAAGCGGAGCTGCTCTTTGACTTTAGCACCTTTGCCGACTTTGTCGCGCAGGTAGTAAAGTTTCGCTCTGCGGACACGGCCCTTGCGCTCGACTTCGATGTGGTCGATGCGGGGGGAGTGAAGCGGGAAGACGCGTTCGACGCCGTAGCCGAAGGAAACGCGGCGGACGGTGAAGGTTTCACGGATGTCGGAACCGTTCTTTGCGATCACGATTCCGGAAAACATCTGGATGCGCTCGGTGCTGCCTTCAACGATCTTGGTAAAGACCTTGATGGTGTCGCCGATCTTGAAATCGGTGACTTTGTCTTTCAACTGCTTCTTTTCGATAGCATTGATAATCTTGTTCATCTTTTTTCATCCTCCGGGGAGTGTTTATTTTGTTTCAGTTTCAGGAGCTCCGGTCGCACGGCGGCGGTGCGTTTTCTCGACTCTTCCCTTCTCCATTCGGCGATCTTTTTGTGGTCGCCGGAGAGAAGAACGTCGGGCACGTTCCAGCCTCTGTACTCCGCGGGTCTCGTGTATTGCGGATACTCAAGAAGTCCGTCTTCAAACGATTCGTCGACTTCGGATTCCGGAGAACCCAGCGCGCCCGGCAGCAAACGGGTCACAGCATCGACAATCACCATAGCCGGAAGATTTCCGCTGGTCAGGACATAATCTCCTATCGAAATATCCCGGTCAACCAAAACCTGACGAACCCGTTCGTCAACTCCTTCATAGTGTCCGCAAATGACAATCAGGTGTTCCTCTTTCGCCAGTTCGTGAGCCATTTTCTGGGAAAACGGCTCGCCGCAGGGCGATGTGAGCAGCACTTTTGTCTTTTCAGTTTTCAAAGATTCCACAGCCTCAAACAGCGGTTCCGGTTTCATGAGCATTCCGGCTCCGCCGCCATACGGCTTGTCGTCTACCGTTCTGTGGTTGTCATGCGTGAAATCACGCAGATCAACGGTGTTTATCTGGACGAGTCCCTTTTCCGCCGCTCTGCCGACGATGCTCTCGCCGAGCGGTCCGAAGAAGATCGACGGAAAAAGAGTGATGATGTCAAACCGCAGACTCAGTCGACCACCTCAACAGTGACTCGTTCCTGAAGACGTCCGGCGGCGCCGCCGACGAGAGAGCGCAGGGCGATGATCGTCTTGCCTTTCTTGCCGATGATTTTGCCGGTATCTTCCTTGCGGCATTTGATCTTGATGACGCGGGTGTCGTTCTCGCCGTCTTCGGTCGTCACATTGACCTCTTCGGGGACATCCACGAGGGCTTTCACCACATAGTCGACAAAGCCTTCAAGATCTTTCAGTGTCGCAACATGTTCCGGAACAGCGGATTTCTTCGCGGGAGCATTGGCCGGAGCCTTCTCTTCCGCGGTCTTGCCTCCGCCGAACCATCTCTTTAACGTATCGAAAAGCACGTTACCTCTCCATTCCTACTCAGGAAGCGGCTTCGTCGGCGCCCTTCTTGAAGTTTTTCTTTCTCGGCTTGGCATCGGGCACGCCTCTAACTTTGGACTTGCCGGCTTTTGCACGAGCCAGAATCGATTTGACGGTGTCGGACATCTGGGCGCCGTTGGCGATCCAGTAATCCGCGCGCTCAACGTCGATCTTCTCATCGCTGTGCTTCGGATCGTAGTAGCCGATCTCTTCAACCATGTAGCCGTCGCGCTGGGAACGAATGTCGCAAACCGCGATACGGAAACTGATCCAATTCTTAGCGCCTGTCTTTTTCAGTCTGATCTTTACCATAGTGGACTTCCTTCATCTCCTGCTTTGGTCCATTTTTTTTCGAACGCCGTTTCCGGCATTCCCTTATTATGTCCGCCCGCGGCTCGCTGCTGAATATTGCCGCTGACAGACTCAGATTTACAACCTCCGGGAAACCGGAACGATTATAAATTTTCCATCATAGGAGCATTAATATAACACGCTTTTCCTCTTTTTCAATCCCTGAAATGCATTTTGTCGGAAAATAAAGTTAATTGCTTGTGCCGTAGAATAATTTGATTGACCCGTATATGACTTTACACTCAAAACAGCAGAAAAACGGCGGGAAAAGCTCCGGATTTCGGAAAAATTCCGCTCCTTTTATGCGGAGTAAACGAATTGTTGGAATGCATTCCGGTTCATCCTTTTATTCACCTCCGCAATTAAAATATGAAAACGCCTCTTGAAAAAAAGAAAAAAACGTGTAAATTACGCGAAAACGAAAGACGGAACCCATGAACAGACTTTGCTTTACATTTTTCTTCCTTATGCTCGGTCTGTTCGGCGCTGTCTGCGCGGCGGATTGCGTGCTGCCGCATGAAAACAGCATAGCCGCCGTTTCGGAAAATCCGGAACACGACTACAAGGATTCCTCCAATCAGGGGCCGATCCTCGAATGTGTCATGGAAACCTATTCCGCCGTGACAGCTTCCGGACGCCGTCTCCCGATGCGCGCCGCGCTCCTGCTCCGGGTTCTCACCCAGCCCGTCAAACTTCCGGAAAATGAAGCACAGACCTATTTCTGCAAGGCCTCCATCTTTCCGGAACTCAATTATTCAGTCTTTATATACCCGAGGCGAGGTCCGCCTGCTCTTTCTGAACAGATTTAAAACAGAGAGGTCGTTTCAAAAATCCAGACACATTCCGTGTGCCTGAAAACGGGTGTTTCATGCCCGGATTTTTGAATCCCCCTTACAACTCGTCCATACATGGACAATCAGATTTTTCAGAAAGAGCTCAGAATTCATGAGTACAACAAAGAATATGATCGGTTCCGGAAACGTGCGTCTTCATGTCAAGGCGGCGAACCGGGAGGAACTCTTCCGTATCCTCGCGGAAACAGCGGCAAACCTCAATGCGGCGAAAGCGCATGGACTCTCCGCGGAGCAGATCCGCACGGCTCTGGAAGAGCGCGAAAAGCAGTCTTCCACCGCGGTCGGCGGCGGAATCGTCTTCCCGCACGCCCGAATCAAAGGAATCTCCCACCTGATCCCCGTAATCGCGACGATCGCGGACGGCATCAAGTACGAAGCGCCGGATGATGAGCCGATCCGCATTGCCTGCATGCTCCTCATTCCGGAGTCGCAGCCGATGGACGGACTCCGCTTTTTCTCGGCATTCGCAAAATGCCTGCAGGACAAACTCTTTTCGGAAACGCTCCGCGAGACGGAAAAGAGCGAAGTTGCCGTGCTGCTTCTCGGACGTGTTCCGTTCAACGATACCGAACCGCTCCGCGCCTCCGACATCATGACCCCTTTCCGCTGCAACGCCACTCCCGAAATGCCGCTGCGCGACGCCACCTCCATGATGATGCGCTTCAATGCGGACATCGTTCCCGTGCTTGACGGGCGCAAACTGGTCGGCGAAATTTCCTGTTCCGAACTGTTCAAACTCGGCATTCCGGATTTCTTTTCGCACCTGAAGAGCGTCGGATTCATCCGTTTCTTCGACCCGTTCGAAAAATACTTCTCCGTGGAAGCCAATTCTCTCGTGAAGGACGTCATGCACAAACCCGGTGCGGTGTTCCCTCCGGATGCTACGCTGATTGAAATCGTTTTCGCGATTTCCGTCGAGCATTGTCCGGTTGCCTACATCGTTTCGCCGGAAGGCGACCTTCTCGGCATCATCAACCAGACGCTCCTCCTGGAGCGGATCATCAACCTTTAAAGGAGGTTCTGCAGGATGAATACAATGTTGCTCGGCATCATCATTTTCGTTATCACCTACATCTTCATTGCATCGGAGAAGGTTGACAAGACCATTGCGGCAATGCTCGGCGCGGGCGCCATGGCGGCGTGCGGCGTTGCAAGTTTTCCGCAGATGCTCGCGAAGGTTGACCTCAACGTTCTGGCTCTGCTGGTCGGCATGATGGTGATTGTCAATATCATGGCGACGACCGGAGTGTTTGAATGGATCGCGGTCAAAATCGCACAGCAGACCAAAGGAAACGGAATTCTGGTTACAATTGAATTCCTGCTTGCAACGGCAATCGTTTCGGCATTCATGGATAACGTCACAACCGTGATCCTGATGGCGCCGGTGACGATTCTCATCACTCAGCTCCTCGGTATTCCGACGGTTCCGATTCTGATTCTGGAAGCGATTTTCTCGAACATCGGCGGAACGGCAACGCTTGTCGGCGACCCGCCGAACATTCTGATCGGCGCCAGCTGCGGACTCTCCTTCAACGACTTTCTCTTCAATCTTGCGCCTGCGGTGGTGATCATCATGGCGGCGGTTCTGGTTCTGGTTGTTTTCTTCCTCCGCAAACAGCTTGCGACGGGCGCCAGCGCACGCCATGCGGTTTCGCTGACGGACGCCTCCCGCGCGATTCTGGAGCCGAAGCGTCTCCGCCGCGCAATGGTGATTTTCGTCCTCGTCCTCATCGGCTTCCTGACCGGCAATATGACGGGAATCGAACCGGGGCTTGTCGCGATCTGCGGTGCATTTCTCATGACTCTTGTCTGCGGGCTCCCGATTTCGCACATGCTGGAGAAAGTGGAGTGGACCACGATTCTGTTCTTCTGCGGACTTTTCATGGTGATCGGCGCGCTTGAGATCAACGGTGTGTTCACCAAGCTCGGCGAACTGATGGTGCAGGCAACGAACGGCAATTTCGCGCTGACCATGATGGTGATTCTCTGGGCGGGCGCAATCCTTTCGGCGGTTGTCGACAACATCCCGCTTGTGATTGCGATGATTCCGCTGATCAACTCCATTATCCCGGTCTTTGCGAAGAACATGTACGGCATCGACGTTCCCGCGGATTACCTGACACAGGTGAATTACACGCTTCCGCAGGAGGTTATGCTCCATATCCGCGAGCCCCTGTTCTGGTCGCTTGCGCTGGGCGCGTGCCTGGGCGGAAACGGCACTCTGATCGGTGCATCGGCGAACGTCGTCATCTGTCAGATCGCCCGGAAGAACCGCTACAGCATGACATTCGGAAACTTCACCGCCTACGGTGCTCCGATTATGCTGGTCAGCGTTCTGATTTCTTCGATTTATCTTTACATCCGCTACATTCTGTAACGGATTCAACCCCGCCGGAAAACGCATCCTTCCGGCGGGGCTTTTGCGAATAAATATTCCTCTTCCGGTTGAAAAATCCCCGTTTGCGTGGTATTTTAAATACAACTAAGGAAAGGGCTTTTTATGGATAAATTATCCGCAAAGGATTATGCACTCGGGTGTCAGCATCTGCTGGCAATGTTCGGAGCCACGGTTCTGGTTCCTCTGATTACAGGATTTTCACCGGCGGCGGCTCTGTTTTCCGCAGGCGTGGGAACTCTGGTGTTCCATTTCTGCACAAAAGGAAAAGTTCCGGTCTTCCTGGGCTCCTCCTTCGCATTTATCGGTGCGCTCTGCACGGTGGTTGCCGGCAACGCCGCGAATATTCCGAAAGCTCAGGGCGGAATCATTGCGGCCGGTCTGATTTATCTGGTCTTTGCTCTGGTCGCCTACTTTCTCGGACCTGACCGCATCCGCAAGGTTTTCCCGCCGCTTGTAACGGGTCCCGTCATTATCATCATCGGTTTGAGTCTGACCGGCGTTGGTGTGAGCGATGCGTTCGGCAAGTTCGAGAACGGCACTTTCACCCGCACAAATCTACTGAATGCCCTGATTGCCCTGTTCACTTTCGTCACAATCGTGATCGGCATGAACCGCGCAAAAGGAATTTTCCGCCTGATTCCGATTCTGATCGGCATTACGAGCGGTTATGTCCTCTGTGTCATTCTCTCCTTCCTCGGCCTCTATCACATGGATTTTCATGCGATTTTGACGGCTCCGTGGTTCAACATCCCGTATAAGACGGAAGGCTTCCTCACGTTCCCGTCCTTTGACCTGAGCGCGATTATCCTGATCGCCCCGATCGCGCTGGTGACCTTCATGGAACACCTCGGCGACATCACGACCAACGGCGCGGTTGTCGGCAAAGACTTCTTCAAGGATCCGGGACTTCACCGCACTCTGACTGGTGATGGTCTCGCGACAATTGTTGCGGGGTTCCTCGGCGGTCCCGCAAATACGACTTACGCGGAAAACACCGGCGTTCTCGCTTCGACGGGCAACTACAATCCCGCGACCCTCCGCATTGCTGCGGTGATGGCGATTGTGCTCGGTCTGATCGGCAAATTCGGCGCGGTTCTTCTCTCCATTCCCGCTCCGGTGAAGGGCGGTGTGGAACTGATGCTGTTCGGCATGATTGCCTCAATCGGCATCCGCACGATTTCCGAAGCGAAAATCAATCTTGCGGAAAGCCGCAATCTTTCGATTATGGCCGGCACACTCTGCGTCGGTGTCGGGCTTAACGCCATCGGCGGAATTCCGCTGGTGTTCGGTGAAGCCAGATTCACGGTTTCCGCACTTTTCGTCGCGACGGTTGTCGGCGTTGTCATGAACCTTCTGATCCCGGAGAAAAAAGAAAAATGAACTATCCGAACGTCCACGTAATGACTCATCCGCTGATTCAGCACAAGATTTCCATGCTCCGCAAAATTGAGACTGGAACGAAAGATTTTCATGAACTTGTGCATGAAATCACTCTTCTGATCGGCTACGAAGCCTCCCGCGAGCTCCCGCTTGAGGAAGAGGAAATCCAGACTCCGCTCATGAAAATGCGCGGTCCGGTTGTGAACCAGAAGGTCTGTATCGTCCCGATTCTCCGCGCCGGACTCGGCATGGTTGACGCCATGCGCAGCCTGATCCCCGCCGCGCGCGTCGGTCACATCGGACTCTACCGCGATCCGGAGACGCATCTCCCTGTGGAATACTATTGCAAGGTTCCGCCGGATATTGCGAACCAGAGTGTGATTGTTCTCGACCCGATGCTTGCGACCGGCGGAAGCGCGGCCGCCGCCGTGACTGCGCTCAAATCGCGCGGCGCGCGTGACATCAAGATGATCAACGTCATCGGTGCTCCGGAGGGTGCGGAATACTTCAGCAAAGCGCATCCGGATGTGAACGTCTATCTCGGCTGCATGGATCAGGGCTTGAATGAGCACTGCTACATTCTCCCCGGTCTCGGCGACGCCGGCGACCGTCTGTTCGGTACGCTGTAAGCTCGATTTGAAAAAACGACAGCACTGGAAGTTTTGCCGCTTCCGGTGCTGTTTTATTCTGTGAATCTGTTTTATGCTGCTTGCAAAAATAGAAATCCGCTGTATAGTCTGTGGTTGAGGTGCGGATTATGAAGGATCTAACAAGTTATGTTTTCAGCTTTGAAGGTTTGATACAGGGAAATTATCTGTATATTGACAAAACGGAATATATCTGGAATCTGGTTCAGCAGAGCCGGGCCGGGTATTTCCTTTCGCGTCCGCGCCGGTTCGGAAAATCTCTGACGGTTTCCACTCTGAAAGCCTTTTTTGAGGGGAAAAAGGATTTATTCAGGGGCCTTGCCATTTCCCGGAAAGACTATGACTGGCGTTCTTATCCGGTGATTCACCTGAGCTTCGGCGATTATGGTTCGGAGGATGGTTCTCCGGAATCTTTGATTTCATATCTGAAACATAAAATCCGGGGACAGGCGGATGCACATCAGGTGACTTTGACGGAGAATTCACCGGGGCTGATGTTTGCCGATCTCGTTGATGCTCTGGCAAAGGAGCAGCAGGTCGTAATTCTCGTTGATGAATATGACAAACCGATACTGGATAATATAGCGAGTCCGGAAATCGCGGAGATTCAAAAGATTTTGAAGGGCTTTTACAGCATTCTGAAGGACAGGAATGCAAAGGAGCGTTTCCTTTTCGTTACCGGAGTCACAAAGTTCTGCCATGTATCGCTCTTCTCCGATTTGAACAATCTGACTGATCTTACGATGCGCGCAGAATATGCGACGATGTTCGGTTACACGCAGTCCGAGCTGGAGCAGTATTTCAGCGACCGCATAGAGGCAATGGCCGGGCATTTGAAACTTTCGCCGGAAGAGCTCCGGAAACGGCTGAAAACATGGTACGACGGCTATTGCTTTGAAGAAAATTCGGAGAAGGTTTACAACCCGGTGTCCATTGCCAAGTTCTTTGAGAATGGCGGAAAATTTTTGAATTACTGGTTTGCCACTGGTACACCGGCGTTCCTGATGGAACTCGCAAAAAAGAATGATTTCAATTTTGAAGACGCCGTTTCCAAGCCTGTTCCGGGGGTGACGTTTGATGCGTTTGAAATACCGGACATCGACCCGGTTACACTGTTGCTTCAAACGGGCTATCTGACGATAAAATCAACCGAACTCCGCTTCAACCGCCGCTACTACTGGCTTGATTTCCCGAATGAGGAGGTCGCGGAAGCGTTCAGCACTTATCTTCTGAACAGTTACATCGGAAGAAACAAACGGGAAGTTTCAAGTTTTTCCGTTGAGCTCGCCATGGCGTTTGTTGAAAACAATCTCGCCCGGGTCCGGAAGATCCTGGAATCTTTTTTCGCCGGAATCCCGTATCCGGTTCACAAAAAAAGCGAGGCTACATTCCAGACCATTTTTTATGCGGTTTTCCGTTTGCTCGGATATAACATTGAGGCTGAATCCTGTACGAATAACGGGCGGATTGACGCTGTGGTTCAGACAGAAAAACATATCTATCTGTTTGAATTCAAGCTCGACGGGGACAAGTCTGCGCTTTCACAAATCAGAGAAAAAGAGTATTTTAAGAAATTTCAGCTTTCCGGAAAACCAATTACTCTTGTCGGAGTGACTTTTGATTCTGATAAGGGACAGATTTCCGACTGGAAATCGGAAGAAGCTCCGCAGTAATATGATAAATGTTTCCGTCCCCGTTCCTTTCAGTGGAAACGGGGACGGTTTTTTGTTAAAGGACGAATGTCACCTGAACAGTTCCGGTTCTGTCTGCCGGAATGAACTGGCTTGCGGCTGTCCGCTCGGCGGCGGATGATGCACGTCTGACCGTGATGTCAAGCTCCATGCCGCGGTAACGGAGACCGCTGAGACGCATTTCGCCGCTGCCTTCCGGAAGGTGCGGGGTGAGCGAGAGCCCGTCCGGACGGAATTCCATTCCCCAGACACATTCGAAAACCATGTTGAGGAAGCCGGTGGCAACCCAGGTCTGGCGGATTTGCGATTCCCATTCGATGATTCCCTGCGCGCCGTTTTCCTGAAGCCCGCCATAGGGAAGTCCCGTGTCGGGATGATAGATTTCATAGAACAGCGAGTCGCGGACAGCTTTTTCCGCAAGCATTTCCATCTCTTTCCATGCTTCTGTGCGGTTCCCGGTGCGATTCAGTACGGAACACCAGGCCGCATTCACCTGCGGCCAGATGAGACCGGAATGGCGCGGGTACGCTCCCGGCTTGCCCATGTAGCGTTCATACGGAGGCCAGACGCAGGGGAGGCCGTTCGGCGTGACATGGAGCTGTTTCATGATGTCCGGCATGTCGTCGCCGGTAATCGCGCCGGAAAGAATGCCGAAAGCGAGACCGAGGCCTTCCTGACGCTCCGAGTCCTTGACGTCGAGCAGATAGGTGAAAAAGCCTGTCTCCGGGTTGCGGAACCGCGCGCGGATAGCTTTGCGCAGGGCTTCTTCCTCTTCTGCAAATTGCGCCTCGGCGGGGAGACCGAGAACTTCGCGCATTTTCTGAACGCTTTGATAGGCAAGGAGGTAGAGGCAGTTCGTCGAGAGCGCTTTGCAGGGCAGGCCGTGCCCTTTTTTCGCGAGCCATTCATGACGCGGTGTGTCATACAGGCAGTGGATGATGCCGCTTTCCCGTTTGTCCGAAACGAGCATGTCGGGATAACCCGCAATGCCGTCCTGGAAGCATGCGCCGCCGCGGAAGAGACCGTCAGCCGGATCGAATTCTTCATTGCGCATCAGGCGGAGTGTGTTTTCGGAAGCCTCAAGAGCCGTGCGGAGGAATTCGGTATCGCCGGTGCGGAGCCAGTAGTTCCATGCGCCCCAGACCCAGATGATGATGTCCCAGTACTGCCCGAACTCTTCGTCAATCACCAGTTTCCCGGATTTGCTGGAGAGAACAGAGAGCAGGGCGTTTTTTGCGGCGGAAGGGCAGAGCAGGGCGCCCGCGTACCAGGTGTTGAATGCAGCGTCGCGGGTCCACGGTGTGCGGTACATGCGGCCTGCGGCAATGACGGGGGAGAACTCTTTGAGCAGTCCGTTTTTGTAGAAGAGTATATTTCCGGCGAAATCGCCGCAGGCAATGGAGAACGCCTCGTCGATATTCTTTTCCCCGGTCATAAGGGTCGGAATGAATTGTACAGCCATAAAAATCCTTTTTTTTTGTGAAATGAAAAGCGGATCTCCGTTTTGAGCGGAGATCCGCAATGTGGAATCGGAGTCCTTTTCCGCTTAGAACGAGCTGAGAAGAACGATTGCGAACGCCATTACGAAGATCGCAACGGTTTCAACGATACCGAGAACCATCAGCTGGTTGGTGAAGCCTTTGCCCGTTTCCGCGAACGCATCTGCCGCTGCTGCGGAGGAGAGTCCCTGCCAGAGAGCGGAGATTCCCATCGAGACGCCGGAGAGGATGCCGACCATCATGTAGACGAACCAGACGCCCGGTTTGGAGGCGAGCAGAGTCGCATCGCTGGCGGCGCCCATGATGATGAACATGATGATCATGCCGTAGATTGTCTGGGAGAGCGGAGCGCCTGCGAAAATCAGAAGCTGGAACGGAGCCGGCTTGTTCTGTGCATAGCACTTCTTCCATGCGCCGATCGCCGAACATGCGGCCGCGCCGGCGCCGTAGGCGGAACCGATGGCGGCAAAGCCGATGGACGAGAACGCCGCTGCGAAGACCAGAGCCTTCTGCTGGAAATCCGCGACGACGGGGGCGGCGGCCTGAGCCGCGTTTGCGGCATCTGCCGCTGCTGCGAGTAACATACTCATTTTCTTTCTCCTGTTTGGTTATCTTTAATTGGGTTTTTCGTCTTTGCAAAGGGTTTGTAGCGGATTCCCGCCCACTGCATTTCCATGTGGTTCGAGAATTCCAGAGTGTTCAGTCGGATTGCATGCACCAGCACGCCGAGGAATCCGAGCGCAATGTTCAGAATGTGTCCGAACAGCGCAACGATGATCAGGAAGATCAGTCCGATCACGAACAGATTCTTCGGAAGCGCATCGCAGATCATCGCTCCCATCTTGTTGAAGTTGTCTGCAATGTAGGCTCCGGAGAGACCGACTGCGAACAGGCGGATGTACGAGAGCACATCCACGAAACTTCCGATCAGGGCGAAGGGCAGGTTCAGCGCGGCTTCAAAGGTAATGGTGACCACGATCAGCACCACGCCGATTCCGTACATCCAGTATGCGAATGACGGAAAGGTTCCGCTGAACACGATCAGATTCACTGCGGTGAAGAAGTTCGCCCAGATCAGCAGCGCCCAGCCGAGGTGTCCCAGCGCGCGCCAGCTGCGGCGCAGTTCCGTGATGGTCTTGAACAGACGCGCCGACGAAAGCTGGAGCGCAGCAAGAAGGAAGCAGAGCCACTGGACAAACTTGTCCTTGAGTCCGGCCGGGGCCTGATGCAGTTTTTCTCCGATTTCGCATGCGAGCGGGCTGTTTGCCGGGTCCGCAAGGAAGTTGAGTCCCTGCATGAACTGCGGCAGCGAGTGACGCGGGATTCCGAACCAGGAGCCGTTCAGCCAGCCCCAGATCAGCGACATGCACGAGAGCATCAGAAAGAGATTCAGCGGCAGACGCGCTCCCTCTTTTCCTCTGCAGACTGTGAATTTGCAGAACAGCGCAATCGCGATGAAGAGCACGCCGTAACCGGCGTCTCCGACCAGCATTCCGAAGAAGATCGGGAAGAAGATCAGGAAGAACAGGTTCACGTCGTTTTCGCGGTAGCCCGGCGTAACTCCGATGAAGTCGAAGAGCGGATCCATGATGTCCAGCCACTTCGGTTTGCGGATGCAGGTCGGAACCTGTTCATCGTCCGCCGCAGGGTCGGTGATGAGCAGCGCCCAGCCGTTTTTCTGTGCGGCGTCGTGCAGTTCCGCAACCTTGTCGGCGGGAACATAGCCCGAAATGTACGCAATCGCTCCGGTTTCGGACATGCCGTCGCGGTTTTTCGCGAAGGTCAGTTCATCGTCCACTGTCACCCGGTACGCGCGGATCGCATCCAGCGAGGGAATGAACGATTCGAGCTCCGTCTGAAGTGTTTTCAGCTTGGAGCGGTCGGCGTTCATGGCGGCTTCGAGTTCGGCGAGCGGACGCTCCGGGAGCGTCACCACATTCAGCTCTCTGGTGTCGAACGGTGTGCGGGAGACGAGGGCGAGACAGACCTGTGCGGAATCGCGGGAGATCTCCTCCGCCGTGACGCCTTCCGGAATCTCCGGCATGTTTTTGGGCGAAGCGGTGCAGAGCACCACGGTAATGCCTTTTTTCGCGAGCGCATCAATCTGTTTCGGATCGAAGCTGCCCCACGGACGCAGGCGTTCGCACTCCTTGTTGAGGGCGTCGATTTCCTTTTCGGCAGCGGCGCGTTCATCGAGGATGGCGTTGATTCGCGCCACGGCTTTTTCCGCTTCGACGGGAGCCGCAGAGGATTTCGCCTTGCTTTCGAGCAGTGCGAGTCCGGCGCGGTTGATCTCGGCGAGGCGGCGGGAGAGCGCGGCGACGTCCGCCGTTTCCGTGTCCGCGGAGACGACGGTGTGCATGATCGAGAGATCACGCAAGGCTTCGAGGGTCCGGACCTTGTCGGAATCCAGACACAGGAGCGTGATTTTTTTCATCGGTTCAATCATGCTACGGTCTCCTGAAGTTTTTTCTTGGCGATTTTGGAGCGTGCGACTGCCGCCGTGTCCATATCGCCGAGGTAGATCTGAATGGCGCGGATATTCTCCTTGCATTCAGGAATCTTGACTTTTTCAAACAGGTTGACGCGCTGGGTTGTGACCCGGAGCTCATCGGCGATCAGGTCGTACTGACGGCGGATGATTTCGCGCTCCTCCTGAATGGAAACGATTTTTTTGACGGATTCCGCCGCATCGTCAAGCCACGGGTCGTCGGCGTAAAGGTCGAACGGCTTTGCGTCGAAAATGACTTCGCGGAACACGGGGACGTCGACTCCCGCGATGTTCTGCACGCCGG
The DNA here is from genome assembly GCA_002405835.1 of Lentisphaeria bacterium UBA4640. Classification (GTDB taxonomy): domain Bacteria; phylum Verrucomicrobiota; class Lentisphaeria; order Victivallales; family UBA1829; genus UBA1829. The sequence continues at coordinate 12,819 of DHMO01000034.1, read as the reverse complement.
TTTCGACGCGGCTGACGGAGAGATTCCGTTTGATTTTTTCGACTGCCTCCGGATCGCCGAACAGCTCCGTCCAGGCGGCGAGAGCGTTCTTCGTCTCCTGTTCAAACTGCCGGTTCTTTTCGATCCGGTCGAGACAGGTCCGCATTTCCATCTGGAGCTGCTGCTTCTTCAGCTGAAGAGTCGGCAGGAAGCGCTGAAACTGCTTCAGCGAATCGCGCTCCTGTTTCAATGCGGTTTTTGTTAATTTGACTTTCGGCATGGTTCAACCTCCGGGTCATTTCGGCCAGAATTTGTCCACAAGCTCGGTTTTCATTCCGGTTTCGGTCTTGTCGAAGCATTCGGCGAGAATCTTCCAGCCTTCATCAAGCGCGGCTTCGAGCGGAATGTTGACCGAGAGGTCCATCATCTGCTTTTCGAAGGCGACGCCGTAGCGGAGAAGTTTCTTGTCCCAGTTGCTCATCTGGAATCCCATCGACTGCTTTTCGAGGGTTTCCTTGTAGTCCGCGTAGAAGCGGATCATGGTGTCCATGATTGCGCGGTGGTCTTCGCGGGTCCTGCCGTTGACCTGCTGCTTGAGACGGCTCAGCGAACCGAACGGTTCGATGCGGCCGTTTCTGAGATAGAACTGACCTTCGGTGATGTAGCCGGTGTTGTCCGGAATCGGGTGGGTCACATCGTCGCCGGGCATGGTCGTGACGGTCAGAATTGTGATCGAACCGGCTCCGTCGAAGTCAACCGCCTTTTCGTAGCGGGAGGCGAGCTGGGAGTAGAGGTCGCCGGGGTAACCGCGGTTCGACGGAATCTGTTCCATTGTAATCGCGATTTCCTTCATCGCATCGGCGAAGTTGGTCATGTCGGTGAGAAGAACGAGCACGCGTTTCTTTTCGAGCGCGTACTTTTCGGCGACGGCAAGGCACATGTCCGGGACGAGCAGGCATTCCACGACGGGGTCCGCCGCAGTGTGGATGAACAGAACCGAACGGGAGAGCGCGCCGTGGTCGTCAAGCACATTCTTGAAGTAGAGGTAGTCGTCGTATTTGAGTCCCATGCCGCCGAGGATGATGACGTCGACTTCCGCCTGCATGGCGATTCGGGCGAGCAGTTCGTTGTAGGGTTCGCCCGCGACGGAGAAGATCGGGAGTTTCTGGGATTCGACGAGCGTGTTGAACAGGTCGATCATCGGAATGCCCGTGCGGATCATCTTGCGGGGAATGATGCGCTTTGCGGGGTTGACGGAGGGGCCGCCGATTTCGATCATGTCGGAGGTGATTTCCGGTCGCATGTCACGCGGCTTTCCGGCACCGTTGAAGACGCGTCCGAGAAGGTCGGTCGAGGAGGAGACTTTCATCGGATATCCGAGAAAGCGAACCTCGTCGCCGGTGCTGATGCCGCGCGAACCGGCGAAGACCTGGAGGTAGACCTTGTTGTCCTGAAGGCGGATGACCTGTGCGAGCGATGTGCCGCGCGCGCTGGTGACTTCCGCGAGATCGTTGTATGCAACGTTGTCGGCTTCGACGGTGATGACGTTGCCGGCGATCTGAATGATTTTGTGATAGACTTTACGCATTGGCGAGTCTCTCCTTTATTTTCGCGGCGATGTCTTCCTCGCCCTTTTTGAACTTGTCGGAATTGAACGGAGAATAGTTCCAGTCGGTGAACATCTGTCTCAGCTCAAGGAAGAAGCGGCGGGCGGAATCCTTGTCGTCGAACTTGAATTCGTCGTTGAGAACATCGACCACGCGGCGGAAGACGTATTTCTGGCGTTCCGCGCTGCACGCGGCATCAACCTCGTCGAATGTGTTCTGCTGGAGGTAGACGAAGTCGAGGAATTCGCTCTTGAGGTAGATTACAAAGTCGCCGATGTGAGTTCCCTCTTCGCCGACGACCTTCATCATCTGGTTGATTTCGTTTCCGCGGCGGAGAATTTCGCGGGCGCGCTTGATTTCGCCGGAATCGACGATGCTGTTGTAATGGCTCCAGCTGTCGAGCGGATGGATCGCGGGATAGCGGCGTGCGGAGGAGCGTTCGCGGGAGAGTCCGAGGAACGCGCCGACGACTTTCAGGGTCGCCTGGGTGACGGGCTCTTCAAAGTTTCCGCCTGCGGGACTGACTGCGCCGCCGATGGTGATCGAACCTTTGGTGCCGTCGTTCAGCATGACGAGTCCGGCGCGTTCGTAGAAGCTGGCGATGAGGGATTCGAGGTATGCGGGGAAGGCCTCTTCGCCGGGGATCTCTTCGAGACGTCCGGACATTTCGCGGAGCGCCTGTGCCCAGCGGGAGGTGGAGTCCGCAAGCAGCAGGGCGTTGAGTCCCATCTGGCGGTAGTATTCCGCGAGGGTCACAGCGGTGTAGACGGAGGCTTCACGGGCGGCGACCGGCATTGAGCTGGTGTTGCAGATGATGATGGAACGGTCGATCAGCGGTTTGCCGGTGCGCGGGTCTTCGAGGTGCGGGAATTCGCGGAGAATTTCCACGACTTCGCCAGCCCGCTCGCCGCATGCCGCGATGATTACGACGTCGGCTTCCGCGTTACGGCTGATGGAGTGCTGAAGAACTGTCTTGCCTGCTCCGAAGGGGCCGGGGGTGCAGAAGGTTCCGCCTTTTGCAACCGGGAAGAATGTGTCGATGGTGCGCATCTGCGTAATCATCGGCTCGGTGGGCATGAGTTTTTCCTTGTAGCAGGAGATCGGGATTTTGACCGGCCATTCCTGAACCATTGTGACGATGCGTTCCTCGCCTTTGGCGTTTCTGACTTTCGCCATGGTGTCGTTGAGCTTGTAGACTCCTTTGGGGGCGACTTCGGTCACTTCCCAGACGCCCTGGAAGGCGAACGGGAGCATGATGTAATGATGGAAGATTCCTTCGGGAACCCAGCCGATCTTGTCGGAGGCGGAAAGTTTGTCGCCGACTTTTGCAACGGGAGTGAATTCCCAGGTGGAGGAGTAGTCGAGCGGGTCGAGATAGAGACCGCGTTTGAGGAAGAAGCCCGCCTGTTCTGCAAGTTTTTCGAGCGGGTTCTGGAGCCCGTCGTAAACCTGAGTGAGGAGTCCGGGACCGAGTTTGACGCTGAGGAGCGCATTGGTGAATTCGACGGCGTCGCCGACTTTGAGTCCGGCGGAGCTTTCGAAGATCTGAAGGTCGGCGCGGGAGCCTCTCACGCGGATGACTTCGCATTTCAGGCGGCTGTCGCCGACAATGGCGTAGGCGACTTCGTTCTGAGTGACGCTGGTGTCGAATTCAACGGTAAGAAGGTTTCCGTTGACTCCGACGATCCGGCCCATCTTTTTGTTTTCGAGCATAGGATCAATCTCCTGTTATGATAATTCGTTTTTGCGGACTTCAGCGGCGGCAAGGTCGAGATTCCGCTGGGAGAGTTCCGCTTTTCTCGCTTTCCACTTCAGCAGAAGCTCCAGTTTGAGCTTGTAGATGCAGAGAGCCCCGTAGCAGAAGTGCTGTCCGCCTTCAAGCTCGTCGAGCTTGTCCCAGCGGGCGTTGTCGAGAAGTTTTTCGCGTTCGAGCGGGTTTTCCGCGGCAAAAGCCTCGCGGACTGCGCGGTCCGCATCCGTCTCGTAGATTCCGTCCGCATGAAGATACGCGGAGGCATCAAGATTCAGGCGTGCGGCGCGGACCTTTGCGATGGAGTTGCGGAGCGCGGTTTCCCATTCGAGATACCGTGCCGCAAGTCCGTTCTTCGGGAAGTCCGACGGGGCGGCTGTCAGCGAAAGCCTCTTGAATTCGGCGAACTGCTTCGCATTCAGGAACGACTCCGCCGAGGAGTCCAGGTCTTCCGCGGAGATGGAAGGCGCGTCGTCCCGCTTCAGGTAGGGGAGCGAGGCGATCAATGCATAGAGAACCATGTTTCCACTCCGTTCCGGGCGTCAGCCCTTGAGCGCCGCCGCGAGCTTGGGACCCACGTATGCGCAGATGACGTCTGCAAGCGCTTCATCGGAGAAGTCGAGGAAAACATCGGTTCCCTTGAAGCCGATCTGGAGTCCGGCGGAGACGTCGGAGCTGATGCGGATCACCGGATTCGCCTGGAGCTGCGCAAGAAGCGCGCCCTTGAACAGCGCGGTCATGGCATCGGCGTCCTTCTGCGAAAGAAGAAGCTCGACGGTCGCATCGCCGGATGGTTTTTTGACGCTGTAGGCTTTGACCATCTCAAGAATGATTTTGCCCATCGTCTCGGGAGTCATGGCTTCGCCGATGCTTTCGGTGACGAGGTTTTTCAGACGCGCTTCGATATCCGCGCGGAGAGCGATGAGCACATCGCGCGCCGCCTGTTTGATTGCGGCGTTGCCCTTGGTTACGCTGATTTCCGCATCTTCATTCGCCTTTTTGACTATGGAAGCGGCTTCCTCTTTCGCCGCTGCAACGATCTTCGCGGCTTCCGCCTTTGCGTCTTCCACGATCTTCGTTTTTTCTGCTTCGGCTTTGGCGATGCCTTCACTCTGGATCCTGTCCAGAAGTCCCTGTAACTCTTCTGCCATGTTCATGCTCCTTCGCTTATGTTTATAGATTTACCCTTATTCCCTTAATATAAACGGCAAAATGCAAAAATACAAGGGATTTTTTTATAAATTAATGAAATTAAATAGTTCGGAAAATAAAGTATAAATCGGATTCAAACATGCAAATTTGCTCTTGCTGTGAAAAATGAGGCGTTTATTTTTCACAGTTCTGCGGCTTTTTTCTTCATCTCCGTCCGCCATGCTTCCGGAGTTGAGCCCTCCGCGCGGCGGAAACTGCGGTGCAGATAATTCGCGCTCCGGAAGCCGCAAAGTTCCGCAATCCGGTTCACCGGAAGTGCGGAATTGAGGAGAATCTCTTTTGCGCACTGCAGGCGATATCCGCGCAGACGTTCGGGAAACGCAGCCCCGCCGTCTTCCCGCAGGAGCTGTCCGGTGCGCGACTCCGAGAGCCCGAGGTTCGCCGCGAGATCCCCGAGCGAAACATCCGGCTTGCGGAAATTGTGCACAAACCAGAGATGAATCTGTTCTCTGCGTTTGCCCCGCGGACAGTTTTCGGGCAGACGCTCCAGTTCCTTTCCGATGGAGTCCGCGAAGAGTTTCCCGAAAAAGAGCAGTTCCTCTTCCTCCGGCGTTCCCGGGGGAGGGCGGAGCGGCGGAACCCATTCGGTTTTCTCCCCCGACCGGAAAATCCCGAGAAACATTGCACCTGCAAGACGCCGGAATTTGAACAACGGAAAGACGTATTCCAGGAATCCCGCGTGGCATTTCTTGCAGAACGGGAACCCGTTGCGGAGCAGCTCGACCACACGCCCCGTATCGCACTTCAGACACTCCGCATAGCGTTCCGGACTGAACGAGCGGACCGCTTCGCAGTACGGGTTCGTGTGGTGCAGCGGCAGAGCTTCCCTGCCGGCGAGCGCGGTCAGCTCTCCGCTGAAGTCATGAAAGCAGAGACGGCAGTCCAGCTTCCGTTCGAACATTGCAATTTGTTTCAGAAAATCCATGCAGGTTTCAAAATCCCCGTTTTTTATACTGTAATTGCGGAAATGGAAATTGTCAAGTCCGGAAAGATGCTGTATTCGTAAGAAAACAACTCGAATGAAAGGAGCTTTTGATGGAAACGGTCAATCTGAATCTTGAAATCCCGGTGAAATACTCGGCGGAAATCTGTGTGGTCGGGGCAGGTCCTGCAGGAATCGCGGCTGCGGTCACGGCCGCACGGCGCGGACGCAAAGTCATTCTGCTGGATGCCCATACGATGGCGGGCGGCATGAGCACCGCCGCGATGGTTCCCTGTTTCATGCCGTTCACAGACGGTGTCAATTTTCTGCCCGGCGGATTCGGCAGGGAGATTATCCGCGGTTTGAATCCGGAGGGCGGGGCGCGCATCCGGGCGGAGGGACTCAAACGCCTTTATGAAAAACTCCTGATGGAGTCGGGCGCTGAAGTTCTTTATTACTGCCGTCTTGCCGCGGTCCAGAAGGAGGAAAATCATCTGCGGCGCGCGGTCTTTGCCGGTCCCGGCGGACTCTTCGCCGTTGCCGCCTCCTGTTTCATCGACGGCACGGGCGACGGCACGCTTGCTTTTTTTGCGGGCGCGGAGTATGAGATCGGCGATCCGGCCACGGGCGACGTCATGCCTTCCACGCTCTGTTCTCTCTGGGCGGGAATTGATGACGGGGCGTTCCGGAAAGGCGGCGCGTTCAGTCACAACGATGAAAAGATGCCCGCGCTTCTGGAGGCGGCGTTCCGTTCCGGTGAACTTTCCGTGGAGGATTACCACCATACCGGAATTTTCCCGACCGGTGAGTGCGCGGAAACCGGAAACATCACGCATGTCTTTGGCATTGATTCCGCCGATGAGCGATCTCTGACGGACGGGCTTATCCGGAACCGCCGTCTGCTCAAAGAGTATGAGAATTTCTATCGCAGGCACATCGACGGATTTTCCCGTGCGGAGATTGTCTCTTCCGGTTCCCTGCTCGGAATCCGGGAATCGCGCCGGATCAAGTGCGAATACATGCTGACCCGTGCGGATTACGAGGCGCGCCGTTCGTTTGAGGATGAAATCGGACGCTACTGCTGTCCCGCCGATATTCATCCCTCGCATCAGGGGCGCGGGGAGATTGAGGCGCACAAAAAGCTCTATTCCGGATCCGCGTACAAAAAAGGCGAGAGCTACGGCATCCCCTACCGTTCTCTTGTTCCGCTCGGACAGCGTGAGATGCTGGTTTGCGGACGCTGCATCGGCGCCGACCGTCACATGTTTTCTTCGGTGCGCATGATTCCCGCGTGTTACATCACGGGGCAGGCCGCCGGCTGTGCCGCCGCGCTTGCGGTTGAACACGGCGTTTCCCCCTGCGGGATCGACTGCACGGAATTGCGTGCGGAACTGAAGAAGCTCGGCGCGTATTTCAAATGATTTTTTATTTCCGGAACCGCTCCGTTGCCAGCTGAAAGAGCTTGGCAATGGAGTCGAGCATGTGAATGTCGCTGTCGGTGAAATTCTTGATGCCCCGGACGTAATCGATTCCGACGAAGCCATAGAGTTTCCCTTTGATCCGGATGCTTTCCGCGATGATGGAACGGATTTCGAAATCGCGCAGAATCTGTGCGCGTTTCCGGTACTCCGGCGTGAGTTCGTCGAAGTCTGAAATGAGAATTGGCGTTTCGCTCCGGAGCTGTTCCTTCCATTCCGGAATTTCCGGAATCTGAAGCAGCTTTTGCGCATGGCGGATTGCGCGGATGCCGTTGCTGGCCCATTCGAATTCGCAGACAGCTCCGGTGAGCGTCTCGTCGGTGAACCGGTAGATGTAACAGCGGTCGGCTCCGGAATGGCGTCCGATGATGCCGAGCATGTCCATGACGGCGGAATTGAAATCGGAGGCAGTCGCGATGCGCGCGAGCGATTCGTTGACGATCCGTTCCGCCTTCAGCGCGTCATCCAGCCGTTCGATGGCTGCCTTCTGCTGCTGTTCGAGTTCAAACTGACGGGTTATGTCAATGCCGAAACCGATCAGCAGCTTGCGTCCGTTGGAAAGGGAAAAGGTGCTTTTCACGGTGCGGATTTCATGCCGCTTCCCGTCCCGCCCGATCAGCGGTTCGCGGAGTTCCGTGTGGTTTCCGGATTTCGCCAGAGTCTCGTCGGTGTCGCGGTAGAGCTGGACCAGATCTGGCGAGTGGAAGAAGATTTCTTCATCGGTTGCTCCGAGAATGCTGTTTTTGGAAACTCCGATTTTGTCTGCGAACTGCTGGTTTGCGATGATGTAGCGGTAGTGGTCGCTGATGTCCTTGACGAAGAAGCAGCCGGGCAGATTGTCGATCAGCGAATCCAGCAGCGCCAGATTGTCGCGGCAGCGCATCTCATCGCGCCGCGCTTCGGAAATGTCCTGAATGAGACCGAAAAATTCGTATCTGCCCGAAGGGTTCAGAATTTTCCGGATGCGCATTTCGAACCAGTTTTTTGCGCCCGGAGTTCCCGCCGCGTAGGTGATCTGCTCGGATTCGCTTTCTCCGTTCTGCAGACGGTTCCACATGTCTCTGTAAGCCTGGGTGTATTCCGGGAGCAGCCACATTTCCGGCGATACGGGGCGCCCTTCCTGTTCCGGCCAGAAGTGCGGATTAGCGACGGTCTGATAGGCCTGCCCCTCCATATCCCAGCGGAACGTTACGACGCGCGCCATTTCCGAGGCGACCCGCAGCATTGCCGCAAGGCGTTTTTCCTGCAGACGGCATTTGAGCAGATACGCAATCCAGAGAATCAGCAGGAGTATGCAGCCGAATCCCGCGACGAGTACCGCATTGAAATTCCGTTCGAGTGCAGTCGGCGGCGCATCCACGAGTTCCGTTCCCGCCGGAATGCCTGCCGCCGGAATGTTGAACTGTTTGACCGCCTTGTGCGTCAGCACCGTCCGGATCGGTCCCTGCTGAACCGGAAGTGCGGAGGCTTTGGTTCCGGATAACAGCAGCTGCGCCATCTTTCCCGCCTGAAGTCCCTGATAGTACCCGGAATTTGTGACGCCTCCGGCGGCGCCGTCGCGTATGTAGTAATCGTATTTGCCGATGATCGGTCCCGGAGCGATGTTCCGGAGGTATTGCAGAACCCGGTTTCCTCCGCCCAGCTTCCTGTCTTTTACGGAGCTCCAGGAACTGAAAAGAACAACCGTTTCCGGCGGCTGTTCGGCGACGATTCCGAGCATTTCATCTGTGGAATAGTGTTTTCCCGAGATGAGGCGGACGGGAACGGGCATGTTTTTTTTGCGTTCCGTGAGCATCTCCTGGAAATCGCGGACCTGTTCTTCGCCTGCCGCGCCCGCTTCGGCAATGAGAATGAGAGATTTCATGTTCGGGAATACCTGGGCGGCGAACAGCGCGTTCTGATACCAGAGGTTGCGCGTTTCGATTCCGGTCATGTTGGCTTTTCCCCTGAGCTTCAGCGCAAGCGGTCCGTGATAGGAGGATACGAGCACCGGCGTATCGGTGGGGAGGGGAAGCGTTCCGTCGAGAAACAGATCCACGGCCGCATTGTTGCAGAGAATGATGAGGTCGTATTTTCCGCTCAGCTTTTTGCGGAGCGCCTGCACATCAGCGGACGACGGTCTGTTGCTGAGATAGTACCGCACCCCGATTTCGTACTCTTCGCTGTGGAACATCAGTTCCTGGTCGTTGAGATATTGCTTGATGCCGCTGTCGATGTTCCGTGAAAACGGATCGGCGGACGAGTTGGAGTTGATTTGCAGAATGCGGTAACTCTTCTCTTCCTGCTTTGCCTGTTCGGCAAATCCCGGAAGATTCCAGATGAAGATGAGAAGGCAGATGATGAGTTTGCCTGTTTTTTTCATGTTATATTCCCCCAGTTCAGCTCTTTGATTCTGAACATAAAAATCCCTCTGAGTAAGTAAATATAGCTCCGGAATGAAAACTGTCAAGAGCTGAAAAAGAATTTTTTTGTTTTGTCTCTCTCCGCTCACCCCTCTGTTTTTACGGAAATGTTTAAAGGATACTTGGCAAGTAGTTTATTTTTTTAGTCTTGTTTACACTCAAAAAACGGGTTAAAACCGGCTTTTTTGAAAAAATAATACTAAAAAAGAGAAGTTTTCGCTTGCATTTTTCAGAAAGCGGCGTATATTAATGTCATCATAACCAAACAGGTAGACTTTAAGAAGGAGAAATGACAATGTCTGAAAAGATTTACAGCACAATTCTCGAAAAGGTCGGCAACACTCCGCTTGTCCGGATTAACAAGCTGAACAAGGGCGGCGCCGAGGTCCTGGTAAAAGTCGAATATTTCAACCCTGCCGGAAGCGTCAAGGACCGTATTGCGATCGGAATGATCGAGGATGCGGAAAAAAACGGCAAAATCGCTCCGGGCGCACTTATCATTGAACCCACCAGCGGCAACACCGGAATCGGACTTGCCCTTGTCGCCGCGGTCAAGGGATACAAACTGATTCTCACCATGCCTGATACCATGAGTGTGGAACGCCGCAAACTTCTCGCCGCCTACGGTGCGGAACTCGTTTTGACCGAAGGTGCAAAAGGCATGAAAGGCGCAATTGAGAAGGCCGAGGAACTGCAGAAGTCCCATCCGGGCTCCTTCATTCCGCAGCAGTTCGCCAATCCCGCGAATCCGGAATACCACAGACACACCACCGCCGAGGAGATCTGGAAGGATGCCGACGGCAAAGTCGATGCGTTTGTCGCCGGAGTCGGAACGGGCGGAACGCTGACCGGCGTAGGTTCGGTTCTGAAAGCCCGCAATCCGAATGTGAAACTTGTTGCGGTTGAACCGTTCGATTCTCCGGTGATCTCCGGCGGAAAACCCGGTCCCCACAAACTGCAGGGCATCGGAGCGGGATTCATCCCCTCGGTTCTCGATACAAAGATCATTGATGAGGTCTTCAAAGTCAAATCTGAGGAAGCCGGCGACACCGCCCGCGCCGCCGCCACGCAGGAAGGACTCCTGATCGGCATCAGCTCCGGCGCCGCGCTTTTCGCCGCACTCGAACTGAGCAAGCGTCCGGAATACGCGGGAAAACGCATCGTCGCGCTTCTTCCCGACACCGGCGAACGCTACCTCTCCAGCTGGCTCTTCAACAACTGATTCAACACGGCAGAAATTACACAGGAGATTCCCTACTATGAGCAAACGCAAATACCATATTGAAACCCTCGCTCTTCACGCCGGACAGGAACCCGATCCCTCCACGCTCGCCCGCGCGGTTCCGGTTTACCGTACAACTGCATTCAATTTCAAAAGCTCCAAACATGGCGCCGATCTCTTCGCTCTGCGCGAATCCGGCAACATCTACGGCCGTCTGATGAACCCGACCAACGATGTGCTTGAGAAACGTCTGGCTCAGCTCGATGGCGGCGCAGCCGCTCTCACGCTCTCCAGCGGAACCGCGGCAATCTATTTCGCCGTCACCAACATCCTGAAGCAGGGCGATGAGCTTGTTTCCGCAAACAACCTTTACGGAGGAACTTTCACTCAGTTCGATGCGATCCTTCCCCAGCAGGGCATTCACGTCCGCTTCGCTCCGGTGAACGATTTCGCCGCGACCGAAGCCGCAATCAACGAAAAGACCCGTGCGATTTATATTGAAACCGTCGGCAACCCCGTGCTCGACGTTGCCGATATTGAGCAGTACGCCGCAATCGCGAAGAAACATCACCTTCCGCTGATTGTCGACGCCACCTTCACGCCCCCGACGCTGCTCCGCCCGATTGAACATGGCGCAAATATCGTCATCCATTCGCTTTCGAAGTGGATCGGCGGACACGGCGCGGGTATCGGCGGCGTGGTGATTGACGCTGGAAACTTTGACTGGACCGACCCGAAGTTCGCGCTCTACAACGAGCCCGACCGAGGCTATCACGGTCTCCGTTTTGCGCACGATCTCGGACCGCTGAATCCGCTGGCGTTCATCCTGCGTCTGCGCACCGTCGGACTGCGCAATCAGGGCCCGACGCTTGCTCCGGATGCTGCCTGGCTGTTCCTCCAGGGAACGGAATCGCTTCCGCTCCGCATGGAGCGTCACAGTTCGAATGCGCTGAAAGTCGCGGAATACCTGAAGAATCATCCGAAAGTCGCATGGGTTCGTTACCCCGGACTTCCCGGCGATCCTTCATACGATCTCGCGAAGAAGTATCTTCCGAACGGCGCGGGCGGAATGGTTGTTTTCGGCGTCAAAGGCGGCAGTGCGGAAGGCATTAAACTTGTGGACAACATCGAACTCTTCAGCATCATCGCAAACGTCGGCGACGCCAAGAGTCTGATCATCCACCCCGCGAGCACGACGCATTCGCAGCTCTCCGACGAGGATCAGCGCAAAGCCGGACTCACTCCGGAACTGGTGCGTCTCTCGATCGGTCTTGAGCATATCGACGACATTATCGGAGCTCTTGACGACGCTCTTGCGCTCATCTGATTCTGATTCTCTCCACGGCTCCGGCGTGTGTTGCCAATCTGCGCGCCGGAGCTTTTTTCTGCCCGGAGGCCTTGCATGAAAGATTTTACAGAAATTACAGTCCGTTCGACCGTTGACGGCTCGGAGGAGCCTTCGCTTCTTTATATCCCGGAGACTGCGCACGAAAAACCGGTTCCGCTTGTCGTCGGTCTTCACACCTGGAGTTACGACCGTTTCAACAAAATGGATGCCTATCTTCCGTTCTGCAAATCTCGCGGCTGGGCGCTTCTTCTCCCGGAATTCCGCGGACCGAACCTCCGTTCGAATGCCCGTGGACGTGAAGCGTGCGGAAGCGATTGTGCTGTTTCGGATATTCTGGATGCCGTAAATTCTGTTCGGCGGACGTGCCATATAGATTCGGCGAACTTGTTTCTTCTTGGCGCATCCGGCGGCGGTCATGCTGCGCTCCTGACGGCTGCCCGTTCTCCGCGTCTCTGGCGTGGAGTTGCGGTGTGGTGTCCGGTGAGCGATCTGACCGCGTGGCATGCATATTACGGCGCGGGTAATTCGTATGCGGCTGAACTGGAATATTGTCTAGGCGGCACTCCGGAAGAATTACCGGACTTGTATAGTTCCCGTTCCCCTCAGACCTATGCGAAAGCGCTTTCTTCTGTCTGTCTTTCGATTCATCAGGGGCGTCACGACGAGATTGTCCCGTGGAAAATGAATCGTGATTTACACGAAGCGATAGAGTCATTTTCTCCGGAACATTGTTATTTTGATTTGTTCGACGGAGCCCACGATGAAGATATTTCGCGTTCGTTCGCCTGGTTTGATTCTCTGAGCAGTAAAAAACTTCATCATTCCACCATCACCGGCTGATAGAGACAGCCGGTTTTACATTTTATTACAGAACAATATTTCAGAGCTATCCCATAAAA
>DHMO01000037.1:16194-45559 GCA_002405835.1 Lentisphaeria bacterium UBA4640 | reverse complement strand
AATTATAAGTAACTCCTTGAAGAGTTGTTCCAGAAGCAGTCCATCCATCACCGATGGTCATATAATATGAACCATAAACGGTTAGATTTTGCATAATTCCATCGCCGAGTTTTATGGCTTTTCCATGAGATGTACCGGTAATGTAAGAGTCGGACGTGAAATTACCCAGCATGTCGCCATTGGCGCTTACAATCAAGTTTGTAGCAGAAGCGCCTGCGCTAAGGAATAGATTTCCACCAGTGACAGTAGCACTGTCCGTAAGTCCTCCCGCAAGGATATCTTGAGTTCCTCCGGTTTGTTTGGTGTTTCGGATATATCCACCATTTGCAACACCTAAATAAGCACTGCTGACGATTGTTGTTCGATCTGCTTTGCCTCCGTCCAGGACTTGCATAACGGCTCTGTTGTAAGTTACTCCTTTAAGAACTGTATCTGTTGCTGTTCCTGCGCTGGAAACGTACATTTCATCGTTTCCTCCTAGAGCTACGCTAGTAAGGGTTTTCCCTGCAGTTACATCATACCTTGCCATCTTCGAAATCTCCCGTTTTGTCGTTCTTTTATTCTTTCCTCCGGTTGCCAATCCCTCAAAACGGAGATGGACAACCGATGTTCATGATTATATGGTTTTAATTTAGTGATTGTTTTAAACTATTCAAGTAAAATCTTAAAAATAAGATCATTTTTAAAATCTTGTTAAGAGAAATGTTTTAAAAATGTGACAATTTAAGATGAAATTCTTAACCGTGTATTTAAATGAAATTTGAATCGTAAAAAATCCGTTTCGCGGTTGCTTTTTCGGGATTCAGGAATATATTAGAACAAACAAGGAGGCTTATTTATGGCTAATGCCCGTATGAAAAAAATCGGTAAAATTACTGGACTGACTCTTGCGGGAATCGCAGTGCTGGCGCTCGTGGTGCTGCTTTCGCTCGGTCATATCGTCAAATTCACTCTCACTTCCATTGCGCCGAAAGTGCTCGATGCACCGGTCAAAGTCGACAGCGTCAGCGTCAATGTGTTCTCCGGCGTGGTCGATATCCGGAATCTCTTCATCGGAAATCCCGTGGGATACAAAAACGACCGCGCGCTTACCGTGAAACATATCCGCGTCGATATCATCCCCTCCACGCTGACCGCGGATAAACTGGTGGTCGAAGAGTTCACGCTCGACGGGGTGGACGTCTATTTCGAACCTTCGGCGAATCTGCTTTCCAACAACCTTTCGCAGCTGAACGAAAACGTTCAGAATTTCCAGAAAAAACTCGGACTGGAAGAGAAGGCCGCCCAGAAAAAGGACGATGCGGGAAAACCGGAAAAAGAGACCAAACTTGAGGTGGATGACCTGAATATGAACTCCATCTATGTGAATGTCGTCGCTTCCGCGCCAGGGCTGCCCGCGACCGATGCGCCGCTTCCGGTGGTGCCCATCAACCTCGAAAACCTCGGCAAGGACAGCGACGGCATCACTCCGCTGGATCTCACCGCCGCAATTCTCAACAAACTGACGCTCGGCGTCTTCGCCTCCATCGGCGATGCGTTTCCCTCGCTGCGCTCCATTACGAACGCCGGAACCGCCGTGCTGGACAAATCCGCCGAACTGCTGAAGGGCGTCGGCGATCTTTTCAAACTCCCCGATTCCACGGAAAACAAAGGAAAATAAAATGGAATTCACTCAGACTTTCAAGCTGTGGGAAAAAGATATTCCCCTGACGACTCCGGAAGACGCTTCGCGCGTTGAACATTTTCAGGATCATAAAAACGGCATCGACCGTCTGACCGATGTCACCGAACCGACTATCACCTGGTTCCCCGCATCCGGAGCCGGACCGCACCCCGCGGTACTGGTGTGTCCGGGCGGAGGCTACTCCATCCTTGCGTGGAACCATGAGGGAATCGACATCTGCGGGATGCTGAACCAGAACGGCTTCAGCACATTTCTGCTCAAATACCGCTGTCCGGACCGTCGCGCCGCCGCTCATGCGGACGCCGCGCGCGCGATGCGCATGATCCGCGCGAATGCGGAAAAATTCAACATCGCTGCGGATAAAGTCGGTGCGATCGGCTTCTCGGCGGGGGCTCACCTCTGCGCGACAATTTCCGCTCCGGCTGATCCGGTTCCGTATCCGGCGGCGGATGAAATCGACGCGTTTCCGTACCGTCCGGATTTCACCGCGCTGATCTATCCCGCATATCTTTCGGATCTGGAGCTGAATCTTGCGCCGGAATTCAAAATTGATGCGAATGTTCCGCCCACATTCCTGATTCAGGCGGAGAATGACGGCATCTGCGTCGAAAATTCGCTTGCGTGGTACCTGGCGCTGAAGCGCGCCGGAGTTGCGGTCGAGATGCACCTCTGGCCGGACGGCGGACACGGTTACGGTTTGCTCCGCACCGGCCGTCCGATTGCCGACTGGCCGCTCTTTGCCGGAGCCTGGTTCCGTCGTCAGGCAGGAATCAAATAAGATTTTCTGAACTCTTCAGATAAAGCGAAAGCCTTCCGGAGCGTTTGATTCTCCGGAAGGCTTTCGTAAACGACGGGGAGACGGAAACTTATAAGTCGTCGCCGTAAAGGTCGAGACAGGCGAATCCGGCGAGAAAGTCGATGAGTTCGCCGGGATTGAATCCGACGGAGAATCCGGCGAACAGAGCCGCAGCGACTTCAATGGAGGAATATTTGTACCATGCGCGCCGGCCGTCGAAGGGAAGCTCTCGCGGATTTTCATCCTTTTCAGATTCCGGAGACGCTTCTTCCGGAGTTTTTTGCGCTTTCCGGTTGCGGAATTTTTCTTTCCATGCGCAGGAATTGCAGAAGTTTCTGGAATGTTCGTCCGGAAGCAGAATGAAGAACGGCAGCAGCGGACTCATCGCACAGTACGCTTTTCCGCGTTCCGCTGCATGTTTGCCCGGATAGAAGATTTCAGTGTTGGCGAAGAGAAGCGGAACGCCGATGTTTCCTTCTTCTACATGATATTCCGCAGAATGCGGATGCGCTCCGTCGAGAATTTCTCCGCCGCGCAGACCGTAAAGTGATGCATAGTTGTACAAATCCACCTGAACGGGACCGATCTGGACTTTTGCGCCGAAGCCCCTGCCGGCGGTGAGAGAGAAGACGTCTTTGGCGTCGTCCAGCCGGTTCCCCCAGTAGTCGCGTCCGGCGGAACATCCGGAGAGGAGCGCGATCAGCGCTCCGGTGATCAGCGGCAGTATTTTCATGATAGTTTTTTCTTTCTGAAGCAGGCGCGGATGCGCTCTTTCAGGAGAAAGAGGGAGACGATGCTGACGCAGCGGAGGTTGCGGAAGAGCGTGCGCCGTCCGCCGGAACACATGCGCCAGAACCATTCGAGTCCGAGTCTGCGGATGATTTCGGGCGCCCAGGAACGCTTTCCGGAATGGAAGTCGAAAGCCGCGCCGACTCCGAGCATGACCGGAACCCTGAGGGCGGAACGGTGTGCCTGAATCCAGAATTCCTGCTTCGGTCCGCCGAGACCGACCCACACGAAATCTGCCCCGGAATCGTTGATCTGCTTGATTACTGCGGCGTCTTCCTCCGGAGAGAGCGGACGGAACGGCGGGGCGTATCCGCCCGCAATGATGATTCCGGGAAACTGCTCCCGCAATTTCCGCTTCAAAGTCTCCAGCGATTCCGGAGTTCCTCCGTAGAAGAAATGTTTCCAGCCGCGGCTCTGTCCGTATTCGCAGACTTTGAGGATGAAAGTCGGACCGGAGATGCGTTCCACCTGGTGTTTCGCGTGGAGCGAGGCGAGTTTGCTGACCGCAACGCCGTCCGGAAAGACCCAGTCCGCCTGCTGAAGACAGGAACGGACTTCATGGCTGCGGAGTGCGAGCGAGAGAAGGTTCGCTTCAAAGAAAACGGCAAAACCGGAATGAAAATCTTTGAGATGCTGATTCCAGTCTTCGAGAACGTTCTGATAGGAGCTGTCGACGATGTTCAGATCCAGCGGGTGCGGAACGGGTATTTTTCTCATTGTGCGACCTGCCCTTCAAAACGTTTTTTGATGATTTTCGCGGGGTTGCCTCCGACGACAGTGTACGGGGGAACGTCTTTGACGACGACGGATCCGGCGGCGACGACCGCGCCGTCGCCGATATGAACTCCGGCAACGATGATTGCGCCGTGTCCGATCCACACATCGTTGCCGATGAATGTCTTATGGGAGTCGCCGCGCGGAGCGTCCCAGATCAATACGCCGGGAAGGTCGATGCGGTGGTCGTCCCGCCCGACGAGAGCGACGTTCCGGGCGAAGAGAACGCTGTCGCCGATCTGTGCGTCGCAGTTGACGATGCACCCCGGACCGAACTGCACGCGGTCGCCGAGGGAGATGTCGTTATGCGGCGACCAGAGATCGACGCTCCAGGGAATGCGGACCATTCCCCTGCGTTTCACGAACCGGGCGCGGAGGAGAAAATAGAGTTCCGTCCGGATGCGGTTTGCGATTGCGCGTATCACGAGCACCGCGCGGGAGCGCCCGGGGCGGACGTTGGTTTGAGTATTTTTCATGATATGTACTTTCGGTAGATTTCAAGCATTGTCCGGGCTTTGCTTTCCCATGATAATTCGCGGGCTCTCTGCAAAGCTCCTTCTGAAAGATTCCGGATAAGTTCTCTGTTGTTATGCAGGCGGATAATGGCGTCTGCAAAGCCGCGAATGCTGTTTCCCGGAGAAATCAAAGGGATCTTGATTCCGCATGTTGAATCAATAGCAATCGACATGCCGCAGGTGTCATGACATATTACACCAAGTCCGGAAGAGAGAGCTTCATTGATGACGGTGGATGTGGCTTCTTTCCAGCTGCTGAAAAGAAAGCAGTCCGCTTCATTCATGATGCGCAGCGCTTCTGAATGCGGAATTCTGCCGAACCATGAGCAGGATTCATTCACGTGCAGTTTTTCAGCCAGCTTTTGCCACTGCTCTCTGCATGGGCCGTCGCCGATGATATTTAAATGGACTTCAATCCCTTTTTGACGGATAAGCGCAAGAGCTTCCAGAACGAGATTTAACGCTTTGCGTCCTTCCATGATGCCGTTCCAGACGAATGAGAGCTTTTTGTTTTGATTGGTTCTTGGAGCGCTTGAGGGATTCGGCAGAGCTGTTCCGACTTCAGCGAGAATGATTGCCTCTTTATTGTACCAGCGCGACAGAATTGTTTTTTCCGCCGGAGTTACAGCAAATACAGATCGCGCGGCTTTTACGGCCCGATGAACACGCTGCAATCCGATGCTTTGAAATCCGTTTATGATGTTCTTCAGCCGGTATTTCAGACAGTTTTTCCAATCGAGAGTTCTCAAAAAAGAATCCGGAATGGAACCCATTCCGCAGATTGGCCCCCAAAAATAATTCTTATGATTGAGTTTCCATAAGTAGCCGGGTTCTCGAAAACCGACGAGGTTCAGCTGGTGAACTGCATCAAAATCTTTGGCTTCGTTCAGGGCGTGTTTCACATATTGCAGGACTTCTTTCTGCCATTTCCTGTAGTAATAGTAGAAACTCCAGTTGCCCTGTTCCCAAAATGCTTTGCGTCCGCGTTCATCTATGTCGATATAATGGAATCGCGGCTGATTTGCTGAATCAAATGCAGACATGTTTTTTTCAATAGACGTTCGGAAAGCAGATTCTGTGATAACATCCAGTTTGCAGTATTTTGCCAGTTCCCGGACCCAGTGCCAGCCCATTCCGACTTCCGAACCCCATTCGGGACTGCAGGCGTAGACGCTCAGGAGAATGCGGGGCGCATGGTTCTGCGGATTCATTTGAAATAGTTCCTCCATTTGCGGTCTCCGCGCAGACACTGCATCAGGCGGAGGAGCGGAAATGCAAGAAGTTTTCCGGCGAGGGAGCCGCCCATCTTTGAACAGAGTTCATCGAGAATGTTTTCGCGTTTGCGGTACGGAAGCGGCATGTTTTCGCGTCCGGCGTAGCGGATCGCGCTCATTGTCCAGCGTCCCTTGCGGACCGCGGTTCCGGCTCCGTAGGGGAGCAGATCGCGGACGGAAGCGAGACTCGGTTCGGGGAGGGCGGCGGAGCGTTCGCGGCCTTTGTATTCAAAATCCCATCCGCTTTCACCTTCGAAGAGCAGCTTTTCCAGGAAATCTTTTTTCCAGAACGCCGCCTGAAGACAGACCCGGTAGCGGTTGCCGGCGGAACATGCGCCGAGTCCGGTTTCCGCATCCGCCTTCTGATCCGGCGGAGGAACGGGGACGATTCGCGCATATCCGGCGTTCTGTTTCCGCATCTCCGCGAGAACGTTTGCCAGAGCGGTTGTGTCGACCTGTTTTTCAATCCAGTAATCTTCCTGAAGGTAAAGGACATACGGAGTCGAGACATGCTCCAGAGTCCGTTTGAGATTGGTGGCCCAGCCGCGGTCTTCCTGGAGATTGACCGCTTCAATGCCCTCGAACTGCGGAACGGAGCCGGTGGTCATGAGCAGAACGCGCCACGGACAGTCCGGCCAGTATTTTTTCAGACCGTGGTCAAAAAACGGCCAGCAGTCGGCAAAGCCGTCCCATGAGCTGACGATGACGGTGCACTGGTCTTTTATTTCCATTTCAAAAGCCTTTCTCTGAGTGTAATCCACATTCCGTTTTCCGAATATTTTTTCAGCGCGAGATCGCGCGAACAGCGTTCCGCTCCGGGCAGATCGAGCACGGCGAGCATCTTTTCCGCATAAAGTTCCGGATCGCGCGTGCGGACGACGAAGCCGTTGACGCCGTCGCGGATAAAGTCATCCGCTCCGCTGACTTCTGTGGAAATCATTGCTTTCCCTGCGGCGAGCTGTTCCACCATCGCGAATGAGGAGCCTTCCACGTGAGAGCCGACCACGGATGCATCGGCCGCGCCCAGAAGCGAGACAATCTCTTCCGGATTCCTGCGTCCGGTGAAACGGACCTGTGCGGCAACATTCAAACTCTCCGCCAGCGCCTGAAGCGACGCTTTTTCTTCTCCGTCGCCGATCAGAAGAAGCAGGGCGTCCGGACGTTTGCTGAGGACGAGACGGAAGGCGTTCAGAATCAGGTCAATGCCCTTCACCTGCGCGAGACGCCCGACGAAGATGTAGACAGGGGCTTCCGCCGGCAGATTCCAGCGTCTGCGGCACTCAGCACGGTCGAGCGGACGGAAAAAGTCGGTGTCGACGACGGAAGGGATTGCCTCAAATGCGATTTTCGTGCCGTGCCGGGCTGCGATTCGGTTCCATTCCGCGCAGATTTCGGGCGAATCCGCCGCCCATGTGATCTGCGTGTGACGGAGCGCTTTGGACTGGATGAAGTCATAGAGTTTCGAGAAGTATTTTCCCGCCCACGGGTGACGTCCGATGATCCACGGGTTGCCGAGTCCGGTGGCGTAATAACCGATCCGGTAATCGGTCAGGAACGCGAAGTACCAGAGAACGATGTAGTTGCCGGTGAAAACCTTGCGGATTCCGAGCGAGTTCCAGGCTTTGCGGGTGCGCCAGAGATACCAGAAGAGACGGATTGCACCGGGAATGAGGCGGCGTCCGCCGCCCGCGCCGGATTTCCCGTAGCCTGCAATGGGAAGCATATCGATTGTCCTGCCGAAAAGAGCTTTTGTCGTGAGTTTGCCTGGAACATCGTTGTCGGAAGTGTATCCGATGAAACATGCGCTGTCTGCCATTTGGCGTATGACTGCATTGTTGATGGAAGCTCCGCCGCTTCCCGAGGATTCCCGGGAGAAATCGAAGCAGTCAATGTAAAAGAAGTCTTTGTTCATGAGTTTTGCCTTGTCATTTCTGTTTTTTTGCGGCAGACCGTATCGCGGAAGAACGCGGTGAGGGCTTTCCCGAACGTATGGTAATTGAATTCGCGCGCGCCGAGCTCGCGTCCGGCGGCGCCGACGGCGCAGGCTTCCTGCGGATGGTTAAGGAGGAAATTGAGACAGTCTGCGTAGTCTCCGGGCGAAAACTTTGTCACATAAGCGTTGACGTTGTGCTTGAAATAATAGGGAATTTCTCCGACTGCGGTTGTGACGACGGGGCGTCCGGTTGCAAGATATTCGGCGATTTTCTGCGAAAAACGCGCTTTGTCCTGAAGTGATTCCGGATCGAGCGGGATGAGCAGTCCGGCGGAGTTGGCATAGAGGGCGCGGAGCTCCGCATACGGAAGTTTTGTCTGCACGGAGATCTGGGCGGAGAGGCTGCGTTTTGCGATTTCCCGCTGAACCCGTTCAAGTTCCTCCGGCTGTCCGGAGAGAACCATGCGGAGCTGTACGTTTGCCGGAAGATGCTTCCAGACGTCGAGCAGAAACTGGATGATGCGGAAATATCCCGCCTGTGCGCAGTAGGAGAAACAGGGCCCGGTTTTCGTGCTTTCATCCGGTTTCCGGTCGAAATCTCCGAGAATCGGCAGCAGCATCTGCGGTTTGTGAAAGCGCTCCGCTTTCTCTTTCAGAAAATGGCTGATCGGCAGGACCGCATGAACAAAGTACCCGAAGCAGTACCCCTGCAGCAGATTATTCAGCCGTTTGATGATTCCGACGCCCGTAAAACTGGGCTGCCATTCATGAAAAATCGCGACAACACGATAGCCGAGGAGGCGTCCCGTAATGCAATAGAAAATGAAAAAGGGGAAATATCCGCCCTCCACAATCAGGATGTTTTCATCGCCGGGACGGAACAGGTCTTTGATTTTCCGGTAGATCCAGCGCATTCCGCCGAAGGTTTTCCGGAGGAAGCCGCCGTTGCGCGGGGGAAAGAAGTAATGTGCGCCCCAGTCGGTTGAGCCTTCCTGTTCCTCTGCCGGATATGTTTTGCCGAGAGGACCGTTTATGAAGGAAACCCGGGCTCCGGCTTCGATGAATCCGCGTCCCATGAACTCCGCTTTCACGTTTCCTGCACTGAAACGGTAGGGGTAATCCTGAGTTGCTTCGACGAAAACGACATTCATTTTTTTTGCTCCAAAGTCGATATTTCAATTTGCTCAACCGCAAAGTTGGCATGCATGGAAGAGAGTCCGAGAGCCACTGTGCCTGTACTGTTTTTACCCCAGGTCAGCGGAACCATGCAGCGGATTGGCCGAATTCCGAAGTCGGTGATACGGCCGATGCGGAAACTTTCCGTGTTTCCGGTTGTTTCGTTCTTGCGGATCGCATAGATTTCAAGCCAAAGGCTTCCCCGTGGAAGAATCGTGAACGACATCGTGCATGGTCCGTTGATTTTGACATACGGACTCTGAAACATGCTGTAGCCGAATTCCTGAATCTGCATCCGTTCGGTTGATTTGTCGAACTTACTGGCGGATTTCTGCTTTGTTGAAGCGTGAAGTTTCCATAAGGCGAGCTGTTCCGCATCGGCGTTTATTGTTTTTTCTGCAGCAGCGGGGGGATGATAGCGGAACAGATAAAGCGTTTTTGTCTTTTTCCTGTTGGCGAATCCCTGTTCGACAAGCTGGAGATTCATTGTTTTGCAGGCTTCTCCGGGATGATTCCGCGTCAGGAACCAGACCGGGGTGCCGGAGGGGGAGAAGCCGTTGACAAATGAACGGAACTGCGCGGTGTCTTTCCACCAGAGTTCGTCAAGAACGAAAATGAGCTTTATTCCGGAATAATATCTGATTCTGGCGCCCTGTTCCATATCGGTCAGCAGGACATCCTCCTCTTTCGCTGTTTCGCGGAGTGTTTTGCAGACGGAGAGGAGAACCGCGTCCTGCGGAGGAATGCGGAAGGTTTTCAGAATCGAACCTCCGGCTGTGAGAAGCGCGAAAACGATCAGCAGAATCCGCAGAACCTTTGTTTTTTTCTCTTTTTCCGCCGGGATGAAATGAACTGCGGTCCGGGCAAGAACGATCATGCCTCCGGCGGTCAGCATTGCCGCCGGAATCAGAAATATGGAATAATAACGGGCGGAAGAGGCCGCGCTCAGCCAGCGCCACAGCCAGGCGAATCCCCCGGCTGCAGTGAAAAGCAGAATCCACTTCCACTGTTTGCGGAAATAAAGGGCAAGGAAGACAGCTCCCGTGCAGGCTGTCACAAACAGCTGAATGTGCAGAATTTCGATAATGTTGTTGATGCTTTCCCAGAAATTCATTGCAGCACCCCCAGTTTTTTCAGGAGCGGCGAGAGATAGAACAACAGCGGGAAGGTCGATCCTTTCGGAGTCATGAGAATGAACAGCAGCGGATAGACAACCGCATACGCAGCGGCAAGCCACCCCCACGCTTTGAACGCGAGTCTCCAGGAACTGAGCTTCCAGAGCGCTGCGCCGCCGAAGAACAGCATTGCGGCCGCGGGAAGGAAGAAGGCTTCGATCCGGGTGCACATCGCCAGAGCCGCCGTCAGAGCCATTCCCGCTCCTGCGAACCAGCGGCCGTTGCGGAAGAATGCCGCCGCGCACCAGAGAAACGCCGCCGCACCTGCCAGATACGGGAGTTCGCGCTGGATTTCCAGACTCAGCGAGAGCAGGGAGGAGCTGAATGCCAGAATCAGCACGGTCAGAACCGCAAATTCCATGTTGCCGGAAATCTGACGGCAGAGCAGATAAATCATGCAGAGAAACAGTACGCCGGAGAGGGCGCAGATCAGCTGTCCGCAGAGTTCATACGGCAGATGAAAGAGTGTCGCCCCGAGGCTCATTGCGGATATGAAAAGCGGGAACTGCGCGTGCGCCGTATAGACGAAACAGGTTTCCCGGTAAACCGGGTCGCTCCAGAGTTTCGCGCTTTCCACATAGGTAATGCCGTCTCTGGAAAGCAGCGGAGAGAGCCAATGCAGAAGCAGCAGCTGGAGCAGAAAGAGAAGAATGATTCCGGCTGGAATCAGAAGTATGCGGTTGTGTTTCATTGTTCCAGTTTCTTTATGACTTTGCAGGGATTTCCGGCGGCGATGGTGTGCGGTGGAATGTCGCGGGTCACCACGCTTCCGGCTCCGATGACGCTTCCGGCTCCGATGGTTACGCCCTTCAGGACAATTGCACCGAGTCCGAGCCAGACGTCGTCTTCGATTACGACGGGAGCATCTTTGCCGGCGCGGGGATCATCGGGATGCCAGTCGGTGTCGCAGATGACGGTGTTTGCGCCGCAGCGGACGCGGTTTCCGAGACGGACATGCAGAGCCGCGGCGATACGCGTTCCGGAGAAGCCGCAGTCGTCGCCGATTTCCAGCACGGCTCCGGAATTCAGGGTTGTCAGGATGCAGGGCGCGGAAACGCCGATCAGATTGGAGGCGGGGGCGGAATTGAAAATGCAGTTTTTTCCGGCTTCGATCCGGCTTTCCGGCAGACGGTGAAACACCGATTTGCCTTGAAATCTGCATCCGGTCCCGAGTTTCACTCCGGCCAGGCGGCTGTAAATACGGTGAAAAAGAGTCCAGAACGTTCCGGAAATCATCGAGTGCAGACATTGCCAGTAATGAAATTCAAGTATTTTCATGAAGCCTGAACCTCCTTTGATTCCAGTTGTTTTTTTTCGGGGAAACGGAAGTATTTTCTGCGGATTTCTTCATCGGTTGCATTGCGGATTCCCGGACAGCAGGCGAGACCAGCCAGAAACCAGTCCATGACATCGACTACGGAATAGACGGGCAAACCGAACGGGATGAGCATTGCAATACGGATCAGCAGCAGTCCCGCCGCCGCTTTGCAGAAGAGGTTTTTTCCGAAGAATCCGTAAACCGCGCACAGCAGCAGCGGCAGGATGAAGAAGACCAGATAGAGATATCCTCCGCGCAGAATCAAATGCAGAAAACCTGTTTCGATTTCATAACGCCAGGTCGGTTCCGAAGTGGTGAACTTGAAACAGAAATATTTGCCGTTCAGCCCGCGCCCGGTGATCCAGTCGCCGGGCGTCTCGTCGAGATCGTCTATCAGATATTCGTTGATTTGAGATCTGGAGTCCTGCAATCCGCGTTCCATGATATGTCCGAACAGCTGGGAGCCGGTGGTCCTGTCCAGAGCGATCAGACCGCCGGCCATGAGAACGCAGAGCAGAACGGTTTTCAGCAGTTTGAAGCGTAGATAAAACGCCAGCAGACCGAGCATGATGAAATGCACGATGCCCGTTCGCCCCGCGCCGCGTATTTGCATGACGAGCGAAACAAACCAGATTCCGAAGTTGAACAGATTGTATGATTTCGGCAGATACGGCGAGAAGAATATCAGGAAAATGTTCAGCATTCCGATTGTGATGATGATGTTGGCGAGGAACCGGACGGTTGGAGTGTCGTCCATTCCGACCAGTTCAACATCGTCATACGAGCTGAGCAGCAGATACGGCGAATTGATCAGGAAAAGTACGAGAAAACAGATTCCGGTTGCAATTCCGATTTTCGCCAGCCGCGGCATCGTTTCCGGCGTAAGCTCCTGGCGGAACGCAAAAATTGGAAGCAGACTCAGCACGTAATATTTGTAGCAGAGAATGTAGCTGATGATTCCGCTTGTGCTCATGTCTTCGAAAATGCCCCAGTCGCCGTTGAACACGCGGAGCAGAACACCCCACTGGATCAGACAGAGTACGACCCATGTAAAGGAGATGAGGCGGGTGCAGACAGGTTCTTTTTTCGTGCGTCCCTTCCAGACTCCGTACAGAAACAGACCGATGCTGACAAGCGAGAACAGCGCGTAGAACGCCGCCATATGGAAAATGTAGTAAAAGAGTTCTCCGAATGCATGGAGGAGAACTGCGCAGAGCATGTAGAGAAACGGTGACATTATGAGGCAATCTCTCTGTAAATCTGCATCATTTTCTGGCAGATCGTGTTGCGGTTGTGGCGTTCCGCCGCCGCTTTCGCCGCTGCTGCGGAGAGTTTTTCCGCCAGTTCCGGACTGCGGAAAACGGAACAGACGTGATCCGCCAGCATCTCCGTTTCTTCAAAACGGTAGAGCAGGGCGGCGCCGTCTGCGGCAAAGTCCGGAACTCCGCCGACATAAGAGCCGATGCACGGAACGCCCGTCAGCTGAGCTTCCCCGAGGGAATTCGGGCTGTTCTCGATGCTGGAGGGACAGATGAACACATTGCACCGCTTCAGTTCTGCAACCATCCGTTCCGGCGGGCAGAGTCCGAGCGTTTCAAAATGTCCCTGGAGTCCGAGACGTTTTATCAGACTTGCTATGTAGTTGGCGTAAAGTGAAAATTTCAGTTTTTCCCGCAGTGTTTTTCTGGAGAAAATATTGCTTCCTGCAAGACGGATTTTCGCATCGGGAAATTCGCGCAGAATCAGCGGCATCGCTTTGAGAACCTGATGCAGTCCCTTCAGCGGAGCGGCTCCCTGCGAGAGGAAAATTGTGTGCGGTTCGCATTCGGAGCGGTTCCAGCGCGCATGATAGAACGGTTCTCGGAGCATCTCATTGCAGAAATGATACTCCGCCGACGGGTTGACCGCCCAGAGATGCACGCGGTCCCATTCGGTTCGTCCGATGAAGTGTCCGCATGTTTTCATGTATTCGATCTCAAGTTGTCCCTGCGCCGCCATCCGCTGCGGCAGTTTCAGAAGCGAAGGACGCAGATAATCCTGAAGGGTCCGGTATTTTTTCAGCTCGCCGCGCTCGATTCCGCCGAGACTGTAGCGGGCGTAAACTTCAACAAGTCCCTGAATGGAGACAACGGCATGAGCGTTTCCGCATTCGCGGATCCACTCCAGCCCGTATGCGTATTCGGTTCCGTGAATGTGAATGACTTCGGGCGCGAACTTCTGCTGAATCGCTTTCCAGCATCCGGTGCGGCTTGTCTGCGGAAGGATGAAACAGCGGATTCCGCCGACCTCTTTTTCCACAAGCTCTCCGACGGGTCCGGCGGAGGCGACTGCCAGTTCAAGTTCCGGGTGCGCTCCGGTCAGGAATCCGGCGAGTGCGGACATCCAGCCTCCGGTGACGGGTGCGTTCCATCCCATCGCGGTGCAGATGTCCGGAAGCAGAATGTTTGTGATCCACAGAACCTTCATTTTTCCTCCTTTGCGAGAATGGAGGATTCGATCAGCCCTTTGAGCTTCTGATAGTAATTGCGTTCAAAATAGTTGTCCGTTTTACTCTGCGGGGGATTCTGAAGAATCTTCCTGAGAATCGGCTCGACGTCGTCGGGAGTTTCCGCGGTGTAAACGCGGTCGTCGTAAACTCCGCGGAACCATTCCGCCCCGGTGATGACCTTGTGGTCGGTTGTCTTGAGGATAATGACCGGAGTTCCCGCAATCAGGGAGAAGATTGTTCCGTGATAGCGGTCGGTGACGATTGCGCGGTATCGGGAATAACGTTTGAAAATCTCCTCCAGATAATGCTGAAGATGTTTGCGGAGTTCTGACGCTCTGACGGAAACCGTGGTGTCGGAGAGTTCCGTTTCAACGAATGCCGCAAGTTTTTTGCGCAGATTCGCGATTTCCTCATCCGTGTATTTTTTTTCGCCGTCGTTGCGGCAGCAGAAGAGCACTTTTTCGCGCGGTGAATCGAAATGATATTTTCCGATCAGCGAAGTGACGATATCGGGATAAAGATGAACCGCGAGGTCGGGGAACATGGCTTTCGCCTGTTCAAACGAAATGCGGTCGCGGGCGAGAAACAGCATCTTCCGCGCCTGATTGCACGCGAGCGCCGTCCGGCGCCGGTTCTCTTCATGAACAAAGAAAACGGTCTGCGGCATCATGACGATCGGCTGTTCCGGAAATTCCGTCGCAATCAGACGGTGCATTTCGTCATGAAGTCCGCCGAGATCCTGAGTTGTGTACCCGCTCTGGAAGAAAATCAGGTCGTCCGGTTTCAGCGCTTTGCGGAAAAGTTCCAGGAAGCCGAAGCGTCTGGAGACGACTGTTTCCGCTTCGAGTTCTACAATTTCATGTTCCGGATAGTTTGTTTTCAGCCATTTGCCGATGCAGTAATATTGCGCCAGATCGCCGAGATTCGAGTGCATGGCAACGCCGAGATAGAAAACTCTCTTTTTGTCCGGCGGCAGCTTCGCCAGATTTTTTGTCTGCCGGCGTATGTGGCAGTCGTGAAAGAAATCGACAGTCATCCGGTATGGCGGACGGAGAATTTTTTTGATCAGAGGGTGCATACGGTTCCTTTATGAATTATCGGCGGAGCAGCCGGCGTATGAGTTTGACAGGAACGAGAAAACGGTATTTCGCTTTTAACATCTGCAGCTTATAGGCGAATCCCGAAAGATTTTTTGCCGAGGTCAGACCGCTGCAGATTTCTGCAAAGTCAAGCGAGGAATCCGCGAAACGTTTCCAGAATATTTCCGCGTTTTCCGGTTTCGGCTGCGGATGCAGAAGATTTGTGTTCACTCCGGCCGCTTCCGAAACCGGACGCGGCGTGCAGACCAGCTGCGGTGCGATTTTGCTGAATGCTTCCGCGCCCCGCGCGGTGTTGACCATGATGAACGAGCATCCGCGCTGATAGTGGAAGAACCGGAAGGAGTTGTGGGTGAATCCCCAGAAATCCGCAATTGTGATATCGGCCGGATGCTCTGCATTGGCAAAACGGCAGGAATAGCAGGATTCGCGCAGGGAGAGGTTCTGGACAAAGACGGTGAAGTAGGGATCTTCGAAGAGTTCCGGCGCGTGGATTTTCCCGTTGTCAAAGCGCGCTTCGTTCTTGCAGTCCGCCCAGCTCGGAACCTTGTTGCGGAAACGGTAATATGTCATTTTCGCATGATGAAGTTTTTCCAGATATGCGCGGTATCTTCCGAACACAGCGGCGGAGGGGATGCCGTGGCAGATGATGTCGGTTGTCAGCAGATTCGGCTCCGGTTTCCCGAGAAAACTTCGCAGAGCCGCCACTTGACAGGGCGTTCCGGAGAACAGAACTTTGCGTCCGGCTCTCAGAAAGTCGCGGACTTGGAGATACGCATCGCCGATTTCGCTCTGCATGTATTTGGACTGACGGAATTTTTCCGCCTCTTCCGGAGTCTCAGCAAACGTGTGGCGGACTTTCCAGTCGTCCGTCCAGACAGCGCCGAAGACCACGCCGTTTTGAGAGAGAATTTCTTTTGCGAGAAGCCAGAAGACACCTCCGGAGGTTGACTCCTTGAGTTCCTTTGTATTTTTATTCCATGCCGCGTAACTGGCGAAGACGCCGGGTTCCGGTTTCGGGTTTTCACAGAGAACGGGACAGCGTTTTCTGCAGAGACCGCAGTTTACGCACAGTTTTTCAGAAATTTCCGGATGAAGAAAACCGTGTTCATCGGCAGTCATGCGTATGGCGTTTTGCGGACACACGGCTTTGCAGACGCCACAGCCGCAGCAGAGTTTTTTATCACAGATCTTCATACGGATGCAACGTCTTCAGTCTGCCAGTTGATAAGCTGACCTTTTTCTGAATCAAAGTTGACTCCGATCAGAGTGATTTTTTTTGAAGAGTGAAGATATTTTCTGAAGTAGGCTTTTTCTTTGATTTGCGGCAATGCGGAGTTGTCCTCATCCAGCTTGAATTCAAAGAGATAGATATGGTCGTCCGTCTGGACAACCGCATCGATGCGTCCGTCGTTCGTGCAGGATTCCGCTTCGATATTGAATCCGAGCAGACGGAATATTGCGTAGAAGATGGACTGGAATGTCGCTTCGCTTTTTTTGTGGATTGTGTAGGGGACACCCGCAAAGAATGTTTCGAGAACTTTTCTTGCCTGTTTCAGATCGCCTTCCAGAAAAGCGGTTGCCAGGTCTGCGGAGAAACTGCTGACTTCGCGCCGGGTTTTGCCGACGTAGCTGTTCAGCAGATATGTGCTGAATGATTCCGCGACTTCCTCGTTTGGGAAGTCCAGCCAGAACCAGCGTTTGCTGAACCGGATTTCACTGGATTTGATGGTGAGGTATCCAGTCTGCAGGAGCAGGGTCACCGGGTCGATGTTGTGAATTTCGAACGAATCGAATGTCACACCGGGAACCGCTTTCGATACGGCGTCTTCGAAGTTGAAATCGGTTTTTTTTGCCAGTTCCATCAGAAAAGAGGGGGTTCCGGTAGCGAACCAGTAGTTGTCGAACTTTCCGTCGTTCTCAAAGAATTTTGCAATGGAAACCGGGTTGTAGACAGATTCGGAGTTCTCCTCGAAGCAGTAGCCGTCATACCAGTCTTTGAGTTTCTTTTTGAGTTCATTCACCGGAATTTTCTGAGCTTGCGCGGTTGCTTCGATTCGGTCGCCGAAATAGTGTTCCAGCTCCGCCTGCGTGTACCCGAACATGGTCGCATAGTCGGCGCGCATGGTGATGTCCGTCAGGTTGTTGAGGTCGGAGAACAGGGAGACATGGCAGAATTTCGTCACGCCGGTGATAAACGCAAAGCGCAGAGCGTTTTCAAATGCTTTGATGACGGAGTAGAATGATTTAAGCTCATTCAGAATGTCTTGTGCATAGGGGGCTGTAATATTATTCAGAATAGGTTTGTCATATTCATCAATAAGAACGACGACTTTCTGATTTTCTGAAGATAATGCACGGATAAGTTCCCGGAACATATCACAAGGTTCTGTCGCGTTCAGAGAAATATGATGGTTTTGAGCACACTCCAAGACCAGTTCGCGCAAACTGTTTCGAGTCTCTTTCAGCCCGTGAAAATCCCAGCCGTTAAGGTCAAAATGTATGACCGGATACGGCTTCCAGTCATAATTCTTTTTTGAAATTGCCAGTCCGTCGAACAGCTCCTTGCGTCCCTCGAAGAGGGCTTTGAGCGTGGAGATCATCAGGGATTTTCCAAAGCGGCGGGGACGGGAGAGAAAATACATTTCCTGAGGAGGTGCAGCCAGCTTCCAGATATGTTCCGTTTTGTCCACATACAGAAAATGACCGCGGATAATATTTTCAAATGTATAAACGCTGCTGGTAATCCTCTTCATCAGTCACATCCTCCGTGCCCCTACTATACAACTTTTCCGGATATTTTCAAGCATGGGTGGAATAAGAACGTAAAGAATTTGCTTACACCCGCTTGAGTCTGCCGCGGATTCCGGTCAGTTTCTGAGCGAGATAACTTTTGAGAAGTCCGCGTTCGGATGCGTTCATTCCGGCAAAGAAAACAGCCGCCGGGACCGAGAGCGCGCAAACCGTTCCGGTCAGCAGGAATTTTCCCCAGCCGATTTCGCCGGAAGAACAGAGCAGCGGAAGCGGAAAAGTCAGCGCAACAACTCCGAGAATCGGAAGAACGGCTTTGCGGAGATAGAAAAACACAGGCAGACGCACCTGTCCGTGCAGGAACACAATGCGCGCCGCGAACGCCAGGGCATTGAACACCACTCTCGCAACGAAGATGTAAACGGGCGGGAGATGGAAGAAAAGAATCAGAAACGCCGCCGGCAGATTCGCCACGATGATAATGGACATGAGAATCTGATAGCCGCGGATTTTGCCCGTCGCCTGCGAGGTTGTCCAGAGGGGAGCGGAGAGAGCATCGAAAAACATTCCGATGATTTCCCACCGGCAGAACTCAACCGTATATTGCGGAACCTCTTTAAGCCAGATCCCGAACACAAACGGTGCGGTGCAGAGCAGGGGAAGCGCAAAGAAATAGAGCAGGTAAAACGAATATTTTGAGGCGCCTGCAATGAGCTGAAACAGTTCCTTGTATTCCTTTTCCGCATACTTTTTGATCAGCGGCGGATTGAACGCTGTCTGAAAACCCGCAACGAAGTTGAATACGGTCGAACTCAGCTGCTGGGCAACGCCGACCGCTGAATTGATCCGGACTCCGCAGAATACATTGATCAGAAGGTTTACAACCTGCTGTCTCAGGATGTTCGCAAAACTCCCCAGCATACTCCAGCCGGAGAAGGAACAGAGCTGAAGGATATCCGCCTTCCGGAACAACATGGTGAACGAAATCTGCGGGAAAAGTTTCCGGCACCAGAGACAGAACAGAATCAGCATCAGCACCTGGCTGGCAAAATACAATCCGGAGAAAAGAATCAGTTTGTCCGCATGAATATGGCAGAGCGCGACAACCGCCGCAAGTTTCGTGACGGCTTCCAGAATGTTCAGAAACGCGTAGGATCCCATCTTTTCATATGCAATCAGCAGTGCAAAAAACGGGACTCGGATAATCTGGAGCAGAAACACCAGGAGCGAGAACTGGAACGCCCAGTTCGCCGCCGCCATCCTGGATGCTTCGATGTTCAGCACCTTGTTGAGCACCGGAACGCCGACCGCTTCGGAGAGAACTCCGAACACCGCCGCCAGCAGAACATGAAGCGCCAGAGAACAGCGGAAAATGTGAGAGACGTCTCCGTCTTTCCGTCCGATTTCAAACGCAATGAAACGCTGAGTCGCGCTCATCATCGAGTTGCTCAGGAAGGAGAAAAGAACAACAATGCTTCCGACAATGTTGTAGATTCCGTAGTCCTCGACTCCGAGCACCTCCAGCAGAACTCTGGAGGTGTAGAGCGAGATCCCGAGCAGGATGATCATGCGGATGTAGAGAATAACCGTATTCTCCGCAATCCGTTTTGCATTGCTTGGATCAGACATTTTTCTTGGTTCTGTTTCAGCCGTGGTGCAGCTTTACGGCCCCGGAAGCAAACTCCTTCACGGTCCGTTCGATTCCCTCGTCGAGCGAGATCTGTGGTTTCCAGCCGAGCGAGCGGGCTTTCGAGGAATCCATCAGCTTGCGGTACATGCCATCGGGCTTGGTCGAATCCCACTTGAGTTCGCCCTTGAATCCGGCGGCTTTCGCGATTTTTTCCGCAAGCTCGCGGATCGTGATGTCCGAGCCGTAGCCGATGTTGATGACTTCCGGTTCGCTTCTGTTCTGCATGAAATAGTAGACCGCGTTCGCCACATCGTCCACGTGCAGAAATTCGCGCAGCGGCTTGCCGGTTCCCCAGAGAACCTCTTCCGACCGGTTTTCGCGCGCGGCTTCCACGAAACGGCGGACAAAGGTCGGGAAGACGTGCCCGTTCACAAGATCATAAGTATCGTTCGTGCCGTAAAGGTTGCAGGGCATCAGGCTGACGGTCGGCCAGCCGTACTGTTTCGATAGATAGAGACAGAGCTTGTAGCCGGAAATCTTGGCGAGTGCGTAGCCTTCGTTGGTCGGTTCCAGCGGACCGGTGAGCAGATACTCCTCCTTGATCGGCTGCGGCGCCTGACAGGGGTAGATGCAGCTTGAACCGAGAAAACAGAACTTCTTTACGCCATTCAGATAGCTCTGCATGATGACGTTGTTCTGGATTTCGAGGTTTTCAAGCAGGAACTCCGCGCAGTGCAGTTTGTTCGCCATGATTCCGCCGACTTTGGCTCCGGCGAGAATGACGTATTCCGGTTTTTCCTTTTCAAAAAATTCCTTTACAGCCGCCTGATTGCGGAGGTCGAGTTCCGCATGGGTGCGTTTCAGGATGTTGGTGTATCCCTCTTTTTCGAATTTGCGGACGCAGGCGCTGCCGACCATTCCGCGGTGACCGCAGATGAAGATTTTTGCATTCTTGTCAATCATGTCCGTTCTCCGCTCAGAAACCGATTTCATAGCCGGGTTTGTCAAGAAGACGGAGGTCGCCTTCGATCATGATTTTGACTAGCTGTTCAAATTTGACTTCCGGAACCCAGCCGAGCTGTTTTTTCGCTTTTGTGGGATCGCCGAGAAGCTGTTCCACTTCCGCCGGACGGAAATAGCGCGGGTCGATGCGCATGACGGTCTTTCCGGTTCTCGTGTCGATTCCGACTTCATCCACGCCTTTGCCTTTCCATTCGATCGGGTGACCGACATGCTCGAAAGTCTTCTCAATGAATTCGCGGACCGTGTGCATTTCACCGGTGGCGACGACGTAGTCGTCGGGTTTTTCCTGCTGGAGCATCATCCACATCATTTTGACATAGTCCTTGGCATAGCCCCAGTCGCGGCGGGCGTCGATGTTGCCCATGTAGAAGCAGTCCTGAAGACCGCGCACGATTCTTGCCGCGGCCATAGTGATTTTGCGGGTGACGAATGTTTCGCCGCGGCGAGGGGATTCATGGTTGAAGAGGATGCCGTTGGAGGCGTGGAGCCCGTAGGCTTCGCGGTAGTTTTTTGTGATCCAGAACCCGTAGAGCTTGGCAACGGCATAGGGGCTGCGCGGATAGAACGGCGTCGTTTCGCGCTGGGGAACTTCCTGCACGAGACCGAAGAGTTCGGAGGTGGAGGCCTGGTAGAAACGGGCGTTGACTTCGGTTTCGCGGACGGCGTCGAGGAGACGGAGCACGCCGAGGGCGTCTGCATCGGCGGAATATTCCGGAACGTCAAAGGAGACGCGGACATGGCTCTGGGCACCGAGATTGTAGATCTCTTCCGGGGCAATCTTTTCGATCAGTCTGTTGAGATTGCTGGAATCTGTCAGATCTCCGTAGTGGAGAAAGAGACGGACGCCTTCCAGATGGGGATCTTTGTACAGATGGTCGATTCGTCCCGTGTTGAATGTGCTGGCGCGGCGCATGATGCCGTGAACTTCATAGCCTTTTTCCAGCAGCAGTTCTGTCAGATACGAACCGTCCTGACCTGTGATTCCGGTGATGAGAGCCTTTTTCATTCCTTATGTCCTTTCGGTATTGAAACCGTCAGAGACAATCCCCGACGGTGTTTTTCAGGAAATGTTCCGGCATGGCTGAACCTTGATGGCGTTCGGAATTTCCCGGTCGGATACGAGGATGAGATATCCTCCGCCTCCGCAGCCGGTGAGTTTCCAGCCGTACGCTCCGGAGCGGTATCGTTCCACCGCTTCGGAGACGTCTGCCGTGAGCATGTTCGGATACATTTCAAGCTGGGCGTCAAAACAGGTGCGTGTCGCTTCGCCCCAGACTTTGGTGTCGCCGTTCAGCATCGCCTGCCAGCATCGCTCCGTCGCATCCGCGAGTTTTTTCGCGCTGACCGGGTTGATGTTGGTGTTCGCAAGCACATCGTAGTTGCGCTGTCGCTGGGGAAGCGCGACCAGCCAGAGCTTGTCCGCGATAAAATTCAAAACGGCGTCATCGGTGACCGATTCAATCGAAACCGGCCAGTATCCGTTGTCGTAATTGAGCTTGTTGAGTCCGGGAAGCAGAAGTCCGAGCTGATCCTGTGAACCGCTGACCGCCTTGGTTCCCGGAGGATTTTCCACGCAGAACAGAAGATGCGCGAGCTGTTCGCGGTCGCCGACCGGAAACTGGGTCTGCCAGAGTTCGATCGCTTTTTTGCGCGAGCTTGTCGCCATGCCCGCCCGGTCGTTGAATTCAACAGTCGGTTCAATCGACATGACGATGACGGAGCCCGGACAGACCGAGTTGACCGCCGGCTGATCAAGCCATCCGCCGCAGAGTTCGACGCGGTACGGGATGCGGCATTCCTGGCGCAGCGACGTTGTGGAGCGCGCGGGAAGCCCCGCCGACGGCAGGCGTTTGCTGACCATCAGTTCGATTCCGAGTTCTTTGCAGAGCTTTTCCTTTGACGGCGTGTATCCGTCCGTGTTTACGAAAAAGATATCCGGTTTCAGTTCCCGGAGCTCTTTTTCAAAGTCGAGCAGTCCGCTTCCGGAGCTGATCCACGCGTCTTTGACGCAGCGAAGCGCCTTGACCATGTAGAGCCGTTCCGCATTGGAGTTGATTGTCCTGCGTCCCTTCAGCTCATAGATCGTCTGATCGGATCCGAGCCCGACGTAGAGATCTCCGTGGGATGCGGCCTCTTCAAAGAAGGCCACGTGGCCGGAATGCAGCATGTCGTAGCATCCCGAGACAAATACTTTTTTCTTCTTTGCCGTCATTTTGTCACCCTTTTTCGTCCCTTTTGTTTTTTTATTATTTCAACCTTTTTTTATTTTAGATTCGACCAGTACCAGGCGGCGGCCCGCTTGAGCCCCTCCCGGACACTGTATTCGGGCGCGTAGCCCAGAAGTTTTTCCGCTTTGCCGATATCCGCCAGGCTGTGCGGAATGTCTCCGGGACGCCCTGGTCCGTAGACCGGTTCGAGCTTTGAAATTTCCGGATCGAATGCGGAAAGCTCCTCGCGCAAATATGCAAACAGTTCGTTGAGCGTGGTACGCTCGCCGAATGCGACGTTGTAGACCTGATTGACCGCTTCCGGTTTTTCAGCAAGAAGCGCAAGTTCATGAACCTGAACGACGTTTTCAACGTAGGTGAAGTCGCGGCTGAACGAACCGTCGCCGTTGATGACGGGGCGTTCGTGGCGCATCAGGCACTGTATGAATTTCGGAATGACCGCCGCGTATGCTCCGGCCGGATCCTGGCGGCGTCCGAAAACGTTGAAAAAGCGCAGGCCGACGGTGTCGATTCCGTACAGATCGTGAAAGTTGCCCGCGAACAGCTCATCCGCGTATTTCGTGATCGCGTACGGGCTGAGCGGCTTGCCTATAGCGTCCTCCGTTTTCGGAAGAACGGGGCTGTCGCCGTAAACCGAGCTGCTGGAAGCATAGACGAACCGGCGGATTTTCGCTTCCTGCGCGGCGTAAAGCATGTTCACAAAACCGAGAATGTTGACTGCTGTACTGGTCATGGGATCCTTGACGGAACGCGGAACGCTTCCGAGCGCGGCTTCATGCAGAACATAGTCAGCGCCGCGGACCGCTTCCCGGCAGGTCTCCAGATCGCGGATGTCGCCTTCGATGAGACGGAAGTCCGGATTCTGTTCAAACGGTCGCAGATTTTCCCGTTTTCCGGTGGAAAAGTTGTCGAGAACCGTGACTTTGTTGTTTTGTCCGAGCAGTTTTTCCGCGAGGTTGGAGCCGATGAATCCCGCGCCGCCGGTGATCAGAATCCGCGAATTTTCGATGTGGCGCTTCATCTTAAAGTCTCCCCGTCACGTTCTCTTTGGGGAGGATGCCCTTGATGTCGAAAATCACAGCGTTCTTCTTGCCGAACGCGCTTACATCGAGCTCGGCGAACTGACGGTGGGAGACTGCGAGGATCACGGCGTCGTAATCGGAGGCGAGGTCGCCGATGGTTTTCTTCGAGACGATCCCGTATTCCCGTTGCACTTCCGCGGGATCCGCCCACGGGTCGTAGACGGTGACGTTGCAGCTGAACTCTTTCAGACAGCGGACCACGTCGACCGCGTGCGAATTGCGGATGTCCGGACAGTTTTCCTTGAATGTGATTCCGAGCTGGAGAACACGCGAATTCAGAATGGTGTGTCCCTTTTTGATCATCAGTTTGACGACCCGTTCCGCAACATATTTCCCCATGCCGTCGTTGATGCGGCGTCCGGCGAGAATGACTTCCGGAAGGTAGCCGAGCGCCTGCGCTTTGTGCGTGAGATAGTACGGGTCAACCCCGATGCAGTGCCCGCCGACGAGCCCCGGTTTGAATTTCAGGAAGTTCCACTTCGTTCCCGCCGCATCAAGCACTTCGTTTGTATCGATTCCGATCAGATGGAAAATCTTCGCGAGTTCATTGACGAATGCAATATTGAGGTCTCTCTGACTGTTCTCAATGACTTTTGCCGCTTCGGCGACCTTGATGGAGCTTGCTTTGTAAGTGCCGCCA
The DNA here is from genome assembly GCA_002405835.1 of Lentisphaeria bacterium UBA4640. Lineage (GTDB taxonomy): Bacteria > Verrucomicrobiota > Lentisphaeria > Victivallales > UBA1829 > UBA1829. The sequence continues at coordinate 21,186 of DHMO01000037.1, read as the reverse complement.
TGCAGAATTGCGCTGTAAAGGGCGTTGACGTTTTCCGCGGCTTCGGGGGTGGAACCGGAGGTGATTTTTTTGATTTTGAGAAGCGTGTGCTCCTTGTCGCCCGGATTGATGCGTTCCGGCGAGTAGCCGCAGAAGAAATCCCGGTTGAATTTGAGTCCGGAATACTGTTCCAGAACCGGTACGCAGTCCTCTTCGGTGCAGCCTGGGTAGACGGTGCTTTCGTAGATGATGATCATTCCCGGATGCAGAACTTCTCCGGCGGTGCGGCTCGCTTTGTAAAGCGGAGTGAGATCAGGACGGTTGTACTTGTCGACGGGGGTCGGCACGGCGACGATGATGACGTCGCGGTCCGCAAGCGCGTTTTTGTCATTGGAGAAGGTCAGGTGTTTTGCCGCGCGCAGATCCCCGGAAGAGGTTTCCATGGTCAGATCAATGCCGGATGCGAGCATGTCGAGACGTTCCTTTTTGAGGTCGAATCCGATGGTATCGAATTTTTTGCCGAATTCAACGGCGAGCGGGAGCCCGACGTAGCCGAGACCGATAATCCCGACTTTGATGCTTCCCGACTCTATTTTCTGTTTGAAGGTCATGAGATTTTCTCCTCATCCGTCAGTCCTGAGTTTTCTGCGGGAATTTGTTTCAGACAGCACTGAAACTCTTCTACGAAGATGCCGCTGCGCTTGCCGAAATCTATAAGTTTTTTGCGCTTTTCATCGGTTATAAGACGCAGTGCTATGATAATTTCATCGAATTTGTATTTCTCTTTCAGCTTCGCCAGGTCGCGGGTCGTGCCGAGAACGTCCAGTCCGTAGACGTTCAGACCGCGAAGCGATGGATTGTCGTCGATGATTCCGATGATTTTCCGGTTGACCGGTTCATTCGCCACACAGGTCTGCGAGAGCAGAAACATGCGGCAGTAGAGTCCGCCGCCGTAGATGACGGTGCGGGTCAGTTTCTCCTTCCCGACGATTTCCTCCAGACTGCGGAAACTGTAACTTTCCATGTAGTGAATGACGAAGCGCTCCATGAAAATGAATGAGCTCCCCATGAAGATATATGCCGTGTAGAATTCGCGCATCAGAGAAATCTGGTCGCGGTTGACGCCGAAATTCCAGAGAATGAGCCCGAGCGAAATTGCAAGGACAATCACCGCGGCGAAGAAGAGCATGAGCAGCAGCTTGTAATAGCTTTTGATTCCCGCACGGAGCCAGTAGGTGCGGTATACTCCGGAGAAAGCGAGAATCAGCGGGAAGGGGGCAATGTAGCAGAGCGCCTGCTGGAGCGAATAGGGTGAAATAAGAATGTTCCGCTGAAAGACTGTCGAGGTGATCAGGTATGCCACGGTCAGGAGAGAGCAGTCGATAACCGGATGAAGCGCTGTCAGCAGGAAGCTGCGGTGCGGAAATTTGACTCCGTTGGCAATCAATTCCGCCGTGTCGTAGAATTCGATCGTGGCGAAGCGGATGACGATAAAGAGAATCACCAGCAGAACCGCGAAACTCAGGGTTTGCATGAGGTTGCTGACCAGAGCCGCCGCAATCGCGCCTGTGACGAGAAGTGTTGCGAGGGCGTAGAGCAGATAGGCTGTTTTCCGCGGATTCTGCATCTGTTCCTGAATGCGGTGGTGCAGATGGTCGTGGTCGCCGGTCATAATGCCGACACCGGGTTCCTTTTTGATGTATTTCCTGTAAAATCTGCGCAGAATGGCAAGGAAAACATCGAAAATCGGAATCCCCATTGCGAGCAGCGGAACGAGCAGAGTCGTAACGGTCATTGCCTTTGTCGATTCCGCCATGCTGAAGTAGGCGAAGAAGAGACCGATGAACAGACTCCCCGTGTCGCCCATGAAGATGGAGGCCGGCGAGAAGTTGTACCGGAGGAATCCGAGACATGCTCCGCAGAAGATAAGCATGATAATCAGCACATTCGCTTCGGTTTCGGAGATCAGGAACCAGACCGCCAGAGCGAATGCCGCGATGGAGGCGAGCCCCGCGGCAATGCCGTCCATGCCGTCGATAAGGTTGAATGCATTGGTTACACCGAGAACCCAGACAATCGTCAGCGGCAGCGAGATCCAGATTGGAAGTTCGAATTCGAGCAGACTGTTGATTCCCGCATTGGTGAAAAACAGATAGCTTGCGACAATGATTTGCACACAAAGTTTGAACAGGCTCGACAGTTCCGTTTTGTCGTCAATCACTCCGAGGATGAACATGGCGAGAACCGGCGGTCCCAGCTGAAGCAGAAGCGGGTCTTTTCCGGCGTCGCCTGCCTGCAGATAATAGAGTGCGGTGATTGCGGCGAATGAAAGAATGATGGCAATGCCGCCGCCGCGCGGGACTGCGTGCGTATGCTGGTGTCTTCCATGCGGAATATCGACCATTCCGAACATCGGAAGAACCCAGATGCAGAGCTTTGTCAATACCAGCGAGAGCGCGCCTGCCGCGAGCATGTAGCTGATGCCGGAAAGGAAAGTCATGAAAATCTGATTTTGAAACATAATTAAACCTCTTTTGTTATGAAATCGAGAGGAATGCATACATTCAATGAGTACGGAATCGCATCCAGTTGAACCGTGACCTCATCATGATCGTTGAAGTGCTGAATAACGGCGCGCTCCCCTTTGAAAAATCCGTGTGTGATGAGAACCGGATCTTTCAGGGCAAGGCTGAGAACATCCACTTTTCGTTTCTGTGCGAGAAGTTCATATTTATGAACGGTTTGCAGATCTTTCAGCAGCTTTTCGGAATCATACGGATTCAGAAAAAAAACGCGGTTGAGAACCGAGTTGATTCTGGAGAGGTCGATCTCCCGCGGCGCCGCGGAGGCGAAGACGTATCCCGGAAACATGGGAATCATCCGGGTATAGATTCTATGGGTGTACTCCGTGGTTTTCCGGATCATCGGCAGGTAGCACGGAATCCCCTGTCTGCGGAGCGCTTCATAAAGCGTTTTTTCACAGCGGGGCTTTGCCGTGAAATACATCCATGAAGAACCTTCATGAGTAGTCAGCAAATGTTCAGGGTCAATATTTGTAATTTGATTTTGCAAAATAGCCAATTTCCGGGCAGTGCGAAGCAGTCGTTTTTAGGGAAGAACCCCCGAAAACGACTGCAGGCGGCGACTGCGAGTTTTATCTGTTCTCAAATGTTTGAACGACGTCCCTGTATGGTGCAGCGCAGATAAAGAGACCACAGGAAGCTGGTTTTCCCGCTGTCATCTGTTTTCGGAAGATGGAATTACATTGTAAATTGCGCTGTTTAAGCGCTGCTGTTTTCCTCTCCTCTGGTTTGCCCTGCCGGGACTGCCGGAGCAATCTCCTGAGTTAATAATTTACACTGCATTCATGTTATTTCAAGGATGTAAGTTTTTTTTATAAGAAAATAATCCGGGAATGAAAAGTGATTAAAAAAGCGGCATGGAGTCCTGAAACTCCATGCCGCTGGAAAGCCGCATGCCGACGGAAATTATTCCCATTCGATTGTTGCGGGACCTTTCGGACTGAGGTCGTAGAGAACGCGGCAGACGCCCGGAACTTCATCCAGAATGCGCTGCGTGATCTTCTTGAGAAGTGTCCAGTCGAGTTCCGGAACCGTTGCGCTCATCGCATCGACAGTGTTGACTGCGCGGATGATGACGGGCCAGTCAAAGACGCGCTTGCCGTCGCGGACACCCGTGGAACGGTAATCGGGAACGACGGTGAAGAACTGCCAGACTTTTCCGGTCAGCCCGGCTTTGTCGAACTCTTCGCGCAGAATTGCATCGGATTCGCGGAGTGCGGCAAGGCGGTCGCGGGTGATTGCTCCGGTGCAGCGGACTCCGAGTCCGGGACCGGGGAAGGGCTGGCGGTAGACCATATCGTCCGGAAGACCGAGGGCGGAGCCGACGACGCGGACTTCATCCTTGAAGAGCAGCTTGACGGGTTCGACAAGTTCGAACTTCAGATCTTCAGGCAGTCCGCCGACGTTGTGATGCGCCTTGACGCCTTTGCTTTCGATGATATCCGGATAGATTGTCCCCTGAGCGAGGAAATCGACGTCCTGGAGTTTGCGAGCCTCTTCTTCGAAGACGCGGATGAATTCTCCGCCGATGATTTTGCGTTTTGTTTCCGGATCGGAGACGTCAGCGAGCTTGTCGAGGAAGCGGTCGGTTGCATCGATGTAGATGAGGTTTGCATCCATCTGGTCGCGGAAGACCTTGATGACCTGTTCGCTTTCGCCTTTGCGCATGAGACCGTGGTTGACGTGTACGCATACGAGCTGTTTCCCGACAGCCTTGATGAGCAGTGCTGCGACGACGGAGCTGTCGACTCCTCCGGAGAGGGCGAGCAGAACCTTGCGGCTGCCGACCTGTTTGCGTATGAGTTCAATCTGTTCTTTGATGAATTGATCTGCAAGTTCTTTTGTTGTGATGCGGACCATGTTTTCGGGTCTTTTATTTGAATCCATTGTACAGAACTCCTCTCTGTGTTTCTTGAACAATAGCCCGGCAATGAGAGGATTTCAAATGCCGGAAGAGAAAAAAACGGAAGATTTTTTTCAAGTTTCTGGCTGAAAAAATTGCAAAAGAAAAAGTTTCTTGTTGAGGAATCAAGTTGAAATATGTCTAGTTTTACAGTTGGCTGCCGAGGGGCCGTTTCGTCTGCTAACTTTTTTGCGCGTTGATGGGGAGAGAGCCGGTGTATTTGCCTTGCTATTTTTTCAACAGGCAATTTTCGGCGTTTTATTCTTTATTTTGGGTAACTGGCTACAATATGGAGTTCTTTTATAAATTTTGTGAATTTTCTTCTTTAGGAAATTGGTTGCAGAGATTCGTTGTGAGACGTTTTTGTTTCGTATGAGATGGATGAGGGCTCGCCGCAACAGTGACTTTTATTATTTTTTTGTTGGATGATCAAAACATCGGCAAAAAGCATCATATCCTGAGATTTTTCGATAATGATGACAGTTTTTCATAAATCCAGAGAGCTGCTCCATATAACTCAGGCATGAC
>DHMO01000037.1:0-16079 GCA_002405835.1 Lentisphaeria bacterium UBA4640 | reverse complement strand
CCTTATTGAGCAGACACTATGTAGTCGATCAGCACCTTCGTCTTCCCCGACCGCGCCCCGCCGTCAAACAGTATGTTCCGGTACGCGTTGTTCGTCAGCACATGCCGCCACGCATACTCCTGCTTCTCCGTATATTTCATACCCGCTCCTTGTTTCTCCTTCTCTCATTCGTCCGCCCCGTCCAACCCGTCCGACAAGTCCGCTCTCCCCCCGCGTGCCGGCTTCAGCCGCCGCGTTCTGCGCGTCAGCGCCCCTCTCTCCTTCATGCGGCGCCAGCCGCCTCCACAGCGCCCTCCGGCGCTCGCCTCTTTCGAGCCCGTCAGGGCGACACTTGCCGAGCCCGTCAGGGCGACACTTGCCGAGCCCGTCAGGGCGACACTTGCCCCCGCAACCTCTCGCTCTTCGGCGCAACCGCCATCCTCTTCCGCAGCGCCCTCAGCTGACGCGACGTGATCACCGTCACCCCCTGCGGACGGTTCCTCCGAACCCGCGCATTGTACGCACGGATCATGTCCACCAGCTCCGCAAAATCCGCCTGCGTCCGCTTCGGATTCAGATAGTACCTCCGCAGACGCGCGTAAATCTCCGTCCGCGCCTCCGAATACTCCCGCGCCGTCATCCGCTCCGACCACTGACGGTCCCGCTTCTCCGCAATCCCCGCCGGATTGAACCCGAACATCCGGATCAGACTCTGCCCCGCCGTCGATTTCAACACCTCGTTCCCGTAGAACACAGGCTGGTTGTCACGCGTCGTCACACCCTCCCTGTATTCACGGTACGCCCGGATCGGCGCCGAAAGCAGGGCAGGGGACAGCGCCTCCGCTCCCTTCAGCACATCCCCGCGCGCAAGACTCGCCGTCCCCTCCGCAACATCCTTCACCGCCGAACCCGGAGCCCCGAACAGATCCCAGATCGTCCGCGGAACACTGTCTTGCGTGAACATCATCGACATCGATGGCGCAATGTTGATCCCCGCCAGCCCGATCGCTCCGTACCGGCTGACCCGTCCCGCATACCCGCCGAACTCGTCTTCCACCCATCGGTACAGCGCCTCTTCCGGATCGTCCGGAGGCTCAAGCCCGAACACCGCGCACACCGCACGCACCGCCGCAGGCATCAGATTCCATGCAACCGTCGCCGTCGGTCCCGCAAGAATCATCGGCGAAAGAAGCATCCATGCAAATCCCTTCATATCCCTCTGGTTGAACCCGATGTTGTAAAGCTCCTGCATGTAGTTGTGCCCGTACGGCTTGAACACGTAGAACGCCCGCAGCGCCTGCGCCCCGACCGACGTTCCACGCGCCCACGACGGAAGGTTCGTCTTCCCGTAAATCCCGTGCGCCTTGTCGCTCATCTCCTTCGCCTGCTTCAGATACGATTCCTTCTCCGCTCCGCTCAGCTCCCCGCCTTTGCGCTGCGATACCAGCTGACGGTACGCCGCCGCTATCGTCACCGCACGGTTGAACCGCTCCGTTAGCTCCATCCCCAGCATCATCTTCTCCGCAACCCACTTCCACCCGTTCCCGAACCACGTCCGCAGAACTCCCGTCGCCTCCTGATTCACAAGCGACGTCTCCCATCCGCGTCTCGAGATCTCGTTGAACAGCCACAGCGTCTCCGTCGATGGCTTCTTCCCCTTGCCGAAATCACGGAACGCTCGGTACTGCGCATACTCCGCCGCCGCCGTCCCCAGTCCCTTCAGCGTCGAATGGAACGGAATCTTCCCCTCCGCATGAAACACCGCAGGAACGTTCGTCAGAAGCGTCGTCAGGTTCACCACCGACGTCGAAATCCGCGAAAGATACTTCAGCGCCGCTATCCCCCGCACAAACCCGAACACGCGCTCGCTCGCCTCCTGATTCCGCAGCATCTCCTGTATGTAGCTCTTCGCGTCCTTGTACGCCTCCGGCTGCTTCGCCGAATCAATCCGCCTCCGGTCAACCTCCTTCTCGTACTCCTTGTGACACTTCGCCAGCTCCTTGTAATACTCCGCCGATGAACTGTCCAGTCCCTCCGGCATGTGCTCCTTCATGTAATCTTTCCACTTCAGGTCGCGTCCCGTGAACGCCTCCATCATCCGCCGCGCCATCAAACCCTTCGCCGAGCCCGACGCCGTCGCCGACGCCGACATCACCAGCGCCCGCAGCGGATCCTCCTCGTACCCGAGATAAACATCGCGCCCCCTCCGGTCGTCTCGACGGATCTTCTTCGAACGCGAGCCGTGCGAATGGATCAGAACCGATACCTGCGACGCAAACGCTTTCCCGAACTCAAGCGCCGCCTGCATCTCCGCCGAACTCGAATTCAGATTCCCCAGAAGAACCTTGTCTATGTCGTATCCGCACTTCGGCGCCGGGAAGTGCCACTCCTTCATCTTCCGGTCGAAATATCCCCCGTTCGCAACAAAAATCTTCCGCTGCGCCGCATCCGCGGACCCGCGAACAACAAAGTGACGCTCCGTCCCGCCGCGTTTCAGAGGATAATCCATCCACGTCCCGTGAAGCCCGAACCCGTCAAAATCCTTCTTCGCTTTCTCCGTGACCCGCTCCATCGCCGATGTGAAAATGTCGTTCATCCCCGCAAGCGCCATATCCTCGAACACCGAATTCGAAGGCGTCGCCGTGTGACGGAACTCGATCTTGTACCCCTGCACCTCCAGCGTCGCCGCCCGCGCCGCACGTCCCGCAATCGTGTCGAATATCTCAAGACGCGGATTCTCGCCCTCCTTGTTCGCCTCAAGAATGTACTCCCCGTGACGGATTCGCGCCATGTAGTAACCCCTCCGGTCGCCCATCTTCTGAAGCTCCGTGAAAATGTCCGTCAGCTCCTCCGAAATCGGAATGTCGTTCTCCTCGTATTCCTCCTTCAGCGCATCCGCCTTGTTCTTCAGCAGCGCGTAAACTCGCGCGTTCATAATCCGGTACGCCAGCACCGCATCCGCAAACGCCGCCGATTCCCCGTTCCGCTTCAGCATCTCCGCCTCCGCTTCCCACGCCGTGTTCCACGCCGACGCCTCGTTCTCAACCGTCCCGATCCCGTGACCGTTCGGATCGACAACCTCGAACCACCCCTTCTTCGTCTTGCTCGGACGCACCGAATACCCGCTCGCGTCAACGTCCCGCTGGAAGATGTACTTCGCAAACTTCGCGTACTCCGCCTTGCTCAGATTCTTCACCCGAAGAAGGTCCTGTTCGTTCTCTCCGAACACCTCCTCCTTCAGATGAAACACATCGTCCTCATACCGCTGTCCGTAATCGAAAATCTTCTTGAACGCCGGAATCTTCTCACTGTAGTACATCACCGTCTGGAACAGCGTCGCAAACTTGCTGATGTCCGTCTTCCCGTTCGAATCCTTCATCCTGCTGTATTTCACCGCCCGCGAAAACCACTTCAGCCCCCGCGTCACCGCATCCGAAATCTCCGGCGACTGTATCGAAAGCGGAATATCTTCCGATTCCCCCTTGACTTTTTCGCCGTTGCGGAGTATACTATACCCGGAGCCAAGCAAATCATTCAGCGGATCAAACTTCTCAAAGAAGTCCCTGAAATGTAATATCTGCTTAAGTGCAGCCCAAGCCGCACTCTTCTCCTCTGGAGGACGGTGTGACATGTCCCGGTATGACACCCTGTTCATATCGGGTTTTTTTATTTCAAAAACTTCAATGTCACGGGCTTCAATACTGTAAAGATGATTGGAGCCCGGCTGTTCTTTTACGGTGATTTTTACCCCGTAAAGCTCTCCGCGATACCTCATTCCGACATAGAAGCGGTGCATTTGAAGAATGCCGCCCGTGTTTTTCCTGTCCTTATGGCATACTCCAAGTAAAGCCTTTTCAAAGAGCTTGTCCACGTTCAGCATTGCAATCGCATGAATATGCGGATTGTCTGATTTTTCAACAGCCTTGCCGCTTCGCATTTTTGTCGCGGAATGTTCATCAACTCTTGCTGTCATTCCGGTTTTTGCATTCTTCACTTCGAATGCCTTCCCCTCATGGGTTCTGGAGTATTCTCGGATGCGCCGCTTCAAAGAATTTTCCGCCATCGAAGTCGTAAGCGCATATGGGTGCTCAACTTGAACGACCTGAACTTCGGAATTTTCATCCGCCATCCAGTTCCGCGGATACTTCGCCTGTCCGGCCGCGTCCGACCCGTCCGAAATGTCCAGCTTCACATCCCCCGAATTCTCACGGAGCCTGTTCATCAGCTCCAGATCACCCGAAAGCTGGGTCTTCCGCAGCAGAAGCGGAACCAGCTCCCGGAACTGCGATTCGTTCAGCGACGCCTTCATCCGGCTTCCAAGCCGCGAAAAATCCCCCGTGATCGCCCGGATATCCGGGTCAAGGTAAATGTTCCCTCCGGATCCCCGTTTCGAATCCACGGAAACCGCGTTCCGCGAAAGCTCCAGACCGAAATCTCCCGTCACCCGCGTCCGCCAGTTCCCCGCGTCAAAATACCGCTCAACCTCCTGAAGACTGTTCAGCTTCCGACGCGGATCGTGCGTCAGACTCGACATCGAAAACTCCTGCGGAAGAACCACCCCCGTTTCCACCCGCCCGTCCGAAAGCGTGAACTTCACAATCCGTCCGTGCCCCTCCGACGCGTCCACGCCGCGTAGAAGGTTCCCCGTGTAAACCTTCCGGTCCGTCTCGATGATCCGCGTCGATGATTCCGTGAAAATATCCTCCAGCCGTTCCCGAAGAATCTGCGCCGAAATCTGCTCCGCCTTCTTCCCGTACTGCGAAAACGGAACCGTCATCCGAAGCGGAGATTCCGTCAGAAACGAAAACTTGATGTTGCTCGCCGCACCCGGATTCCCCCGCGAAAACGCCACATACGAAAGCGTCCCCCGGTACGCCGTGTCTCCGCCCCGAAGCACCACCGGATAACCGATCAGATTCAGCGCCTCGTTCTCCGCCTGACGCAGATTCTTCAGCGCCTCCATCTTCTGCTTGTTCAGCCCCGGCGCACTGTCGGAATCCTTGAGCTTGCCTTCAAAGTACCGCGCCGCCGCGTCCCGCTGCTCCTTGAACTGATTCCGGAGTTTCTCACGCATCTCCATAATGTCGTTCGTCCCGAACTGTTTCTTCCGGTCCGCCTCAAGCGCTTTCCAGTCCGGAACCCTCCGCCGCTCACGCGTGTGGAACGTCTTCAGCATCAGCGGCTTGTGGAACAGTCCCCCGTCCGCGTCTCCGCCCTCATATACCTCCGAACTCTTCTCCTCCGCGCGCCAGTCCTGCTCCGTGATCTCAAGATCGTATTCCCCGATAGCCTTCATCCGCGTCACAAGCTCGTCATACGCCGAATCCAGATCCTCGTAAATCCGCGACTGCATCGCATCCGGAAGCAGCGCCATCTTCCCCGTGAACGACCGCGCAAGATCCTCCTTCGCTTTCACTTTCCCCGACGCATTCACTTCCGGCGAAAGACCCACGCGCCCCGCCAGATTCAGATGCTCCGAAAGATACTCCGCGACAACCTGATCCCCGTACTTGTTCAGAATGTCCGACCCGCCGAAACTCATCGAACCCTTCGTGTTCGCCGTCGTATTCGCCGAAAGCGACGCAAACTTCTTCTGCAGAATCGACGTCACCCGACGTTCCGCCGTCAAATCCGTCGAAAGAAACGTGTACTCCGGCTTGTTCACCTGGCCCGAACGCAGAACGCGTCCCAGCATCTGCATCACAACGTTGATGTCCAGATCCGCCTGAACTACAAACATATGACGCTGTTTCTGATCCCTGAACCGCGCCGAAGAGTGAAGCGAAAGACCCGTCGAACCCGAACGGTTCAGTATCAGCGCATCAAGCGCTCCGCTGTTGAAGTCGTTCACCATCCGGTTCTTCTCGTGCGTGTCACGCTGCGCAAGAACCCCGTTCTCCCCGTTCGCGTCGTAGTTGATGACGCTCTGGCGACCCGTGATCTCACCCACGCGCAGCCCCGCCGCCGTCAGCTTCGCTTTCAGATAGTCGATCGGCGACGCCGGAAGATTCAGGTTCAGACGCTCAATCCGCTCTTTGATCTCGTTGAACATCGCACGTTCCCGCGCGTTGAACACCAGCGGAACTTCCTCGCTCTTCCCGTTCCGGTTCTCCATCCGGCCCGTCTGCATCTTCTCCAGAGCGTTCAGAAGAACATCCCGGAACGTCACGTCGATCCGGTCCCCCGTCTTCACACCGTGCTCGTCCGCATACTCCTTCAGAAACGTCTCCAGCGTGTTCGCAAGCGCTATCACAGGCTTCTGACCCGCCTTGAACGACTTGATCACTTCATCCGCCGCCGCGTCCAGCTTCGTCGCAAACAGCAGCTGACCGATGTAGTTGTGTACCATGCTCGAAAAGTTGTTCGCGCGCATCGACTCGTCCGTCTTGCGCCCCGCTCGTTTATTCTCCTTCTTGAACCGGTCCGCTATGATGTCGCTGAACTGAACAATGTCCGCCATCACCCCCGCGACTTCGTCGTACTGACGCTTCACGTCCGCCGTCGTCCGGATCGCGTTCCCGATGTTCATCTTCACACCCGTAAAGTCACGCTCGCGACGGATCAGCTGACCCGCCTGCGCAAGTCCCTGGCTGATGATCTGTTGAAGCGCAAGTCCCCCCTTCCTGATCACCTTCACCAGCTGATCCCCGTTGAAAATCTTCCCGAGCTCGTTCCGCAGCGCAAACAGAATCATGTTGTCCGGACGCTTCGCATACGTCGCCGAAAGGAACATCGCCCCCTTCAGATTCTCATGCTTCAGCAGCCCCTGAAAATACGCGCCCGTATTCGATTCCGCGCCGGACGCGTTGTGCGCCTCGTCCAGCACAAGCATCGCGTTCCGCGTCGCAAGAAGATTCCGCAGAAACTTCTGCTGTTCTCCCCCCTTGTTCACCTGCGAATACGTAATGAAAACACAGTCGAATCCCTTCGGATTCCCCTCAAGCATCTTCGGAAAATACGCCTTCTGCATCTTCGGCGTCATCGCCTTCATGACCACGTTGTTCTCTCGGTCCATCACGCTGCTGTCCGTGTCGTTCCCGATCAGAAACGGATTGAACTGCTCCCCGATGTCCAGCCCGTCAAAATACATGTCCGAAAACAGCTTCGGCTTCTCCGTCACGAAAATCGGAAGAATCCCGTGCCGCTTCGCATAACGCATCACCGCCGCCGCCTGACGACCCTTGCCGATCCCCGTCTGATCCCCGATGACAATCGAATCCCCGTTCTTGATGTTGTCGATCGCAAGCGCCACTCCGTCAATCTGCTCCGCCGAAAGACCCTTGTACATCTCCTCAAGCGTCGAATATCCGAGTTCCTCTTTCACAAACTCGTCTACAGACCCGTGCTTCTTTTCCAGATTCGCCAGCGCCGCTTCCGATTCGCTCCGCATGAACTTCGGCACCATCGTCCCCAGCGATTCCGCATGACTCTTCGGCTTGTACCGGTTCTGCAATCCGTCTTCCGACGTCTCCGCTTCTTCCGCGTGCGCCCCCGCGCCGCTCTCCTGCGTCTTTTTGTCCGACCCGTCCGATTCGTCCGACTTGTCCGACTCCGGCGCGGATGCGTCCCCGCGTTCAACCTTGAACTTTGAACCTTCAACGCCCGCGCCGTCCGGCGCGGTTACATCCTCTCCGCCACCAGCGTGTACAGATCGATGTCCTCCATCTCTCCCGGATCCATCTTCTCCAGCCATTCCGGATGCTCCGCCGCCGTCCTCAGTCCGTACCGCAGATCCGTGATCAGAAGCGCTTCGTCCGCCCAGTCCGCCTGATTCTCCCACCCCTCGTACGGAAGTTCCGGATGCTCCTCCTGCGCCAGCTCCATCACCCGCTTCACTTCGCCCGGACGGTTCTCTTCGATGTACTGACGGATCAGTTCCCCGATCAGCCACCGCAGTTTCTTTTCCATCTCCCGCTCCGTCTTCGGAATCTCTTCGCCCGGCCACATCGGAAGCCATACCTGATCCCGCGTCTTCCCGCAATCCAGTTTCAGCAGATACCCGTCGTTGATTAATTTCATCTTCAACTCCTTTCAGTCTCTTGTAAATAGAACTCCAGTCCGACAGTCTTTCAACCGGAGTTTCTGAAAATTTGTCCGAAAAATCACTCTTTTCCTTCCGCCCGTCCAGAATAATCACACGAACCGGATACGCCGCCCCCTGTTTTTTGTAAAGCTCGCCAGACACCTCAAAGCTGTCCGCTATGTTGAAGTGGTCGTAAAGATAATTCAGAAACGGCTTCTCGCTCTTGTTCACCTTCGACGTCAGCTTGTCCGCCGCCCCCAGAATCATCGCCGCCCGCCCGTCCGGCGTCAGCGTCTTCAGCGCATTCAGCGCAATCAGATGCTCCAGCTTCCACAGAACCGTCCCCTCAAATTCCCTCTTCTCCTTCAGACGCCCGAACGGAGGATTCATGATCACCGCGTCGGACTTCTCTTCCGGAACATACTCCGCCGCATCGTGCGACGTCACCGCAAACCCCGATTCCCGGAGCGCCGAAAGACGCCCCGTCTCAATCTCGTTCGCATGAACCTTCCCCGGCTCCGCCGTCAGTACCAGCGCCCCGTTCCCCGCCGTCGGCTCATAAATCCGCTCAGCACCCCGCAGCACCGCCCGCCCGAGCATGTACGCAAGCGGAAGCGGCGTCGAATACGCCTGATTCTCTATGCTCGTCGACGTCCGCATGTTCAGAAGCGGCATGTCCTCATAAATATTGACGATCAGATTGTATTTCTCGCGCTCCGTCAGCGAATTGTCCGCCGCAATCGCCCGCGCGCTCTGAACGCACGTGTATTCCAGAAGCTCCTCCGCCTCCTTCAGCGTCATCTTCTGATCCAGCGCAAATCGCTTCAGCAAATCCTTCTTCGCCGACGCATCCAGTCCCGGATTCCGCATCACCAGAGCATAGTAATCGTCAATCGTATGAACTTCCCCCGCAAGCTCCCTCCGCGTTTTCGAAGAAATATTTTCCCCGGCGCTTGCTTTTTCCTCTTCCGGTACTATAGTAGTCTCTGTACCGGAAGAAAGAGCATGAAGGCCGGATGCCCCTTGAGCGTTTACGCTCTCGGTTACGAGGACTTGGCCGCCCTCTCTTCCGGCTCGTTTTTTGATTTGCTCCAGAGACTTTTCCTTTGCAAAGCGCCAGCCTACAATTTCATGCGCATCTTTCGTTTCTGAAATCTCAATTGTAACGAGAGAGTTTTTCCCTCCGACTTCCACTAAAACCCAATAATTCGGTTTGCTGGAAGGTTTGTCTTGAATGAAAACAGAACTTTCGTATAATGCCTTTTGAAGAATCTTTCGGCTGATTTCCGGAGAAAGATCCGGATGATGATCGCGGTTCTTTTCCAGAATATTCTTCTTCAGCAATACCGGCTTGGCTTCTTTCCCGATTAGTTCGAGAGTCCGTTCCGGAAGAGATGGTAATTCAATACTGCGGAACGGTTGTGTAAAATCTGCATCCGTTATATCTCTGACTCTGGTTAGCCGGACAGTTTCTCCACGCCCCGCTCCCGCCGCGTCAGCCGTCGCGTTTTCTTCCCGGCGCGGAAGCGCCTTCCCGTCCGCCCCGTCCGACTTGTCCGCCAGGTCCGTTCCAGCCGCGCGAAGCGCGGCCATCACCTCCCGTCTCACTCTGTCCAGCTCCTTGTCGATCACCTTCCGCGCTTCCGGCTTGTAATTCCCCAGAAGCGCCTCACGCAGCGCCTCAATCCACTTCAGAAAACGCTCAAGAACACTCTTGTCCTGTCCCGCAAGCTCCTTCAGGAAATCCTCTTCCGCTCCGAAACTTCCCACAACGTCCGAAATGAACTCCTCCGCAAGCGCCCCTTCGTCCAGCTCCGCATACCCCGCTTTCCGGTACTTCGCGTTGTACCGCGTCTGCCACTTCGAATATTTCCCCTTGTCCGCAAGCGCCGTAACCGACTCCGTCAGCTTCCGGAACGCCTCCGGCGAATCCGTGCGGAGCTTGTGCGCAAACTCGTGAAACGCCGAAAACAGCATCGGCTTCCGTCCCCCGCGGTTCAGCCAGATCGTCCCCCCGTGACGGAACCCGTCCGCTTTCAGATTCTCCGTATCGAAAAACTCCACTTCCGTGTTGAACTCTCTCCAGAAAAACTCCTTCACAGCCTCCTGAATCTTGTTCAGCCCCTTCGCGCGCGTCACCGAAACCCCGTCTCCGTACTTCGCCCGCAAAGCCTCGTTCACGCCTGCCGTCGCCGGATCAGCCGTGCGTTCCGCATCCTCTTTGCCGTCCGCTCCTTCCACTCGCGAAAGCATCTCTTTCCGGAGCTCCGCATCCGTAAGGATTTTCCCTTTTAAACAACGGTATGGAATATTTATTTTTATATGCATTTGATTTTTTGTTTGCGGTATGATATGTTAAAATGTTTTGAGCAAAAAGGAGAATCATAATGAAATATTTCTGTCTTTGGTTGTTTCTGTTTTCTGTATTTTCCGTTCATGCGGAGACTATGGAGTGGAGCCCCACCGGAAAAGTTTCTGTCACGGGGAAAAGTTCTTTTGGAGCGGTGTATCGGGCGGAATGCAATAATATCATGAACCATGCTCCTGGGGATTCTCTGAATGCTTTGAGTGTGGTTCTGTATAAAAACAAAAAAGAACGCAGAAAATTAAAGCAGCGCTTTATTTCATTGGATTTTTTCATCCGCCTCTCTCCCTATACACAGAATTATACAAGTGATTATTTTGATAAATCGACCCCGTTTTATCATTTGAATATAGGACTGTCTCAGCAATTCCGCCCGCCGGAGAATTATGCCGCATTATTTTTGCTTTTTAATTCAATATTTGACGACATTTATTATAATATTCTGGGTAATAACGGTATCATGAATATTTTAACATCTTCAAAGATTTTTACGAGTGTCCCGGATGAGCTTTTGATACAAAAAGGCTCTGTCCGTTATGCGCCGTATCAGGTAAAAGTTCAATTGGATCAACAGGAGCATATCATGACGCTTTATATAAACGGGCGTCTTCAGGGAACATTTCCAATGGGCAGGCTTCAAGGCGGGAGAAACTCTGTAAATGCAATTTCTCTGGTTTGGGATATTCCTCGTGTGAAATTCCGGAAAATGCCGGTGCGGGAATTTGAAATTTCTGCGCCGGAAGTGACATTTCATGAAGAACCGGATTCTCCGCAACTCGCCGCGGCGAATCCGCCCCGCATCCACGAAAACCACTATGATTCCTCGTATGAACAGGCGCGTATGTTGCTGTACAGTCCGGAGAACAACTGGGAAAAGGCCTTTGAAATTCTTCAGAAACTGATAGAACGCGGTCATGCTCCGGCCATGTATGAGCTGGCTCTCTGCTATTATCGCGGACTCGGCTGTTCGCGTGACCGGGAAAAAGCACTGCATTATTCAAAATTGGCGGCTGAAAATGGAATGAGAAGTGCTTTTGATCTGCGCTGTATGCTTCTTGACCTTTCCTCCTATTCAACAATGAAAGAATTTATAAAATATACAAAAGGATGGAATGTCGGATCCGTTGCATATCTTATTCTTATTGATCGTTGTTTGATAAGAGGATGCAAACGGAAAAACCATGAAGGTCAGACAGGGAAAATTTTTAAAATTAAAAATAATAAAAAAGCGTATGCGTTCTCTTTATACTTGAACACACAGAATCCTGCAACTTCGGAAGAACAAATTGTTCTTGCCCAGGAATTGAGAAGGCTTGCTCAGGACGGTTTTGTCCCTGCAATGGGGCTGTATGCAAACCTTGCTTCCCGACGAGACCATAAACTTTATGCGGGAGATTATCTGGATTTTATGAAAAAAGCATTTCTGCAAAAGGAAGTGAATGCAGTGCGTTATTTTGTTCAGGTTAAACGTTATAATGTCGACTGGAATTCCATGGATTTGGAAACCCGCTTTGTGTATGCGAATGATAACCTGCTTCTATTCGGAGGAATCAACCCGTGCGCGGACAGACGGCGTAATTTCAATGAATTGCATGTGTTATGGCACATGAAAGGCAATAAAAGAGCCGCATATGCATACGCCGAATATCTGCTGAAACCTTCTGTAAATTTAAATAAAAAGGTCCTTGCGGAAGCGGAAGCCGCGATGCTTGACGCCGCGGCCTCCGAACCGCTGGCACAGGCTCAGTATATCCGTCGCTATTTGGATGGATTCTACGGGAATGCAACTTCTGCTCAAAAATGTCTGAAAGCGTTGAAGGTTTCTTTTGCCAATGATTTGCTTGTGCAGGAACTTGAGGCGGAACTTCAAGAAAAACTGAATCCTGGAAAATGTCTGCCTTTGTGGGAAAAATTGCTGGAATCCAATTCCATTCCCGCGCTTTATTTTATCGGTCAATATGCCAGCCGCGCCGGCAACAAAGTCCTGGCGGCAAAATGCCGTTACGAATTCATTCAAAAAGACAATATGCGCCGCTGTATCCAGAACGGGATGAACTCTCTTTTCGGAGAAGAAGGCGATGGCCTGATGTTTGACGGGTTCCTGAACTGAAAGCTGGGGAAATTTTATTAACAGTATATAATATGAATATGTTTCCCCTTTTACTTTTTGCTTGATTTTCCTCTGAGGCATGATATTTTAAAGAAATAATGAGGGGGGACGGTTACTATGACATAGGAAAAAGTAAGAATGAAAAAATGAAAAGAATGATGATAAGATACTTTTTGTTTTCATTAGCATTATCAAGCAGCTTGTTTTTCGCAGGATGTTGCCCTGGAGTAAATTTTACAGGAATGTCCAAGGAACAAATATCTGTTATGTTGGAGACGGCTCCAAGACGGAAAGATGGAAACTTTTATGTATTGCATGGTTTAGACAATTCCCCGAATAAAGCATTGGTGCTTCACTCATACATGAATAAAGAGGCTTTGTTGACCTCACAAACCGCAATGAAGGCGCCGCAGTGGCGGGTATTCTTCCATCTGGATTGGGGTTATCGCTGGCACTCATATTTGCTGACTTTTGAAAACGGCAAAGTCGCCAAGCAGGAAGAAAGATTTCAACCTCACTGGGTAATGGCGGAACCATAAGTCTGCCAAATAGAAAAAATAGCAAAGATACAAATGTCTCAATGTTACTGAACGGTACTTCAGGGACACTTTTGAGCTTAAAATGGCGGAGAGAAGGGGATTCGAACCCCTGAACGAGTAAACCCGTTAACGGTTTTCGAGACCGCCGCCTTCGACCACTCAGCCATCTCTCCGAATTTTTTGAAAATTGTCAATTTGAGTAAGATAACATGCTTTCCGTGTTTTTCAAGTGCCGCTTGTGTTTTTTATGGAATTTTATTGTCCGCTTTTCCGCAAATACAAAAAACAGAAGGGAAAGCACGGCGTTTGTTAGGATTCTGTTAGAAAAACTTTCAACAGTTGCCGGATTGTCAGACCCGTGTTATATTCCGGTAAAATCCCCGTTATAAGAATCCGGAATGGACGAACCGGGCATTTCAGACGGGCAACAAGGAGATAACTTTTGAAAAAACTGTCTGTCCTATGGACCCTGCTTATTGCGATGGTCCTCCTGTGTGGATGCGGTAAAAACGAAAGTGTACCGCTTCAGGAACTCTCCGTTTTTCAGGGAGATGAACAATGCGCATTCCCCGGAACGGAATTTGCAAAACCTCTTTACATTCTTGCGACGGGGAAGCCCGCGGAGGGGATGTTCTCCTCCAAAGAACCGCCACCGGCGAGCGGAACAAAAATCCGTTTTGAAACCGCACCCGGTTCCGATCTCAAAGTCTCACCCGCGGAAGCTGTCACCGATGCAGGCGGACTTGTCCGGGTTTCCGTCAAAGCGGGGAAAAAGGTCGGAGATCAATATCTGAAGGTCATTCCGGTTGATGCGCCGGATAAAGAACTTCTGGTGCGTTTCATCTCCGGAATCCGCATCACCGGAGGAAACCAGGAGATCCGCGCCGGTTCTCAATCCGCCGAACCGCTTGCCGTTGAAGTCGTTGATGCGAACGGACGTCCCAGCGCGGGCGTTCCGGTCTTTTTCCGCATTGCGAACACGCCCTCCGGAGGGTCCGGCGCGGCTCTTTCCGAGGCAGCCGTGCTCACCGATGCCGCGGGGCGCGCTTCAACAACCGTTCTCATGGGAAAAGCAACAGGCAAATACGACGTCAATATCGAAGTCGCCGGAACCCGCATGACCCGTGGAATCGTGGTGCGCGAACTCGGAATCAATTTTGTCGCCATGCTCATGAATGTTTTCGGCGGACTCGCCGTGTTCGTTTTCGGCATGAAGCTGATGAGCGACGGTCTGAACAAGGCCGCCGGCGAAAAAATGCGCTCGATTCTGCATCTGTTCTCGAGCAACCGTTATGTGGCCGTGCTCGCGGGAGCCGTGGTAACGGCGGTCATCCAGTCCTCCAGCGCAAGCACGGTCATGGTGATCGGCTTTGTGAATGCGGGACTGCTGACGCTGGTGCAGTCGATCGGCATCATCTTCGGAGCAAACATCGGAACCACGATTACGGCGCAGATTATCGCGTTCGATGTAACGAGCATCACCATGCCTGCGATCATCATCGGTCTGCTGATGCTCTTCATCTCGTGGAAGTATCTGCGCGGGTGGGGCGAAACCGTGCTGGGATTCGGTCTTCTTTTCTTCGGCATGACGCTGATGAGTTCCGAGCTCAAATCTATTGCCGATTTCCCGACGTTCATCCGCTTCTTCAGCTCATTTGACTGCGCTCCGGTCAATGGCTGGATGCCCCCGGGAGCTCTGCTCGGCGCAATCGGAATCGGACTCGCCGTCACCATGATTGTGCAGAGCAGTTCCGCCGCGACGGGCATCATTCTTGCGCTCGGAGCAAGCGGTCTGATCAATCTTTACACGGCTGTTGCGCTTGTGCTCGGCTCGAACATCGGGACAACCGTCACGGCGCAGCTGGCGGCGATTCCCACGAACCGCATCGCAAAACAGGCGGCGCTCGCGCATACCATGTTCAACTGCATCGGAGTGCTGCTGATCGGAGTGACCTTCTACATCCGCTGGGGAGATTCCGGCGTTCCGGTTTTCTTCTATCTGATCGACAGCATTACAACCGGCGACGCCTTTGCCGCGATTCCGCAGAATGTTCCGCGCCATATTGCAAACGCGCACACGGTCTTCAATGTTATAACGACTCTGGTGCTCCTGCCGTTTACAACCGGGCTTGCCCGTTTCTGTGAATGGATGATCCCGGTAAAAAAAGAGACGCTGAAATTTCAGCATCTGGAACCGCATCTGCTGGACAATCCGTCAATAGCCCTGGAACAGGCGGCGATCTGCTACGGCGGAATGCTCCGTGAATCCTGGAGCATGATTTCGCAGGCGGTTGAAGACCACTTTGTCAAATGCGAAATCACCGAAGAGGAAACCGCGGAGTTTGAGAAGCGCGAAAAGAACATCGACAATCTCCAGTTTGAGATTACAAATTATCTGATTCAGGTTACGCGCCACGGGCTCTCGCAGAAGCAGGCGGAATATATTCCCGTTCTCATGCACTGCACCAACGATGCGGAACGCATTGCGGACCACACGGAGAATATTCTCAGCTTGACGAAGCGTCTTCAGGACGCCGACGCCCGGCTTTCCGAAGCGGCGCTCTCCGACCTGGATGTGATGTATTCGCTCCTCAAACGCCAGGCGGATGATGTCTTGGCCGCTCTGAAGTCACACGACGCGGAACTTTCCCGTCGTGGCAAGAGTGCGGAGAAGGAGATTCTGCGTCTCGCGGAGGAGCTTGAGAACAAACATATTGAGCGTCTGCGCGAGGGAACCTGCAACGCCATTGTCGGAGTGATTTTCATTGAACTGCTTGGAGATCTGACGAAGGTTTCGGGCAAATTTGCGAATATTGCGAAACGCGCACCGCGGGTTCAGAAGTATTATCAGGATCTGAATCTGCCGGCATAAAGTTCATTTTCCGGAGCAGACCGCCCGTCTCAGCATCTGCGGATGCTTGAGGCGGGCGGTTTTTTGTCCGGAAAGTGCGGAAAAGCGGGAAATGCTTCAACTTTTTTCAAAAAAAATGAGAAAGTGGACTTGAAAAAACGAAAAGTTGAGGCATATTATGTCTCACAATCAAGCGGGCGTAGCTCAGTGGT
>DHMO01000024.1 GCA_002405835.1 Lentisphaeria bacterium UBA4640 | reverse complement strand
AATAATAATCAATCATGGAAACAGGCTTTTTCAAGCCTCTATCCCATCAAATGTGCGCAATTTCTCGGACGTTATCGGAAATGATGGAGCACGCTGAGTAACGCCGGAAACAGACTTTTGATACTTGCAGATCCGGGATTTCTTGGAAAAGATTTCCCGGATTCTTTTCCTATACACTTGCTTTTCCGGGTTCAAGCAATATATTACAAGAACGTAAACAAAAAGTAAGAAGGTTTTCTTAAAATGAACAACAAACAGAAATATAATTATAAGCCTTTGCTAGTCAAAGAGTTGTGCTGTTTGTTGCCGTCCGCGGGTCAGAAGAGCCGGGAGGCTATTTTTCCCTGTGAAGCACATTTTTTGCTTCGCCTGTTTAGAAAAATGTAGACGAAAGAGGTGAACAGGATTCCGGGGAAGTGTTCAGGACGCCTTGAAATTAAAACAAACGGTCGAGATATTGACCGGGACGCCCTCCAATTTCCCGGTTAATGTTCTCGACCGTTCTTTATCAATTTCTCTTACAAAAATTTTCCAGCTCATCAACTGCAACATCCGCACGGCGGTAGAAGTCGGCGGTCTCCGCGTATCTGCGGGTGCGTTCCGCAAGCTCCGGAAGGCGCGGCAGCGCATCGGCAAGCATGGCGTTCAAGACGGTCTGCGGAGATTCCTTCGGAACAACGAGTCCCGATGCATCGCGGACAAAGCTGCTGAAGCCGCACTCCTCCGAACAGAGAACGGGAAGCCCTGCGGCGATTCCTTCAATCAAAGCGGTGCCTGTCGCTTCGTTGCGGGCGGGATGAATCATCAGATCGGCGGCAAGAAGCAGTTCTGGAACATCGCTGCGTCCTCCGGGCAGAATTACTTGCGAGGAGACTTCAAGCCGTTTTGCAACCTGCGGCGCTTCATTCCCGGAAATACTGCCGACAAGGTAGAGACGGCATCGCTTTCGCTGGTTTTCCGGAAGTGACGCCAGCGCTTCAATTGCGCGGTCGCCGCCTTTGCCGCGGAAGCTGGAGCCGACAAGAATCAGCATGAGCTGATCTTTGTTCAGTCCGAGTTCTGCGCGTTTCCGTTCGCGGATCGCTTCGGCGTTCGCCGGACGGCGGCATTTTTCGTTCATCCCGGGCGGAAGATAGATGAAGCGGTCTTCCTGCGTGTGATAAATCTGCATGTAATCGCTCTTCTGCCGCGGGGTGATGTAGAAAATTTTCGTGTGCGCATCCGGAGAGAAAACCGCCTGTTCCTGGCGGAGGAAGACGCGGTAGCGCGGATTCAGTTTCATCATCAGCGCGGAGTGCTTGCGCGGGATTTCGACCGCGAGACAGTTGTCGGCGGCAAAATAGAAGTCCCCGCCCGCCATGCGGTTGAACACAAAGCGTGCATCGAATCCGTCCGTCTGTTTCAGGAACGCCGCTTCGAACTGGCGGGCGCGTCCGTGGTTGCTCCAGGCGGAAACGGGAAGAAGCCGGACGCTGATTCCGTCCATCGGCGGTTCGCCGTTCCATTCGGTTGTGAAGATGGTGACGCTGTGACCTCGCCGGGCTGCGCACTCCGCCATGCGGAGCATGTCGCGCTGGAGTCCGCCGAAGGGAAAATACCGGAACAGGGCAAATGCAAAATTCATAATTTCTCTCAATGTTGTTCTTTATAATATACGGAGGAAACGGGGGAAAGTCAAACGCCGGAGGGCGGAACGGATAAAAATCTCTGTTTTTTTTGTTTCCGTACTGTAAAAATAAAAAAAATGATGTATTTTAAAGGAGAAAATTTTCCTGAAAGGCTTTCACCATGAGCGATCCTATCAAGCATGAATGCGGAATTGCAATGATCCGTCTTCTGAAGCCGCTGCGCTTCTACAAAGAGAAATACGGAACCTCCCTCTACGGTCTCAACAAGCTCTGTCTGCTGATGGAAAAACAGCACAACCGCGGACAGGACGGAGCCGGAATGGCGAACATCAAATTCGACATTTCCCCCGGCAACAAGTACATTTCCATTCAGAAATCGAATACGACGACGCCGATCAAAGATATTTTCCACGATGTTTCGGCGGAGATCGCCCAGGTCGCCCAGCAGCCGGGAGCCCGTCCCGAAGATCCTGAATGGCTCAAGAAAAACGCCCGCTTCACCGGTGAACTTTTTCTCGGACACCTCCGCTACGGAACCTACGGCGGGAACGGCATCGAACGCTGTCATCCGTTTCTCCGTGAAAGCAACTGGATGACCCGCACCCTCGTGGTCGCCGGAAACTTCAACCTCACCAACACGGAAGAGCTCTTCCAGCGTCTCGTCAACATCGGTCAGCATCCGAAAGACCGCTCCGATACGGTGACCGTGCTCGAAAAGATCGGACATTATCTTGACAAAACCACGATCCGGATGGAGGAAGAGTGCATCGCCGGCGGCATGACCCGGCGCGAGGCGGAAGCCTATATCGCAAAGAATCTGGATGTTATGGAAATTCTCCGCAGCGCCTGCGAACACTGGGACGGCGGATACGTTATCGCCGGTCTCATCGGTCACGGCGACTCCTTTGTGCTCCGCGACCCCGCAGGAATCCGTCCCGCATTCTACTATGTGGACGACGAAGTGGCGGTTGTCACTTCCGAACGGCCGGTGATTCAGACCACTTTCAATATTCAAGATGAATCGCTCATCCACGAGCTTCCTCCGGGACACGCGATTGTAATCAAGCGTTACGGTGCGATCTCAGTCGAGCCCTACACCACGCCGCTTCCGGAGCCGAAGCGCTGCTCGTTCGAGCGCATCTATTTCTCGCGCGGAACCGATGCCGATATCTATCAGGAACGCAAGAAACTCGGCAAGCATCTTACCCCGGAAATTCTCCGCGCAATCAATGAAGACATGGAGAACACGGTGTTCTCCTTCATTCCGAATACTGCGGAAATCTGCTATTACGGTCTCATGGATGCTCTCCGCGAACATTGTGTGACTGTCATTACGCAGAAACTGATGGAACTCAAGGACCGCGATTTCAACTCGGTCAATCTGAAATCCATTCTCGCGCTGTGTCCCCGGTTTGAAAAGGTGGCGGTCAAAGACGCCAAGCTCCGCACATTCATTACCGCTGACACCAGCCGCGACGACCTTGTCGCGCATGTGTACGACATCACCTACGGCACGATCCGGCGCGGACAGGATACGCTTGTCATCATCGACGACTCCATTGTCCGCGGCACGACCATGCGCGAAAGTATTCTGAAGATTCTGGACCGGCTCGGACCCAAGCGTATTCTTCTGGTCTCTTCCGCTCCACAGATCCGCTACCCGGACTGCTACGGGATCGACATGGCGAAGCTCGGCGATTTTGTCGCATTCCAGGCAGCGATTGAGCTGCTGAAGGAGTCGAATCAGCTTCATGTCATCGAAGAAGTTTACCGCAAGGCGAAGAGCTCGCAGTGCTGCGAAGGTCCGGTTCCGAATTACGTGCAGGAAATCTATGCTCCGTTCACCGCCGAACAGCTTTCCGCCAAGATTGCGGAACTGCTCTCCCCGGTCGGAATCCGTGCGGAAGTTTCGGTGATCTTCCAGACGATTGAGGGTCTGCATGAAGCCTGTCCGAATCATACGGGCGACTGGTATTTCACGGGCAACTACCCGACCCCGGGCGGCGCAAAAGTCTGCAACCGTGCATTCATCAACTATATCGAAGGACGAAACGAACGCGCGTACTGACCGCGTCCGCAACAAAAGGAGAATCCCATGCTTCAGCTTCTTGCCGCGACCGGCAACAAACACAAAATCGAAGAGTTCCGCAAACTCCTTGAAGATTTGAATTCACGCGTCAACATCGTCACTCCCGACACGCTCCCGAACTTTCCCGTTCTGATTGAGGACGGCAAGTCGTTCGAGGAGAACGCGGAGCGCAAGGCGGAACAGGCATCCGCCTATGCCGATATGGCGGCTTTTGCCGACGATTCCGGGCTCGAAGTCGAGGCGCTTGACGGTGCTCCCGGCATCTACTCCGCCCGTTACGCGGGAGAAGGTGCGACTGATGCTCAGCGCATAGCAAAACTGCTCGACGCCATGAAGGGCAAGACAAACCGCAAAGCCCGTTTCGTCTGCGTGATTGCCATTGCGTACCGCGGCGATGATGTAGCGCTGTTCCGCGGCGAGGTTCACGGCACGATCGCCGAAGCTCCGCGCGGCACAAACGGTTTCGGTTACGATCCCGTGTTTATTCCGGAAGGCTACGACAAAACGTTCGGTGAACTGCCGTCGGATGTCAAAGATGCGATCAGTCATCGTGCGAACGCCATTGCCAAAGCGGTGAAATTCATCCGCGCCGAACTCGACAGCATGGACGACTTTGAGTTTGTATGAAAAAAATACTTCCCGCAATATTCTTCGCTCTGACGCTCCTGGCCGCATCTGCGGCGGAGCCGCCGCGGCTCTCGTTTGACCGTCCGTCGAAGCCCGGCGCGTATTTCAATGCGGAGATCAGCCTCACGGCTGTGCGGGAATACACCATTGCGCTTCCGGGACCCGACAAGCCGGTCGAACGGCGCGAGTCGCTCAATGCAACTCTGTTTGCCGATATCAAGGTGATGGAAGTCAATGAAGCGGGCGCTCCTGTGCGGCTGGAGATCCGGATTTCCAGTTCCGGAGGTTTCCTGAACGGACATCGGTTCAATTCAGAACTTCTGAATCGCAAAACGGTTCTCGCCGATCTGCGAGGGAAAAATCCGCGTTTTACCGATGCCGCAACCGGAGCCGCACTGGAGCCATCCGCCGCGGCTCTGCTGAGTGCTGTTTTCCGTCCGGCAGCGGGCGGCTCTCTGAAGGACACATTGGGAGCTTCGGCACCGTTGATTCCTGGTTATAAGTGGAAAATTTCCGCGCGTCCGGTGCTGGATTCTCTGCACGAGCGCGGCTTGAAAATTGCCCCGTCGTCACTGAAAGCGGAAGCGATGATTGCGGGAACGGAGAAATTGCGCGGAATTGAATCCTGCCGTGTGAAAGTGGAGCTTTCCTCGTCCGACACCGATGCGGTTGACTTCCGTTTTCAGACAACGATTTGGGTTCCGCTGGATCCTGCATTGAATGTGATCCGCACTTCGCGGAACGGCGTTGAAGTGATTGACACTGCATTGCCGGGCGACAATCCTTTTGCATCGGGTTCGACAGTGCGTGTTGTGACCCAGGAAGTTCTGGAAGCTGTTGTGGTTCCAGCGGAGGAAAAGGCGGCTCCGAAGAAAAGAAGCTGGTCTGATTTTATTCTTCGATAAATTTAAAATTCCATTTGACATTTTCAAAATATATGCTATAGTGGATATTTGAAATATCCACAATGTTGGGGGTGTCTTGGTTTCGACTGGACGCGCTTAGCGTTAGCGGCATGTCGAGGATGATCGTTGGCCTCGTAAAAATTCGATCAAAACTATAACTGCGAACGAAGAGTACGCACTCGCTGCCTAATGCGGCGACGCTGCCCCCCAGACGGGTGCTATGGGCTGGCAGCGATGATAGCGCCCTGGTCAAATAAATTTGTCCATTGGCATTTGACGAGATTCTGAATTGTGGAATAGTCACAATACCGCCCGTTCGCCGGCGAGGTTGCGTGACGATAAGCGTTGTAGGCGAAACAAACATGTAGATGCTGGCGTAATGCCATCACAGGACGCGGGTTCAATTCCCGCCACCTCCACCATAACTAACTCATTGAGCATTAACGGTTTACGTTAGTGCTTTTTTCTTTTATATCCGTTCTGTTTCAGCCTTAAAGCGTTACGGATAAACAGTTTTTCCACAGAGAATGGGAACTGGCGCTATTCCGGGTGTCAAACCGGGGTTTTCTGGCAAAAAAACTCTCTCTTTCTCTCCGGGTGGAGGACGGCGTCCTTTACCCGGTTTGAGCTCAAAACAGCGGCTACGTAACATTTTTCCTGTAAATTCTCCGAATCTCTGC
>DHMO01000046.1:22100-66232 GCA_002405835.1 Lentisphaeria bacterium UBA4640 | reverse complement strand
CTCGAATAAATAGAGATGCCCTTTATAAAACGGTGTAAATTAACGGAGGAACAATAAGCCGTCAGAAACAAATGTGCGCGAAAATTTAGACACTACCGTGCGCATTTTTTGTATGCTGCACATTAAACTGTATAAAACACAGAGAGTCTTAAAATGAGAATTTTCGTTAAGCATGAAGTTGAGGTTGCAAACCGTCCGGAGAACATTCAGTTCAGGGTCTTTAATCTGAAGACAAAGACGTTTTTCCCTGAAACGGAAAAATTCTTTCTTTCATCTGCCGGTGATTGCCTGATGACGGAAGCCGGGGAAAAGCTGAGTTTGAAAGAAAATGTGATTCAGCGGTGCACAGGCGAAGTGGATATAAAAGGAAAACTGATCTACCATGGAGATATTCTCAGAACCAGTGAGTATGGATGGCGAGCTTCCGTTGTCTGGCGCGAGGGACAGTTTTCTCTGGCGTCTCCGGACGGCGGATACAGTGATTTGCCTGATTGGGGGACGTGCGAGATCGTTGGAAATATACTTTTTACTGCGGAGGTCAATGGAAAAGGGTTCTGCATGAAAGAAAAAGAGAAGGCCAGAGATTTCTGGTACGCCTGCTGGAACGGCGATATCAAAAAACTTAAAAAGCTGCTGCCTTCCTGCCGGGAGTTTATCAACACCAATCTTGAGTATGAGGAGGACGGCGAAAAGAAATTTTTGTCATTACCTCTGATTGCCGCTCTGAATTCACGGCGTGAAGAGTGCATCCGGCTTTTGCTGCAGCATGGAGCAAAACTTCATAAAACTTGCCGGAATATGAAAGAAACTCCGTGGAGCTTTGCGAAAAGCAGAGAGATTTTCCGGCGGGTTTCTATGACGGAGCTGCTCGGCTCAGCAAAAGGAAATGCCTCGGAAAACAGCAAAAACTGAAATTTTGAAAATCGCCGGAGACACGTCTTTGTTTTGAAGTAGTTTTTTACATTTTTCTTCTGGAATCTGCAGCGTTCCGGAAAGAAAAACAACCATCCGCTTATTCTCACATAAAGCAAAACAGATTCCGTTGTCTCCGGAGAAAGTGCTTCAAATTAAAAATCTTCTTTTTTTTAACATGAGGTCTTGAAAAATAGTTTTGCCGGCTTATATTATTTTTCAGCGTTACTATGATTCAAGCTTTGTGAAAGATTTGTGTTGGATTAAAATAGGGGAGAGCATTATGTTTTTTGCTCGTGTTGGAGAAAAAACGCAGTCACTGGAAGAACATCTCAGTGCTGTTGCAAGACTGTGCATGATGTTTCTTGACGGGTGCGGCTTTGAGAAAACCGGGAACCTTCTCGGGTTGCTGCACGACATTGGGAAATATTCCGTGCAATTTCAGAATTATATTCAATCAATTGGAGGGATTCTCAAGCCAGGAGACCCCGGATATCTGCCGGATGCGGAAAAAATGCGCGGCAAAATTCCTCATGCGGAGGCCGGAACATGGTTCTTTGAAAAAGTATATGCCAGAAACGTTTTCCCGGATGTAAAAGCAATTCTGGAAATGCCTGTTGTCTATCATCATGCTTTCCCTGAAGATATTTTCACTCCGTCCGGCGAAACACCTTTTTATGATAAGAAGCCTGAAAATTTCAAATATGAACTTCCTGCGCTGTTTGAGCGGATTGCCCCGGAAATAAAAACAGAAATTGAGCGTTTGGTCCGGGAAGGCGGATTTCTAGGGGAGATCGGCGCATTCGTGAGGCTTCACAACAAGACGGCGGATCCGTTTGAGTGCGGACTTCTGCTCCGGATGCTTTACAGTTCCCTGATTGATGCGGATCGCCTTGATGCCGCCGGGCTGGTCCCGTGCGGATTTTCCGACTGGAAGATGCTGGCGGAGCGTCTGGAGAAGAATCTTGCAAAGTTTCCGGTCCGCAATGAACTGGACCGCATTCGAGCCGATATTTCCGGAACAGCTCTTGAGTCGGCGGATTCAGAGCCCGGCGTTTATCGTTTTACAATTCCGACCGGAGGAGGAAAAACATTTGCCGGATTGCGCTTTGCTCTGAATCATGCGGCGAAACACCGGATGAAGCGTATTATTTATGCGGCTCCGTTCCTTTCGATTCTGGAGCAGAACGCAAAGGCGATGCGCGGGATTATCGATGATCCGGACGGCAGATTTATTCTGGAATACCACAGCAATGTCTTGCGCGGCAAAGAGGACGAAGAGCCTTCCGGAGCGGTTGCTGAAACGTGGGATTCCCCGATTATTGCCACCTCAATGGTGCAGATTCTGAATGCAATGTTTTCGGGGGAAAGCCGTTACGCGCGCCGTTTTCATCTGCTTTCAGAATCCGTGCTTCTGTTTGATGAGATTCAGTGTCTGCCGGCCGAAATGACATATTTGTTCAACCGTATGGTCAATTTCCTCGCAGAGCGTCTGCATTCGACGGTCATTCTCTGCTCTGCGACGCAGCCGGCTCTCGAAAAGACTGAGTATCCGGTGAATGTGCGGGGAGAGCTTTATAGGGATTATCCGAGACTGTTCCGTCAGCTGAAACGGGTTGAGACCCGGTATGTGCAGGGGATCGGGACAAATGAGGAGGCGGCGAATTTTGCGGACCGCAGGCTTGAGTCCTGCAACTCCCTCCTGATGATCTGCAACACGAAAAAGCATGCGGCGGAAATGTTCCGTTTGCTGCGGGAGAGACATCCGGAATGCCGGGTGTTTCACCTCAGCACAAATCTGTGTCCGGTGCACCGCAATGATGTCCTTGCGAAAATCCGCGCGAGATTGAACTCCGGCGGGAAAACGGCGGTGGTTTCAACTTCGCTGATAGAGGCCGGCGTGGATATTTCATTCGAGTGTGTTATCCGCATGCTGAGTTCTTTGGATTCCATTGTTCAGGCGGCCGGGCGCTGCAACCGGAATGCAGAGAGAACATGCGGAGAGGTCTTTGTTCTTGACAACCCGGCCGGAGTGAAGTTGACGCATTCGGTATCGGTCTGGAGCGCCGCGGCGAAGACTGCACTGCGTCAGTTCGCGGACGACCCGGAACGCTTTGACGGAGATCCGCTTTCACCGTCGCTTCTGAGTTTCTATTATGAAGAGCTGTACAGCCGCCTGAAGGATTCGGAAATTATGAAATATCCGGTGAAGCTTCCAGAATGCAATGACACACTGCTGAATCTTCTGGGCTCAAACGGGCATTCTCAGAATGCTTACAGGCGCCTTCAC
Organism: Lentisphaeria bacterium UBA4640; assembly: GCA_002405835.1. Taxonomy (GTDB): domain Bacteria; phylum Verrucomicrobiota; class Lentisphaeria; order Victivallales; family UBA1829; genus UBA1829. Next base: position 63,030 of record DHMO01000046.1, on the reverse strand, counting down.
AATCCTCCGCAGACAACACCGAGGGCTGTTCTGGGGGCATTCCGCACGGCGGGCGAGTGTTTCAAAGCGCTGGATGACCTGACCTCCGCTTCTGTCATTGTCCCTTACGGGCACGGAACGGAAATTATCGCGGAACTGTGCACGAATCCTGAGCCTGAGCGTTTCAATGCGCTGCTCCGGCAGGCGCAGCTTTATACGGTGGGTGTGACGGAGAATATGGAACGGAAGCTGCGCGAGGCCAATGCCGTTTACTGTGTTTCGGAGAAATACGGGATTCTTGCGGCGCGCGAAAGCGATTACGACGGAAATGATCTGGGCCTCTGCCCCGGAAGCGGGTGTATGCAGACCATGAATATGTATTAAAACAGTAAAGAATGAAAGGAGGAAAGAGGATGAACAACACATTGAGTTTTGTTGTTCGCGGAAAATATGCTCTGTTTACGGATCCCGCAAGCAAAACCGGCGGGGACAAGTCTTCGTATCCAGTTCCGACTTATGAGGCTCTGAAGGGCGTAATAAAGTCGGTTTACTGGAAACCGACGCTGATCTGGATTGTGAAGCGGGTCCGGATTCTGAATCCGATCCGGATGGAAAGCAAGAGCATCAAGCCGAGAAAAATGTTGGGAGGAAACACGCTCGCGTATTACAGTTATCTCGCGGATGTTGCGTATCAGGTGGAAGTGCAGTTCGTGTGGAACACAACGCCTTGGGCCGGGAAGTATGCGAAGGACCGGATTGACGGCAAGCACTACAGAATTGCACAGCGGATGGTTGAGAAAGGCGGCAGACGCGATGTGTTTCTCGGAACGCGCGAATGCCAGGCGTATGTTGAACCGTGCCGGTTCGGAGAGGGGCCGGGCTATTATGACGGCAAGGGCGTGCGTCCGTTCGGAATCATGTTCCACAGCTTTGCATATCCCTCGGAAACGGGGATTGAGGAGCTGCGGACACAGTTCTGGAATGCCGAAATGCAGGATGGAATCATTGAATTCCCGCCTCCGGAGGCGTGTGACCCTGCAATGTCGCGCTTCATCCGCAAGATGAAAGCGGTTCTTCCCGAAAGCTGTGGTTTGAACGAGGAGACGCTGCGCAATGAGCTGGATTGATAAACTTGCAAAAACGTACGACCTCAATGCAGGAAGCGCCGGACTGACTCCACTGTTTCACATGGAAAAGAAATCCGAGCTGATCGTGACGCTTGATGAATCCGGAAATTTTCTGGATGCGGTGATTATTGCGGATAAGAAAGACCGTTCCGCGTTTATTCCGTGTACGGAAGCTTCCGCCTCGCGGACTTCCACGGTTGTGTCTCCGCACGGGCTTTCCGATACGGTCTCATATCTCGCGGGGGATCTGATTCAGTATATTGACTGGAGATCTTTTGAGAAGGATGCGGACAGAGCTCAGAAAGGTTTGGAGAATGCGTTTCAGCAATACATGGCGCAGCTCAAAGGCTGGGTGGATTTTGATTCGGACAACACTTTGATTCGTCCGGTTTATGAGTATCTGAAGCGGAAAAGCCTTTGCGGAGATCTGATCCGGAAAGGAATTTTCCCCGCCGATGCGGACGGGCATATCATTCCGGAGAAGCCGAAAAAGATTCCGGATGAGATGAAAGAGTTTTTTGCACATCCGGTTTATTCGGCTGTAACGGGCTCAATCATCAAGGCTGTTGTCCTTTTTGAAATCTACCGGAAGGGGCAGACGTCTGTTCAGCTCTGGAAAGACAGAAGTGTGCAGGAAAGCTGGCAGCGCTACTATCTTTCCTCCATTGAAGCCGGAACGGAATCCGGTTTTTGTCAGGTTCTGGGAAAGCAGCTTCCGCTGGCCCGTCTGCATCCGAAAGGCATTTCAAGGGCAAGTCTGAATTCAAAACTGATTTCGGCAAACGATACGAGCGAGTTTACGTTCCGCGGACGCTTTGATACCGCGCAGCAGGCTAGCGCAATCAGCATAGAAGCAAGTCAGAAAGCTCATTATGCACTCCGCTGGCTGCTCGACAAGCAGGGAATGTATGAAGGCGGAATGGCAATGGTCGCATGGGCGGTTGACGACGATCCGTCGGCCCCGCCTCCGGCAGTCTCTTCCGATGAGCTGTATGGAAACCCGTTCTGCGAAGTGAAAGCGGAGGCTCCGCTTCCGGATACTGCGGAAGCGGCGGCAAAAGCGCTGAATCATCTGGCTGCAGGTTATTCCGGAAAACTGAATGCAAAAGGGCTTTGTTTCATGGTCCTTGACTCTGCAACTCCCGGAACGCTGGCAGTTCAGATTTTCCGCGACCTGGAAGGGGCTCTTTATCTGAAGAACATTCTGCACTGGCACACAGTGTGTGCATGGAAACTGTTTTACGGAAAGGACAGACAGTTTTATGGCGCCCCGTCCCCGCATGACATTATTCAGACGGCATACGGCGATATGCGGGCGGACGACAAACGCTGGGAAAGCGTCATCCGGCTTCTTCCCTGTATTCTGGATGCTTCTCCGATTCCGCGCGATATCGTGGACTGCGTGGTACGCCGTGTCTCTCACCCGGCTCCGGAAGATAAAAACTTTTATAGAAATCTCGGCATAGCGTGTGCCGTTTACCGCTATGCAAACCAAAGGAGGAAATATACAATGGCTCTTGACCGTTCTTTGAAGTCCAGAGATTACCTGTATGGCCGTCTGCTGGCGGTGGCGGATTATCTGGAATACAGTGTTCTTAACGATTCGGAAGCGAAACGTCCGACCAATGCAATGCGTCTGATGGCACATTTTGCCGATCATCCCTGCTCAACATGGAGAAATCTGATGGGGCTCCTGAATTCGTATAAGAACCGTCTCGCAGTCAGCAAGCCGCAGCTGCTGGGCTTCCTGGAGAGCGAGTTCGGGCAAATCTGCAGCAGCTTCGATCCTGCGGATTTTAACAGCGACCGTCCGCTTTCCGGCGAGTTCCTGCTGGGCTATTATTGCGAAAAAGCGCTTTTCTTTACGAAGAAGGCGGAACGCCCTGCAGAGGCGGGCAAGACGGAAGAAAACAACAGCGATCCGGAACAGTTCAAATTTTCAGAAAACAGCAAATAAGGAGAAAACACTATGTCTTTGACCAAAAAAATCGATTTTGCCGTCGTCTTCAGCGTAAAACATGCCAACCCGAACGGCGACCCCCTGAACGGGAACCGCCCGCGCACTACGTATGAAGGGTTCGGCGAGGTTTCCGATGTGTGCTTGAAACGCAAACTCCGCGACCGCCTGATGGATGCGGGCGAAGCCATTTTTGTACAGTCGGACGATCGCCGCAACGATGCATATGCTACGCTTCTTCAGCGTGCAAAAGGCGAGCTCAAAGGGGTCAAACCGGGAGAGTATGAGAAAGCCGCATGCGGAAAATGGTTTGACGTCCGGGCATTCGGGCAGGTCTTTGCTTTCAAGAAAGAGGGAAAGGACGATGCGGATGCGGTTTCCGTCGGAGTCCGTGGACCGGTTACGCTGCAGTCTGCGTTTTCTCTGGCGCCGGTTGACATCGCCGGAATTCAGATTACAAAGAGCGTCAGCAACGAAGGCGACGGATCGAAGAAGTCTGCGGATACGATGGGTATGAAGTACCGCGTGGATTCGGGTATTTACGTTTTCTACGGTGCGATGAGTCCGCAGCTTGCCGGCAAGACCGGATTCTCTGACGGGGATGCGGAAAAAATCAAAGCTGTTTTGCCGAAGCTGTTTGAAGGCGACGCCTCCTCCGCCCGCCCGGATGGAAGCATGCGTGTCCTGAAAGTCATCTGGTGGGAGCACAACTGCCCGAATGGAGTCTGCTCCTCTGCAAAGGTTCATGCCGCGCTGAAGGTCCACGGAGACGGCTCCGTGGAGATTACTCCGATCTCCGGAGTCAAGGTTGAGGAAATCGAAGGTTTCTGAGGCCGGAGTTCCGCCGGATGTGCAGCTGTCCTGAAGATGAAATCATCCAGCTGTCGGCTGTTCAGCACGTCGCTTTCTGCGAGCGCCAGTGCTATCTGATTCATGTAGAGCAGATCTGGAGCGAGAATTTTTTCACCGTTTCCGGATCGCTCTCTCATCAGCGCGTGGATTCGGAGGAGACTACGTACACTGCCGATGGTTTGAAACAGGTGCGTTCGCTTCTGCTGAACTCAGCAAAATACGGTTTGAGCGGCCGCGCCGACCTGATAGAATTCGACTCCGTCGGGCGGGCGTATCCCGTCGAGTATAAAATCGGACGCCCGAAGCTTGATGACTGCGATGCAGTTCAGCTTTGCGCGCAGGCGTTCTGTCTGGAGGAGATGCTGCACATTCCGGTTCCTTGCGGAGCCGTTTATTACGGACGCACACGTCAGCGGATGGAGTTCGAATTGAATTCGGAGTTGCGGGGGAAAACGGAGAAATGGATTCGCCGCGCCCATGAACTGTTTCATCTTGCGGCTGCGCCTCCGCCGCCGGAAGATGAAACAAAATGCCGGAGCTGTTCTCTTCGGGATCTCTGTGTGCCGGAATTGCGGAATCTGAAATCCCCGGAGACATATATCCGCAATTTTCTGAGGGAGGATGCTTTGTGAAGAAACTGCTGAATGTTCTCTATGTTGCCACTCAAGGTTCTTTCCTTTCATTGGAAGGAGAAACGGTGGTGATTGCGGTGAAAGAGGAGAAGAGGGGGCAGGTTCCGCTTCTGAACCTCCAGGGCATCGTCTGTTTCGGAAATGTTCTCTGTACTCCGTTCCTGCTGGGAGCGTGTGCGGAGCATGGAATCTCCGTGTCATTCCTTACCGCAAACGGGCGTTTCCTTGCCCGGATTCAAGGCGGCGTCTGTGGCAATGTCCTCCTGCGTCGGTCGCAAATTCTCACAGCGGAAAATCCCGACAGACGTTTTCGGCTGGGAACGATGTTTCTGATTGCAAAAATTCTGAATTCCCGCACCAATCTTCAACGTTTCCTGAGGGATTACGGTTCGACGCTTTCTGAAAAGACCCGGCAGAACTTTGTGACGGCGGTTAATCTGCTGAAAACGAAAGTTTCAAATCTGGAACAGGCTCTGACAGAGTCGCGGTATCTTTCTCCAGATGAATTGATGGGATCCGAAGGTTCCGCGGCAAATTTATATTTTTCGTGCTTTTCAAATTTTATTGTAAAACAGCGGGATTCGTTTTCATTCAGCCGACGGACGAAGCATCCTCCGCTGGACCGTGTCAACGCAATGCTGTCATTCGCCTATACTCTGCTGGCGCATGATTGCGCTTCTGCGCTGGAATCGGTCGGGCTGGATCCTGCGGTCGGATTCCTTCATGCACTTCGTCCGGGGCGCAGTTCGCTTGCCCTGGATCTGATGGAGGAGTTCCGGGCGTGTCTGGCGGACCGTCTGGTGCTTTCGCTGATTAACCGCGGTCAGGTTTCCGGACGGGATTTCAAATTTACGGAAACGGGAGCGGTGCGGATGAACGAAGATTCCCGCAAGGAGCTGATTGCCGCCTGGCAGACTCGCAAGCAGGAGGAGATCCTGCATCCGTATTTGAATGAGCGGATCAAAATAGGGTTGCTGCCGTATGTCCAGTCTCTGCTTTTGGCTCGCTGCCTCCGCGGTGATCTTGAGCTTTATCCGCCGTTTATATACCGTTAAGGAGCAGTGATGTTTGTCGTCGTCTGCTATGATGTCGCAACGGAGTCGGAAGGCGGAAAGAAGCGTCTGCGGCGGGTCGCGAAAATTTGCGGGAATAATGGTCAACGGGTTCAGCATTCCGTTTTTGAATGCCAGCTTGACTGGTCGCAGTTTCTTGTATTGCGGGCAAATCTTTTGCGGGAGATGGACGAAAAACAGGACAGTCTCCGTTTTTACCTTTTAGGCAACCGGTATGAATCGAAAGTGGAGCATTACGGAGTGAAAGAAAATTTTGATTTGCAGACGGATACTCTGCTGCTGTGATACTTCCGCGGTGCCCTCCAGAAGGAAGAATGCCGCGGAAGCTGGTTGTTATTTCCCCGTGAAGTCAAACAGATGATCCTTGTTGAGACGGCGGATGTCCGCACGGGTTTTCTCGCTCAGGTCGTGATGACGTTGTTCTTCGCTGTAGAAAAAGTGACCGAGATCCTTGAAGTGATACGATTCCCAGCGTCCGACCGAGGGACATGCAAACTGTTCCGGAACCGGAATGCCGGCGCGCATCAATTCCTGCAGTTTCGGAAAATGATGTTCGTAAACATCGCGCGGGAAAACGTTCTCTTCCGTGCAGACCTTCGCCGCCATCGCGACGACTTCTCCGAGGTTCCCGAGCGTGCGCATTACCCGTGCCGCTGAAAATGCCACGTGCGACAGGCTGATCAGCCGTCCGCCGAGGAACAGATTCCGGATTCCGTTTGCGTACAGGCAGCGGTATGGGACCGGATAGAACGAAGGCAGGCTCCGGTGATAGGCGCAGGAGCGGAACGGTTCGGCAAAACGGTCCAGATTCTCCGGTTCCGGATAATGCAGGTCGATCGACCACGAAATCGACGCGGTGCCGTCCGGGTGCGGAACGTTTTGTTCAATATCGTTCTGCGTCATGATATAGTCGCCGAGAATGCGGCGGCTTTCGCGCTTGCCTCCGCATTTGGAAATCCAGTCGATTCGCCGGTTCGCCCATTCGGCTTTGCGTGCAGAACGGTTTTTCAGATACGACCAGTTCGCAAAAGTTGTCATCAGCGAATAATCGCGGATGTATTCCGCCTCTTCCGCCTGATCGCGGTACTGTCCGGTTTCGGTCTCCCAGTCTCCGCTTGTGAGATAGCAGCAGTTCTGTTCGTTGAACTCAATTCCCCAGTCGATATTCGGGAAGGGAACAGGGTGATCCTCCTCAACGCTTGTCCAGAGAACCGAGAGTCCCATCACTTCATTGGACGATTCCTCCGGAGCGAGCGATTCGCCGAACACATTCCGTCCTTCCGTGCCGTACATGTATTTCGCTCCCGCCGCGAGCGCGACAAAGCCGTCGCCCGTGCAGTCGGAGAAGAGGCGTCCGCGGTAACGGGTCTCTTTTCCGGTGACCGTGTGACGGGTGATGACTGCGATAATGCGCGACGGCTCAGCCGGGTCGGTTTCGATGGAAACGACACGTTCGTTCAGTCTCAGTTCCGCTTTTCCGGCGCAGTCGGCGCGGAAGGCGTTGATCTTGCGTGTATCTTCGTAGTATTCGGGGGCTTTCGCTCCGGGCATGAGCCAGACCGGAGCGATTTCGCGAACCGTGTTTCCGATATTCGGATATTTGCCGATATGTGTGCATCCTCCGAGCGGGACACGGATTTCCGAGCTGTTGCAGCCGCCCGGGACCGCTTTGTCCTGGAGCAGAATTGATTTGAGTCCGAGTCGCGCCGCGGCAAGTGCAGTGACGGTTCCCGCAATGCCGCCGCCGGCGACAATGAGGTCGTATTCCATCGGATCGTCGGCGATCCGGATTCCGCATTTTCTGCGGCGGAACGTTTCCAGAGCCGTGCCATCGTCCGGCGGAACGTCATCGGGATCGGTCGAAAAGTAGAGTGCGTCACACCGTCCGTTGAATCCGGTGAGGTCATGCAGGGCGAGCGTGTGGGTGCCGGCGGAAAGGGAAAGTTTTCCGGCTGTCTGCCACGCCCATTTTTCCCCGTTTGTTCCGAGAACCTGCGGAAGTTCAACCCCGTCGATTTTGAGCGTGAAACGTCCTGCGGGAGTGCCGCGTTTCCAGACGGCGGTCCAGTCGCGTGTGCGCGCCCGGATGATGTAGTCGCCCGGTTCGGTGATTTCGATGCTTGTTTCCGCATCGGCGACGGGGACGCCCGCGCCGTGCGCCATCAGATAGGCGGATCCCATTTTGTGCATGGCGGAGGGGTCAACCACCCACCCGCCGAGAGTGCGGAAGGATTCCGCTTCCAGAAACAGACTGCTCATGGCAACCTCCGCAGTTGATTACATCGGGGAAATGTCCTGAATCACCGGCTGGACTGTGACGTCCGGAATTGCCAGATGGTCGGGCTGTTCGATGATGCTTTTGATGATATTTCCAAGTTCTTCCGGGGCAATGCATTTTGCGGCGAGTTCCGGATTTTCGGAGGCTCCGCTGATGTTTGCAGCATGATTGAATCCGGTCTGTCCCCACGACGGTGTGACGCAGGAGACGCGGACCCCGTATGGACGCAGTTCAGTGTAGAGTCCGTGACTGAATTTGGCAACACCCGCTTTGGCGGCGGTGTAGACGCTCCATGCGGGCCATGCGTAGAGCGCGCAGACGCTGGAGATGTTGATGATGATTCCGCGTTTGCGTTTCACCATCATTGCAGCCGCGCGGCGGCAGCCGAGGATGACTCCAGTCAGGTTGGTGCCGATTGTGCGGATGATGTCCTCATCGGTCTGTTCGGCAACCGGGGCGATTTTTCCGCCGAATCCGGCGTTGTTGACAAGGACGTCGAAGTCGCCTGTTTCACTCATGACGCGGTCCCAGTCGGCTCCGGAGGAGGCGTCTGCCTGAATGGTCCGGACGCCGAGTTCCTGTGCGGTTTTTTCGAGTTTTGCGGCGCTGCGTCCGGTGATCCAGACTTCTGCACCGGCGTTTTTGAGAACGGCTGCAATGCCGCGTCCATAGCCGTCGGAACCTCCGGTCACGAGCACTTTCGCATTTTTGAGCTGCATGTTGTATCTCCTTGTTATTGAGTGATTTTCAATGTGATTTTTTCTGCGGTTTCTTTTACGAATGCTCCATATTCGCAGAGCGTTGTTTCATCCAGACGCGATTCCGGTCCGCCGATCCAGATCGCGGCGACGGGGTAGCCGGACGCATTGAGGACGGGGGCGCCGGCGCAGCGGAGTTCGCGCAGTTCTTCGCCGCGGTCATAGGCGATGCCGGATTTGCGGATGTCTTTGAGTTCGCGTTCGAACGCGTCTGCGTCCGGGATGGTGTTTTCCGTAAATTTCGTGTAGGCGATTGACTTCAGGATTTTTTTGCGTTCTTCGTCGGGCAGGTATGCGAGCATGGCTTTTGCTGGAGCGGCGGTGTGGAGCGGATAGTGATGCCCGATCCGGACGGAAACGCAGACTGCACGGGTTGATTTGACGGATTCGATGACCACGCCTTCCGTTCCGTAGAGTACTCCGAGCATGACCGTTTCACCTGTGCGGTCGCGCAGTTCCCGCATGGGACCGAATGCTTTTTCGGCGAGCGCCCCCTCATCCATGCTGCTGTATCCGAGAGTGAGCAGTTTCCGGCCGAGGCGGTAGCGGTCGTTGTCATCACGGATGATGTATCCGAGTTCGTTGAGAGTCACGAGCATCCGGTAGAGGCTTGCCGAGGGCAGTTCGAGCGCGTTCATTTCGTTCATCATGAGCCCTTCCGGGTGTCCGGCGAGCAGTTCGAGTATGCGAAGTCCCCGTTCGAGCGCGGGAACCATATATGTTTTCTGGGGCATAAAAAATCTCCTTTGAGTTTAAAATATCACATATGAAAGCTGTTTTCAAGCGTGAAACAAAATTTTTATGAAAAAACAGAGAGGACTGTAGAACTGTTGCTGTTTATTAAAGGAACAGTCTTTCAGAAAATGCCGCGGTTGTGCAGTTCGTCGAGCTCCACGCAGAGATTCGGCGTGAAGGCGGCGCGGTGCGCGGTCAGATCGGCGCGGGTGAAAAAGCGGACTTCGTCAATCTCGGAACGCTGAAACTGGAACGGACCGGCGGAGACCAGTGCAAAGACTCCGACGTTTTCCGACTCGATGCTGTTGCGGATTTTGGAATAAAACAGAAACCGCAGCGGCAGTTTCGGGTCGAGACCAAGTTCCTCGCTCATCTCGCGACGGGCGGCGGCTTCAAAATCTTCGCCGTGATCCAAATGTCCGCCGACGGCGGTGTCCCATTTTCCGGGCTGAATGTCCTTTGTTTTCGTCCGGAGCTGAAGCAGAATGCGCTCACCGTCCGGATGGAACACTATCACGTGCGCGGTCCGGTGGATCAGTGACGGATCACCATGACAGCGGGAGCGCGGAGCCGTGCCGATAACGGCTCCGTTTTCATCGACAATGTCGAATATCTCTTCCATTATTTTTTCTCTTTTCCCGGTTTCTTTTCCGCCTTCTTCGCGGTTTTTTTGACGGTTTTCCCTTCAGATTTCTCTTTCCCGCTTTTCTTTTTCGCCGGTTTGCGTGTGTGGGTCATTTTGGAGACCGTTTCATTCGCGGTTTCCGGCGTTTCGGCGGCTTCGGGAAAGAAGACGACTTTCTGGTTGTCCAGCTTCGCGACGATGCGCGGGGCGTGCGCAAGAAAACCGCGCAGAATGCTGTCGGCAAGTTCGTCCTCGATGCAGCGTTCAATTGCGCGGCGGAGCGGACGCGCGCCGTATTCCGGCTGGAAACCCTTTTCGATGATGAAGTCGATGACCGGCTGCTCAATGACCAGCTCGCGTCCGTTTTCTTTCAGGCGGTCCTGTACCTTTTTGAGTTCGAGACTGACGATCTTCTGAATATCTTCGCGTTCGAGACGGCGGAAGACGATCACATCATCGATGCGGTTGATGAATTCCGGTTTGAAACGTTTCTTTGCAACTTCGATCAGACGGTCGGCGACTTTACGGAACGATTCATTCGGTTTAAGCGCGCCTTCGAAGCCGAGTCCGGAGCCCTTCATCATCTGTTCCGCTCCGATGTTGCTGGTCATGATGACGATGGTGTTGCGGAAGTCAACGCGGCGTCCGAGGCTGTCGGTGAGTTTGCCCTCTTCGAGAATCTGGAGGAGCAGGTGCATGACGTCCGGGTGTGCTTTTTCGATTTCATCGAACAGAACCACGCTGTACGGATGACGGCGCACACGTTCGGTGAGCTCGCCGCCTTCGCCGTGACCGACGTATCCCGGAGGCGAACCGACCAGGCGGCTGACGTTGAATTTTTCCATGTATTCGGACATGTCGACCTGGATCAGGGAATCCGCATCGCCGAAGATGAACTCCGCAAGCGCTTTTGCCAGCAGAGTTTTTCCGACTCCGGTCGGGCCGAGGAAGATGAACGAACCGATCGGACGGTTGGGGTCTTTGAGGTCGGCGCGGGAGCGGCGCAGCGCGCGCGAAACGGCGCTGACGGCGTCCGCCTGTCCGATGACGGTATTGGTGAGTTCCTCCTCCATGCGGAGCAGACGGGCGGTTTCGCCCTCCTGCATCTGAGTTACGGGGACTCCGGTGAGCTTGGAGATGATGACTGCGATTTCCGGAGCGTCGATGACGGGGCGGCGCGCTTTGCAGAGTTCGCTCCACTCCTTCATTTTTTCTTCGAGTCTGGCGCGGAGAGCGCGTTCCTTGTCACGGCATTCGGCGGCGGCTTCGTAGTTCTGATCGGAGATGGCGGCCTCCTTCGCGCGGCAGACGTCTTTGATGTCGTTTTCGAGCGCGGAAACATCGGGCTGCGCGGGTGTGTCGATGATACGTGCGCGCGCTCCGGCTTCGTCGATCACGTCAATCGCCTTGTCGGGGAGGAAGCGTCCGGTGATGTAACGGTCGGCGAGCTTTGCGGCGGCGGAGAGCGCGGCGTCGGTGTAGACGACGTTGTGATGGTTTTCGTACGGTCCTTTCAGTCCGTGCAGGATTTTGATGGTGTCTTCCACGGAGGGCGGTTCGACCATGACGGGCTGGAAGCGGCGTTCGAGCGCGGCGTCCTTTTCGATTCCCTTGCGGTATTCGTCGAGTGTGGTTGCGCCGACGCACTGGAGTTCGCCGCGGGAGAGCGCGGGTTTGATGATATTCGCGGCGTCCATTGCGCCTTCCGCTCCGCCGGCGCCGACGATGGTGTGAAGTTCGTCGATGAAGAGAATTACCGCTTTGGAGTTGCGAACCTCGTCGATGACCGCTTTGATGCGTTCTTCAAACTGTCCGCGGTACTTTGTTCCGGCGATCATGAGCGGGAGATCAAGGGCGAAAACATGTTTGCTGCGCAGAATTTCAGGAACGGTTCCGTTTGCAATCGCCTGCGCGAGCCCTTCGATGATCGCTGTTTTGCCGACGCCCGCCTCTCCGATGAGAACAGGATTGTTTTTTGTTCTGCGGCAGAGAATCTGAATAACGCGTTCGATTTCGTTCTTGCGTCCGATGACGGGATCGAGTTTGCCCTCTTTTGCGATTGCAGTGAGGTCGCGTCCGAAAGCGTTGAGCGCCTGGAACTGCGGTTCACCGCTTTGCGGAGCATCCTGCGGTGGCGGCGGAGGCGTGAAACTGTTCTGCTCCTGCGGCGCGTCTTCGCCGGGGATGAAGTTCGGGTCAAGCGCCTTGATGACCTCTTCGCGCACGCGGTTGACGTCGACTTTGAGGCTGCGGAGAATCTGAGCCGCAGCGCTCTGTCCTTCGCGGAGAAGGGCGAGCAGCAGGTGTTCGGTTCCGATGAAGTTGTAGTTCATCGATTTCGCCTCATTTGCGGACATGACGATGATGTTTTTGAGGCGGGCGGTCAGCGGAACCGGACCGTCCTGTTTGGTCTGTCCTCCGGTTCCGAACTGGCGTTCAACTTCAAAACGCAGGGTGTTGAGGTCGAGTCCCATGGAACGGAGCACGGAAACGGCGACACCTTCTCCGAGGGAAATCAGCCCGAGGAGCAGATGTTCGGTTCCGACGTAATCGTGATTGAGGCGTTCCGATTCTTTTTGAGCCAGCGCCAGCACATGTTTTGCGCGCGGCGTGAAATTTTTAAGCCATGGTGTCAGATCATCTGTGTCCGCCATAGGTATTCCTCCATGAAAAATGTTTCTTTGTTCACAAGCAGTTTAGCGCATATCGTGAAAAAATCAAGTCGAAAGTAAAAAATAGCGGGATTTTTCGTGAAGGAGCGCCTGTATTTTCCAGCGGCGCAGTTTTCTGCAACGAATGTTCTGCTCACGCGGCTCTCTTCGCGTATCAGTGCGGCCGGTCAAGCTCCGGGTCCTTCATGATGGCCATGAGGTCGGAACGGGAGAGTCCGCGGATTTTCATGACTTCATAAAGTTTCTGCTCCACCGGCGGAATTTCCGCCGTGCGCCCGAGGCGTCCGAGGCAGGTGATCTGCCCGATGTACGGAAGAGTGAGATACGGGAAGTTGGCGGAATCAAGCCGGTATTCCTTCAGCGCTTCTTCATCGCGTCCGGACATGGCGAGCGCAAGGGCTTTGAGTCCGTGAATGCGGGAGATGTTGCGGTATGGCGTGTCTTCGAAATGCTTCGCAAGCTCCAGTGCGTGTTTGGGATCGCTGCGCCGCATGAGAGCGGATTCGATTGCCTGATAGAGCTGTTCGGGAAATGCCGTTGTGAGTCCTGCGGCACGGCTTTCCAGCCGAGCCGCAAGACCCGGGTTCGCGGTCCGGGTGGAATGGTAAGCGGCCGTCGCACGGAAATTGATCCATGCGCTCAGCACGATTCCGCAGAGCGCGAGTGTGCCGATTGCCTGCGGAATACGTTCGAATTTGCGGTTCGGTTCGGCACAGCGCATCACGGGAGCCCAGAAATAACCGGTGAGCAGAAGCGCGAAAACATCAAGCGGCCAGGCGAAAAAGGTCAAATCAAGCATTCCGTGAATCAGCAGTGCGAGGAATGCAAGGAAAAAGAGTTTGTCTTCCGTTCGCTCGAACTTCCAGCGGCGCAGGAAGAGAGCCGCTCCTTTGACGGTCAGGAAGAGCCATGCGAGCAGGGCGGGGATGCCCAGACACGCCGCGATGTTCAGCAGTTCGTTGTGCGGGTGAATGGTCCGCCATGCCATGTGCCGGTGCAGAAAATATTCCGCCGTTTTGTACGGGGTGAAGGAGAGTTCGAACGATTCTGCGCCGACGCCGAACGGATGACCGGCAATCAGCGAAAGGGTCGATTCCCAGATTGCCGGGCGTATCTCATTGCGCTGGAAAGACTCCAGAAATGCGGATCCAGCCGTGGAGAGATAAACGGTTCCGGCGAGCAGAAGTGCAAGCGGGAGATAAAGCAGAATTTTGCGTTTTGTCCCCGTCCAGTGCATCAGCAGAGCGGTGTATCCGGCGCCGAGCAGTCCCAGCGCCGCCGCCCGGGAACCGCAGAGACAGAAGAGCGCGGCGGAGAGCAGAACCGGGATGCCGATAAGCGGAATCTGCAGTTTGCGGTTTTCTTTGAACTTGCGCGCCGGGAAGAGCATCGCAAACGGGGTGGTGATGAGAATCAGCGCGGCGTTCCAGTTCCAGTTCCCGGGGATTCCGCCGAGCGGTTTTCCCGTGAGATACTGTCCGAGAGTGAGCAGAATGTCGAGAACCCACAGAAGCGCAAGAACCGCCGGCAGTTTCTCCCGCATCTCCTTGCAGTTCAGTGCGGCAAACAGCGGAATGCTCAGAAATGCGAGGTTGAGTCCGAGACTCTCCAGCGTCCAGTAGCCGTTGATGAAAAAGTGCGCAAGCGCGGAGAGAAACAGCACCGCAAATGCGAGAAGCGTCCATTTTGAGACGCTTTTCAGCATCGGAACAAGCCGTTTCCATTGGAAAAGAATCAGCGCGCCTGCGAGAAGCGCGAGTTCCCAGCGCGGGAAAACGGAGGTCGCGTTTGCGTAGCTGCCGATCAGCATGGCCGGACGGTACAGCAGAAGAGCAGTCAGCAGAAACGCGAGCATCCCCATTATTTTTTCTCCAGTGCGGCGAGCTGTTCCGCATAATCTTTGAGGAGAACATCGGACATCGTGCGCCATCCGAAGCGCGAGGCGACGAGTTCGCGTCCGTTTGTTCCGAGTTCGGCGGCGTGCGCCGGATCCGCCATGATTTCACGGATCGCGGCTTCCGCGCCGCCGCGGTCTCCCGGCTGAAGCAGGTATCCCGTTTTTCCGGGAATGACCACTTCCGGCGTGCCGTCGAGCGCATATGCAATGACCGGCTTTCCCGAAGCGAGCGACTGCACTGCCGCGCGGGGCAGCCCTTCGCGCAGAGAGAAGTGCACCAGTGCAGACGAGAGCGCAAGATATTTCCACACCTCGTTCGGCGGGACGAGTCCAGCGAATGAAAAACGTTTTTCGAGCCCGGCTTCCGCAATCTGCGCCTGGATTTCCTCCATCATCGAACCGTTGCCGATGATGAGATAATGAATGTCCGGAATCTCTTTTGCCAGTTTGATTGCGACCGGAATGAAGGTTTCATATCCCTTGAGCGGGAAGAGTCGCGCGAGCGTGGCGAAGACGACCGCGTTTTCCGGGATCCCGAGCGATTTGCGCAGTTCCGGATCGGGCTTCGAGGTCAGAAACGGTTCCAGTTCCATGCCGCTGTAGACAACTTTGTACTGATCCGGTTTTCCGACTCCCGCTGCGAGACTCTGGTCGATCATTGCCTGCGCGACGGCGTAAATCCGTTTTCCGCTGGGCGCTGCGGCGCGTTCGCTGGCAATGTAGATGAAATTCTTCCAGAACTTTTCGTAGCGGTGAAAGGCGAGACCGTGGATCGTGTGCGCGACGAACGGCACATGCGCCGCTTTTGCCGCGAAACGTCCGACGATTCCCGCTTTGGAGCTGTGCGTGTGCACCACGTCATATTTTTCCTTCCGGAACAGCTTTTTCAGGAAGAAATAGGCCTTCAGATCGGTGAGCGGCGAAATTGCGCGGACCAGATGCGGACACTCCACGATTTTGAGTCCGGGACACGATACGCGTTTGAGCAGTTCGCCTTCCGGACCGGGGGAGGGGCCGGTGACAAGCGTCACATCGTGTCCCGCCTCAACCGCGCCCCGGCAGGAGAGCAGGGTGTTTTCCTGCGCTCCGCCGACAATCATCCGGGTTATGACATGGCAGATTTTCATGGCGGCTTACCGGTTGAATGCGCGTTTCGCAATATCTTTGCGGTACTGCATCCCCTGCCAGGAGATTTTGCCCGCGGCTTCATACGCCTTCTTCACAGCCTCGCGGATGTCCTTGCCGCGCGCGGTGACGCCGAGGACGCGTCCGCCGTTGTTGAGCAGTTTGCCGTCCTTCATGACGGTCCCCGCATGGTAAACGATTGCGCCGTCTTTTTCCGCCTCTTCGATACCGGTGATCTCGTGTCCTTTGTCGACAGACGCCGGATATCCGCCGGAAGCGAGCACGATGCAGACTGCCGGATCGGGCGACCAGACGAGTTCCGCCTTGTCGAGTTCCCTGTTTGCGGTTTTGAGTAGCGTATCGGCGAGATCTCCGTCAAAACGGGTGAGCACCGCCTGGGTTTCGGGATCGCCGAAACGGACGTTGAATTCGAGCACTTTCGGACCGTTTTCGGTGACCATGATTCCCGCGTAGATGATGCCGCGGTAGTCGAGCTTTTCCGCCTGAATGCCGCGGAGGAAGTTGTCGAGAACGGTCTTCTGAACTTCTGCAAGAAGTTCGGTGGTGACGACCGGAGCGGGGGAGTACGCGCCCATTCCGCCGGTGTTCGGTCCCTTGTCTCCGTCGAGCTGGCGCTTGTGGTCCTGGGAGCTGACGAGCGGAATGACGGTTTTGCCGTCGGTGAGTGCGAGGATGGAAGCCTCTTCGCCTTCGAGGAGTTCTTCGATGACGACACGGTATCCGGCTTTTCCGAATGCGCCGGAGAAGCATTCGCGGACGCCTTCGAGAGCTTCATCGAGGCTGGACGCCACGATTACACCTTTGCCGGCGGCAAGACCGTCGGCCTTGACGACCACGCCGCGTCCGGCTGCATATTCCGAGCGGACATACTCTTCGGCCGCCTTCTGATCGGTGAACGATGCATAAGCGGCGGTCGGGATGCCGTATTTGACCATGAACGCTTTGGAGAAATCCTTGCTCCCTTCGAGCTGAGCCGCGTCTTTGGAGGGACCGAATACGGGGATTCCCATTGCGCGGACGGCATCCGCCACGCCCTGACAGAGGGGCGCTTCAGGACCGACGACGACGAGTCCGACGTTCTTTTCCTTCGCGAAGTTCGCGATGGATTCGTTATCGGAGGGGATGCTGACGCATTCTGCGATCTGAGCCATTCCGGGATTTCCGGGAGCGCAGTAGATTTTGCCGATGTTTTTGCTGTTTCTGAGACCCCGGCAGATTGCGTGTTCGCGTCCGCCGCTTCCGATAAGCAGGATATCCATGAAAAACTCCTTTGTTTTGAGTATAATGGAGGTAATATAGTTTCGTCCGGAGCTTTTTTCAATCGGGGAACGGGAAAATTAGTAAATCAGACGCAGGATTCCTGAAAGCAGAGCGTTGAAACTGGCGGAACTGCTTGAGCCGTCAAGTTTGAGATGCCGTGCGATCAAGCGGGAGCCTTCAACCTTCTGATATTTCATCTTTGTAATTTTTTTCAGTTCTTCTGCCGCATTTGCCAGATTATCCGGTGTGCGGAATTTTCGGTTTTTTTGTGATGGGACGGGAATGCCGTAGGCTGTTTTCACGGCTTCCAGATCTCCAAGATAGAAACTTTCGAGTTCATGGCAGGCAATACGCACTAAAGCATCCTTGCGTCCCGCCCGGGCGCATTTTGCAGCAAGAGCCTTCTTCAGAACTTTGCAGTCCGCGCTGTCCTGATCGTGCAGAATGATGAAACAGGAATCCGGGCGCAGCCAACCTTTGATTTTGCGTTCGATGTTTTTCTCCAAATCCTGTTTTCCCTCAAAGGAGATATAGCGGCAGGAAATTCCTTCTGGCAGAATTTTGGGCAGAATCTGCTTGAGCATCTCCTCTGCGGAGCGTTCTTCAAGCAGAAAAACCAGTTCCTTCATACCGGATCGGCTCCCGGGAAGAAGCCCTGTTTCCAAAGATAGCCCATTTTGTCTCCATCTTTCATATAGGCTTGCAATTGCGGATCATCGGAGGCACGCTTAATCTGAGTGTAACCCTCTTTTTTGACCAGCCAGAAAACTTCGTTGAGCTCTGCCGCATTCAGAAAATCGGGTGAGTGCGTGGAGACGAGAACCTGTCCGCCTTTTTGCGCATAGGCGCGGAATTCTTCTGCAAGTTCTTCGAGCAGAGATGGATAAAGCTGATTTTCCGGTTCTTCAACGCAGAGCAGCGGATGCGGTTCCGGATCGTTCAGCAGAACCAGGTAGGTCAGCATTTTGATGGTTCCATCCGAAACGTAGCGGGCAAGGAACGGATCTTCGAATGCGCCGTCTTTGAACTTTAACAGGACGCGTCCCTCTTCCGTTGTTTTTGCTTCGACACTGGAAACTCCGGGTATGCGCTGGCTGAGAGTATGCAGAATGCGGTCGAAAACATCGCGGTGATTCGTGTAGAGGTACTGGAGAACAAGAGAGAGATTTTCTCCTTCTCTGCTGAGATGTTCCGCATAACCGGCTTCCTGTTCGTTGCGTGCCCGGTCAATATGAAAATCGGAGACGTGCCAGTTTTCAATCATATTTCCAAGCGCGGCGACCACGGGAAAATTCTGAAATTGCGCAAGTCCCTTGACCGCAAGGATGTCATTGGATTTCAGCGTTTGTTCATTTCGTTTCAGATCTTTTTCTTCAAAGTTTGTTTTCAGAATGGAATCTTCATTTGTGACAGCAAATCCTGAGCCGTTGGAGAAGTCCAGAAAATGCCAGGGCTGTCCCTTGCTTCCTCTTCGGTATTTCAGTATTTCGCGGGCAACATAAGCACGTCCGTTCTGTTCATTGATTTGGAGAAAATATGTTGCAAGAGGGCTGTTTTCGTCTTTGCGGAATTTGAGTTCGATTTCAATCGGGCCGGAAGCGTTTCTGCTGCGGACTTCAAAGAATCCGTGGCTTCCGCCGAGTTTTGCAAGGGCGGTGTTGATGTTGCCGGTCATTGCGTTTTTGAGAAATTCAAAAACACTGAAAATTGTACTTTTACCTGTTCCGTTTGCTCCGACGAGGATGCAGAAATTCGGGATTTGTTTCATGACGGTATCCTGAAATGCCCGGAAGTTGTGCAGCCGAAGAGATTCCAATTTCATTTTGCCGGATTCCTTGTTGTTGTAAAAACGCCTTGAAGGTAATATAGTTTCTCCAAGGCGTTTTTCAATCTGATGCGGGGATTTTCCGGAAATTTATTCCAGATAGTCGATGAAGAGCTTTTTGTCGCTGGCTTTCATGTAGGCTTCTTCGGCGGAAATGATGTCGTTCATCAGCAGATCTTTCAGACCGCCGTCCATACTGCGCATTCCCATGCCTTTGTTCGCTTCGATGATGGTTCGGATGTTGGAAATCTGACCTTCGCGGATCGTGTTCGGAAGACCGTCCGTCCAGAGCAGAATTTCATGGCATGCGATTCGTCCGCCCGCTTTTTTGCGGCAGAGCAGCTGCGAAACCACCGCCTGAAGACATTCCGCAAGCATGGTGCGGATCTGCGCCTGCTCGTTCGAGGGGAACGCGTCGATGATTCGGTCGATTGTCTTCGGGGCGTTGTTGGTGTGCAGGGTCGCGAAAACAAGCATTCCCATCGCGGCGCAGGTGAGCGCAAGACGGATCGTTTCCATTTCTCGCATTTCTCCGATCAGCACGATGTCCGGGTCGGAACGCATCGCGCCGCGCAGCGCAATCGGGAATGATTTGCTGTGAATGCCCACTTCACGGTGGACAATCGTGCAGTTTTTGTTTTTGTGCACGAACTCAATCGGGTCCTCAATGGTGATGATGTGACGCTTCATCGTGTCGTTGATGTAGTCGATCATCGCCGCGAGTGTGGTTGATTTGCCGGAACCGGTCGGACCGGTCACGAGCACAAGACCGCTCTTGATTTTGCAGATGTCCAGCAGAATTTCGGGAAGTTTGAGGTCGGCGACGGTCAGAATTTTGCTCGGAATCTGACGGAGCACCGCCGCCTGGCCGTAGTAGTTGTACATGTAGTTGCAGCGGAAACGGGCGAGACCGGGGATTTCGTATGCGAAGTCGAGGTCATGCGTCTGGAGGTAGGTGTCCCAGCGGTCGGCGGGGAGGCAGATCTCCTTGAGCATTTTCTCCATGAATTCAGGCGTGATGATGAAGTCGTTCGCGGGCTTCAGGTTTCCGCTGATGCGGTACTTTGCGGGATAGTTGATGGAAAGATGCAAGTCCGAGCCTTTCAGACTCAGCATTTCTCTCAGATAATCGTCAATAATGGGCATGATCGGACTCCTTCTTATTTTTTCTTCTTCGCGGCGGCTTTCGCGGCAACCAGTTTCTTCGCCTCTTCCACGGCAACGTATTTTTTGATCTGGTCGATGACGGAGGTGTCGCGCATGTAGGCGAGGGCGGTGTCTGCAGTGATGTGACCGGCTTTGAATTTTTCGAACAGGTTCTGGTCGATGGTGCACATGCCGGCTTTGCTGCCGATCTGCATGGTCGCTTTGAGCTGATAAAGTTTGCCTTCGCTGATGAGGTTCGCCACGGCGACGGTGTTGATCAGCAGTTCATATGCGATGGTCAGTCCGCCGTTTGCCGCGGGGACGAGGCGCTGACAGACGATGCCGCGCAAGCTGCCTGCGGTCATGGCGCGGATCTGCGGCTGCTGGGCGGGCGGGAAGACGTCGAGCACGCGGTTCAGCGTGTTGCCCGCATCGCAGGTATGGAGTGTTCCGATCACCAGGTGTCCGGTTTCGGATGCGGTGATTGCGTTTTCGATGGTCTCAAGGTCGTGCATTTCGCCGATGACGATGATATCCGGGTCTTCACGCAGAGCTCCCTTCAGCGCGGCGTGGTAGCTCTTTGTGCAGGTGCCGATTTCACGCTGGGTGATCTGGCAGCCCTTCGATTTCTGCACGATTTCAATCGGGTCTTCCACGGTGATCACATGGTCTTCGCGGGTGTTGTTGGCGACTTCGATCATCGAGGCGAGCGTGGTGGTTTTGCCCGAACCGAGCGGACCGGTCACGAGGATCAGACCGTTGTTGTAGTCGAGCAGACGCCGGATGTTTTTCGCATCGGCCGGAAGGAAGCCGAGCTCTTCGAGCGACATGATCTTGTCGGGAACCAGGCGGTACGCGCCGGACATGCCGTCCTTGTGAAACATCAGCGCGGTACGGAAGCGCGCCTTGCCGATCTGAAGACCGATGTTCATATCCTGGCTCCGGCGGAACTGTTCGCGCTGTTCCTCTGTGAGAAGCGCCATGTTGAGACGGACCACATCCGCGTCGGGCATCACCCATTCCGGGTCAATGCGTTCCAGCAGAAGATTCTTGCGGATGAACGCGGGTGCATTCGAGGAAAGATGAAGGTCGGAAGCTCCGTAAACGCGGAGCGCAAGGAGCAGCTGGCGCATGGTGTCGGCAACCTCTTCATCAGTCATCTGCGAGATATTCCGCAGATTCGGAATGTCCGCGCTCACGCCGTCTTCTCCGGTAACGGTCTGCGGTCCGGCGGGCTGTTCGGGATTCTGCTGCGGGGCGGAGCTCTGGGCGATTCCGAGATCGGGCGCCTGGCCGGTTGCCGCCTGCTGCTGGGCGAATGCAATCACCTGTTCCAGCTGCGACGCCCAGTTCTGGGCATCTTCCTGAGACATTCCGGCGCAGAGCTCGTTGAGCACTTCCTGCGCATACGGCATGAGATCCGGCTCTCCGCCAAGCGCATTATTGATCTGTACTCCCCGTTCGACCGTCATGATTGAGTTGTCGACGAGGGTCTTTAAAAACCACTGAACATCCAGCTGCATATTATGCGACTCCTTGCAATAAATGATTCATGATGAAGCAAACATAGAATGCGGTTTTGAATTTTTCAAATAGAAAACTTGATTTTTCCGCGATTTTTCCTGCGTGTCTGCAAAAAAAACGCGTTCCGGCTCCCGGATGAGAGCGGAACGCGTTTCGTTTTGAAAAGGAAATGCCTTATTCCGGCACTTCGATCTTGTCGAATCCAGTGTACGGACGGAGGACTTCCGGGATGATGACGGAGCCGTCGGCCTGCTGGTAGTTTTCCAGGATGCAGATGGCAACGCGGTCGGTCGCGGCAGTCGCGCTGATCGTGTGGACATAACCCTTGGAGCCGTCTTTCGCTTTGTAGCGGATGTTGAGACGGCGGGACTGGAATTCCGTGAGGTTCGTGTTCGAGGTGACTTCACGGTATCCGTTGAAGCCCGGGAACCACGCTTCGATGTCATACTTGCGGTAGCCCGGCGCGCCCATGTCGCCGACGCAGACGTCAACCACATGGTAGGGAAGACCGAGTTTCTGGAGCAGCATTTCCTCGTTTTCGAGAGCGAAGAGATGCTGGTTCACGGAGTCTTCCGGCTTGCAGAAGATGATCTGCTCAACCTTGTGGAACTGGTGCACGCGGAAGATGCCGCGGCTGGCTTTTCCGTAGCTGCCCGCTTCGGTGCGGAAGCAGGGGGAGTAGGCGGTGTAGAAGAGCGGGAGTTTTTCCGCTTCGAGCGTCTCATCGGCGTGATAGCCGACAAGAGTCTGTTCGGAGGTTCCGATCAGAGCGAGGTCTTCGCGTTCCAGCTTGTAGGTCTGGTCGGCGAAGAACGGGAGATAACCGGTTCCGAAGAGCGTGCGCTCCTTGGCGAGGCAGGGGGTGATCATCGGGGTGAAGCCGCGCTTGATGAGCTCGGCCTTGACCCATGTGTAGAGTGCGTCGCAGAGGAGGGCGCCTTTGCCCTTCCAGTAGTAGAATCCGGCCTGGGCGACTTTTGCGCCGCGCTTGATATCGAGGATGTCGAGCTTTTCGGCGATTTCCTGATGATCCTTGATCGGGAAGTCGAAGTTGCGGATCGTGCCGACTTTGCGGATTTCCTTGTTGTCGGCGTCGTCCTTGCCCATCGGGACTTCGGGGTCGAGGATGTTCGGGAGCCAGGAGAGCGCTTCGTCGACTTTGACGTTGAGTTCGCGTTCCTTGTCTTCAAGTGCGGAGAGTTCATCCTTCATCGCCTTGACCTGGTCGCGGGCGGCGGGATTGGTCTTGCACTCTTTGCTCAGACGGTTGCGTTCGCTGCGGAGGAACTCCGCGCGCTGGGTGACTTCACGGCGCTCTTTGTCGAGCGCGACAATGGCGTCGACATCGACGTCGGAGCCGCGGACTTCGCAGTTCTTCTTGATGAACTCGGGATTTTCGCGGATGTATTTAATGTCGATCATAAATCAGACTCCTTGTTTCTGGTTAGAACTGCGGAAGCGGGAAGGCCGCGGTGAATGCTTTGACCTCTTCGGCGATTGCGGCGAGCGCGGCATCGTCGTTGCGGTTTTCGACTGCGCGGTTGATGAAGTCGGCGATCTTGAGCATTTCCGGCTCTTTCATTCCGCGGGTGGTGATTGCGGGGGTGCCGATACGGATGCCGCTGGTGACCATCGGTTTCTCCGGGTCGAACGGGATCATGTTCTTGTTGACGGTGATCAGCGCCTTGTCAAGCGCGGTCGCAACTTCCTTGCCGGTCGTGTGTTTCGGACGGAGGTCAACGAGCATGAGGTGGTTGTCGGTTCCGCCGGAAACGATGCGGAAGCCCTTGTCGACGAGCGCCTGGGCGAGAACCGCGGCATTCTTGACGAGCTGCTTCTGGTATTCCTTGAATTCCGGTTTCAGAGCTTCGCCGAAGCAGACGGCTTTGCCGGCGATGACGTGCATCAGCGGTCCGCCCTGGATACCCGGGAAGACTTTGGAGTTGACGGCCTTGATGTACTGCTCTTTGCAGAGAATGAGACCGCCGCGGGGACCGCGGAGGGTCTTGTGGGTCGTGGTCGTGACGATATCGCAGTACGGAACCGGGGACGGGTGGATTCCTGCGGCCACGAGTCCGGCGATGTGCGCCATGTCGACCATCAGCTTGGCACCGACGGAGTCCGCGATCTGGCGGAGACGGGCGAAGTCGATGACGCGCGGGTAGGCGCTGGCGCCGGCGACGATGAGCGCGGGCTTGTGCTCGGTCGCGAGCTTCTGGACTTCATCGTAATCAATGGTTTCGGTGTCCTTGTTGACTCCGTAGGGAACAACGTTGTAGAGCTGTCCGCTGAAGTTCATCTTGTGACCGTGAGTCAGGTGACCGCCGTGGTCGAGGCTCATGGCGAGGATGGTGTCGCCGGGCTGGATGAGGGCGAAATATGCGGCCATGTTCGCCTGGGAGCCGGAGTGCGGCTGGACGTTTGCGGCTTCTGCTCCGAAGAGTTTGCAGGCGCGTTCGATGGCGATCTTTTCGACTTCATCGACGAATTCGCAGCCGTTGTAGTAGCGCTTCGCCGGATATCCTTCGGCATATTTGTTGGTGAGAACGGAGCCCTGGGCGGCGCGGACGGCGCAGCTGGCGTAGTTCTCGGATGCGATCAGCTCAATGCCTTCAAACTGGCGGACGGCTTCCTTGTCGATCCATTTGGTGACTTCGGGATCGGCGCTGCGGAGAGCGGCAATATCGTCGTAGGAATCTTTTTCGAGCTGGTTGAGGCGGCGGGCGTGGCGTCCTTCGGCGGTGAATCCGGTTCCGAGCCAGGCGGCGATGATCTCATCGATTTCTGCGCGGGAAACGTAGTCCGCGGGAATCACGAGGACGTTGGAATCGTTGTGGTCGCGGCAGGCTTTGGCGAGCTTGGCGCTGTAGGCGACAGCGGCGCGGACGCCGTGGAAGCGGTTTGCGACGATCGCCATTCCGACGCCGGAGCGGCAGAGCAGAATGCCTTTTTCGATTTCTCCGACGGAAATCGCGCGGGCGAGTTTGGCGCCGAAGGTGTTGTAGTCGTCTTCGGGATCCAGAACCGCGGGACCGTAATCGACAACCTCAAGGCCTTTTGCGGCGAGCGCGGCGGTGAGTTCCTTTTTGAGCTCAAAGCCGCCGTGGTCGGAGGCAATGGCGATGCGTTTGTCGTCTTTGTTCCAGTCAGATACAGGTTTCATTCGTAACATCCTTTCGTGATTGTTATGTTGATTTCTGCTGATTCAGTGTGTCGAGGAGAAGATTCTGAAGGGGGGCCTTCATCTCTTCAAAACAGCTCCGGTAGACCGCTTCGGAGCCTCCGTAGGGGTCGGCGATATCGGCATGTCTGCCCGTCCCGGAACGGAAGTCGGAAAGAAGAACGGTTTTGGAACGGACTTCCGGATACTGCGCGAGAACGGCGGCGCGGTGTGAAGCCGTCATGGTGACAATCAGGTCGGCTTCCGTGATGAGCTGTTCGGAAATCTGTGAGGACCGGTGATTTGCAAGGTCGATCCCGACAGATTTCATAACGGCCAGAGAGTTGCGGGAGGCGGGGAGACCGTTACACGTGCAGGTCCCCGCCGATTTACAGCGGATTCCGTCGGCATGCGCATCCTGTATGAGTTTCCGGAAAAATCCCTCGCACATGGGACTCCGGCAGGTATTGCCCGTGCATACAAACAGGATGTTCACCGCGTCCGTCCTCCGTTAAAATTGACGTGATTTTATTAATATATCACATCTTTTGAAAAAATCACGCCGGATTTTCAAGATTTTTCCCCGTTTTTTTCTTCCGGGACGGGTTGAGATTTTTTCCTTGCGTCCAGAATCCGGCGGATTTCCGTCGCCATCGTCGCGATGCGGTGCGGTTTCGGAAGAAAGCCCGCCGCGCCGTTCGCCAGCAGATCGTCCACTTCGTCATGCGATACAAAGCCGCTGGAGAGCAGCACGCAGACGTCAGGGTCGAGCTCCTTGAGCTTGTAAAACGTCGTATGCCCTCCCTGATGCGGCATGATCATATCCAGCAGAACGAGGTCGATCTGACCGGGGTTGTTCTCGTAAATTTCCACGGCGTCGAGTCCGTTTTCCGCCAGCAGGACGGAATAACCGAGTTTCTGAAGCGCTTCGATCAGAAAATCCCAGACGGTTTCCTGATCATCGACGATCAGAATGGTTTCCGTTCCTTCGGGCAGGTTCAGTCTGTTTCCCATTGCTGTCTCCTTGTTACTCCGCGAGGGATTGAAATTCCTGTTTCAGTTCCGGATATATCCGGGCGCCTTCCATGCTCTGCAGAAATTCGCGGAGCTGCTGCCGGGCTTTGGCAGAGCCGGCGGAAAGCGCGCTGTTGAGATACTTCTTTTTCGCTTTCGCATATGCGGATGCCACCGCCTGAAGTTCGGCATCCTCCGGGTTTGCTGCGCAGGCCGGCCCCAGACGTTCCTGGAGCAGTTCGCAGCCGGCGGCGAGTTCGCGCGGTCTCTTTTTCATCTCCGAATCGTTCATCAGAAGCGCGGTCAGAGCCTCAGGCAGGAAGGTGTTCCAGTCCTTCAGCTCCGTCCCGCCGAGTCTGTTCTGGCAGCGGATAACTCCGTCGCTGATGTCGAGAACGGTGTATTCGTTTTCGCCGGTTTTGATCGTGCAGCCGATAAAGTGGTCGCCGCTTTCGGAAACAAGTTCGTAGATTCTCCCGAAGAAGCGGTTGCGTTCGATTTTTCTGCCGAGCCAGTCCGCAAGCCCGGGCAGTTCCTCTTTCCGGTTCAGGAGAAATTCCTCCCCTTCACGGAATTCCCGGTTGAGCTGATAGCGGAGCAGGATGAGACGGATCTGGAACTGTTCGTGCTCAAGAGCCGCGCGTTTCGCCGCATCAAGTTCTTTTTTGAGTGCGCCGTTCTGAGTACGCTGTTCCGCCAGAGATTTTTCGAGTGACTGCACGGCGGCGTTCTGTTCCGCGAGTTTCTGTTTGATTTCACTGTAATCTGAATTCGCGGCGACCACCCGTTCCAGCTGGGTGTTGCGGCGGGAAAGATTGTCGCGTTCCCGGGAGAGCGTGCGGTTCTTCCGTTTCAGTCCGGAATTCTCCTGCTTGATCTGAAGATTTTCGTTGCGGAGCGTCTCCAGTTCAATGGCGGAGAGCAGATTTTTCATCTTCGCCAGATTGTATTCATATTCCACAGTTCCGCGGTTCGGAAGTTCATCCAGAATTTTGCGTCCCTCTTCCAGAATAGCGGCGGAATCGAGACTGCGGTCGCCGGAAAGTTTTTCGAAGTAGCTGACCTTGTCGAACGTGTTGATTTTCCCTTCGCGCGGCATGAATACCGCCACGAGAATCAGTGTGATGACGAGTGTTCCCGCCGCGGCGACGAATCCGGTGATGACGCGGTCCATCAGCGAGGCGTGGATTGTGACCTTTTCCGCCGCTTTCGCTTTGAGTTCCGAAGATTCCGTCTGCATGTCGTAGTCGAGACGTTTGATGGAGATTGTGTGAACATCCGGCACGAGGCTTTTGTTCGGCGCGGTCTTCTGACGGATGGTCCAGATCGCCTTCAGCACCTCTTCCATGGAGGCAAAGCGGTCTTCGCGCCGTTTCGCCATCATTTTGCGGACCAGTGCGTCGACGGCAAGCGGAACGCCGGGAACGAGTCTCCGCAGAGAGGGCGGTTCTTTTTCAAGATGCATTTCCGCGAGCTTCTTGACCGAATCGCTTTCAAACGGCAGCCGTCCCGAGATCATCTGATACAGGGAGACACCGAGACTGTAGACGTCGCTTCGCGGATCAAGTTTTTCGCCGCGGAACTGTTCCGGGCTCATGTAGGAGGGGCTGCCCGAAACATCCATGCCTTCATGCCATTCCGACTGGTTCATTGCAAGCCCGAGGTCGGTCAGTTTGACAATGCCGTCGTCGGTGATCATGATGTTGTCCGGCTTCACATCGCGGTGAATCAGTCCGGCTTCATCCCACGCGTAGTAAAGCGCTTCGGCGACCTGCTGGGTGATGTGGAGCGCTTCGTCGACGGGGATCCGTCCCTCGCGGCGCAGACGCGTCCGCAGGTTCTCTCCGTTGACGTAAGTCATTGCCATGTAACAGAAACCGTCATCTTCTCCGACTGCGTAGGACTGCACGAGATTGGTGTGCGTGAGCTTTGCCGCCGCGCGTGCTTCGCGGAGAAAATCTTCGATTCCTTTTGAAGTTGTATATTCCGGCGAGAGAATCTTGAGTGCGACCAGACGGTCCAGCGAAAGCTGGGTTGCCTTGTAAACGGTTCCGATGGAGCCGGCTCCGAGTTTTTCGAGAATGACGAAGTCTCCGATGATGCACCCGGGATCGAACCTTCCGGGCGGGATCAGCACCTCTTTGCCGCATCCCGCGCAGACAACCGGATACCCGCGCGACATATCGTCGACGCTGATCGTGTAGTAGCAGAATGGACAACGGAACCGCATGTTGAAATCCTTCAGTTATTTTGTGCAATATACATCCACATCCGTTATGAAACAAGTGGTCGCTGAAAATTTTTCAGCACGGATGCGCGTAAAATACAAAAACTGGTTCATTTTATACATGGCGTTTTCCGGTTTTTCGTGTATAATATATTCAAAACTTTTGAAAAGGAAGTGCTCGTACATGAAACTTTCAACGATTGCAACAATCGGAGCAGCGCTGCTGATTGCGGGAACCCCGCTCTCGGCACAGGCTCTGCATCCGGCCGGAAAAGGAGAAAAAACTATGCTTAAAGACGGAACAATGACGCTCGGAGTCAACTACTGGGAGAGCCGCACCGCAACGCAGATGTGGCGCAAATGGAACCCCGAAGCCGTCGAGAAGGATATGAAGGCTCTCGCGGAACATGGAATGAATCTTCTCCGCGTGTTCCCCACCTGGAACGATTTTCAGCCTATCTATGAACTTCACAGAGCTGGAAGACCTTCCGGAATTCCTTACGAAACCCGCATGTTTGAAACGGAGGAGTTCTGTCCCGATACGCCTGCAGGATATGCCGGAATTGATGAAACGATGATGGAACATTTCGAGGAGTTCTGCAATCTTGCGGAAAAATACGGACACAAACTCATCGTCTGTCTCCTTACTGGACATATGACCTTGCGTCTGTTTCTGCCGCGCGCATTGGAGGGACTCAACTTGTACGAGGATCCCATTGCGCTGAAATGGGAGGGGCGTTTCATTGATTATTTTGTCCGCCGCATGAAACATCACCCTGCGATTGTCGCGTGGGAATCGGGCAATGAAACCCGCTGTCTGGGACCGGTGAAGAATCCCGCCCAGGCGGAATTCTGGCTGCGCTACATCCATACCGCAATCCGCCATGCCGACCCGTCGCGTCCGGTTATCGGAGTGGATGGACTCAATATAACCGCGGAGGAAAATCCGTGGGTAAGCTCCGCTACGGGTTATCTCTCCGATTATCTTTCCGTTCATCCCTACAACATGTGGGACAAAGCGGGAATAGAAGAATTCAATTCGCTCCGCAATCTCACCTATTGCGCCGCGCTCAATTCCGGTCTGGAGCAGATTGCCGGAAAGCCGTCGTTTGTGGAAGAGCACGGACTGTGGCGTCCGATGGCGGTTTCCCTGGACCGTCTCGCCATGTATCAGCGCGGTCTGCTCTGGAATCTGTGGGCGTCGAACGGGCGCGGGATGCTCTGGTGGTGTGCTTTTGACCAGGAACAGCTGGACATTTCCCCTTACAACTGGAACTGGCCGGGTGTGGAACACGGGGTTTTCCGTTCCGACCGCACTCCTCAGCCGGGCGCAAAGAAGATCGCGGCGTTCGGCAGATTTCTCAAATCTCTGGATTTTCCCGCACTCCCGAAGGCAAAAAACGATGCGGTCTTTCTTGCTCACAAACGCGAGCTGGTGCACGCTTCGTACATTCTTGCGCGGCAGGCGGGAATCATTCCGGAATACCAGTCTCCGGAGGACCCGATCCGCGATGCAAAATACTACTTCATTCCGTCTGCGGCGGCACGGGCGATGCTGACCACGCGCCGCTGGGAGGAGCTTCTCGCAAAAGTCCGCAACGGCGCAACGCTCTTCCTCGCGTGGGACGACACCTATCTTGCCCGCACGAATGAGGTGTGCGGAATGGAAGTCCTCTCGCGCCGTGTTTCTTCCGGCTCGACGACGTACAAGTTCGACGGTTTTGAAGTCACGATGCCGCGTCCGGTCGACGTCAAGTTCCATGCTTTGACGGCGGAAGTTCTTGCCGCGGATGCGGAGGGCAACCCCTGCTTCTTCCGCAACCGGTACGGCAAAGGTGTTGTTTACACGCTCGGTTTCCCCGTGGAACGTCTCGCGTACAGTGCTCCGGGATATTACGACGGCGATGCGTGGAAGATTTACGCTTCCGTTCTGCCGAAGAAACTTCTTGTTTCGTCCGGTTCGCGTTACGTCCTTGAGTCGGAACATGCGTTCAGTGAAAACCGTGTCGCGGTTCTGCTGGTCAACAGCGGGCTTGAAAGCTATACGGGCAAACCTGTTGTTGCTCCCGGCTGGAAAATCGTTTCCGCAAAGACGGACGATCCGGCGGCTGTTCAGTTTGAAAACGGAACGCTCAAGATGGAAATGAATTCCGGCATTCTGCTGATGCTGGAAAAGATGAAATGAAAATGCTGAAGCCGTTCAAATTTTTGCCGAACCGCGTCCTCCGGCTCTACACCGGAGGGAGCGGCATCGACCGTCTGTGCGGAAATCCGGAACCTGCGGACACACGTTTCCCGGAAAACTGGATCGCTTCATGCATTGAGGGCAACGGACGCGCTTACCATTCGCCCGGACATGGAATCAGCAAGATTGAATACGACGGCGCTGTGCATTCGTTCCCCGGATTTCTGCATGAGCACGCAGAGGAGATTCTCGGGCCCGCGCACCTTGCAAAGTACGGGGAAACGCCTGCGGTTCTGACCAAACTGCTGGATTCGGCGGAACAGCTCCCGGTGCAGGTTCATCCGAGCCGTGCGGATGCAAAGAAGTTTTTCAACGCCGGTTATGGCAAAACGGAGGCATGGCTTGTGCTTGCAACCCGTGAAATCAACGGGGAAGCGCCCTATCTGCTGGTCGGGTTCAACGAAAAACTCGATAAAGAGACATTTGTCCGCGAATCTCTTGAGGGCGAATATAAAACCGGACTCGGAATGCTGAATAAAATCGCGGTCCGTCCGGGCGACGTCATTGTGATCCGCGGCGGACTCCCCCATGCGATCGGACCGGGGGTGACGATGGTCGAGGTCATGGAGCCGAGCGATCTGGTGATCGTCCCGGAAATCAACTGCTGCGGAGTTCAGCTCAATGAAAAACAGCGGTTCGCCGGAATTGCTCCCGCGGACGCCATGTCGCTGTTTGACTTCACTTCCCGGAGCGAGGCGGAAATCCGTGCGCTCTGCACTCCTGCGGCGAAGCTCGTTGAAGAGCGCGGAAACGGCACTCTGCGGAGTCTGATTCCGTTCGAAGCGTGCGGATATTTCGCGGTGGAGGAACTTGCGTTCCGCGAGAGCTGGGAACTGGATCTGAGTGACCGCATGTTCCGCATCGGTGTTGTCTGCGAAGGCTCCGTTTCGGTGAACGGGCTTGCGGTCCGGCGCGGGGAAAGTTTTCTGCTGCCGTATTCGCTGGAGACATGCGGGATACGGGGAAGCGGACGCATCATGTTCATTCTTCCCCCGCGTTCCTGACGGGGTTATTTTCTTATGTAGCAGAGCTTTCTTGCAAAGCGCAGGCGCGGCATGAAGAGCGCCACGAGCGTTCCCACGCAGAAAGCTCCGGCTACGGTTCCTTCGCGGACGCCGCGGAGTGTTGAGAGCGAAACCAGGGAAATGACGATCGCGGTTGTTGTGAGCGTGACGTCAAACGAAACCTTCAGTTTCCCGAAGTTCCAGTGCAGCTTTTCCGAAACGATTTTGACAATAGCGTCGCCTGGCAGACACAGCAGGTCGGTCATGACCTGAAGGGCGATTCCGGCGGCCAGCAGGGCGGAGCCGCCGATGAGCATCAGAATCTGATACGGATAAAAATCGGAAACCATGGGGCGGAACATAAACATTCCGAGGTCGATGATCATGCCGAAAAAGAAGGTCGCCGGAATTTGAAGCAGCTGGTAACGCGGGAATTCCTTCCGGAGAATCATCCACTGAATCAGGACGAAGAAAACGTTCATGAGCAGAGTCCACATCCCGATGGAGAGCGGGGTGATCATCGAAAGAACGTACGGGACGCTGGAGATCGGCGTGGTGCCGATCCCCGCGCGGGTTGTCATTGCAACCCCGAAGCCGCTGAGCACGATTCCGGTCAGGAAACAGACCCAGCGGCGTTTCAGGTCAAACTGAATCATTTCAGCGGACCGGTTCCTTTTTCAGTACGGTGCTGCCCGAACCGGGGAGAACGAGATGCGAAACCTTGCCGCCGTTCCAGATGTCCTCCATCGGGAATGGCAGGGCGAATTCGCGTTCTTCCGGCGTGAGGTTGAGAACGAAATAGTATTCCGTTCCGTCCGCCGCGATGCGGCGGCTGACCGCGAGTTCCTGCGGAATGTCCGGAAGTACCGGCGCGATGCCGCATTCGTTCATCAGCTTTCCGTAGAACTCCACAAGGAAGTCGAGCCCGGTACGGGCTCCTATGTAGACCGCTTTGCCTTCGCCAAAGCGGTTCACTGTGACTGCGGGAGAGCCTGCGTAAAATTCGGAATTGAAGGTTGCGAGAACCTCCGCGCCTTCGGCGTGCAGATACTCTGCGTAATCCTCAACATCCCAGCGTTTGCCGTCAAGGTCGAACGACTGCTTGACCTGCGGTTCGAGTCCGTCGATATCCTCGTTCCAGATTCCGAAGAGTTCGCGCAGTTCTTTCCCGCCCGGGTTGCCGCCGAAGTAGCAGGCGTTGTTTTCGTCCACATAAGCGGAAAGGTATGTCATGACGAGAGTTCCGCCGTTGCGGACAAACTCTTTCAGACGCGCCGCAGTGTCCTTTTTGACCATGTAGAGCATGGGGACGACGAGGAGTTTGTATTTCGAGAAATCGCAATCGCTGTTGACAACCGCGAGGTCGGCGTTGTGTTTGAAGAGTGCGCGGTAGTGCTGGTCGACTGTTTTTTCATAACGTTTGATTGAGTCGCCGCCGTAACCGCAGGTGTAGTTGAGCGCCCAGAGCGATTCCCAGTCGAAGAGAACGGCGGTCTCCTGCCGGCGTCGGGAGTCGACGATCTCCGCGATTTTTTCGAGATGCGCGCCGTAGTCGGCAACCGTCTTGAAGACGAGCGACTGGTCGGTGCCGTCGTGTCCGACGACTGCGCCGTGGATCTTTTCGGCGTTTCCGCGGCTCTTGCGCCACTGGAAGTACATGGTCCCGTCGGAACCGTGTCCGAGCGCGAGGTGCATTTCGCGTACCATTTCATTGGGACGGCGCATCTTTGTGTAAGTGTGATAGTTGGGGAAGCCGGGGCAGGTCTCGAAGAGAATGAAGGGCTTGTCCAGCATGGTGTAGTGCATGTCATGGAGGAATGCAAAACGGGCGGCTTCGCGCTCAACGTCGCCGATGTACCAGTCGGGATAGCAGTCGTCGCCGATGAAATCGCATTCCGCGGCGATTTTCCAGTAATCAAGGGGACCGAAAGTGCCCATCATGTTTGTGGATGCGGGCTTATCGGAGAAGACCCGGATCGCGGCTTTTTCCATGCGCATGAAATCGACGATGTTTTCGGTGGTGAACCGCATCCAGTCGAGTCGGGCGATATCAACGGCCTCATCGGTCGGGTTGACCTGCGCCCAGTCGGTGAAATGGTGGCTCCAGAATGCGGACCAGTAGGCGCGGTTGAGGTTTTCGAGGGTGCCGTAGCGCTGTTTCAGAAATTCATGGAATCTGGCGATGCAGCGATCGCAGTAGCAGGTCGCGCTGTATTCGTTGCTGATGTGCCATCCGGCGAGTGCGGGGTGATTCGCATAGCGTTCGGCGAGCTTGCTGTCGATGCGGCGGACCGCTTCGCGGAAGACGGGGGAGTTGTGGCAGGCGCTCTGACGGGTCATCCAGGGACGGCGCACGCGGTTTGCATCGGCGAGCGCGGTTTCGGGATAGCGCAGACCCATCCATCCTGGGCGTGCTGCGGAGGGAGTAGCGAGAAAGACTTTTTTCCCGCGTTCCGCGCAGCGGTCCATGACGGAGTCGAGCCAGGAGAAATCGAACTTGCCCTCTTCGACTTCAATCTGTCCCCAGGAGAAGATTCCGAGGGAGAAGGTGTTGCAGTGCGCCTTGTCCATAAGTTCAAAATCCTGATCGATGATTTCAGGATGTTCGAGCCACTGGTCGGGGTTCCAGTCGCCTCCGTGGAGAATGTACGGAAAATTTTTAATGATCGTCATGTCCTGTTCCTTTTCATTTTGAAATGGAAATATACCATGAAAAATCTTTTTTTCAATATTCCGGTGAGCTTTTCCATATTTATCTCCGGAGCTTTTTTATAAAGCGCCGCCGCTGAAAGCGAATCTCTTTCAGCGGCGTGTGGAGACGAAGGTTTATTCGATTGTCTTGGCGTCCAGCCCGAACTGTTCGAAACCGAGGTTGCCGAACGGCTTGTTTTGTCTGCGGGAAACTTCGTTTACAACATCCTGAATGTCTTTGCCGGTCTGTCCGGAGACCGGACTGAAGGGCGTGGAAATTTCCGCTTTGGCAATGAGCACGAGTTCCGAGTGACGGGTTGTTTCTGTTTCCGTCGAAAAGAGCCAGCCCAGAACGGGAAGGTCTTTGAGAAGCGGAAGCCCTGCGACGCTGCGGATGATGTTTGTGCGTTTGATTCCGCCGACAACGAACATTCTGCCTTCATTTCCGACTTGGATTTCCGTTTCAAAAGCGGAGACGTTGAGACGCGGTGTTCCGTCGCTGTTCCAGCCGAGCAGACTTGTGCCGGAAACGCGGATCGGCAGAATAGAGGCTTTCCCGGTGACAACGGGTGTGACGTCAAGCTCAAACTTGAATCCGTTTTCCGCCAGGGTCGTCTGAGTGTTTCCGTGTTTGAGCGGGAGGTTTGCTTCTTCCGGCAGTTTCCCGTGATTTCCCGGAATTTTTCCGCCGAGTTCCGTATCGGGAAGGGGATCCTGTTTCTCATAGAACAGACCGGTTCCGGTGTAGACTGTGGCGCGGCGGCGGTTTTTCGCAATGATTGTTCCCTGCGTCACCACTTTTGCGCGTCCGGTTGAAGAGAGAAAGTCAAAATATTTGCTGTTCCACTTCGGGTTGAAGTTGAAAAAGTCGGTGCGGCTGGAATGGGAACCGTCGATTCCGGCGGCAAAGGTGCTTGACCAGTTGTTGCGGTAACGCCCTCCGGCGGAAAAAAGATCGACGCCGTTGTTGTTTTTCCAGCTTTGGAAATCGACGCCGAGTTTGTCATCGTTTTCCGTGCTGACTTCGATCAGCTGGTAAGTCAGGCGGATTTCAGGCATCGGGCGGTCGTATTGCTCCAGCTGTTTTCTGATGTTGTTCCAGCTCCAGTACGGCGCGGCGATGAAGAGGGCGTTCAGACCGCCGTCCACGGTGAGGCAGTCCGTGCCTCCGGTAAACTCGACGTCATTGCCGACGGCTCCGACGTTCAGGAGCATTGTTTTCATATTCGCCGCGGTATTCACTTTGGGGAAATAGATGAACTTCGGACGCCCGCTGGAAAAGCCGATTCCCGGCTGATCCAGCCGTTCGATGATTTCGTCGATGCTGTTGCCGGAACCGTTTTTCCGGAAGCGGTATTCTTCGGCGGAAACCAGCAGAACGCCGCGTCCGTCGTTGAACTTGACCGCATCGACCTGAACCGGGTTCCCTGTCACGGTTGTGCCCTGAACGACGCTCAGCAGATAGCCGCGCAGAGCATACGGTTCTGCATGTTTCAGCGTGTAGAGCTTCGTGACGACGACCGGATCGCTGTTTGTGCGCACAAAGCGGATCGCCTGTTCCGAATCTTTGACGTTGATCCGCAGCTGCGCCTGTACGGAGCTGCTGCCGTATCCCGCACTGGGAACGTTGGCGTCCGCTTTGACCGTTCCGGGAATCGCCCGCGGAGTGAGCTCAATCTCTTCCGCATTCAGAATCAGTGAGGTTGCGGAGACAAAAATAAAGGTTTTAATGATATTCATGGGGTCGTGTTCCTTTCTGCTCAGAGGCCGGAGGCAATTTCTTTGCTGACGGGGACCGGAGCCGGAGCATTCGGATGCCCCAGATTGGCTTCGGCGGTTATAATGATGTACGTTCTTTCCTTGATGGTTGTGGTCGTGCCGAACAGGTATTTCAGGACAGGAATCTTTACAAGGAACGGAATGCCGACGGTCTGTTCCACGTCATGTTCCCGGACATAGCTTGACAGCAGTTTTTCCGTTTTGAAGCCCAGCGTGAGTTCGCCGGAGACGGTGTTGGAGCTTCCGAGTTCATCGCCGCGGTTGCTGTACTCCGTGACGGTTTTTGAGTTCAGCTGATAGGCAAAAACAACTCCGCCCCTGTTCTTTTTGTAGAACTCTTCCGTGGAGGGAATTTTTCCCGACGGGTCAATTTCTCCGGGTTCTGCACCGAAGCAGATTACGGGGTTGAACACCTGCAGAGTAAAGGAGCTTCCGGAGCTTTCCTGAATGCTGCTTCTGTCATCGGAATCCTTGACGATGTTTTCATAACCGGGCGACAGTGTTGCCGTGTAGACTTTCGGCAGATGTGTGTTCAGTGCCGCATTGTCGTAAACCGCGGTGTTCACGAACGTGAGATCGGCATGTGCGGCGAGCTTCGCATTGCCGGATTGCTGAAGCAGACGCACAAAGCTCAAGTCGAACTGCGGAGCCGTGAAAAACGCTCCGTAGCCCCACGACGCGGAGAAGTTTTTCGCAACCAGTCCTGAGGCTTCGTTGATGAGTTTGAAAAACGCTTCGTTGGAGAAGATTCTGCCGCTGTCGAACCCCGTGGAAAAAATATCCAGACCGGGACCGTTTTTCCACGCCAGATAATCCAGTCCGATGTCACGGAGTTTGCTTTCGCGGATTTCATAGCAGTTGAGCCGCAGATTCACCTGCGGAACGGGACGGTCAAGGTATTTGACCCATGCGAGAATTCCCTGAGCGGCCTGTTCGTCATCCTTCCAGTAAATGGTGTTGGTGTCTTTGTCCAGAAAGGCTTTGCCTTCGGCTGTTTTTATGGTTCCTTCGTTGATGAGCCGGACAATGTCGTCGGCCGCCCGGTAATTCGGCACATAAGTGATTCTGGTGACGCCGGTTCCGGCGATAAGAGATCCGTTCGGGTCCGGTTTGCCGGGTTTGTCCAATCCGGCGATGAGTTCATCCACATATGGAATGAAATCTTCGCCCGTGGAGACGATGATTGCCTGTTTTTCCCCCTGACTGTAGTTGACCCGTTCGACTTTTGAGGCACGGCTGTAGCGTTTGACTGCCGCTTCGATAAACGGCCGGACATCGGTCGCTTTCAAATATTTGAGGTCGTACAGTTTGCTGACAATGCGGATTTGTCCGTCATCCTGAACCAGGCGGATGGTGCGGATATCCCCGTCCTCCGGTGCTCCGGAAAGCGGGAATCCGGCAAGACTGACTGCGAGTGCGAGCGCGGCTATGATTCTTTTTTCTTTCATGTTCTGAGTTTCCTGTGCTGATGCTGTTCGTGTGTTTGTTCCGGTAATTGCTTTTATGAAATGACAGAACAACAGCACATTCGGAAAGCGCAAGTTCCTGAAATTACAGATGCATGATGTTTTGATGAAGCTGAATGATTCATGCTGTCGCTCCTTTTGTTTAGTCTACTTTTTTAGTTGTGTTATTTACGGGTGAGTGTTCTTGTTTGGTTTTGAGTAATATACATGAATATTTTTATTTTTCAAGCGTATAGTATACTAAAATGGTAGATTTATATTGCGAAGGCCTTCATTTCTCTGGAACAATACAAAAAAAGCGGAGGCATAAACATGCGCTCCGCAAATCCGGGGAATCCAGAAATGAAGTTACTGGATCTGGAAGGAAACTTCGTCGATCAGAAACTGAACTTCAGGTCCGTTCCATGTTCCGAAGGTGATGGAACCCATGCGCTCGGCAAGATCGGGATAAGTTCCGGCGTCGGAAGGAATCGGAATGGAGACTTCGTATTTCTTCCAGCCGGAGTCGATTTTGACCTGCGCTCCGGAATGAAAATGCTGCGGCTTGTGGTTGCCTGCCGGATCCCAGAGACTGAATTCCGCCGTCAGTCCGGCGGGTACGCTCGCCTTTGCCCAGAAGGAAAGACGGTAGGTCTTGCCCGGGATGACAGGAATTTTGCCGGAGATGATTCCGCTGTTTCCGCCGGAGGTGAACTGCAGACTCCGGATTCCGGTCAGGAAATCTCCGCTTTCTGCGAGAACGGGCGCGGCTGTTCCCTTGCGGTGAGCGCGCCAGAAGAGCGGAGCTGTGTTCTGCTCAAAATCGGCGTCCGGCATGACATTTCCGGAAGCCGGATCGGCAAACTCTTCGGTTCTGATGTTGCGGACCGCAATCTTTCCTGCGCCGCCTTTCGGGTCGAATGTGCACTGAAGTTTCGCGGTTTTTGCATTGCGGCTGTAGAGCCAGAAGGTCTGACGGCTCCAGTCGGATGTCGGGATGATGGAATTGAATACCGTCACGCCGTCTCCGCGCCGGAAAATCAGATTGCAGACGGGAGTTCCGCCCTCCGAACGGGCTTCGAGGGTGACGCGGTAAAAGGTTTCCGGTTTGAGTTCGAGCGTGCGTTCGAGCATCGGCCAGCCTTTGCCGGGGTAGTCGATGGAATACGTCCCTTTTGCGGTTTCGGTCCACGGTTTTGCTGCGCGGAACTCGCCGGCGGAAAGCGCGGGGAGCAGAGCTGCGGCGAGAAGCAGGATGTTCAGTTTGTTCATTTGTTGTCTCCTTTCAAGTCGATAATGTTGAATTGTGTGCGGTCGTTGTGCGTGTCGGGTCCGCTTGTCCAGCGGAGTTCCCGGTGCGTTTTCGCTCCCGGTTTGGCGTCGTTGAGTTTCAGCGCAAAACCGATGACGCCGGATTTGCACGGCATCCGGAGCGTGACGGAGTATCCGGACTCCGTGCTGCGGTAATCGGTGCGGATGTTTTGTTTCGATGCGCTCCAGACGAGCGTCCGCTCTTTTGCGAGACGGGGGAGCAGGAAAACGCGGATTGTGTCATCGGAGTAGGCGCGGGGGTGTCCCGGGCGCAGCAGGAACGGCGAGAAGTCGAAGAAAAGTTCGGCGCAGTCCTGTTCCCACGGATAGCGCCCGGCGGCGTCGCTTCCGGAATCGGTGGAGTCATCGACGGAAAGTTCAAAAACAAGTTCATCTTTTTCTTTCCGTATGCTCCAGCTCCCGCCGAAATCTCCGCTCTTTCCGATGGTCTGTGTTTTTCCCGCTTCGGCGGAATTGTTGCGGATGAGCGTGACGGGGATGGAGGCAACGGGAGTGGAGTTCCGTTCTCCATTGACATAGAGCAGCAGACGCGGTTTTTCGTTCGCGTTCGCCTTCCGGACCGGAATTGCGACGGGGATGGAGCTGTTTGCCGGAATGAAGAACTCTGTTATCCGCTTTGCCGCCAGCCCGTCGCCGCGGAATCCGATGACGCCTGAAACCGGGTCGGCCGACTGGTTGAACAATGTGCCGTAAACGGTGCCGCCGGCGAGACGGACCAGGTCAACGGGGACGACCGGGCGTCCGATTTTCACCGGAAGTCTTGCGAGTCTCGCGAAAAATTCGGTATCGGAAAGAGTTCCGGGACGCAGGTAGTACGGCGCGGCTTTGCAGGGCAGTTCGCCGCTCTTCAGAGGATTGCCGAACAGATCGAACACTTCGAATCCGGAAAGATCAATGCTGATGCCGTCGCGCTTGCCGTAGTTCCAGACCGCGGCGACCGGCTTGCCGTTTTTGCGGAATCCGTATGCGATCACGCTGTCTGCAAAACGGTGTTTGGACACGGGCCGTGCGGCTTCAAAGAAACGGGCGAGCGCGTTGAAGGCGACGTAGCATCCGTTCGGAACCAGTTCCATGTTTGTTCCGAAATCGTGGTTCGGAATCAGACGGCGTTTCCAGACTCGGTCCAGGTTCAGAAAATTGGACTGTGCGACGCCTTCTCCGAGGTCGGTCAGGAAGCGTGCCGCGATATGATGCGGTTTTGCGAATCCCTGATACGCTCCGTCGCGTACCGGCGTGTCGAACGTGTAGTAAAGTTCCGTGTTCCAGATCGGTTTGTTCCTGTCGCCCGCTTCGGCGAAGAGCTGGCGGAATTCCGCAATCATTGCATCCGCCGGAGCAATGGAGCTGAGTTCGCGGCTCGTGTACGGGTGAAACGAGGCGATATCCATGTATTTTGCCCCGCCCGCCTGAAGCATCTCCTTCACGAACTGTCCGGTCTTCACGCCGAAATCTTCCGTAACGGAGAGCCCGACGACACGTGCGTCCGGATCGGCGGCTTTGATCTCCTCATAAGTCGCTTTCATGAACGGGAAATAGCTTTTTGCGCTCATGACGCCGTTCGGCTCATTGAAGAGCTCGTAGTAGCGGATTTTCCCTTTTGCGTGCGCCGCAATATTGTGGACGTATGCGCGCCAGAGTTCGAGCGGCGGAAGAAAAACGCGTCCTTTGACCGGAGCCCAGTTGTACGGCGCGTATTCGGCTTCCTTGCAGAGCGGATCGAGCCAGTCCGGCCATTTTTTGCTCCACCAGTGAATCTGATCCGGTTTGGGACGCAGGAAGTTGATGCGCCCGAGGCATGCAAACGGTTCGATGCCGTAACGCCGCATGAGGTCGACGCCGCGGTCGAGATGCGAGAAATCCAGTTTGCCGCGTTCTTTTTCGAGCAGACACCATGCGGTGCTTTCGTAGCCGCCGTCATGTTCGCGGAGCATCCGGCATCCCATCTTCGCGAGAAGCTCCAGCCGCCGTTCGACGGGCGCATTGAAGGTGAGATAACCGTCGGTTTTGTATTTCGGAAATCCGCTGTAGTCGAGTCCTCCGTTCAGACTGACGCAGAAATCTTTGTCGAAATCGAGTTTGGCGGCCGTATATTTTCCTGCGACGGCGACGCTTCCGGGAAGGACCGCGTTTTCCGGAACTCCGGGGAGGGCTGCGTTGAGCGTGTAGCTGCCGTATTTCAGCGGAATTGCCGTGCGGAATTCACGGATTTCTCCCGGCGCGAGTCTGACGGGGATTTTTGTCTGGAAAACGTTTTTCCCCGTGGTGTCGTCAACGGCGGAAAGAGTCATATTCCCTTCAACCGTTTTTGCCGTGAAGTTTGCGGCTTTCGCGGTGACCGCAACGGGGGCGGCGGATTCGGAGACGACCAGATAATCCGGCGCGGAAACTGCGATTTGAACGCTGTTGTACGGAGCCGATTTTGTTTCGAAGAGCTCAAAGGAATCAAACGAGAAATCTGCAACAGGATTCTCCTTTTGATCCTGTCCGGTCAGGAACAGATGCGCGAAACCGTCGGTGCGGCGGGCGGAGTTGAATTTGAATTCGAAG
>DHMO01000046.1:17381-22059 GCA_002405835.1 Lentisphaeria bacterium UBA4640 | reverse complement strand
TTTGAATTCGAAGTTTTGCCACTCGGTTCCGAGCGTAAAAGTCTTTGCGAATCCGTTCCAGTCGAGTTTTCCGTTCCGCAGGGAGACGCGGGAGATGTTGATCCGGAGGGGCTGTCCGGCGATGCTGCATTTCGCTTTGAAGCGGAGCGTGTAATCCGTATCCGGTTTCAGCGGAAACTCTTTGAGATAGAGTTCGAACCGTTCGGCGAACGGCGAACGGACGAGCAGAAATTTGGCTCCCTTTTTCCCCGCCGTTTCAAGCGGAGTGTAGACGAGTTTGGGGTTCGTGTCCGGACGCAGGATCGTGCGGCAGGCGTAGCCGTCGGTTCCGAGTTCCAGTTCCCCGTTGAAAATGAGATTTTGCGCGGGAAGCTGGAGCGCCGCGAGAAAAAGAAGTGTGAGGAGTTTTTTCATGTCAGAATCCGATCCAGTTGTAGTAGGCTTCCGCGCCGTACTGTTTGATTTTGATTGCCGTCTTATAGGAACGGGAGCCTACATGCCCGTCGCCGAAGAGAAAGTTGGAGCGTCCTTCGTGAGGAGCGCTGTACTTTACAAGATCCAGACGTTTTGAATCGTTCACGTAGTAGTCCTGTGAAATCCGCGGGGAGGTCTTGGCTCCGCTCTGATCCAGCGTGCCGCGGATGGAGGCGTACGGGTTTTCAACCGGTTTTCCCGTGGTCATGATCGCGACATTGCTGCTGAGTTCAAATGGACGGAACGGGAGCCAATACGGGCTTTTATCCAGCTTCTTTGCGAAATAGGCACTGCCTTTGACTTGAGCCGTGTAGTTTCCCTCCGCATACCAGATGCTCTGCTCGATGGTGAAGAGATAGCTGTTGCCGTAACTCACACCCGGTGCGCTCGGCGCGACGACATCGTAGCCCGGGCAGAACCAGACGCCGCTTTGCGTATACATCGGTTTTGCGCGGTTCGAGCCCGTCTGAAGCGGACGGTTCAGATAGGAACCGATCCGGTCTTCCAGATAGAGTCCTTCGCTTCCGTTGTCAACGACCGACGGGTAATACTCCTGGGAATCTCCGGCGTACAGAATCAGTGCGGAACCGACCTGTTTGACATTGGAGGCGCAGGAGATCTCTCTGGCCTTGTCTCTCGCCTTGGTGAGCGCGGGCAGAAGCAGTCCCGCAAGGATGGCGATGACGGCAATTACCACAAGGAGCTCCACGAGCGTAAACCTTCTGGATTCACGCTTGAAATATGAAATGTTTCTTCTGTTCTGCTGATGTTTCATAGAGAGCCTGCCTTCTGTTTTGTGTCCTGCCGGATGAATCTCCGGCAGGACGGAATGGTTGTTTATTTTCTGATTAACTGGAACGGCGCTCCGGAGAACGGGGCAAGTTCGGGAAGCTCTTTTTCCAGCTTCCAGCCGTCCGCGATTTCGAATTCCGGGCGAACCGGAACTGCGCTGTTGTTGACCGCAACGCAGAGACAGCGTTCCGGCATCGCGGCGTCCGGATGCTCGGTCAGAGTGACGAGCGGATTCGCGGTGCGGACAAGACGTTTCGCAATCACCTGTTCCGCAAACACGCGGTAGAAGCGGCGCCATTCCGGTTCCTCCGGTTTGTGGAAGGCGCCGGGGCGTCCCGCGAGATCCAGTTCCAGCGGAAGTGTCATCAGGTACACCGTGCCTTTGCCGTACTTCGCCCGGACGAAGACCGGATTTCCATCCTCTTCCGCCGCAAGGACTTCCGCATGAATGCTGCGGAGGTTCAGACGGAACGGGGAAGAAAGAATGAATGTTTCGTTTCCGAATTTTACGCGTGCGGGAGCGGTCCGCGCTTCGCGGCTCTCCACTTCCACGCCGAAAATGGATTCAAACGGAGCGAGCGCGCCGTCGTCGAGCGAGATGTAGAGCGTTGCGCCCTTTTTGACATGCTCAAGCAGTTCGAGGTACTCTTCGCGGAAGATTCCGCAGGCTCCGCGCAGACTCGGAACGATGTAGAGATCCGAGTCTGCAAACGTTTCATTGACGTACTGGAAGCGGACATCGAAACCGTTCTGTTTTGCGAGGAGGAACGCGCTCCATCCGTTGGACATTGTCTGGTCAAAGTTCTGTTCACGGGTCAGCACGCAGACTGCATCGCGGCGGAAGGGCGGGAGTTTCGCGGAGGGGAGGGCGTCGAGAAATGCACGGAAATCGCGGAAGGTTTTTGCAATCGGCTTTTCTTCGAATTCAGGAGTGAAGAATCCGAGTTCGCGTTCCCATGCGCTCCATGTGTAGGGCGGGAAGGTGAGGTTCGACTGATCGAATCCGCACCACCAGAGGAAGTATTCCGAATTGTGCGCCCATGCGTTGAACATGGAGTTGCGGAGGAATTCGGCTTTCTCTTTTTCCGCGCAGTAGGAGGGGGAGAAGGTGCCGATCTCCTCGACTGCTCCGGGTTTGCCGGTGAGGTCGGAGTAGTAGAGCGTTTCGAAGGTTGCCTGAAACGCTGCGCGGATGGAGTTGTGGGGATCAACGCGCGCCGCAAGTTTGGAGGGTGAATGCGGATACGGATGCGAGGTCATGAGGTCGCAGAGTTCGCCCTGTGTCTGGATGGACCAGCAGTGTTCGGCTCCCGGAAGGTCTTCGCCGGGCATGATCCCGTGCATTCCGGAGGCGACCGGACGCGAGGAGTCTTCCACGCGGACCGCGGAGGCGATGGCGTTTGTCCAGTCCCACGCTTCCGCCGGATCGTTGACGGGACCCATGCAGTTGCATTCGTTTCCAAGTTCCCAGTAGCGGATCGCTTTGCAGTCCTTGAGTTCGCGGACGAAACGGCGGACGAATTTCACCTGCCATTTGATGGAAAGCGGACTGTTCAGCGGGTTCAGTTTTTCGAGTGCGGGGGGAACGAACAGACAGCCGCTCATCCAGCCGGTCACAAGCCCGACGACGAGTTCGAGTCCGTTCTCTTCCGCAATCTCCGCAAGACGGCGGAAGTGCTGAAGCATGACGGGATCGACTCCGTCGTCGCTTCCGGTCATCTTCTCTCCCTTCATGCGGAGTCCGCGCACAATGCCGCGCCACCCGGGGACGGCTTCGATCGGCTGGAAATCGCGCCAGTTGGGGAAGACGCGGATCAGGCGGCAGCCGACAGCGGCGAGCTTGCGGAAATCCGATTCCACAACTTTTTCATCCCAGAGTTCCCACATCCGCGTTCCGGCATGGGAGGCCCAGTAATTGCATCCGATCTGCATATCAGAAATCCTTTCGTTTAAGTTTTTTTTCCTCTTTAATTATAGCCGGTTTTCGCGAAATAGTCAATAGCCGAACTCCTCTTTGCAACTTAAAAAATACTTAAAAAACGGCGTTCGCCATATTTCCCGCTCTTGAAAAAGGGCGGAACGGTGATACTTTACGGGAAAGGAGCGGACAAGATGAAGAAAATCAGACTGACGGAGCTTGCGGCGGAACTTGGGTGTTCGGTCGCTGCGGTTTCATACGCGCTGAACGACCGTCCCGGCGTATCGGAGGAGCTGCGGGAACGGGTGCGCGAACTTGTCCGCA
Source organism: Lentisphaeria bacterium UBA4640 (assembly GCA_002405835.1). Lineage (GTDB taxonomy): Bacteria > Verrucomicrobiota > Lentisphaeria > Victivallales > UBA1829 > UBA1829. Next base: position 18,551 of record DHMO01000046.1, on the reverse strand, counting down.
GACGGAACTACGAGCCGCTCCGTCCGCGAATTGCGGTTTTAATGACGGACGCCGGACTCTCTCTCGGTTTTTATATGTTTTCACTGCTCAACGCTTTGCGCGGAGAGGCGAAACATCGCGGGCATCAGCTGCTGATTGTCTCGCGGAACGATCTTTCCCTGCTGGAGGACCGCATGGTCAGCGGTGCGCTTTCACTTGATTTCATGCATGAGATCGGACGTCTCTTTCCGAAGCTGAAAAACATGCCGCTCGTTTGTCTGAACGACCTGCCAAACACGCTTGAAAACGTCAGTACGGTTCATTCCGACGATGAAGAGGGAATCCGGCGCGCGCTGGATTATCTGGTTGACTGCGGACACCGCCGCATCGGGCTTTTCTGTGCGGCCAGTCTTTCGGGGGAAGACCGTCTGAAGCCGTTTCTCGGCTACCGGCGCTTCGGAATGGATGTGAAACTTTATGCGGAGCCTCTGCATTTCCATCACAATTCCACTGTTTCCGACCGGATGAAAGCCATGCTGGAACATGATGTCACCGCGCTTCTCGTTTCCGGAGAACGCTACGGGATGGAGGCATACGGTGCGCTTGCGCGCCTGGGCAAACGCATTCCGGAAGACATCTCCGTGATCGGCTGGGAGAATGCCGGTTTTTCGGAGCATCAGATTCCGCCGATGACCTCGCTGGAACAGGATTTCCGCGGCATCGCCTCCTCCGCATTCGATATGCTCGAAAAGAAAATCCGGGGGGAACAGACCGGCAATGTTTTCATCCCCTACAAGTTCCATATCCGCGAAAGCGTCCGGAATTTAAAGTAAATAACCACGCCCAGAGGACGTGGCTTTGAAGAAGCACCCTAGAAGGGTGCTAAAAGGCGGCACCCAAAGAATGCCGCCTAACCATCCCCGTAAATTTCAATCAGTCGAACTTAAAACGCTGTTGTTCAAACCGGCGTTCTTGTTTTTCTTGATAACGCACATACATGCGTATCATTTCTTCATTCACCCCTACTGTGTCAACACAATAGCCGTCTGCCCAAAAATGATTCCCCCAATATGGTCGAGTTTTTAGATTTGGGTATTTCCGAAACATTCGGATCGCGGTTCGCCCTTTTAGTATTCCCATTAAATCTGAAATCGAAATCTTTGGAGGAACCTGTACTATCAGATGCACATG